>DIWU01000035.1 GCA_002428525.1 bacterium UBP14_UBA6098
ATACACACAATATGTTACAAACTCATAACCAAAGATCGATTTAATCCCTTCTCCGAGTGACAACCCTCGGGGCGTCGGCCGCGCATGCGCGGGCCGTCGGGCCGGAAGACGATCCCGAGTTCCGGCGCGCCTTCTATTCCGGCCCGACGGCGATAACCGTCCTCAGGGGAAAGCTCGCTTTCCCCTGAAGGCGGTTATCCCGACGCCCCTTTGTTTGCATAATTTGAATCTCGGCAAATGGGAAATTTATCCTTTGCGAAAACTTGCTTCATTTGTATTATGTATAGATACTACTAAAAAGACGGAGAGTTTGGACTATGGATAATTTCGCGGTAATACTTGCGGGGGGGCGTGGCGAGCGCTTTTGGCCGGCGAGCCGTTTCAAGAGACCTAAACAGCTTTTGAAGCTGATCTCGAACAAGACTATGCTCGAGGAGACTATTTCCCGGGTGGAGACCTTGGTTTCACAGGATAATATCATCATCCTGACGGGGGAGCACCTCAAGGAGCTGATAATTAGCGAGATAGGGCCTTTGGAGGAGCGCAACTTCCTGATCGAGCCGGTGGGCCGAAACACCGCTCCGGCTATAGGTTTCGCGGCGGCGAGGATTATCGCTTCCCACGGCGACGGCATTATGTTTGTTCTTTCGTCGGATCATCTGATTCGGCCGGTGGCGACATTCATTGAAGCGCTCGAGGCCGCAAAGGCGACTGCGGAGGAAAATGATATTCTCATGCTCATCGGTATCGAACCGAGCCGACCGGAAACCAGTTACGGCTATATCGAGATCGGCGACGAGACGAGCCGAACCAACGGGTTCACGGCCTTCAATGTCGAGTCCTTCAAGGAGAAGCCCAATCACCTGACCGCACAGGAGTATTACCTCGACAATAAACACCTTTGGAATTCGGGCATCTTCGTATGGCGCGCCACCCGAATTTTCGAGGAGATCGGCAAATATCTGCCCGAACTTCACAGCGTCCTTATGCGCTATATCGAAGTGGTGGGAACTCCCTCGGAGCGCGCCTTTTTGGATTCGGAGTTCGAAAAGTTAGTCCCGATCAGTATCGACTACGGTGTTCTCGAGAAATCCGACAGGGTCGGAGTCCTTCGCGCAAAATTCACTTGGGACGATGTCGGCGACTACGGCGCCCTCGAGCGCATCTTGCCGAAAAACTACGACGGCAATGTCTCCTCCGGCGAGGACACCCTCGCCGTCGATACCTATGAAACGACCATCCTGAACGATTCCGAGGGCGCGGTCATCGCCTTCGGAGTCAGCGACTTGGTCATTGTCCGCGAGAGCGATGTCGTCCTCGTGCTTCACAAAACGAGAATACCTCAGATTCGCGAGCTACTCGAAAAAGTCAAGAATGAAGGCATGGAGAAATATCTATGATGAAAATCCTCGTCGCCGCCCAAACAATGCTACTTTTCGCCGCGGGATGCGCATTCTTTCCCAAGGCAAACATCGGCGAAAGCCGCCGCCCCGAAAGCTCCGAGCCCCAACAGGTTGTTGTGCCGGAGGCGCTGGAGGTCCCGCCGGTCGTGGTCGATCCGCGAAGCGAGCCTCATAAGCCGATCGAGTATTCATCCTTGGCCGACCAGTATATCCCCTCAGAAAAACCGATTGAGGGCGAACTCATCCGCGGCTTCCGCGTTCAGCTATTCACAACAAAAAGCACCGCCGCCGCCGACAGCTTCGCCACAAAGGCCTCGGGCGCTCTCGATGTAAAAGTCTATACTGTTTACGAGCCGCCCTACTATAAGGTCCGCGCCGGCGATTTCGTCGATCAGTTCGAGGCCGCGGAGGCCGAGAAGAAGATTAAATCGAAGGGCTTTGAAACCTTCATAGTCCGCGATATAATCTCCACCGGCGGTGAGGATTGATCTACCTCGAGATCGACCCGTTCCACCCGCCGGAGAGCGTGATCGAAACCGCCGGTGGGATTGTGAAAGAGGGCGGTGTTATTTGCTATCCCACCGAAACGCTTTACGGCCTCGGTGGAAATGCCCTGTCGTCTTCGGTAATTCGCAAGGTCAACCGCGCGAAGGGCCGCCCCGAGAACGAGCCTTGCATCATGCTCATCGATAAATCCGACGCCGAGAACTGGATCAAACGCTTCGATACGCTGAAACGCCTCATCGACCTGTATTGGCCCGGCCCGTTGACACTCGTCGTCGAACCGGCGCGAACAGACGACCTTCCGGAGGAGATACTCGGCCCCGGCGGAGGATTAGCCCTCAGGGCCGCCTCCCTGCCGCTCGATTTGGCACTTATTCGAAAATCCGGAATGCCGATTCTCTCCACCAGCGCCAACCGCTCCGGCGAGCCCCCTCGAACAACGCTCGAAGGCGCTCGCGAATGGCTCGAGACCTTTTGCGATATTGTCCTCGACAGCGACAAAATATACTCCAAAGGCCCCTCGACGATTATCGATGTCCGAGAATTCCCCGAAAAAATACATGTCCTCAGAGAAGGCGCAATCTCGATTCGAGCTATTCAAGAGGATTTTCCAACTACGGAGTTTCGCTTTGCAAGAAAGAATAATTAGGGTGCTTTTCGTATGCTCGGGGAATACCTGCCGCTCGCCGATGGCCGAGGGGATCGCAATAAGGATCGTTAGAGAGCGCAATCTGCACTTCGTCTTCGATTCGGCCGGAACCTTAGGACTCGTGGGTTTGCCTCCGACAGCCGAGGCGATTATCGCCGCCCGGGAGCGCGGTGCGGATATTGAAGCCCACCAAAGCAAAGCCCTCACCCCTTCGGCGATTTGCGCGGCGGATTTTGTTATTGGCATGGAATATGCGCATTTGGAAAGCGTTAAAGCTTTATGCCCCTCGGGCAAGCGAGCGATGCTTCTCGATGTCGGCGAGATCGAAGACCCTATCGGGAAAGGCCTCGAATGCTATCGAGCCGTGGCGTTGAAGATCGAAACGCGCCTCGAACAAATACTAAGCGAGCTTCACAATGAAAAAATTATTCAAAAATAAAGCCATTCTGCTACTCGTGGCCGCGAGCCTCTTCGCGAAGGTCGAAAAGGACCCCGAAAAGGCGGCGCTCGCGCTTCGCGCCCTCGATTCCGTCGAAATCCCCGAGCCGGTTTATACCGACGCCTTCGCCCCGGGAGAGGAGCTGACCTTCTCCGTCGATTACGGCTTTGTCAACGCCGGCTGGGCGAAGATGTCCGTCCTGTCTATCGTGGAATATAACCACAGACCTGCCTATTATTTCGAAACCAAGGCCGGAACGAACAAATCCTTCTCGGTGGTCTTCAAGGTCGAGGATAGGGTCGAATCGCTACTCGACACCGAGTTTTTCCATTCGCTTCGCCACGAAAAACACCTCTCCGAGGGAAAATACCGCTCGAACCGTTGGTTCACCTTCGACCAAAACAAAAACCGCGCAAAAAGCAAAGACTACGATGTCGAAACCTACCCGAACGTCCTCGATGTCCTCTCGGCGTTCTATTATACGCGCACTCTCGAGCTGATTCCCGGCGATACCCTTTTCCTCCCGAACCATACCGACGGCAAGAACTACCCCATACGCGTCGCGGTTCTTCGGAAAGAAAGCGTCGAGGTGCCGGCCGGAAAGTTCGATTGCATCGTGATCGAGCCGATACTGAGCGCCCCGGGGATCTTCGAGCACAAGGGCAATGTCTTCATTTGGCTCACCGACGACGGCCGCAGAATGCCTGTGCTGATGAAAACGAAGATAGTCATCGGGCATATCAGCGCAAGCCTCGTGGAATACAAACTTCCGAATTAGGCTTGAAATTAGTATTTTTTTCGATATTATAGTATCGAAGGCGCAAATGAATTATAAAGACCAGCACAGTCATGGCAAACACAAAAGCAAATAAAAAAGGCGTTTTGGGTATTACTCTTATCGAGCTGATGATCGTATTGGTCATTATCGGCGTCCTCGCGTCCCTCGCAATCGTCCGCTTCAATGTCGCGACCAAGAAAGCCAAAGTCAAAGAGGCCGCGCTTATGCTGGCCTACCTTTGGGATATTCAATACGAGTATTATGTCGCCAACGGTCAGTTTATATGTCAAGAATACTATTGGCCGATAATATTCGAGGCCAACCTCGGCTTCCGTTGGTTCGACGACCAAAACGAAGTAATGCGTAAAAAATTGAACTATTCCCCGCCATCGAATAAGACCCGTTTTTGGTATATAAGCCAATATTACGGCGGCTCGGGCGGTTCCGGAATGATTACCTACGCATACCCGAAGGTCACAGGGGATTTTATCCGCTGGAAGGATAGCGAAGTGGACAACACCCTCGCCGGGATCACGCTCGCAGTCGATAACGACCGGACCATCTACGTTTACGGTTTCGGCAACCGCGAAACACTGTAGTGCTCGAAAACGTGTAACTGCCCCGAATTTCCCGATAAGGGAAATTCAGTTAGTTTTTTTCTCAGGATAACACTCCCTTTCCATTGTCTCAAAGTAGGTTCAAATGATTAAATGGGCAATTATAATCGGCGCTCTCGCCGTATTCGAGATACTCGGATTGATTTCCGACTTCCCCGAGGATTACCTTTTCGTTCCACCGCTTTTAATTCTTCTTTCTGTTCTCGCAATGCTTTATCGTGTTTACAGCAAAATCAAACAGGGCGAGCGCGAGAAGCTCAAGAGGGAACTCGACAATCTCCGCAACAAGATGGAATCCTCCCCTGAATATTCCGAGAAGCAATGATCGAGCTACGAACAACCTCGAGAGAGGTCTTTATCGGTAATATCTCTGTCGGTGGAGGCGGTCCTTGGGCGCTTATCGCCGGCCCGTGCGCTATCGAGGACGAAGGGCAGGCCCTCAGAACCGCCGAGGAGATCGCCTTAATTTGCGCGCGGCTGAATATCCCCTTCATCTATAAATCCAGCTACGACAAGGCCAACCGTCTTTCGGCGGCCTCCGCCCGTGGTGTCGGCCTCGAACGAGGCCTCGATATTCTCGGGCACATCCGAAGCGAGGTCGGAGTGCCGGTTTTGACAGATATTCACTCCCCCGAGGAGGTTCCCGCGGTCGCCGAGGTCGTCGATTGCCTTCAGATTCCGGCATTCCTTTGCCGACAAACCGATCTTACTATCGCGGCGGCCAAAACCGGCCTGCCGGTGAATATTAAAAAAGGCCAATTCCTCGCGCCGGAGGATATGATTCCCATCGCGCAAAAGGTCTCCTCGGTCGGAACGGGCGGTGTCCTGCTTACCGAGCGGGGAAGCTCATTCGGTTATCACAATCTGGTGGTCGATTTTCGGGGGATCCCGATAATGTCGCGCTCCGGCTGGCCTGTCGTGATGGATGTCACGCACAGCCTTCAGCGCCCCGGCGGCGAGGGCAACTCGAGCGGCGGCGATAGGGAATTTGCGCCGCATATCGCCTCGGCCGCATTAGCCCTCGGTGTCGATGCCCTATTTATTGAAATCCACCCCGATCCGGAAAGCGCCATCTCGGATAAAAAAACCCAGTGGCCCCTTTCGAGGGCTTTGGAATTGCTTGAGTTTCTGAAGAGGTATTAAGCCTATTTTTGCGGAACTCTGTTCTCGATTGCCCTTGCCAGCGTGGATTTATCCGCGAATTCGAGGTCGCCGCCGACCGGAAGTCCCCTTGCGATACGCGTCACCTCTACACCAAACCTTGCGACAAGCCGCGCGATGAACATTGCTGTAGTATCGCCCTCGGCGGTGGGATTTGTCGCGAGAATTACTTCTTCGACTCCACCCTCGCCGACCCTCGCGACAAGCGAATCGAGGTTTAGCTCATCCGGCCCGATCCCCGAGAGCGGATCAAGAACACCGCCGAGAACATGATAAACCCCGCAATAACTGCCCGAGGCCTCGATAGCGAGGAGATCGGAAATCTCCTCGACGACACAGATCATCCTTTTTTGACGCGAGTTGTCTTTACATATCCCACAAGGATCTGTTTCGGATATCGCACCGCATATACTGCAAAAACGGACATTATCGACGAAATCGTTCAGCGCTTTCGCAAGTGCCCTAGCGTCATCGGGCGGCTTATGAAGTATATGGAACGCTATTCTACGGGCACTTCTGCGCCCTATCCCCGGAAGGCGGGAAAGCTCGTCTATGAGGTTCTCGAGTATAATCGGCGTTCCGGACATCATCACTCCGCAGTTATTCCCTCGGGGACTATAGTATATGGTGTAACGAAAATAACCAATTCCGACTCGGTGGCTTGGTCCTGCTCGTAGCGGAAGAGCCTGCCCAATAGCGGGATATCCTTTAAAACCGGAACTCCGCGCATAAGTTTCTTAGTATCTTGCGTTGAAAGGCCACCGATAACCAGCGCGCCGCCGTCGTCGATGATGACATTGGTCTTCGCCCAGCGGGAAACAATGCTGTATCCGGAGGTCGAGGGCTGGTAGGAGTTGCGCTCGATATAAAGCTCCAGCGCGACTCTGCCGAGGCTCGTGATATGCGGCCTGACCCGCAGCGTGACACCGACATCGTAGAGCGTCGTGACGACATTACCGGCCTCGTCAACTGTGTTGATCGGGATCTTTACACCCGACATGATCTCGGCCTCTTGGTTGTCCAACGTAACGATCTCCGGGTTATCTACGATCTTGCCCCTGTTGTTCGAGGTGAGCGCGGCGATCGAAACCCCGATGTCGTAATCGCCGGAGATGATTCCCCATCTAAATGCACCGAGCTGGTCGGTCACGCCGATCTCTTGGGCGCGAACCCCGAGGCTGACATACTGGTCGTTCGGCGGAATATTGCCTGTTCGCCCGCTGGTGGCTATCCCCTGAGACACTCCGGCACCGATCTCCCATGCGACACCGAGCTGGTCGAGCAGGTCTTTGTCAACATTGAGTATCTTCGCGGAGACTCGGATCTGCGGCGTTTCGGTGTCGAGATAGGTAATCAGGCTCTCCACCCTCGCGAAGATTTCCGGGATGTCGTTGATAACAACCGAGTTAGTCCGGCCGTCAACAACGAGTCGGCCGCGATCGGTCAACGCCCCGCGAAGAACATCGGCCATCGCGTTGGCGTCGGCGTAACTAAGCGGAAAGATCTGAGTATCGCGCGGAATAAGGGATTGTTTCGAGTATTGATAATCGCGTTCGTCGAGAATATCCTTGCGGTAATCCGCAAGGCGCATAGCCCTGAAGGTGTTGCCCTCTTGAATAAGGGTCAAACTGAATGTGTTGATTATACTTTGAAACGCGGTCGCCCAAGTGACATTCCGGAGTTTGAGATCGACTGTTCCCTGAATTCGGCTATCGATAATGATGTTTATATCGCCGGTTTCAGCAAAAAAGTTCACCACCGCTTTGATATCGGCGGCTTGGAAAACTATCTGTGGGAAGACTCTATCGCCGTGGGGGGAAATCCTGCTCGCGTCGGTGACACCCTCCTCGAGTTTTTTAAGGAAGCTATATCCGGCCTCCTGAGTGACCAAACTCGAAGCCACGGCGAAAATTAAAAGTATGATTATTCGCCTTTTCATCGGTTAAAAACCTCCTTGGGCAGTGTCAGCACAACCTGTCTGATAACCCCGAATTCCTCGATATTGAATGTAATTGTCGAATCGGTGACCGAATCGACAATCCCGCCCTTAATACTGTCGCCGGTTCCGAGAATATAGCCCCAGCCTCGGGCGTCCTGAAGGATAGCTATCTTATCAATCCCCCTGCCCGCGACAATTCCTACAATTTTAAGGTCTTCGACAATCGGGAAGGCCTCCTCGCCGATCTTCGACTCCGTTGCGGGCTTTGCCACAACGAAGGGATCGGGTTTATCCCATCCGCGATAGATCACCAGCGGCCTGATATAGCTCGCCCCCCCGCCGAGTGAGTCCCCGGCGATAAACGCCCTTTGAACGGGATACTCGTTTTCCTCGGGGGTTTTTTCAGCGGGCGTTTCCGCGGGTGATTGAGGTGTCGGCTTAGCCCCCGGAGGCGGTTCGGAGATTGTTGGCTCGGTCGTTTCTTTCTTCGGAACGGCGGGTGAGGCGGGAGTCGCCCTCGCGATCGACCATTCGGGGAAGGCCGGATATCCCGGAGTGGGGATTATCGCCTTACCGAAGCGCGGCCCCTCGCCGGTTTGCACCTCTCCAACCGGTTCGGCGAGGACGAGAACTATCCTCGTTATCGGCGGCGAGGACTGGAACTGAGCGGTTCTCAGCTCCATAACGATCCCCTGCGGCAGGGGGGGAAGGTCTTTATCCTTCAACCTGTGCACACCGCCGATCAAATCGACGATAATTCGGTCGGGGTTTTGAAGCCTCGCGGTTTTAACAGTCGCCGGCCCGGAGGTCAACGCCTCGACCACCGTGTTGTCGCCCTCGCGATAGAGCTTGAGGCCGACCACATCGTAGTCCGCGGCCGCGGCGCAAAGGCAAAGAATAGCCGTTATGAATAATACCTTTTTCATTGCGTCAAATCCGGAACATTGGCTCCCGAAAGGGCCTTGATCGCCTCGTTTTCGGTCGCGCGGGGTTTGGCTGTATCCGTGGGTTTAGTGATCCCTCCACTTTGTGCCGATTGATCCTGCCCCTCCAACAATGTCGGCGGCTGAAGTCTTTCCGTCGAGGGGATATGATACGTGGTAATAACGAACTCCGCCGAGATCGATTCGCTGGGGTTCGTGTTCTTTTTAATCATGAAATTTTTAACAGTGGCGACAAACTTGAGGTTAGCAATCGCCTCGAGGAAGGCGCCCAATTCATGATAATTGCCGGTGACCATGACCTTGTAGGGGTTTGTATGGAAATACTCCGACTGCTCGGTCGGGATCACATCGACCCGTCGAATCTTCATATTGTTTTCGCGCGCGGAGATATTGAGTTTATTAACAAAATCGGGAACATCGCGGCTCGTGGGCATAAGCTCCTCGAGGAGTTTGTATCGGATGAAAAGCCTCTCGACCTCTTTCCGAAGCTGAGGCAGTTTTGCGGCGGAGAGCTTGATATTCGACAGCTTGAGGTTCAATTGTTCCAAGGTCTCGCGCTTTTCCTTAATAATCAACTTGTTCGGAGTATAAATCTGCGTGAACCACAAAACACCAATTATCGCGAAGATCAAGATCCCGCCGGCTATCTTTTGAACCTTATGATCCCTGAAAGATATACTCACGGTGTCGGTTGCTCCTTCGGGATGCTCTTCACGGCCTCGAGTGTGACCTCTTTCTCTTTTTCCAAAGCCTCGCGCCCCAAGGGAACAACCCTCGACGAGGGCGGCTGGGGGGACTCCTCTTCGACCGGTTCCTCATCGCCGACGAACTCGCCGGCATATTTCTCCGCCGCGGTAAAAACAAGACTTCCGGAAAGCTCGAAATTGTATTGCATCGCTTTTCCCGCAGTCGTGGCTTGTTCGCGAATAAAATTCAGTTTAATATCGTCGAAGTTCTCGGATTGGATCAGCCCGGCGATATAATTCGCGATTCCCTTGAGGTTATAGCTCATGCCCTTGATAGTCACTATCTTCTCGACCTCGACAAACTCCTCCATCCATAAGAACTCCGGTATAATTCCGGCCAACTCCTCGAGCGTTTTCACCCAAAACGGCCTCTGAACCTCCAACGAGCGTATCGCATCGATACGAATCGTGATCTTGTCGCGAAGTTCCTGCACCTGCTCGACCATCTTGACCTGCTGGCTGAACCGCTGAATCTCGCTCTCAACGCGCGCTATCTCGCTCTCGAGTGTATCTATCTCGCTTTGTTGTTGTTGAGTCTGAAGCCAAAGCCCCGCCAAACCTACTAACAAACCGAGGAAAACATACATGAAATACTTATCGAAGAAGGGTATCTTCTTCTTCTTTTGTAGTTCCTGCGGTAGTAGGTTTACCTTGATCATTTACGCTTCTCTTATCACCAAACCGATAGCGTTCGTGTACATGGGGGCGATTTTCGCGGGGTCTAATCCCGAAAACACACCCTCGGCCGGCTGAAGCCCTCTGAAGGGGTTCATTATCTCGACCGGCACCGTTGTCTTCTGGGAGATTGCCTCCGGCAAAAAGTCTATCATCGCGCCGCCGCCGCCCATATAGATCTTCTCGACCTTTCGGCCCTGAGTGACATTCTCTATATAGCTAAAGGCCACATCGAGGCCCAGCTTGATATCCTCGGCGGCGTTGAAAATCGCCTCCTGAAAGGCCGCCTTGTCGTCGATGGGGAATTTCCCGACCATGAGATCGTCAAGATCGTCGCCGGTCATACGAAGCTCGGATTGGACATAATCCCAAATCTGCTTTGCGCCGGTGGAAACATCACGAACTGTGTAATAGGCACCGTCGATAATGAAGGTCAGGTTTGTCAGAACATGCCCGACATTGGTCAGGGCAAAAACGCCCTCCTCGGGGAGACCGTAATTGAACTCGAAGGAGTTGAACATCGCAAAGAAATCGAGGTCGATAGCTATAGGCTCGAGGCCTGCGTCGCGGACCGCGTAAAAATATTGCTCGACAAGCTCGCGCCTCGCCGCGACGAGAATGACATCCTCTTTTTTGCCGTCGGGGGTCTTCCCGAGGTGATGGTAATCGACGGCCACTCCGGCGGTGCCGGTCGGGATTCGTTGCTCGGCCTCGATCATAACGGCCTCGGAGAGGCGCCCCTTTTTGCCGCCGAGCGAGATTTGAATCCTGTCCGTGAAAACCTTGTGTCCCGAGAGGTTAAGGACTACCTCGCGCGTATTCGGCGCTACCTCTTCGGCGAGGCTTTGAACGGCATAAATCACACCTTCGTGGTCTTTGATGTCCTTTTCGATTATCGCGCTTTGCGGAAGGGTTCTGCTACCGAAGCCGAGAAGCTTGGGCTTTCCTGACAAGGACGGAACTACATTGACCAACTTGACATTAAATGTGCCGATGTCGAGTCCTAAAATTGAACTCGCCTTCCGACCTCTTATGGAGTCGAGAATGCTCATTAGCTCTCCTTGAAAGGCCTAACTTATGCTATAGCTTGAGTATAGTATAGATAACCTCAAGATAATTGTCAAGGGTAAAAAGCTGAATTATTAATTTTCTTGAGGTTCTATGTATAAAATTTTTCCGCCTCCCTGTAAATCGCACCGAATCTTCCCCCCCTATCCGAAACTAAAACCTCGCCGAAACCCCCTCGTTCCAGTATCTTCCTGACGATAAGAGCGCCGGCCGGCAGTATATCCGCGCGCCTCGGCGCGAAGGGCAAGCGCCTGCGAAGTTCCTCCGCGGGCATGGCAATAATCTCGTCGGTATTTCGCGACAGCCATTCGCCCGGAAGAACCGATCCGTGCACCCTCTCCGGGATATAGCTTTCGAGGCCGAGGAACATGGCCGAAAGCGTGGTTATCGTCCCGCCGACGCCGACCGCGCTTTCAACCTCGAAGGCCTCCGAAGGGACTTTGTCGAGTTCGCGGTCGATAGTCTCATTCAACTCGCAAAATACCGCCCTATCGAGCGGCGCGGGAAAGCGCTCCGACAAAACCATAGCGCCGATAGGCAGGCTGATATAGCCCCGGGGCGAACCCGTTCCCCAAATAAGCTCCGTGCTCGCGCCGCCAATATCGAAGACGAGTCGCGGCTGGTTATCGCGAAATTCGCCGGTCGCGCCGAGGAAGGCATAGCGTGCCTCCTCTTCAGGGCTGAGGATTTTTACCTCGACGCCTGTCTGAAGGGCAATGCGCGAGATCGCCTCGCGGCCGTTCTCCGCCCGGCGAAAGACCTCGGTCCCAAAGGCGATAACAATCTGCGAGCGGAATTCCCGGGCGGTTTCAACGAAGCGCATTAAAACCGAGATCGCGCGGGTTAAAGCCTCCGTCGAGATCTCACCGGTTCGCGCGAGGCCCTCTCCGAGGCGCGGCTCTTCGATAAAGGTCGCCTCCGCTTCGATCGCGCCCCGAGAATCGATCTCCGCGAGAGTGAGAATAATCGAGTTAGTTCCGATGTCGAGGCTTGCGACGCGCATGCAACTTCTTATAAATCATGAAGATAACGAAAATAGCAATCCCTCCGGCGATATCGGCGACGAAGTCCCCCCAGCTGGCCTTGCGATACGGCAGTTTCGACTGAATGATCTCCACGGCGACGCCGATTATCGATGGAAAGACTACTGTCGAAAGGAAAACAAACCTCCCGCCGGTTGCGATTATCGAGAGGATGGCGAGGAGCGCGAAGGCCCCAAAATGCAGGACTTTATCGAAATTCGGAAAGATCTGGTCTTTATTGGTTGTCGGTTGCGTCGCAATTATGACGATTGCGACAGTCCAAATGACGGCCGGAAGGAATTTTAACAACTTACTCAAACGATTTCACCAGATTCCAACTCCATCAGCGGGGGGTTTATTTCACCAGTCCGAGCGCTTTGCGCAGAAAGGCCGCGGTGTGGCTCTTCGTCGAGTGGGCGACCTCCTCGGGCGTGCCCCTCGCGACGATAGTGCCGCCCATATCGCCGCCCTCCGGCCCGAGATCGATGATGTAATCGGCGACCTTCAGGACATCGAGGTTGTGCTCGATGACGAGAACCGTGTTGCCCATATCGACGAGCTTGTCGAGCACATCGAGGAGGATCTTGACATCGTAGGCGTGCAGGCCGACAGTCGGCTCGTCGAGGATATACAGGGTTTTGCCGGTGGATTTGCGCGAAAGCTCTGTGGAGAGCTTCACCCTCTGCGCCTCGCCACCGGACAGCGTCACCGCCGATTGACCGAGAGTGATATATCCCAAGCCGACATCGCGCAGGGTCACGAGCTTCGACGAGATCGCGGTGATATTCTCGAAGAACTCCGAGGCCTCATCGACGGTCATGTCGAGCACCTCGCTGATGTTTTTGCCCTTATATCGAATCTGCAAAGTCTCGCGGTTGTAGCGTTTGCCGTGGCACTGGTCGCAGGGGACATAGACATCCGGCAAAAAATGCATCTCGAGCATAATCGTTCCACCGCCGCCGCAGGTCTCACAGCGGCCGCCCTTGACATTGAAGGAGAATCGGCCGGGCTTGTAGCCTCGCGCCCTCGACTCGGGCAGGCTGGCGAAAAGCTCGCGAATCGGGGAAAAGGCGCCGGTGTAGGTCGCTGGGTTGCTCCGCGGTGTTCGGCCGATCGGCGACTGGTCAATATCGATGACCTTGTCGATCGCCTCGAGGCCGCGAATGAATCTATACTGCAACGGCCGGATATTCTTGCCGGTGAAATGCCGCGCGAGAATCGGATAAAGCGTCTCGTTGATGAGCGTCGATTTGCCCGAGCCGGAAACGCCGGAGATGCATATAAACTTGCCCAGCGGAAGCTCGATATCGACATTGGCGAGGTTATTTCCCGAGGCGCCCTCGAGCGCGAGCGTTTTGCCGTTCCCCTCGCGGCGCTTTTTGGGGGTTTGAATCTCGAACCTACCCGAGAGATACCTTCCGGTGTGTGAATTCTCGCAGAGCGCGACCTCCGCGGGGGTTCCCGCGCAAACCACCTCGCCGCCGTGGACTCCCGCGCCCGGCCCGAGGTCGATTATATAATCCGCGGCCTCGATGGTCTCGCGGTCGTGCTCGACGACGATGACCGTGTTTCCGAGGTCGCGCATCGACTCGAGGGTGCGGATCAGGCGGACATTGTCGCGCTGGTGAAGGCCGATCGAGGGTTCGTCGAGGACATACATGACGCCGACGAGCCTGCTCCCGATCTGCGTCGCGAGGTGGATTCGCTGGGACTCGCCGCCGGAGAGCGAGCTGGATTGGCGGTCGAGGGTCAGATAGCCGACTCCGACCGCGTCGAGGAAGCCGAGCCGCTCGACGATTTCCTTCAAAATCTGTTTCGAGATGAGCTTGTCGCGCTCGGAAAGGCCTTCCTCCAAACCGCGGAAGAAGTAAAGCGCGTCGGCGATGCTCATCGCGACTGCCTCGTTGATCGCGATCCCTCCGACGCGGACACTTCGCGCCTCGGGGCGAAGCCTACTCCCGCCGCATTCGGGGCAGGGCGCTTGGCTCATAAACTGCTCGATCCACATACGAATGCCTTGGCTTTCGGTCTGAAGGAATCGGCGCTTGAGGTTCGGGATGATTCCCTCGTATCGCGATTTCCATTCGCCCTTGGCCTTGCCGTCGGTGGATTCGTAGTGGAATGTGTATTCCTTCTTGCCGGAGCCGTAGAGGACTACGTTTTGGAATTCCTCGGGAAGCTTCTCCCAAGGTTTGTAAAGATCGATTCCCATCTCGGCGGCGACGGCCTTGATCATCCGGCCCCAATACCTTCCGGTCGGGTCGCCCCAGGCCTTGATCGCGCCCTCCATAATGCTCCTGGTTTTGTCCGGCACGATAAGCTCCGGGTCGAGCTTTCGCTCTGTGCCGAGGCCGTCGCAGGAGGGGCAAGCGCCGAAGGGGCTGTTGAAACTGAAGGAGCGCGGAGTCAACTCCTCGTAGGAGATGCCGCATTTCGGGCAGGCGTATTTCTCGCTGAAAACCTGTTCCTCGCCGGAGTCCGGATCGAGGATTATCACCATGCCCTCGCCGAATTTGAGGGCGATCTCGACCGATTCGGTCAAGCGCTGTTGAATATCGTCCTTGATGACGAGTCGATCGACAACTATCTCTATATCGTGATTGATCTTACGGGAAAGTTCGATCTTGTCCTCGATGGTGCGGATCTCGCCGTCGATTCGGACGCGGACAAAGCCGTCGCGGCCGATACCGTCCAACAGCTCGCGGAATTCGCCCTTGCGCGATCGGACAACCGGTGCGAGGACGATTATTCGCTTGCCCTCCGGCAAATCGAGAATCTTGTCAACAATGCCCTGCACGCTCCACTTCGAGACCTCTCGCCCGCACTTGTAGCAGTAGGCCACTCCGATTCGGGCGTAAAGCAGGCGCAGGTAGTCGTAAATCTCCGTGACGGTCGCAACTGTCGAGCGGGGGTTATGGCTGGAGCGGCGTTGCTCGATTGCCACCGCCGGCGAAAGGCCCTCGATCTTATCGACATCTGGCTTCTCCATGAGGCTGAGAAACTGGCGCGCGTAGGCCGAAAGCGACTCGACATAACGCCTCTGCCCCTCGGCGAAAAGGGTGTCGAAGGCCAGCGAGCTTTTCCCGCTTCCGGAGAGGCCGGTGATAACTGTCAGGCTGTCGCGCGGAATATCGACGGAGACATCCTTGAGGTTGTGTTCGCGCGCGCCGCGAATCGATATAAAACCGCTTTTATTCATATTGAGCTTCTTTATTTGTAAAAATATCTGTCCAATATATGATTTATTAGCCCATTTTCAATTTTTTTGCTAATCCTAACCGCCGATTCTAAAGGAATCCTATAAGGAATACACATAAATAGTGAAAAACTCAATTTAAGGGCAGAAGGTAAAGATAACATTGAGGCGCGGGGTTCGCCTTTTTGGAAGTGGCTTCGATACGGGCATGAGAATGCCCTACTCAGCCACCGGCACTTCGACTTCGCTCAGTGACCACCGGTCGCTCCCGTAGCCCGAAGGGCGTATCGAAACGCGGTCGTTGAGTAGCCGAAGGGCGTATCGAAACGCGGTCGTTGAGTAGCCGAAGGACGTATCGAAACGTGGTCGTTGAGTAGAGCTTAGCTCATATCGAAACGACATTTCTGTAGAAGGGCGTATTGGAGGCCGCCGGGGAGAATCCCCCCTGCCCCCCTTGAGAAGGGGGGATAGTGAAGTCCCCCTTGTGAAAGGGGGATTTAGGAGGATTGATTCGTAGGGGCGTATTGAATACGCCCGTTTTTAATGCCGGGGCTTCGATACGGCACGGCTTCGATACGGGCATGAGAATGCCCTACTCAGCCACCGGCACTTCGACTTCGCTCAGTGACCACCGGTCGTTGAGTAGAGCTTCGCTCGTATCGAAACGCGGTCGCTCCCGTAGCCCGAAGGGCGTATCAAAACGACATTTCACGAGGGGGCCGGGGGCGGCGCGCTGGCGCGGGGGTGGTCTTGGGGTTGCGGATGGGATTTTTGTGCGGCGCAGTTTATATATTAGCGCCAGACTGCCGAATCGCAAAAATCGTGACAGCGCGCGGGGGGTGGGCGAAATCAGCGCAATCATCTTCACTCGGAAACGCGCGCTCCTACGCGCTTCGTGTAACTGCCTTTTACCCTTTACCCTTTACCTTTTACCTATTCCTCCGGCGCTCCCCGCGCCGTCGTGTAATGCCCATAACCCAGAACCCATAACCTATAACCCTCCTATAAAAATACCCTTGACCGGCGGAATCTATGAAGGTATTTTATATAGTATGTCGGTTCTTCATTTCGATAGAGTGAGCAAATCCTATGGCAAGGGCTGGATCGCCCTTTCCGATGTGAGCTTTGCGATCGAGGACGGCGAATTTGCCTTCCTCGTGGGTTCTTCCGGTGCGGGCAAAAGCACGCTTCTTTCGCTGGTCATTATGGAGCAACGGCCGGATTACGGCCTCGTCGAGGTCGCGGGCTTCGACTCGAATTCGATCAAGCACGAACAGATTCCAGTTTTGCGAAGGAAACTCGGCATCGTTTTTCAGGATTTTCGACTGCTTCCCGATATGACCGCCGCGGAGAATATCGCCTTTGCCCTCAAAGTGACCGGCCAACCGCGAAAGTTCATCAAGCGGAGGACATTCGAGCTATTGGCCAAGATGGGGCTTTCGCACAAAGCGAAATCCTTTCCGCACGAGCTTTCGGGCGGTGAAAAGCAAAGGATCGCGATAGCTCGGGCGTTGGCGAACTCGCCGCTCCTGCTCCTCGCCGACGAACCGACCGGAAACCTCGATCCGAGGGCCACCGACGAGCTGATGGAACTCCTTTTGGAAATCAACTCCCAAGGCACCTCAATCCTGATGGCAACCCACAACACCGACCTCATCGACCGTGTGCCGATGCGCGTTCTCGAGCTCGAAAACGGCGTGCTTGTCGGCGACCGCGCGAGAGGCGCTGAATGAGAGCGCTGTTTTTTGCGATAGGGCAGGCCTTTTCCTCCTTCTGGCGAAGGAGCTTCGTCACCTTTCTCTCAATAATTACTATCACTATAGCGATGGTTATCCTCGGCGCGTTTTTGCTGATATCGCTGAATCTTCGCGGTGCGATCGGAAGCCTCAAGCGGCAGGTTCAGCTCGAATTCTTCCTCAAGGATGGAACCACTAAGGCCGACGCTTCGAGTTTAATCGAAGCTATTAAGGGCGAACGCGGAGTCGAGTCGGTCGAGTTCGTCACAGCCGAGCGCGCGAAAATCGAGTTCATCGACGAGTTCGGTGAAGAGCTTCTCGAAGGGCTAAAGCGAAACCCCTTTCCCCCCTCGATTCGAGTCGAGCTCGCAAAGGACCTGACTATGGGCGAGGCAGTCGATTCGCTCGCCGCCAAATTCAAAGACGATAAGCTGGTCGAAGAGCTGTCCGCACCGAACCGTATAGCCCACAGCCTCGCCAAGGCAAGCCGAATCTCGCTGATCCTCACCGGACTTTGGGGCTTAGTCCTCCTCATCGCCGCAACCACTATTATCACAAACACAGTCAAGCTCGCGATCTCCCAGCGCGGCGACAGCATTCGTGTTATGCAACTCGTCGGCGCTTCGCGAAACTTTGTCCGGCTACCATTCCTGCTCGAGGGCCTAATCCACGGCCTGATCTCCGGGAGTCTCGCATGGGCTGTCCTATGGGGCCTTTCCGAAGCCGCGGGCTATGTTCTCCCCTCGATAATTCCAATCCCGCTTCCGTGGAATATCTCCATAGTCCTCCTCGGAGGCGCCTTCGGAGCAATAGGAAGCATAATAGCTCTGAGACGATACCTCAATTATTAACTCAAATCGAAATCTTCCGCTCCGCGGGGGGCGTCGGCCCGACCGAAGGTCGGCGCGAGGCGTTCGGGTTGAAATCCAACTAAATTAATAGTTTTCCGCCCCGAACGCCTCGCCGGCGCCGCGCCGAAAGGCCGGAAAATCGCTACTTATGGAGAAGACTTTATGCCTTTCGGCCGGCGCGCCGACGCCCCCCGCGGGAGGGGGTTGGTTTGTGTGGAAAATCGCGGCATCGGAGATTTTTGCATATTGCGTATAAGTTAATTTTAGATATAATAATATGATTTGGTGATAAGTGCTATAAATATCGGTAAAAGCTACCTCGAGGGCACAGGCTCGAGGCTCATTGTTCTCGAGGATTTAAGTATTGATGTCGAGGGCGGAAAGGTTATTGCGATTACCGGAGAATCCGGGGTTGGAAAGTCCACGCTTTTGCATATTTTGGGATTGTTGGACACAGTGGATTCGGGCAGGATTATTTTCAACGGCGAGGATGTTTCGTCGTTGAACGATTCGCAATTATCGAGGATTCGGAACAGCGATTTTGGGTTCATTTTTCAATTTCATTATTTGCTTCCGGAATTCGATGCGCTCGAGAATGTCGCCCTACCGGCGCTTCTTGCTGGCATGAGCAGGCCGGAGGCCGAGAGTCGAGCGAAGGAGCTTTTAAGTGCGGTCGGAGTTGCCGAACGAGCCGGGCATTTTCCAAATGCCCTTTCGGGCGGCGAACAACAAAGGGTGGCCTTGGCGAGAGCGCTTATTAACAACCCGAGGCTCGTCCTCGCCGACGAACCGACAGGCAATCTCGATCCGAAAAACGAAGACAAGCTGATCGATCTTCTCTTCGGATTGACGCGCGAGTTCGGGATGGCGGTTGTTTTGGCGACACACAACATGGCTATCGCCCGAAGGGCGGACCAATCGTATCTTTTGCGAGAAAAGCACCTCGAAGAGGTGATTTGTTAAAGAAGAATAGATACTTATGGAATACTGTTCTAAATGTCAGAAAAGGCCCGGAGAGGTCAAATGCGTTATTGTCGTTAAGGGCGAGCGAATCAAATGTTGCCTTTGCCACGAATGCGCAAGATCCGCGGGTTTCTCCGAACAAATCAAATTTAATCGCAAACCGAAATCCCCCGGAATCCGTTTCATAGCGGAAAAAAGGGATGTTTTCTGTCCCAATTGCAAGCTCGGGTTCTCGCAATTCCTGCAAACAGGCCTTTTCGGATGCCCCTCTTGCTATAACGCTTTCGAGAAATTCATAGGGGATATCCTCAAGGGGATTCACTCCGCGACCTATCACAAGGGCCGTGGCCCCGGAAAAGAAGGGCTTCAGGATTTAACCCACCTCAAATGGAAGCTCTCCGAGGCGGTTTTCGCCGAGGATTTCGAGCGAGCCGCCCAACTCCGCGACGAGATTTTCCGCCTGAAGAAGGATTCCAATTGATCGAAAGCATATATCCCCCTAAGCTTCCCGAGTGGCTATCCTCCGGCGGCGAGGATTTCGAGGTCGTTCTCGCGTCCGAGGCGGTTTATGTTCGCAATATCGATGGAAAGGCCTTTCCAAATCGGCTTAACGAAATGGAACTTAAGGACTTTCGCCGAAGCCTTGTCGGCAATATCGAGAATACCCTTCGAGCCTTCAAGCTCTGGGAAACCGATATCCTCAGAAGCGAGGACAGACGCTTCTTCGTCGAGCGCTTCAGCGCACCGGTGGAGATCCTCGAACGGCCGATAGGCGCCGCGCTATTCCTCTCAGAGGACGAGAGCAAATGGCTCGGCTTGAACACCTCCGACCACCTCCAGTTTCGAGTCGCAAAGGGCGGAAGCGATATCGAGACAGCATACCGTAACGCCCGAATCATCGAGGAGAGCCTCGAAAACGAGGTCCCCTTCGCCTATTCCTCACGATACGGCTTCCTCACCTCGCGGCCGACGGAATGCGGAACAGCGCTGGTTCTGCGCTTTTATGTCCACATCCCGGGGGTTATTTTCACCGATGGGTTTATAAACCTAAGAGACAAACTCCTCAAATCCGGAACCGTGCTGAGGCCGCTTAACGACGAATCGCTCAGCTCCGAAGGCCATATATTTATTGTTCATACCGCCCATACCCTCGGAATCGACGAGGAGGAATTGCTCGGATCGGCACAAGAAATGCTTGATGAAATTATTCAGATGGAATACGAGGCGCGCGCCGATATAATGTCCAAGGCGCGTAGCCAAATAGAAAATAAGATTATGCGAGGCATCGGGATTCTCACCCATGCCCGAATTATAGCGAAGCGGGAGGGTTACGCTCTGGCGAACGCCCTGCGTTTAGGCGCGGCGGAATCGATCATCGGCGACGCCATCGATATCCTTTCCGCGACGGAATTATACTTTGTCGGCCAACCGGTTCACCTCGCGCGCCTCACCGGCGAGGGAGACGAACTGACCGCAGACACAAACAGGGCGGAGCTTTTCAGAAGCTACCTCAAACAGGGGGACTAATGTTCAGGATATGGTGTAGATCGAAGATCTCTCAAGCGAGGCTTACCGGCGTCGAGCTCGAATACGAGGGAAGCATCACGCTTCCGCCCGAGCTCGTTAAGGCCGCGGATATTCTGCCCGGCGAGCGGGTTCAAGTCGTCAATATGAACAACGGCGAACGGCTCGAGACCTACGTAATCGTCGGGCCGGCCGGCTCGAAGGATCTTATGCTTAACGGCCCGGCCGCCCGAAAGGGCCTTCCGGGCGATAGAATTATGATTTTAGCTTATGCTGTCGGCTCGGACGACGAGGTTCACCCGCCGATGGTTGTCCGCCTCGACGAAAACAACGAAATAATCGGGATCACTAAATGATCGGCGCGATTATTCTCGCCGCGGGCGAGGGCAAGCGAATGCTCTCCGACCGCGCGAAGGTCCTCGTCGAGGTGGCCGGAAGGCCGATGATCGACAGTGTTCTCGAGGCCGCGAACGCCCTCGAACCTAACAAGATCGCTATTGTCGTCGGGAACCGCATGGAGCAAGTAATCGCGCACCTTCGAACTCAAAGAGTAGTCTTCTGTGTCCAACTCGAACAAAGGGGCACGGCCGATGCGGTGAAATCCGCCGCCGCGCCCTTCGAGGGCTTCGATGGCGAAATCTTCGTCCTCTGCGGCGATACGCCCTTTATCCGCGCCGAAACCCTCAAGGGCCTACTCGAATACCATCACTCGCTCGGCGCCGCCGCAACCGTCCTGACCGCGATTCACGACGATCCCAAGGAATACGGCCGAATCCTTCGCGACGCCGATGGCGAATTTTTGTCGATAGTCGAGTTCGCCGACGCCGACGAGTCGATTCGCGCGATCAAAGAGGTCAACGGCGGCATCTATGTCTTCGACTCCAAAGCGCTTTGGCCGGCGCTGGAGAAGATCGGCACCGCAAACGCCCAAGGCGAGTTCTATCTAACGGACATCTTCGAGATCCTCATTCGTGAAAATAAAAAGGTCGCCGCTATTCCCGCGGAAAACCCGCTCGAGACCGCCGGAATCAACCGCTACGAACAGATCGAGGAATACGAACGAATATTCTCGGCAAAACAGCAAGATTAGGAGGGGTTATGTTTAAAAAGGCTTTTATTTTTGCATGTTTCATCGCAATTTCGGGCTTCGCTATTCAGGTGGAACCGTTCTCGGCCGGCGAGGGCGCGGCGATCGAGATTTACGAAACCGCGCTTCCCCTGCTCGAGGCCTGCGAGTTTCTAATAGAGGACGTTTCCGAGGCCGAGATCGATTGCTCCGAAATCGAGACTGTCGCTATCGAGAACGAGATCGAGATGGAGCCGATCGAAAAGGCGGTCACCGCCGATCCGAATATGACGCGCTTCGCTATCGTCGAGCTTAAAAGCTATTCGCGCAACAATCTCCTCCTCGCCGAGGACGAAGAGGATACCGAGTTCAAGGCCGCGCTTCTCAAGGCCGGACTCGATGCCTTTAAACACGCAGTCATTCTCGAGACCTTGGTCGATAAATGGGCGCCTCTCGAAAAACCCCCGAAGGGTAAATAGATGACCGAAGAACATATCAAAGCAAGGGCGATCAGCGTCCACAACTTCACGCGCCACAAATGCAAGACCCTCGGGATTCCAGTGCTTCTGAGGAAGGTCCCCGGAATCATCTCGGCGCGGCTGGACGAGGAAAAGGGCAAGCTATTTCTCACATATAATCTCGACCAAACCGACTACGACGATATCGAGGAGGTGCTCAAGCTGGCAGGCTGTGTCCCCGACAGCACACTTTGGCAACAGCTTCGCTCGAGCTTCATCCGCTTCGCCGAGGCGAACGAAAAGGCGCATCTTTCGAGCAGAGGAAAGAGCCACGCCTATTCGCCGATGCAACATATGGACGAGCTTTTAGAGAGCGAAACCGATTTAACTCAGGAAAACAATGGTTTTCGATAAAATAAAACAAGCCCTCGGGAAAACCCGCGAGCTTCTAAATACGCGTATCGAGGATATCTTCGTCCCCGGCCGGACACTCGAGGCCGAGGAACTCGACGAGCTCGAGGAGATTCTCATCTCCGCCGATGTCGGCGTCGAGGCGTCTTCGGAGATCGTCGAGCAAATGCGCTCTGTCGCCCGCGCGAACAAGATCCCCGCAGGCGGCCCGCGCGAGCTTCTCCGCGACGAGATCGCCAAGCTCATCGAAAACCGCGCCGCGAAAAGGTTCGTGCTGACTGAAAAGCCCCATGTTATTCTTCTGGTCGGCGTCAACGGCACCGGTAAGACCACCTGCGCCGGAAAACTCGCAAAGAGGGTTATCTCGGAGGGCAAAAGGCCGCTTCTCGCGGCCTCGGATACCTTCCGCGCCGCGGCCTGCGAACAGCTCGAGATATGGGCCGAGCGCGCAGGCGTCGAGATCGTCCGCTCGGATTCCGGCGCCGACCCGGCCTCTATCGCCTATGACGCGGTGTCGAAGGCCCTCGCCGGCGGCTTCGATGCGGTAATTATCGACACCGCCGGCAGGCTTCACAACAAGGTCAACCTCATGGAGGAGCTGAAGAAGGTCTCCCGCGTCATCGGCAAGAAGATCGAAACCGCGCCGCACGATGTCTTCCTCGTGCTCGACGCAACCACAGGCAACAACGGCATAGCGCAGGCGCGCATCTTCAACGAGGCCATAGGGTTAACCGGAATCATTCTAACCAAACTCGACAGCACCGCCAAGGGCGGTATCGCCCTCGCGATAATGCGCGAAATTGGCGTTCCGGTTGTTCTGGCGGGCGTCGGCGAGGGGATCGACGATCTGGTCGATTTCGACCCGAATAGCTACCTCGAGGGGCTGTTCGATAAATAAAGGCGGTGGAAATGGCATTCTTGGGAATCGGTCTTTTTGCAG
Source organism: bacterium UBP14_UBA6098 (assembly GCA_002428525.1). Lineage (GTDB taxonomy): Bacteria > UBP14 > UBA6098 > UBA6098 > UBA6098 > UBA6098. The sequence continues at coordinate 23,091 of DIWU01000035.1, forward strand.
GGCTTATCACAATCGTCCTATCGTTGGCCAGAGACTCGGCTCTTCGAAAATGGGTCACCGAGAAGGGTTTCGAGGAGGCGAGGGAGTTCGCTTCGTTCTCCTGCACCCCGCATCCCATATACCCGTGGCGGTTTCTCCTTTGGATCGGCCTCGGCATGGTTGTCGCATCTTTAATCCTACTTTATGCTATCGATTCATTGGGCATAGTCGTTGCCGCGCTGGTTGTGGGCATGGTGCTTTTTCTCGTTTATGATTTCGCCGGCGCGCGCGTGCGGACTAATCTCACGATCGTGCAAAAAGGCCTGCTTTTCGACTCCTCAAGGGGCGATCTGCCGCGCTTTTTCATGCCCTTCAGCAATATCGAGTCTGTCGAGGAGACGCCGACTGGTGTCGTTATGGTTTTGAAAAGCCCGAAATTGGCCAATCATCTTCCGTTAAAATGCCGATCCGGCGCCGAGCTTTGTGAGAAGATCACGGCAGGTTTAAAATCGGCTCGATAGAAAAGCAAAAAAAACCGCGCCGAGGCGGTTTTGAACGCTCTCCGAGAAGGCCGCAATTCGGCCTCGCCAAAAAGTTATTGACTGCATTGCTTCGACTTCATATATTCCTATAGTTAATTTAACAATGAACGTATTAAAATTTCATGTTTGTAAGGAGCGGAATATGCTGAACAGGTTCGATCCGCGGGCGGTTAAATTCGCGATCGCCCTTATGACCCTCGCGCTGTTTATCTCCGGTTGCTCCAAAGACGAAGATGAGGGGGCCGTCACGGACGGCACCTCATGGAGCTTGGTTGATACCGATATTATGAAAGTCCCCGGCGCGGTTTGGCCGGTCTCTTCGGGCGTCGTTATAGTTGGTGCCGACGAGGAGTATATCTACCGTTCGACCAACGGCGGCAGAGGCTGGAGCTACGAGATTCTCAACTCCGCAACGGGCAGAAAGCCACTGGATATATATTTCACGACTTCACGCGGAATTATGGTCGGCGAACGCGGCCTCCTATATACCTCCACCGACAACGGCGCCACATGGTCGGATGTTTGTCCTCCGAGTGTGGCCGAAGACGAGTTAGACCTCAGAACTATTATATATCCCGCCACAGGCGACAACAGCCCGTTCTTCGTTGTCGGCCAATCGGGAGCGCTTCTCAAATCCACAAATCAGGGCGCTTCGTGGACCGAGGTCAACCTCAATATCATCAGCGCCGAATCGACCATGGTCATCGACGAGGAAACCGGCGATACAACATGGGATCATACACCGGTTTACCTCAGACAGGAAATCGTCGATTTCACCGGCGGCCATGCACCCTCCGCCTCGAGGATATATCTCGTCGGCGACACCCTCTCTATCGATTCGGAATTCTATCTCTACTATTCCAAGAACGGCGGAAGCACATGGGGTTCGCTTCGAGTGCCCTTGGGCGGAGCCTTCAAGGAATGCTATTTCTCCGACGACACGCTCGGTATGGTCTTCGGCCCGGACGGCGCGATTTGGAGTGTTAGGACAACCAATGACACCATACGCCATTCGAATATTGCCATCCTCGGTAGCGGCAAGAATATCACCGGCGTCGAGTTCATTACTCCCACGCTCGGTTGGGCGATCGGCGCGGGTGGATTGGTCGCGAAGACAATCAACGGCGGCACTAACTGGACATCGATCGATGTCGATGTCACCGGCTCGATCGCCGATATCGGATTCCTCAACGAAAACGAGGGATGGATTGTCGGCAACGACGACCTTCGCGGAACCGGAGCTATCAAATTGACCACCGACGGCGGCGCGAATTGGTTTTTCAAAAGCTATGGTTTGGGCCTTGCCCTCAATACGATTCATTTCATTTCGCCATCAGTCGGATGGATTGCCGGAAAATCCGGCAGAATCGCCCATACAACAGATGGCGGCCGCATGTGGCTTCATCAGGATACCAAGATGGACAAGACCGTTCAAAGTATTTTCTTCCTCGATGAGAACCGCGGATGGGCTGTTGGATTCTCGACGAACAACTACCTCGACACGCTGATGACGATCCTTCGGACAACCGACGGCGGCGATAATTGGACCTCGATTATGGACCTCCCCGGCCAACGATTGAACAGTGTCGCTTTCGCGAACGCCAACAGCGGTTGGGCGGTCGGGAACAAAGGGCTTATAGTCCGTAGCGAAGACGGCGGACAGACATGGACAACGCAAAACTCGTCGGTTCTGGCGGAACTTTTCTCGATCTCGGTTATAAGCGCTCAAGAGGCTATAGCCGTCGGCCAGTATGGCATAATTCTCAAGACCACAGACGGCGGTGCGACATGGGCCGCCCTCAATAGCGGCACAGAACATAGCTTGACCGGAATCGATATGGTTAGTTCTTCCCTCGGATATGTTTGCGGAAGCTTGGGCACAGTGCTCAAAACGACCGACGGTGGAAGCTCATGGCAACTGCTCGATTTGCCGAACTATTCGGAAACGATTTTCAAATCGATAGATTTCTTGAACTCGGAAGTCGGTTGGGCGGTTGGAGAATTCGGATATATACTCCATACCGTCGATGGCGGTGCGACATGGTATCGCCAAGAGGCCGGCTTCTCCGAGGAATCGCTCAACGAGGTATTCATCTTCGACGCCAACCATGCGTGGATAGTCGGCGATGGTAGTATCCTTATGGAACTCAACCCCTGATTACAAGGGCAAAAATGACTTGATAAAAAAACCCTCGAAAGAGGGTTTTTTTTGGTAAAGAGTAGTTAAACAATGATGCAGAAAACGCTTTTCGACATTTTTTAACTCATCTTTAAAATTTTTTTACCCTATTTTGAATATTTTTGCTTAAATTGTTAATAACATCCTGAAAGCGAAATCTTCTCAAGGGAGAAAAATATTGGAACAAGCTTGGATTGTATGGACGATAATCGCGGCGATATTCGCGATCGGCGAGATATTCACCGCCGGGTTTTTCCTGTTCTGGTTCGCGATTGGGGCTGGAGTGGCGGCGCTTCTCGCATGGTTGGGCCTCGGCTCGGGTTACCAGTTGGGGGCGTTTGTTGTCGTATCGACCGTTTTAGTCTTTTTCACAAGACGATTCGCGGAGAAGTTCACAAAGAAACAGCCCCCCGGAATCGGCGCGGACAGGATGATCGGCAAGATCGGACTGGTCCTCGAGGAGATCGACAATATCGAGAACAAGGGGCTGGTGCGAATCGATAATGAGGAGTGGCGCGCCGAGTCCGAAGATGGTAATAAAATTGAAAAGGGCGCCCGAGTCGAGGTTTGCGAGATCGACGGAGCGCATGTAATAGTCAAGCCCGTAAAGGAGGGCGCACAATGATAGCATTCTATATTGTAGTGGCGTTTTTCGTGCTGATCGTCGCCGGAACATCGCTCAAGGTCATTCGGCCGTGGGAAAAGGGCCTCGTCGAGAGGCTCGGCAAATACCAAAGAACCGCCAACAGCGGCCTGACGGTTATTCTGCCCTTCATCGAAAAGATAATCAAGGTCGATATGCGCGAGCAGGTCGTCGATGTCCCGCCGCAAGCGGTTATCACGAAGGACAATGTCGCCGTCGAGGTCGATGCGGTGGTCTATCACGAGGTGACAGACCCGGTGAAGGTGACCTACAATGTCGCGAACTTCTACCTCGCGGCGACAAAACTCGCGCAGACCAACCTCAGAAACCTCATCGGCGATCTCGCCCTCGACGAGTCCCTCACCTCGCGCGAGCTAATTAACACTAAGCTTCGCCAAATCCTCGACGACGCAACCGACAAATGGGGGGTGAAAGTCACCCGCGTCGAGCTTCAGCGTATCGAGCCGCCGGAGGATGTCACCGAAGCGATGCACCGCCAGATGAAGGCCGAGCGCGACCGCCGGGCGATGATCCTCGAGGCCGAGGGACACAAACGCTCCGCCGTCCTCAAGTCCGAGGGCGACGCCGAGGCGATTAAGAAGATTGCCGACGCAAATAAATATCAGAGAATCGCCATCGCATCGGGAGAGGCCGAGGCAATTAGCACGGTTTACAAGGCTATCCACGACGGCAACCCGACCAACGAACTGATCGCGATCAAATATCTCGAGGCCCTCGAGAAGATGGCCGACGGCAAATCCACGAAGATCTTCCTGCCCATAGAGACGAGCGGGATTCTCGGGAGCATCGGCGGAATCGGCCAGCTTTTTAAGGACTCTCCCGACGAGAAAGAAAAATAAACCGAAACTCGTCGCCGAACAGTCGTTCTTCATCCGAAGGGAGGGGATTTCCCCTCCCTTTCCTTTTTTTATTCGTGAGGTTTGAGATGCTTTATTCTAAAGCCTTCAAAACCCAAGGTCCTCAATCGAATCGCTGTAAAAAAGAAAGCCCTTGACCCAAAGCCGACGGGCGCCTATAATAATTAAATTTAGTATTAAACAAAGGCGAACAATGAAAAAGATATCGATTGTCCTTCTGGTTTGGCTATCGGCGATATTTGCCGAGTCGGATTCGCTGTGGAATTGTATAATCGAAAACTGCTCCCAGACCGCGCCAACTCAGGCCTCGACCGGAGAGTATCGCTGGAAATCCTATTCCGATACCCTCGAGGGAGAATTCTTCTATCTGCCGCCACAGGCAACCTATCTCGTCTCCGGCGATTCGATTGTTAAAATCGGCTTCTTCTCGCTAAAAGACCCTTGGTTCGATTGGTGGATCGAACGAAACCCCGTGAGGCTCGGCCACCTTTATGAGACCGCACTCGTCAAAGACTCCCTCGCCTTCCGAATCTACGACCATAAATCGATCTCGGCGGAACATCCAAATGTCCGCGCGGCCTACGACCGCGGTTCTTGCGAGCTGTTCTCCGCGCTTTTTTATTGGCCGGCCGAGGCCGGGCACGGCTTCCCCGGAGCCGACGCTATCTACTACGAATTCACAATCACTGACCAATACGCCCTCGCGCCCACGAAGCGGCTATATCTGAACCGTAGCGGAGATATTGTCGACGAGCTTATCTTCGAGTCGGCCCGAAGCGCGAGGGATACTCCGACCGATAGCCTGATAATTCACAAACTCCTATCGCACGAATCATTCGAGTAGAGGTGCTTCGATGGATCTCAATTTCTTCGGCTCTTTCATCGAGTTAGGACTCTTAGCCCTGCTTTTCGGGGCATTCTTGGGTTTCGCCGCTAAAAAATTCGCCGTCGAGGTTGACGAGCGAGTCGAGCAGGTCGAGGCCGTCCTTCCAAATGCCAATTGCGGCGCCTGCGGAATGCCGGGTTGTTCGGCCTATGCCCGCGATGTCGTCGCAGGGAAGGCACCCGTCAACGCCTGTATCCCCGGCGGACCGGCCGTTTCGGCGGCGATTTGCCGGATCCTCGGCGCAGAAGCGCAAGTATCGGTTAAAACGATAGCCCGGCTCAAGTGCCGCGGAGGCAACAACAGAGCTAAGGACAAATTCCAATACGACGGAATCCTCGACTGCAGGGCGGCTGTCTTGGTCGCCGACGGCCCGAAGATGTGCCCCAACGGTTGCATCGGCCTCGGAACCTGCGCCGAGGTTTGCCTCTTCGATGCGATAACGATGGGCGAAGACGGCCTTCCAATTATCTCGCCGGAGGAATGCACCGGTTGCGGGGCATGCGTGAAGGCCTGTCCCAAAAAGGTTCTCGAGCTTATACCCGCGAAAAATCAGGTATGGGTCGCCTGCAACAACAAGCTCCCCGGCAAGTTCGTCAAAGAGGCCTGCGAAACCGGATGCATCGCCTGCAGGCTCTGCGAAAAGAACTGCCCGGTGAGCGCGATTATCTTCGAGGACAACCTCGCCCGAATAGATTATTCGAAATGCAACAATTGCCAGATATGCGTTGTCGTTTGCCCCACCGGCACGATTCACACCAACAAATCAGGGGAAATCACCAACGACGCGCCTAAGGTTCGGGCCGCCCTCGAACGCAAGAAGGCCAAAGAGGCCGAGGCTAAAGAGGCCGCCGAGAAGAAAGAGGCATAGCCTCGTCGGGCTAATTCGCCGCTATTCCACGGCGCTCGAGCAGGGTGCCTTCCATCAGATAAAGGCTCGAGAGGGCTTCGAGATAGACCGCCCTCGCGCGGGCCTGACCGAGCTGGCTTTCGATAAAATCGCGTTGCGCCTGTAAGACTTGGAAGTTCGTGGACTTACCGATGCGGAACTTTTCTTGCTCGGCCTCGAGCTTCTTCTCCTGAAGTCGGTTGGCGACCTCGGTCGCCTCGATTTGCCGCCCCGAGCGAAAAACCTCGGAGTAAGCGATGCGAACATCCCTCTCAACAAGCCGTTCCATATTCTCGAGCGCAAGCTGAAGTTGCTCGCGGGTCCATCTTGTCCGCGCATGTTCGGCTCTCGCCTGCCGAAGCGTAAGCGGCAGTTCGAGGCTCAAACCGCCCTTTGCTTTGTAGTATGGGCTATCGAGGTCCGGGGTTGCGTCCTCGAAGGAGCCGGCGTAGCTCGTCCGACCCAACTCGATGAACAAATCGAGTTTTGGAAGCAGGCCGTTTCTGGTTCTTGCAAGATCGAGGCGGTTCTTCCGAAGCGAAAGCCGCGCCTGATTCAAATCCGGCCGATACATAATCGCGAGGCTCTCGTGGAGGGCGATTCCATCGACTGTATCCTGTGGAACAACCGGGCTTTCGGTCGGCACGATGAAAAGCTCCCATTCGTTTTCCGCCCCGGGGTTGAGAAGGTAAATTAGTTTCAGTCTCGCTTGTTCCTCGCGCGCCCGAGCGTCGATCATCGCCGCCTCGCGGGTCGCAACCTCGGCATGGACGGCGGCAAGCTCGATCTCCGCGAGCTTTCCGACCTTGATTCGCTCCTCGGATTCGAGAAGCTGGGTTCGAGCGAGCGTCAGCGATCGCTCCCTGATCTCGAGCTCTTTAACCGCAAGATACAAGCCCCAATAGGCACCCTCGACCTCGGCGATAACGCTCTCCCCGAGCGCTTTCAGCTCCAGCTCGGAGATTTCGACATCGATCTTTGCCTTGCGAAGCCGGGCGAGGTTGGATACCGGCGAGATCCCCTGCAGAAGGGATTGGTTGACCGAGACGCCGATCTCGGACGACCATTGTTCCAGCGAGGATTCCGGCAAATCGCCGGAGATAGAGGCCTCAGCCGAGATAGTGGTTCCGGTAGGAAGCGCAAAACCGAGCGAGCCTTGGAAGCTCTGTCCCTTCGATATCTGCAAAGACGTTTCCTCTGAGGAACCGTATGAAAAGGGCGTCTCGGATTCGGTCATTGTGGCCGACCCGGTCAATTCCGGCTCGAAGGCCGCCCCCTCCGCGCGGACATAGGTCTTCGCGATCTTCGGGCCGAGGCGTTCGATCCCGATTGCGGCGTTGTTCTCGAAGGCGATGAGTATAGCCTCCTCGAGCGAGACGAAAAGTGTGTCCCCCGCGAATGCGGCATGAATGAGAAGCAATATCGTAAGTATTCGTTTCATATCGATAGCCCGAATTCTTTAGCCCAAGTTTTTTGTGTCGGCCGACCCGTGGCCACGACGGTCGAAGATGATATAAACAACCGGAATGAGAACCAGCGTAATAAGCATCGAGCTGAGCAGTCCGCCGATGACCACTCTTCCCAACGGAGCCTGCATCTCCCCGCCCTCTCCGAAGCCGATCGACATCGGCAGAAGCCCGAGAACGGTCGTGAATGTCGTCATCAAGATAGGCCTCAGCCTGCGGGAACCGGCCAGTTTCAAGGCGGCAATCGGCCCCATTCCCTCGCTTCGGCGCAAATGGTTTGTATAATCGACCAGCAGGATCGCGTTGTTGACAACGATGCCGGCCAGCATAATACAGCCAATAAAGGCCTGCATACTGAAAACAGTTCCGGTTATAATCATAGTAATCACTACCCCGATCAAGGCCATCGGGATCGAGAATATTACCACAAACGGGAACCTGAACGACTCGAACTGCCCGGCCATCACGAGATAGACCAGCAGAATCGCAAGGATGAACCCGAAGATCAGCTCCCGGAAGGCCTTCTGTTGTTCCTCGTAGTCGCCGCCGAAGGTGATCGAGAAATCCTTTGGCACCGGAAGCGCGGCCAATTCGCGACGCATATCCGCCACAACGGAGCCCATATCCCTTCCCGTGAAGTTCGCGCTGACCGTGACTATTCGCTCTTGGTTCTTCCGGTCGATAACCCCCGGGCCCTCTTTTGCGATAGTCGATACGACATTCCTGAGAACAACCGGCTCGCCGCGGTTGTTCATCACCGTCAGGTCTAAAAGGTTGTCGAGGTCCATCCTGTCCGTTTCGCTCAGGCGAACGAGGATATCGTATTGCTTTCCGCCCTCTCTATAATAGGACGCGACAGAACCGCCGACAACGACCTGCAAGGCCTCGCCGATCTTCGACACGGTCAGCCCGAGGTCGGCGGCCCTCTGGCGGTCGATACGGATCACCTGCTCCGGGCTTCCCTGTTCGCTACTGAGCCTCGTGTCGGTCACCCCCGGCACCTTTTGAACTATCTTCTGAACCTCGTCCGCGAGTTTATAGGCCGTGTTCAAATCGTAACCCCGTATCTCGACGCTGATATTGTCGTCCGAGGAGATGCCCATGCGAAGAATAAACATCCCACCGCCCGATCGGGTTCGTATAGTCGCTCCGGGGACACTCCCGATGGCCTTTCGGACAGCGTTTGCGATCTCCTCGCTACTTCTTTTCCTTTGGGATTTCGAGGCGAGCATCACGCGGATCTGCGAGGTGTTCGACGAGCTCGAGCGCCAACCGCCGCCGCCCACCGAGGTGATCATCGAGACCATCTCGGGCACCTCGCGCTCGATGGTCGCTTCGATATTTTTAGTCACCTCATCGACAATATCCAGCCGCGTGCCGGGGACCATCTCGATATTGACTCGAACCTCGCCCTCGTCGGCGGTGGGCATAAGCTCGACCCCCACGGTTCCTGCGAGGAGGGCAAAGATTAAAAACAAAGCGCCCGCAGTTATAAGGACTATCTTCTTATGGTCGAGCGCCCATTGTAAAACTTGGGCGTATCTCGCCTCGATCGTCGTGAAGCTCTTCTCGCTGAAATTGTATATCCTCCTCACAAGCCCGTGATTGTTGGCCGCGTCGGCTGAGCCTATATGAAGAAACCTCGAGGCGAGCATCGGAACCAAAGTCAAGGCCACAAAAAGCGAGCACACGAGGGAGAAACTCACAACAAGCGCCATTTGTTGGAACATAATCCCGGACATCCCGCGTATGAACACGACGGGAATGAAAACCACGATGGTGCTTAGAACGCTTGCGAGGATCGCCGACCAAACCTCCGAGGTGCCGGTTAACACGCTTTCGATCGGCGATTTGCCGTGTTCCCTGTGGCGATAGATATTCTCGAGCACAACGATCGAGCTATCGACGAGCATACCGATCCCGAGGGCCAACCCGCCGAAGGTCATGATATTCAATGTGAAACCGCTGAAATATAGTAGCGCGAAGGTCGCGATGATCGAGACCGGTATCGCCGTCGCGATGATCGTCGTGCTGGAGATATTCCGCAGGAATACGAACAGGATTAGCAGGGCCAAAAGCCCTCCGACAACGAGCGAGAAGCCGACATTGTTCATCGACTGGCGAATATACTTCGAGGTGTCGTTTAGGATCGTGAGTTTTATCTGCGGGAAATCGCGATTTATCTTCTCGAGCTCTTCTTTGACGCCCGAAGCCACCGAGACCGTATTTGCGCCGGATTGTTTGCTGATCGAGATCCGGATTCCCGGGTCGCCGTCGATTCTAATATAGTTACGAACCTCTTCCCAAGAGTCGGAGACATTCGCGATGTCGCGAATCTGGATCGGTGTCCCTTCGCGAATCGTCACGACGGTGTTTTTGATCTCCTCGATAGAGGTAAACTCGCCGAGGGTGCGAATCAGCACCTCGAAATTACCCCGTTTATAAAGGCCCGCGGGGATATTTCGGTTCTCGTTTTTCAGGGCCGAGACAATCGCTTCCGGCGATATTCCGAGTGATTTCATCTTTTGGGATTCGAGGTCGATATGAATCTCGCGCATAAGCCCGCCGCCGATATCCACCGCCGCAACCCCCGGAATCCTTTCGAGCCTGTATTTGACCTGATCCTCGACGAACTGGCGCAGATCGAGGGAATTTATATTCCCCGAAACACCAATCATAAGGACCGGGGAGGCCGAGAGGTCAAATTTTCGGATCGTCGGCCTATCGACATCGTCGGGAAGCCTGCCGACAACGCGGTCTATTCGGTCGCGAATATCGTTTGTGGCCTCGTCGAGATCGGTTCCCCAATCGAAGGACAGTCGAATAGTGCTCCTGCCCTCGCTGGAGGTGGAGTTGATCTCCTGCACGCCCTGAACCGCGGCGACCGCCTCCTCGATCGGCCTCGTGATGATCTCTTCGATCTCCTGCGGGCCGACATTGTTGTAGCTTGTGACAACAGATATAGTCGGGTTGTTGATCTCCGGCATCAGGTCGATAGACAGGCGCGAAAGAGACACAAGGCCGATAATTATCACTATTAAATAAACTATCGTCGTTAACACCGGCCTATTTACAGGTCCTCGGGCTATACTCATTCCGTCCCCCCGCTCTGGATTGCACTGTCTTTAGGGGCTTTTCCCGAGGGCATCTTAGGAATCATGACCTTGCTCCCATCGGCGAGCAGGTGTTGCCCCAATACAACAACCTTTCCGTCGAGTTTCGGGGATGCAATCTCGGTTTTCGTTGAGTTTATAATCCCGATTTCCACGGGAATCCATTGGGCCGTTGTCTCGCCCTCACGAACCACGAACACGCCCTTGATCTCGTCGCGGGTGACGATTGCTTCGTTTGGAACGACCTGCGCCGAGTCTTTCTCATTCAGCGAAATATTGACCTTGCAAAACATCCCCGGCTTAAGTAGTAAGGAGTCGTTCACGACCTCGATCTCCATCTGTGCGACACGCGAGGCCTCTTGAAGGACCGGTGCCAGACGAACGACCTTCCCCTCGAAGACCCTATTCGGGAATGCATCGACCAAGACCTCCGCTGAACCGCCAATCTCGATTTGCCCGTAAATTCGTTCGATGACAGTCGTGCGGATAATAACCGTGTCGATTCCCACGACAGAGACCACGGGCGAGTTGGCGGAAAGCATACTTCCCTCATCGGTGAAACGTTCGCCGACGAAGCCCGGCCTCGAGGCGGTGAGTGTTGTATAGTTCTGGCGGATTCGCGCGGAATTAAGCGCCGCGAGCCTCTGCTCGACCTGCGCCTTCGCGAGCTTGATCCTCGATTCGAGGGCGTTGTAATTCGAAACCGCCGCGTCGAGTTCCGCCGAAGAGGCAATGCCTTTATTTTGAAGCGTTTCGACACGTTCGAGGTCCTGTTTCGACAGCTCGAATTGTATCTCGGTCTCAGCCAGATTGGCCTCGGAGATTCGAAGGTTGGCCTCGGCCTCGAGCACCGCTTGTCGGAATTCGCCGTCGTCGATACGCGCTATCACCTCGCCATTCTTGACCCAATCACCGATCTGTTTGTTGATCTTGGTCACTCTGCCGGCGACCTTCGGCGCCACGATGTATTGATACACGGGGAAGACGCTTCCCGTGAATTGCCGCAACTCCCGAATAGGCTCGGTCATAACCGGCACAACCTCGACCGCGACCGGCGGCGCTCCCGAACCCCTCTGGGCGACCTTGCCGCCTCCGATCAGTAAAACGGCGATCCGCCAAACAAGTAGGGCCAAGAACAAAGCGCCGACAATGATAGCAATTTTTCTTCGATTCATAATCATCACCCTTTTATGGGTATCTTTAAGACAGTCTTAATGATAGATTCTATTAACGTTTATTTTCCCGGCGATTTTGGATGTAAAGTCTTAAGCGAAACATCGTCGTGAAACCTAAAAAGAGCCGCATAATCTATGCCATTTCCAGAATCCCTTTTCATCGTGTATCGAATCTGTGTTGGCCAAAGCGGTCGTTCGATACCCCCTTCGCCACTCGACGACCGATGACTCTCGGTTGAGCGATAACAGGAGGGGGCAAGCCCTTCTACGGAGTAAAAAAAGGGCGTAATCCTTACGCCCCTAAAGTAAAGCCTATAACCCAGCACCCATAACCTATTTTTCCTCCTTAATCTCCTTCACGCGCTTGACCGCGCAGAAATCGCCGCACATCGTGCAGGTGTCCTCGTCGGCGGGCTTCGAGGCGCCGCGAATCTCTCGCGCGAGCTTCGGGTCGATAGCCAGTTCCATCATTCGATCCCAGTTCAGATCGTGGCGCGCGCGGCTCATCTCGAGATCCATCTCCCACGCGCCGGGAATGCCCTTCGCGATATCGCCGACATGCGCGGCGATCTTCGAGTAAATCACTCCCTCACGGACCGCGGCGCAGTCGGGCAGAGCCAAATGCTCGTTGCGGGTGACATAGCAAAGATAGTCCGCGCCGCTCATCGCGGCGATCGCGCCGCCGATCGCGCCGGTCAGATGGTCGTATCCGGGGGCGATATCGGTGACGATCGGCCCGAGGACATAGAACGGCGCCCCCTCGCAAAGCTCCTTTTGAAGCCGGATATTCATCTGGACATCGTCAATAGGCACATGCCCCGGCCCCTCGACCATGGCCTGAACGCCGTTCGCGCGCGCCTTCCGAACCAGTTCGCCGAGGACGACCAACTCGCCTATCTGCGGTCTGTCGGTGGCGTCTGCGATCGCGCCCGGGCGAAGGCCGTCGCCCAAGGAAAGAACCATCTCGTATTTCTTGGCGATCGCGCAAAGGCGGTCGAACTGCTCGTAAAGCGGGTTCTCGCGCTTGTGTTTGTGAATCCATTCGGCATGGAACGAGCCCCCGCGCGAGACGATGTCCATCACACGGTCGCCGGAAAGCAGGTCCTCGACGACCTTGCGCGTGACGCCGCAGTGCACCGTGATGAAATCCACGCCCTGCTCGCCGTTCTGCTCGATGACCTCGAAAAGCTCGTCGGGATCCATATCGACCACCGGTTTTCCCGCCTCGCGCCGCTTGACCGCGGCCTCGTAAATTGGCACAGTGCCGACCGGAATCGATGAATTCGCGATGATCGCCTTGCGGATCGCGGGCAAATCGCCGCCGGTGGAGAGGTCCATCACAGTGTCGGCGCCGGCCTCGATCGCCGCGCGGAGCTTTTCAAGCTCAGCCTCGATATTCGCCGAGTCGCCGCTCGTTCCGATATTCGCGTTGACCTTGGTCTTCAGCCCCTCGCCGATCGCCAAGGGCTCGATCTTCACCGGCCGAACCCGGTTGCGAAGTATCACAACCCGCCCCTCGGCGACCAGCCCGCGCAGATCGTCGGGTTCCACACCCTCCGCAAGCGCCGCGACTATTATCTCAGTCGAAACTATCTCCTGTTTGGCCTCTTCCAATAAGCTCGTCATCGCAACTCCTTAAATAAAAAACTCCCGCCGTGGGGAGTGAAATCTGAGCTCCCTGCACCGGCATTATCCGCTCAGGTTCGACGGGTCCCGTGAAGGTTCTCAGCCGAAGCTCCCCGCTCAATTATTAAATAATACGCCAACCGACGGACAAAGTCAAGCCGTCGGAAAAATACACGCGCCCTCGCGCCCGGGCGTCGTCCGCGCATGCGCGGGCCGTCGGGCCGGGCGGAAACCTCCCTATATACTGAATCAACAGCTCCGGCCCGACGGCGATTTCATCGCGGGGAAAGCTCGCTTTCCCCGCGATGAAATCACGACGCCCGGGGGGATTGTTAAAGCACCTGCATTACTTTGTCGATAATCGTTCCGTCGCGGTATTCGATGAGGGCGACGACCCTATCGCCGAGCTTGGGCGGCTCGGGCTGGCCGCCGCAGATATCATCGACCTCGCGCTTGATATCGCGAATATCGCGGATCGGGAGACTGGAGCCTTTGAAATGCTCGATGAGGTCTTCGCGGATCGGGTTAATCGCGATGCCCATATCGCAGACAATGACATCGACGGTCTCGCCGGGGGTTGTGACCGTCGTCACCGCGTCGCGGATAACGGGGATTCGCTTGCGATAGGCCGGAAGAACCATCATCGCGAGCTTTGCGCCGGCGGCGACATCGGAGTGCCCGCCGATACCGTGAAGAAGCATCCCGTCGGAGTGGGTGTTGACATTGACATTGAAATCGATATCGATCTCGGTAGCGCCTAAAAAGCCGACATCCTGCACATTGACCATACAGCCCTTGCTGTGGATATTGGCATACATACACAGATTGAGCCTTTCGTGCATAACATCGTCGCGGAGGCTGTCTATCGAGCTTGTGTCGAAGACCTGCCCGTCGAGGAGCTTCTCCGCGATGCCCTCGTGAAGCAGATCGACCGCGAACTGCGTGATTCCACCGTTGATATAGGCGGCCTTGAGGCCGTCGGTGCGGAGGAAATCGCCGAGATACTTCGTCACCGCGAGGCTGATTCCTCCGGCGCCGGTCTGAAAGCCGATGCCGTCTTTGTAATAGGGCGAATTCTTGATGAACTCCGCGGCGAGCTTAGCGATATATAGCCTTCCCGGGCTGGTAGTAATCTTGGTCGTCCCGCTGACTATCTTCGAGGGATCGCCGATCTTGTCAACAACGACGACATAATCGACATGCGTGCTCAAGATATCGAAGGGAATGCACGGGAAGCGCACGAGATTGTCCGTAATCACGACGAACTTGTCGGCATATTGGGAGTCGATCTGGCCATAACCCAAAGGCCCGCAGGCCGAGGGGCCGAACAGCCCGTTGGCGTTGCCGAAATCGTCGGCGCAGGGCGCGGCGCAGAAGGCGACATCGATATGAAGATCGCCGTCCTCGATCGCGCGAACTCGTCCGCCGTGCGAGCGCAGAACCCCGACGGTCTCCATTCCGCCCTTGCTGACAAAGGCCCCGATAGGGCCGTTCATGGATCCTTGAATATTGCGGACAACGCCGTTTTTAATATGGTCGATTATCGGTATATGACAGGGGAACAGCGCTGTCGGCGCGAGGGTGAGGTCGCGAAGGCCCATCTCGGCGCAGGCCTCGAGCACCATATTCACGACGAAATCGCCGTCGCGGAGGTGATGGTGGAAGCTGATGGTCATGCCGTCGCGAAGGCCGGTCTTTTGTATGGCCTCCTTTATCGAGCCGAGGAGCTTGCGCTCGCCGCCCTTGTGCTCCGGGTGCGAATGAGGAATCGGCGGACCGGGGCGGTTGCCCTTGGCCAAGGGGTCGGCGAAGGCGCCCTGAAAGGGCGTGAGCTTACGGCCGTCGGCCTCTGTCGGGACCATTCGTCCAATTGCGTTTTTAACGAATTCCATTACAGCCTCCAAATTTTATAAAATCAAACTGAGCTTTTATTCTCAATCCCTCGGGCGGCGGCCCGATTCGGTCTTCGCCCGATAAAGCGCTCGCTCGGTGCGGCGGAAAAACTCGTCTGTGCTCTGAATACTGTCGTCGAGCTCGACAATCCCGAATGAAGCGGTGACAACAGAATCTATCGGCGCGTTTCGATCGACCGCCTTGTCGGCGATATTCGCGCGGATAAGCTCCGCTCGAGCGAGCGCGCTCTCGTGCGATGTGTTGCGAAGCAGAACTGCAAACTCGTCTCCGCCGAAGCGCGCGGCGATATCCACCGTCGAGATGCGCTCCGATATTATTCGCGCCACATTCTTCAGCACCTCGTCGCCGATTCGCCTTCCCCAGCGGTCGTTGAGGCCCTTCAAATCCTGCAGATCGAAGATAATCAGGCTCAAGGGCGCCTTTGCCTCCCGCGCGGCCTCCATCGTCAGATGAAGCCGTTCCATGAAATAATGGTGATTGCAAAGCCCCGTAAGCTCGTCGGTGGTTGCGGTCTTGTCCAGTTTGCGATTCGCCTCGCTTAGCCGTTCGACAAGTTCCTTCTCCTGTGAAATATCCTCGATTATTACTATTATTCGTCTAACGGCACCCGCCGAGGAAAACACCGGCACTAAGCGCTTTCTATAATATTTCGCCTCGCGGCGCTTATCGAAAACTGTCTCCTCGATCTCGAAGGGACGGCTATTTTTCATCACCTCTGTGAAGTTATCTTCGTTGTCAAAGAGGCCGGCGGGTTTCAGGGAGTCTATCGCCCTTTTGCCCGTCATCCCGAGAGTGAGACCGAACCTGTCTCCGGCTAATTTATTGAAAGATAATAAGTTAAAACTCGAATCGATTATCAGGGCCGCGCTGTCGATACTCTGAAAGACATCCCAATAAAGCTCGCTTGTATTGCGAAGTTTTCTCTCAAGCTCCGATTTTTGAAGCTCATTTCCGATTTGGTCGATAAACGGCTCCAACGTCTCTAAGCTCAATATCTTGCCTTGTTCGACGCATAAAATGATCGACCCCAAAAGCTCACCCTTAACCCTAACCGGCAAGATATATTTGTCGTTGCGCGGCAAGGTCTTATCGAGCGCAACCCCCATATCCACTATCGTCTTGCTCAAAGAGGCCACCTGTTCGTTCGAGACGAACTTGACCGCCTCGCCGCCGGCAAGTGAGCGCACAATCGGGTGCCTCGGGTCGGGTGTGACCTTAACGGAAAAAGGATCGATATCCGAAAATTCTAAAAAAATCTGAAACTTGTCCTCGTCAAGATAGGCCTGCGCGACCAGCGAAAAATCCATCGAATCGCGCCGCCTGAAAAGACCTGCAAAATTCAAACCCCCTGCCTCGAGCAGGTTATTGACCAATATCTGAAGCACCTCGCGCTCGTTGTCGCGAGTGTTCGAAACGCGTAAACTCCCGGAAATAAGCTCTATCAAACGATCCCGACCCTTCGAGGTCGAATGGTTCGTTTTCTGCCATTCGCGAATAAGCCTGCCGACGCCGAAATGGCCGTAATAGAAGTAAGCCCCGATGACCGAGGCCAAAATGAAGATATAGGCGAGAAAGGCCTTTCGGCGAATACCGCCGATCAAGCCCTTAAGCTCGTCGGTGCTGTTGTAGGTCGCGATATACCAATGGTAATCGCCAAGCTCGATAGTCGCGATACCCATCGGCCGCTTGGCCCCGGTATGATCGACGAAGATGCCCGATCCGGAGAACTCCTCGGGCAGGCTCTTCAGGAAGCTGTTCAAAACACCGGAGGAATCCCGGGGAAAAGCCCTTTCGACGAGGGTTCCCGTGGCTAAGTCCGGATGATAAAGTATCTCGCCCGTCGAATCGACGATGAAGCCCTCCGAACCGATTTTATCGAGTTCTGAGAGGAGCCTAGTCTCGATCGCCTCGAAGGGGACGAGTGCGCAGATATTGCCGAGCCATTTCGTGCCGTTCTCGAAAATCGGCTGGTGAATCGCTATCGCGCGATATCCTTGAACAGTCAAGATCGGTTGGCTGATAACCTCGCAATGTCCCGCGAGAGTCTTCCGCACATGGCTTTGATAGGCAACGCTTTGGCCGATGGCTGATGTGTCCGGCCAAGAGTATTTGAGCAGGCCGAGGGTGTCCATGCGGCTTATATTAGAGGCCTTAGTCTCGAGCGCCTTTGACAGGTCGATAATATCGCCGCGGAGGGTGGATTTGTCAATATAGCGTATTCCCGGCCTTTCGCCGTAGTTTTGAAGTTCCTTGCGAATATCCGTGAAGAAGTCCTGAATTCGGATCGCGACGAGGTCGGCGATAATACCCTGATTTCGGGAATAACTGGCCATCAGGTTCTTCTCGATCTCGTTCGATGAGGTTTTTATCGCGATAAACGATACCACCGCGATCACAACGAAAGAGATTGCCGCTCGAAGTGAGGTCGATTTCAGCGTATTTTGGCTTTGTGGAACCATAATACCAGATTATTTTTCGATTTTCGGCAATTCTATACCCATTTTGACAGCCATATCGATAGTTCTTTTCGCCCGGGCGATAATCGGGGCGTCGATCATCTTGCTCCCGATTGCTACCACGCCGCTACCGGATCGTTCGGCCTCCTCCGCGGCGGCTATCGCCTTGACCGCAAATATAAGCTCGTCATGCTTCGGCGCGAAGACCTCGTGCACCGGCGCGACCTGCGCGGGGTGAATCATGCCCCTGCCGTCGAAGCCGAGCGATCTGCCCTCTTTTGTGCTTGCTACGAGGCCCTCTATATCGCCGAAATCGCTATAGACCGTATCTGAGGCGAGTCGGCCGTAGGCCTTAGCCGCGCAAACTACGCTACAGCGGGCGAAAAGGTGTTCCTTGCCCTCGCGGGTTCTCTCTGCGCCGATATCTTTGGTGAAATCCTCCGCACCGAAGGCGAGTATAATGACCCCCTCGGCCGAGGCGATCTCCGGGGCTTTGACTACTCCCAGCGCGCTCTCGATTATGGGCATTATCGCAATCTTGTGTTTTGTGCCTGCGGCGGTTTGGATTCTGGCGATCTCGGCCGAGAGCCTTTCCACTTCGGCCTTAGACTCTGCCTTTGGAAGGGCGATAACCGCCGGCCCTGCGGGGACGACTATCTCGAGATCGGCCAAGCCGAAGGGGCCGGAGAGCTGGTTGATTCGGACTGCGATCTCGGCGGTGCCGAGTCGGTCGTCGAGCAAGAGGTTGCGGACTAAGTAGCGCGTGGCGTGCTTTTCCGCCGGTGGAACCGAGTCCTCGAGGTCGAAGAGGAGCATATCCGCGCCATAAAGCGAGGCATTGACGAAGAGATAGGGATTGTTACCGGGGATATACAGCCTGCTACGGCGGAGTCGCTCCGGCTCGAAGGAATGGTTTTTTTGAGCGGTTTTAAACGGCGCGGGATCGTCCGAGGCGGCGGCGACCGCGGCCTCGACGCGTGCGGCGATAACATAGGCCAAGGAGCCGTCGTCCACGGCCTCGACCGAGGCGCCGATTACTCCGAGCCGGTCGAGTTCGTTATTGATATCCTCGGAGATTTTTTTGCCGTAGAGGGAAGAGATGGAGCTTTTCAGCGCAAGAGTTCGCTCCTCGAAGGGTCGGATTGTTATTTGAATATCGCCCTTGTTTTGCCTTCCGGCGACAGCCTTGCGGACTATTTTCATTTTGCCTCCGTTATGTAATGGTAAAGGGTGAAGGGTAAAAGGTGAAAGGTATTATATTAGTGCGCGGGGAGCGCCCTCGAAACACCCTCTCCAAGCGCTTCAGCGCTTTCCTGTAATACCTTTTACCCTTTACCTTTTACCCTTTACCTGTCTTTATGCGCTTCAGCGCTTAATGTGATGCCTATCACCCATAACCTATAACCGATAACCTTCTCCCAAAAAAGGTTCTGGGTTTTAGGTTATAGGTTTTGCTTTGGGGGCGCGGGGAGCGCCCTCGAAACACCCTCTCCAAGCGCTTCAGCGCTTAATGTGATGCCTATCACCCATAACCCATAACCTATAACCTTCTCCCAAGCGCTTCAGCGCTTTCCTGTAATACCTTTTACCCTTTACCTTTTACCCTTTACCCATAACCTATAACCTTCCCCCTACTCTTTTAAATAGGGTAGTAGCTTCTCGAGCTTGCTGGGGTGGCGCAGTTTCGAGAGCGCTTTCATCTCGATTTGGCGTATTCTTTCGCGGGAGAGGTCGAACAGCTGGCCGATCTCCTCGAGGGTTCGGGGGACATTGTCCTCGAGGCCGAAGCGGAGGGAAATCACCCTCTGCTCCTTCGGGGTCAGCGATTCGAGGACGCGCTTCAGCTCGGTTTGGAGCATCGTGAGGTTCGCCATATTCATAGGCGAGTTGCCGCTTTCGTCGGCGATAACATCCTCGAGTGTTCTGCTGTCGTCGTCGCCGAGGGACTTGTTGAGCGAGACCTGACCGGTGAAGAAGCGGCGCATCTTGCTACTTTTGTCCGGTTCGACCTCCATCTCGAGCGAGACCTCCTGCGGAGTAGGTTCGCGGCCGAGCTTTTGCGAAAGCTCTTGGGATATTCGCGAATAGCGGCGAATCCACTGGACGAGGTAGGTCGGGAGTTTGACGACATGGGACTGCTCGGCGAGGGTTCGAAGCATTGCCTGTCTAATCCACCAAATTGCGTAGGTGCCGAGCTTGTAGCCTCGCCCGGGGTCGAAGCGCTCGACGGCCTTGATCAGTGCGGCGTTGCCCTCTTGAATGAGATCGAGGAAATCGACGCCTTGATTTGTGTAGTTTTTCGCGATGTTTATCACGAGGCGGACATTAGCCTCGATGAGTAGGCGCTTGCATTCCTCGTAGATGTCCCATTGTTTATGCACCTCTCGAAGCCGGCCTACGAACTCGGTGAAGTCCATCAGGCAGGACTCCTCCAGCCTTTTTTTAATATGAAGTTCTCTTCTTCGGAGGATATAGCACTCACGAAGGAAGACCGAGGGTATATCGAGCTTTT
The DNA here is from genome assembly GCA_002428525.1 of bacterium UBP14_UBA6098. Lineage (GTDB taxonomy): Bacteria > UBP14 > UBA6098 > UBA6098 > UBA6098 > UBA6098. The sequence goes on from DIWU01000035.1 coordinate 43,346, forward strand.
TGGAGAGCTCCTCGATTGTTGTCTCGCCGCGCTCGACCGTGTCGATTCCCTCGCGAAGTTTTGTCGGGTCGGTTTCGATCGCCTTTGCGGCGGAATCGAACTTATCGCCCGCGGTTCGGTCGTAAAGCTCGATCTTGTCCATGAGGTCGGAGAATCGTTCGAGTGTTCGCGCGGTCAACTCGAGTTTTTCGATATCGTCCTCGATCTCGGTCGAGAGGCGCTCGAGGTTCTCGCGGCATTCGTCCTCGGAGATCTCGCCGCAGTGGTGTTTGCGAGTTGATTGAATGATTTCCTTGTATTTGACATCGATCTCGTCGAGGACGACCAGCGCGTCGGCGCGCTTCTCGTCGGTGGTGGCGATCGGGTCGCCCGAGGTGGCCTTTGTGAACTCGTCCAGCGGAAGTTCCCTCGAACGGACGACCTTACCGATTTTGATCAGCCGCTCGATGAGCATAGTGTTTTTTGGGATTAGGCTTCGGATTGTGTGAAGCGATTCTTGAAGTTGCGCCGCAACCTCCAGCTCGCGCTCCTTTCCGAGGATTTTCACCTTGCCGACCTCTTTGATGTAGAGCCAAAGAGGGTCGTCTTTGCGGTAGTGTTTCGGCTGGTCGTCGCGTTGCATCCCGATGACCGTTACGCCGTTGGCGGCGAGGTAGTCGAGAATGTCCTCGGAGATAATATCTCTTTTGTATTGTTCGAGGAAGCTTTGCACCTCGCCGATTCCGACCGATTGTTTTTCACCGAGGCTATCGAGGAACTCCTCGAGTGCCTCATATTTTTCGCTTTCTGTCACTTCGACTCCCGTATGTTATTTTTGTTAGTTTCGACACAAATCACACCGAGTTTTCCTGCGAGTTCGGATATTTGGCCAAAAATCCTCGTTGCTTCGGAGGAATCGCCCCTGCTCTCGGCCAATCGGAGCTGGGAATTGAGTCTTTCGATATCGCAATCGATGTTGATGCGGTTGATTTTTTCCAAGAGCTTTGCGATATGTCCGTCGCAATCCTCGGGCATCGGCTCGATGAGTATCTCGGCGAGGCGGCTATGCGCGCGGCTTTCGCCGACCGAGGCCAAGAATTCCGCGGACGAGATGCCTGAAACCGCTATTTCCCAAAGGCCGGGGTAGTGTTTGAGCGGGTTCTCGGCGATGGTCGTCGGTTTGCCGTTACGGACTACGGCCGCGAGAAGCGCTAATTCGAGTTTTGCGAGCGGGGGAAGCTCTGGAATTCTTTCAGAGACTGCCTGTTCGGGCGCTCTCGAGCGCCGTTTTTGGAACTCGGCGCGGAGATGCTTTCTGAGGGCGTCTTCCGAAATTGCTAAAAGATCGGCGAGCTTGCGAATATAGATGTCGCGAGCCAATTCCTCACGAACCGAGCCGATCGGCACCGACATATCGCCGGCCACCGCCATAGTGGCGGCGACACCGCTGTCGGAATGCGCCTCGATTAAGTATCGATAAAGCCAATCGAACCATTCGGGCGATTCTTGAATCGCATTGAGTAGGGCCTCCGCGCCGTTCGTCTTGACGAAGGAATCAGGGTCTTCGTCCTCGGGGAGCCTCACAATGCGGACATTAAGCCCTGCGGCGAGCAGTATCTCGATCGAGCGAAGGGTTGCGTTAAGCCCGGCGGAATCGCCGTCGAAAAGGACAACGACGGTTGGGGCATAGCGCGAAAGAATCGAGGCCTGAGTGCTTGTAAGCGCCGTCCCGCAACACGCGACCGCGTTTTGAATACCGTGCTCGTATAGCCCGATGACATCGAAATATCCCTCGACCAATAACGACCGGCCGGCCCTCTTGATCGCGGGGCGCGCTTGCGGAAGGCCGTAAAGGATAGAGGACTTGTGGTAAATATCGTTGTCCGCGCTGTTGACATACTTCGGTCCCGCGTTGACCGCCTCGCGGATCCTTCTGTGCGCGAATCCAACCGGTTTGCCGGTTGGTTTTTGTATCGGAAAGACTAATGCATCGTGAATCATAGCAAAATGCCTATCCTGAGAACGAACCTCGCCGATAAGCCCGATCTGGATAAAGGGCTTGAACGACTTTTTCGCTTTTTCGATATATCTCGGCAAAACCAACTGGTCGGCCGGCGCCCAACCGAGGGCGAAGGTCTCCCAAGTCTTCTGCGAGATGCCGCGTTGCTTCAAATACTCACGCGCCTCCGCGCCCAAGTCCGATTTCAGCGCGCGCGCGAAAAGCTCGGCCATGAATTCGGCGGACTCCTCCAAACCGTCGGTTTGTTCATACCTGCCGGTCTTTTCCGGCAAGGGGATTCCGGCGTCCCGGGCAAGAGTCTCCACCGCCTCGGCGAATGTCAACCCCTCTTTTTCCATCAAAAAGGTGAAAACCGTTCCGCCCGCATGACAGCCAAAGCAATAGTAGAGGCCCTTCTCGGCATCGACGGAGAAGCTGGGGGTTTTCTCGTTGTGAAACGGGCAAAGCCCCAACAGCTTGCTTCCCCTCGCGCGAAGCGCTGTGTATCGGCCAATGACTGCGGCTATATCTGTCGCGGCCGAAACCCTATCGATAAAACCCGGCGGAAACCTTCCCTCTGCCATCTTACGAAATCTCTATCGCGCCGGTGGGACAAGCCTCAGCGGCCTCTTCGCAACATCCGAACTCCGAACAATCAGCGCCCTCGCGAACCTCGGCAAAATCGCCCGAAAGCTCGAAAACCCCCGGGCAAATCTCGACACATAATCCGCAAGCAATACATAGGTCGGGATCTACTCTAACCTTCATCGCTGAACCTCAGTAAATGTTTACTTCAGCGTAGAAATATATATAAGCTCCACAAACTGAAATATAAACTAATAAATAACTAATGTAAAGGCCTAATTGTATTAAAATGAAAATCGCACCTCAAATCGCCGGGGGGCGTCGGTCGCCGCGCCGAAAGGCGCGGCGCGGCGAGTCGGCCGGAGCGCGGTCGATCTTTTAAAAATGAAAATCCCCATCCGGCCGATTCGCGGCCCCGTGCGCCGTGGGCGCTGGATTTTGTTTTGAGTGGAGGTCTTTCGCCCACGGTGCAGGGGCACCGACGCCCCCCGCGCGGAGGAGGTTTTTTGCGAAAAGAGCTCGATGGAGTTGAGAGGCGACATCGGCATTTTGGTCTTAGCGTTCGATTTTTAGCACTGCGAAGAACGCGTCCTGCGGGATTTCGACACTACCGACCATCTTCATACGGCGCTTGCCCTCTTTCTGGCGTTCGAGGAGCTTGCGCTTTCGGGTGATATCGCCGCCGTAGCATTTCGCGGTGACATTTTTCCGAAGCGGCGAGCATCGCGCGCGGGAGATCACTCGCGAGCCGACTGCGGCTTGTATAATGACCTCATACATCTGGCGTGGGATCAGCTCTTTGAGCTTGCTGACGAGCTTTTGTCCCCAATCGTAGGTTCGGTCTTTGTGGATAATGATCGAGAGCGCATCGACGAGGTCTGTATTGACGCGGATATCGAGCTTAACGAGGTCGGAGGGCCGATAACCGATTAGTTTGTAGTCGAAGCTACCATAGCCGCGCGAGACGGTTTTCATTTTGTCGAAGAAGTCGAAGATAATCTCCGCCAGCGGGATATTGAAGCGAAGCAAGACTCGCGTGGGATCGACGAAGTCGGTGGCGACATACTCGCCGCGGCGGTCTTTGACGAGGTCCATAATTGGGCTGACGAACTCGTGCGGCGTGATGATCTCCGCCTCGACATAGGGCTCTTCGATCCTTTCGATTTCGAGGATATCGGGCATCTTAGCCGGGTTCTCGACGGTGACGACTTCGCCCTTTTTGGTGAAGACCTTGTATTCGACATTCGGCACGGTAGCGACGATATCGAGATCGTATTCGCGAAAGAGCCTTTCTTGGCTGATTTCGAGGTGGAGAAGCCCCAAGAAGCCGCAACGGAACCCGAAGCCGAGTGCCGCGGAGGTCTCCGGCTCATAAACGAGGCTCGCGTCGTTGAGTTTCAGCTTTTCGAGGGCCGATCGAAGGTCCTCGAAATCGCCGGGGTCGGTGGGGTAGAAGCCGCTGAAGACCATCGGCTTGACCTCGCGATAGCCCGGAAGTTGCCCTGCGGCGAGATTATTCACGAGCAAAATCGTGTCGCCGACACGGGCGTCGCCGACGCTTTTGACATTGGCCATGAGGTAGCCGACCTCGCCGGCCGAGAGCGAGCCTGTCTTTTCGAGGCTCATAGTCAGATAGCCCAGTTCGTCTATCTCGTATTGTTTATTCGAGGCGAAGAACTTGATCTTGTCGCCCACCGAGATGGTGCCGTCAACCACGCGGATATAAACGACGACGCCGCGATATGTATCGTAGAAGCTGTCGAAGATAAGCGCTCTCGGCGGGTCATTGGGGTTTCCGGAGGGCGGCGGGATGCGTTTGACTATGGCTTCGAGTATCTCGGGGACGCCCTCGCCGGTTTTCGCGGAGGCCAAGATTACATCGCCGATATCGCAACCTATAAGCTCTGCGATCTCGAAGGCGACATCCTCGGGCCTCGCGGCGGGCATATCGATTTTGTTGACGATCGGGATTATCTCGAGGTCGTTCTCGAGGGCGAGATACAGGTTGGATATTGTCTGCGCCTCGATTCCCTGCGTGGCATCGACGAGGATGAGCGCGCCCTCGCAGGCCGCCAAGGATCGCGAGACCTCATAGGTGAAATCGACATGGCCGGGTGTATCGATAAGGTTAAGCTCATAGACCTCGCCGTCGGCGGCCTTGTAGTCCATCTTGATAGCGTGGGATTTGATAGTGATACCGCGTTCGCGTTCGAGTTCCATATTGTCGAGTATCTGTTCGACATGGGTTCCGACACCGACCGCGCCTGTCAGCTCGAGGATTCTGTCGGCGAGCGTGGATTTGCCGTGGTCGATATGCGCGATTATCGAGAAGTTACGAATTTGCTTGCTTATTTTCATAGATGCTCAAAAAAAATTAGGGTGTTTCGACGCGACCGTCAAAATCGAGTGCGAGGTCGGCGAGTTTGAGGGAGATCGCCTTCGAGACTCCTCTTTCCTGCATTGTGATGCCATAGAGGTAGTCGGTGGCCTCCATAGTCCGCTTGTTGTGGGTAATCAAAATGAACTGGGTTTCGTCCGAGAAGCGGCGTATGAGGCGCAGGAAGCGGTTGACATTGGCGTCGTCGAGCGGGGCATCGACCTCGTCGAGCATACAGAAGGGGCTTGGCTTGACCTTATATAGCCCGAAAAGCAGGGACAGGGCGCAGAGCGCCTTCTCGCCGGCCGAGAGCTGATCGATGGATAGGAAGCGTTTGCCGCGGGGGCGCGCGGCGATCTCGATATCGGCTTCGAGGATATCGACTCCCTCCTCGAGCTTGAGGTCGGCCTCGCCGCCTTCGAAAAGCTCGGTGAAAAGCTGGCGGAAATTGAGCCTCGTCTTTTCGAAGGTCTGCATAAACTCTTCGCGCGCGAGGTTGTCGAGTTTTCGGATAGTTTTTTTAAGCTCCCTGCTTGCTTCGAGCAAATCCTCGCGTTGCGAGGTCATGAATTCGAGCCTCGCTTGTTCCTCGTTGAATTTTACCTCGGATTCGGGATCGACGCCGCCGAATTCCGCGATGCGCTGTTTGAGTTTGTCGAGCTGGTCTTTAGCCCTTTGTTCTTCGAGGTCGGAAAGCCCCTCTTCGCCCTCGACCTCGTCGATATCGACGGAGAACTCGTTCTGAAGGTTCTTCTTGATCCAACCGCCCTGAAGCTCGAGATCGTGTTTGAGAAGGGATTTCTCGAGGACTATCTTTTCGAGGGCGGCGTGGCTGTTCGCGGCTTCGCGAATAGCGCCGTCCAATTTTCGGAGGGCCTCTCCGGCCTCGAGTGCGTCTTGCATCGCCTCGTGGAGCTCCTTCTCGGCCGAGTTTTTCTGTATGAAAAGCTCTTGAATCCTGTCTCCGAAGCCGGCCTGATCGGCGCGGCTCGCCTCGAGCTCGGCCTGAAGCTCGACCGCCCGTTTTTCGGCGCGGGCGAGTTCGTCGAGGGCCTCTTTGCGTTGGAGTTCCATGCGCGAGAAATCGCGTTCGATATTCTCGATCTCGCCCCTCTGGCGGATGAACTCCATCTGGCGCGAGGTCGCTTCCTTGCTTCGTTCGCGGACAAGGGCCTCGGCGCGCTCTTGCGCTTCGAGCGAAAGGTTGAGTTTCTCGCGATGTGAGATGAGGGTTTTTTCGAGCTCGGCGGAGGCGTTTTTCAACTCGTCGAGCGAGGCTATAGCACTTTGGCGCTGGGCCTCGAGGGCCTCGGCGTTGGCGGCGAAATTCTCGAGCGCGCCCTCGAGCGATCGAATCTCGAACTCGGCCTCGCGATGGGCCTTTTCGGCTTCGCGGAAGGCCTTTTCGGTCTCGACGAGGGCGATACGGGCGTTGTCGAGGGCTTGCTTCGACTCGGTTTCCTTCGCGAGGATCGCTGTATAGCGCTCGCGCGCGGATTTCTCGGCCTTTTCCAGCTCCGCTATCTCGCCGCGAAGGGACTTCAGCTCCGAAGAGCGGGTCACCGGCGAGGCCGCGGGTTTGCCAATCTTGCGAATCCCCGGCGAACGGAGGTAGTCGCCCTCCTTCGAGACGAATTTTTCCGAGGATTCATCGGTATTGAAGCCCTCGAGAAGCGCGAGGAGCCGTTTCGAGGTATCCTCGGCGGAATTTGGTAGTTCATCCAAAACAACGAGGGTAGCTGAGGCCTTCGCTTCGGAGAGGATTCGAGCGCATATCTCCGCCGAGGTTGCATTTGGAACGAGCCAAGCCCTCGATAAATCGGCTAAAACGAGGTCGATCGCCGGTGCGGGGATATTGTTTGTGTCGAAGAATTCCGCGATCTTGCCGAGCGCGCCGCCCTGTTCGGCAAGACGTTGGCGAACCGACTTGTCGAGTTCACCGCGTTCGAGGGCGTCTTGAAGGGCGCCGAGTTTGGCGCGAAGTCCCGCAATTTGCGCGGAGAGGACGCCTATTTTGTCGGAGGCCTCGGTTTTCTCCGTCCGAACGGACTCGAGTGTTCGCTCTGAGTTATCGAAGGTTGCCTTCGCTTCGGCGGTTTTCCTCTGGCGCGACTCGAGATCTTTTGCCGAAAGGGCGAACGCGGTTTGTTTCGCCTCGAGGCCGGCCATTGCTTCGGTGCGCCGATTGCTAAGTTCCTCGATCTGTGCGGAAAGCATCTCGATATTCGACCTTGTCGAATCTATATTTGCTGAGGCACGCACCGCGGCGGTTTCCGAATCGGTCAGCTTGCGGCGGTTTTCGGCGACCTCTTTGCGAAGCGCGGCCAAATCCCGCTCGGCCTGAGAGAGGCGGTCGGCCACCTCGTCGGCGTTGACTTTAAGCCCTTCCAGTTCGGCCTTCTTGGTTTCGAGGGATTTCGAAGCGTTATCGAGCTGGGCGGTGAGGTCTTTCGCGCGAGCGCTTTGAGTTTCCGCGACCACTTTCGAGGTCGTAATACCGCTCTGGGCGTTTAAAATTCGTTCCTCGAGGACGGCGTGTTCCTTTTCCGCCGAGGCAATCTGCGATTCGATCTTACGGAGCGCTTCGGCGAGTTTGGAGGATTTGGCCTCCTTTTCGTCGCGGTCAACCGAGGAGGTCTGTCTTCGGGTTTCGAGCTCCGTTTTCTTCGCGTGAACGAGGGCGGTTTCCTCCTCTTTCTGGGAAAGCTCCTTTGCGGCCGCGGTCAGCGAGGCGCGGATTCGGCCGTATTCGTTGAAGGCGATTCGCACCGCCAAGCCCGAGGCGCGGTCCTTGAGGCGCTTGAGGTCTTGCGCGCGGCGCATCTGCCGCTTGAGGAAGGCGACATTTTTATCGACCTCGGAGATTATATCCCCGAGCCGCGCGAGGTCGTCCTCGGTCGATTTCAGCTTGAACTCGGAGGCGCGCCGGTCGAGTTTGTATTTCATAATGCCGGCCGCCTCTTCGAAAAGCGCTCTGCGGTCGTCCTTACGGCCGGAGAGGATTCGCTGGATCATCGACTGTTCGATGAGGGCGTAAACCGAGCTCCCGATTCCGGTTCCCATGAGGATGGACTGTATGTCCTTGAGGCGCACCTGACGGCCGTTGACGAGATACTCCGAGTCGCCGGAGCGGAAGAACCTGCGCCCGATGACGACGGTATCCTCCATGGGGTCGTAGGGCAAAAGACCCTTGCAATCCTTGAGCTTCAGCTGAACCTCGGCCATGCTCATCGGCTTCTGTTCGCGCGTGCCCTTGAAGATCACATCCTGCATCGTGTTCGAGCGGAGGGATTTAACCTTCTGCTCGCCGATGACCCAGCGGATTGCGTCGAGGATATTCGTCTTGCCGCAACCGTTCGGCCCGACGACCGCGGAAAGCCCGGGGCTGAAAGACAGCTCGGTTTTCTTCGCGAAGCTTTTAAAACCGTATATAGTGAGCTTTGCGAGGAACATCTATTGGCCGCTCTTTTCGGTCTTTTGGGATCGGGGTCGGCGCCATCTTCTCGAATCGCTCGGATGCTTTTGTTGGCCTTGCTCGCCCTTGTTTTGGGGCTTTGGGGGCGGAGCGGTCTGTTGAGGCTTGTTCGCCGCTTTCGGATGGCGGTTAGAGTCGTTCGGGGCAAGCCTTCGCGGTTCGTGGCCGGAGTGTTCCTTCTGCGGCCCTTTGGGATGTTCGACTTCCCGCCCGCCCTCGAATCTTTGCGGGCGCTCCGGTTCCCTCTGTCTCGAGGGGAAGATTTTGATATGATTCGAGTAAATCCAGCCCTTTTCGCCTTTGAGGACTTCGACTCGATAGGCGCCATCGCCGGCGATTGGGAACTCCGCGGAGGTTCCCTCGGTCTCGGCAACGACTCGGCCTTTGCAGATTAGCTTGATCTTTCCGGGTTCCGGTAGTTCGACTCTGAAGACAATGCTCGGGTGGAAGCTCATCGATTCGCCCATGAGGGCAAACTGCCTCCTCGATTCGCACCAGAAGCGGAATCCGCGGGCGTTGCCCCAGCGGTAGTTCGAGATGAAGGCGTTCGCCTGCCTCAGCGCGCCGAGGAAGATCTCCTTCGATTTACGAAAATCCTCGATAGGAAGCGGTGTTTCAGTCAGGACATGAGTCCTGATCGCTTGGAGCTGAATCTTATATGGAAATAGCGTCAGGCGGAAAGGCCCCCACCGGTAGGGCGCGGCGTGGGCGTCGAGGGAGCCTATGCCGACAACGCGCCGCCTCTCCGCGGCCTCATCCCAACGGGCGAGGGTTTTCGGCGAGGGTGTCCCGATAATGCTTCGAGGGTGAAGGAACGATTTCAGCCTCGAGTTCTTGTCGAGGCCCTCGAGCCATGCCGACATATGGTTCCAAATCTCGATTCCGTCGAAGACATCGATCCCCCAAGCCGTCCATGGGTAGGCGCGCGCCTCGGGCATCTTTCGGACCTCATCCGGATGGGCGATGAAGCCCAAGCCGTGGGCCTCGCGCACACTTCGGACATACTCGGGGGCGGATAGCTCGGCCGGAAGGACCTCGTCAAGGCCGAAGGCGAGATAGTGGTTCTCGTTCTTCTTGTCTTGAATCTCATAGCCGACGATCGAAAGGAGCCGGCCGTGCCAGCCCTCGCAATTGCGGTGGGCCATGGTCATATGATCTGTGAAAAGCAGAAAATCGAGGTGATAGCTGTCGGCGATTCGGATTATCTCATTATGGCTTTTACTACCATCGGAATCCTTCGTATGTATATGCACTGCACCGACATATTCAAACAGTTCTGGAGGTTTTGGCATTTATTTTATTTCCATTATTGAAGGTCCATATTGCGGCAAGCCCGATCAGGACAATATCGGGATCGACCATATGCGGCACGGAAAGTTCCGGCGCGATCCATGCGGCGGATGCCCCTGTAAGAAGCAGGAAGGGGTTTTCACCGCCGGCCTCGCCATAGGACTTATAGAGATGTTCGATCGCTCCGACCACCGAGGATCTGACGCCCACCAACATGCAGTCCTCGGTGCAGACTCCGATCTTGGAGTCGATAGGGCGGTAGCCGATTTTCTGAAGTCCGGCGGTTCCGTTCGCGAGGCTGTCGAATGCGAGTTCGTCGCCGGGGAATATCGCCCCGCCGAGGAATGTGCCGTTCTGAGTGACGAGGTCCGCAGTCACAGCAGTTCCGGCATCTACGATCATGATAGTCCGCTTCAAGGCTTTGCCATAAATGTGAAATGCTCCGACAGCCGCGGCCAGTCTATCCGGCCCGAGGCTCGATTTCGGGCGATATTCTACTGTGAGCCCGCAGGGCGTTTCGCCGTTGACGACGAGCGGCGAGAACTCGTGAAGGCTTTCGCAGATTATCCTCGCGGCTTGCGGGACGGAGGAGCCGAGGGAAATTCCGTTAACCCTCGGGTCGCGGGCGATCTTTTCGACCACCGCGGAGTTCTTCGGGATTTCCGCGGTCGGGAAATGAAGCCTGTGAACTATCTCGTCTTCGACCGAGACAATCGCGAGTTTCGCCCGCCTGTTGCCTATATCTATGGCCAATGTCGCCATATGCACCTCGACCGGAACGCGCCGATTCCGGCCGTTGAAACATTAGCGCCGGCGCGTCGCTTGGTTATTTATTATACCGATTCATATTAATTAATCAATATCTATAAGTCAAGCCAAATACGCCGCCGTTTCAATTTCATTGACCGGAGGAGGTTTTTTTCGTATAATCGAAACATGCAACCTGCCGGAGAAAATACAATCAAGCGCCTGACCAAGATCGGCGACCGCAAGTATCAAACCCGATACGGCGAGTTTCTTGTCGAGGGGATTCGCGCGGTCGAGGAGGCATTCAGGGCGGGGGCCGGGGTATGCGACCTCATTGTCCGCAAGGGCGACGAGCGTGTCGGCAGGATCGCGACTCTTATCGACAAGGCCGAGGAGCTTTCTGTCAATGCTTGGATTGTTTCGCTTTCTGAGATGGATAAAATATGCCGCACTACGAACAGCCAAGGCATAGCCGCCGGCGTGAAAGTCCCCTCTAAATCGATCGGCGACCTTTTCGGCGAGATGCTACAGATTAAGTCCGGAACGATCCTTTTTATGGACGCTATTCAAGACCCCGGCAATGTCGGGACCCTGATCCGAACCGCGGAGGCCTTCGGTATCGAGGCCGCGGTGCTCGGCCCCGGTTCCGCGGGTCTTTATAACCCAAAAACCATCCGAAGCACTATGGGCGCGATTTTCCGCGTATCCGCCGCCGAAATGAACGACCGCTCCGCTCACGATACTGTCGCGAGGTTTAAAAAGGCCGGCTTCAGAATAATCGCCTCCAATATATCCGAGCGCGCGGTGCCGATCGAGCGGCTTGCCCCTCACGCAAAAAACCTCCTCATCGTCGGCTCCGAGGCCTCGGGGATTTCGCCCGAGCTTCTCCAGATCGCCGATATCGAGGTCTATATCCCGATGACCGGCCCTACCGAATCCCTCAACGCCTCGATCGCGGGGGGAATTCTGATGTTCGAGATTGGAAAGTTAGGTTATAGGTTATAGGTAAAGGGTAAAAGGTAAAGGGTTATGGGTATTACAGGAAGGCGCGGGGAGCGCCTTTTTTTGATTATAGGTTTTACTGTAGGGGCGTATTGTGGACGCCCTTTTTGTTTACAATCCCGTAGGGGAGGGCCTTGCGCCCTCCCGCTCTTCTCGTCCATAGGAACAGCCCGATTTTTAAACCCCCTTCTCAAAGGGGGCGCGAGTCCAATTCTTGTCTTCTTGGGAGAAGGATTTAGTATAGGGTAAAAAAGAGCGCACAGCCGTGCGCCCCTACGGGATGGATTCCCACCTATGCGGGAATGACTGCCAAAAAAATCCGGCGTTTACCCCGCGCCCTCGTGTAATACCTATAACCTAAAACCCAGAACCTTTTTTGGGAAGGTTATCGGTTATGGGTTATGGGTGATAGGCATTACATGAAGCGCTGAAGCGCTTGGAGAGGGTGTTTCGAGGGCGCTCCCCGCGCCCTCGTGTAATACCTATAACCAAAACCCAGAACCTTTTTTGGGGGAAGGTTATCGGTTATAGGTTATGGGTGATAGGCATTACATGAAGCGCTGAAGCGCATAAAGACAGGTAAAGGGTAAAAGGTAAAGGGTAAAAGGTATTACAGGAAAGCGCTGAAGCGCTTGGAGAGGGTGTTTCGAGGGCGCTCCCCGCGCCCTCGTGTAATACCTATAACCTAAAACCCATAACCTATAACCTAAACAACTACCTCACAATAACCGTCTTACGGGCGGCGCTTTGCCCTTTTGGGCGAAGAAGATAGGTTCCCGAGGGAAGGGGGGCGCGCGCGAGGCTGTTTGGGTTGTCGATTACACCGAGACACCTACCCATAAGGTCGAAAAGCTCGAACTCGCCGGAATTGCTATCTATGCGGCTATTTGGCGGCGCTTCGCCGATACCGACTCCGCCTATCGAAAACTCGACAAAATGCGAGTCCTTCGGAAATGGCGACCAGCCGGTGGCGATATTCAGAACCCCCCAAAGTCGGTAGCTCGTGTCCCAAACTGCGGGGGAGATGTTCCAAGAGATTGTCTCGGCGAGGCTTTCGTTCGGGCTAAGTGTGAAACTGCCGATCACGGGAAGCGTCACGAACGGGAATTCATCGATCTCGAGGTCGCCCTTTGTCACGCGGAAATAGCAGAAATTCAGGCTTGGCGTCTGAAAAAAGAGCGTGGAATCGGTGGAGTTTGTGATCTGCAAATAACCCCTGAGCACCGCGGGGCGCATATAGTTATCCAAATCGGTCGCCACCTCGTATTTCAGAACAGAGAAGCTTTCGGTGGAGATGTTTGTAAAGCTTTGCCCGAACGCGATGTTTATTAAATATAAGAGAAAGACGGCCTTTTTCATAGGTCTTGCGCCCCCATTGTGAAAATTATTTCACAATTACAAATATAAAGAATTATCGTGGCATATCAATGATTTCTTTTAATGTCGAGAAGGCAATAGAGTTAAATATCCCCGCCGCGACGGCGGTGCTCTTCTTAAAACAGGCATATGAGGGTTAGATGCTTCTATAAAATCTCCTCGATTGACCTTGACAGAACGGCCGTTTATATCTTAATTATATTACTTTTTGCTACTTAATAAATTAATTGGAGGAAAGAATGTCGAATACAAGCAGAAGAGCCGGAAATGTCCCGCCCTCGCCCATCAGAAAGCTGATGCCCTTTGCAAACGCCTCGCAGAAGGCCGGCAGAAAGATATACAAAATCAATATCGGCCAGCCGGATATCGAGACGCCGGAGTCTTTCTGGAACGCGGTTCATAAGTATCCTTCGAAGATCCTCGCCTATGGCGATGCGCGCGGCCTTCCCGAATACACCGCCGAGCTGATCAAGTATTATGCAAGCGCCGGAATCGACACCGCCGCCGAGGAGATGATCGTCACTACCGGCGGAAGCGAATCTATAGTCTTCGCGATGATGGTCGTCGCGGACCCCGGCGACGAGATTATCGCCTTCGAGCCGTTCTATCCCAATTACAACGGCTATGCCGCTATGGCCGATGTCAAGATTGTGCCGGTGACGACTCGACCGGAAGACGGCTATCATCTGCCCCCGCTCGCCGAGATCGAGGCCAAGATTACACCGAAAACAAAGGCTATCCTGATATGCTCTCCGAACAACCCGACCGGAACGGTTTTAACAAAGGCCGAGATGGAAACTATCGCGAAGATCGCCGAAAAGCACGACCTTTTTGTCATCTCCGACGAGGTCTATCGCGAATTTATCTATGAGGGAACGCATACGAGCGTCCTGCATATCCCCGCGATGAAAGACCGCGCGATCCTGCTCGACTCGATTAGCAAGCGCTTTTCGGCCTGCGGCGCGAGGTTGGGATGCCTTATTTGCAAGAACAAAACGGTTATCGACGCGGTATGGCGCCTCGCGCAGGCGAGGCTTTGCCCTCCGACTCTGGAGCAGATCGGCGCGACCGCGGTGTTGAAGGAACTGAATGCAGGTTATTTCGCCGATATGAGCGAAGAATACCGCCGCAGAAGGGATGCCGCCTTCGAGGAGGTCTCGAAGATAGAGGGCGCTTTCTGTATGAAGCCCAGCGGCGCTTTCTATATGATGGTCACTCTGCCCATCGACGATGTCGAGGTCTTTGCCAAATGGATGCTCACCGATTTCGAGTCAAACGGCGAAACAACGATGGTCGCACCCGGCCCGGGATTTTACGCCACTAAGGGCAAGGGCGCTAATGAAGCGCGGTTGGCATATGTCCTGCGAGAGAAAGACCTGAGAAGGGCTATACAAATTCTCGGAGAGGGCGTCAAAGCCTACAACCATCGATAAGGAAAGCCGATGATTCACGAAGTTCAGTCGAAACAGCTCAGGGTTATTCCGGATTCGCGAGGAAGACTCATGGAGATTCTCCGTTGCGACGACGAGGCATTCACCGCCTTCGGCCAAGTCTATATCACGACTACACTTCCGGATGTCGTCAAGGCTTGGCATTTCCACAAGAGGCAGACCGACAACTTCGCTTGTGTTCAGGGAACGATTCAGGTCGCGCTTTTCGACGCGAGGCCGGATTCGCCGACCTACGGCGAAATCAACGAGTTCTTTATCGGGGTTCATAAGCCCATTCTCATCTCGGTGCCGCCGGGGGTCTATCACGGTTGGAAATGCGTCGGCCTCGAGGAGGCGATTATAGTGAATATTCCGACCAAGCCATACGACTACAAAAACCCCGACGAGGAGCGCCTCGACTGGAACGACACCTCGATTCCCTACGATTGGACAAAACGCAACGGGTAAAAATTGGCGGCAGATATTGAGAAATAAGATACTCGTCACCGGCGGGGCCGGCTTTATAGGATCCAATTTCGTTAGGCTTCTGTTGGCGGAAAGCGAATACGAGGAGATATTAATCCTCGACAAGCTGACCTACGCCGGAAGCCTCGACAATCTCGACGGTTCGCTGAACGACCCGCGCGTTAAATTCTTCAAGGGCGATATTGCAAGCGCCGACGATGTTGCGCGGGCGCTCGAGGGCTGTCGTTATGTCGTCAATTTCGCCGCGGAGACCCATGTTGACCGCTCGCTCGCGGAGGCCAGCCCCTTTATCCGCTCGAATATCCTCGGCGTGCATACACTGCTCGAGCGCGCCCGCGACGCCGGCCTCGAAAAATTTGTCCATATCAGCACGGACGAGGTCTATGGCCCCTATATCGAGGGCTCAGCGACGGAAACCTCGCCGCTGAACCCCTCCTCGCCGTATTCTGCCAGCAAGGTCGCCGGAGACGCGCTGTGCAACGCCTATCGAGTCAGCTGGGGCGTGCCGACGGTCATTGTCCGGCCGACGAACAACTTCGGCCCGAACCAGTATCCCGAAAAATTGATCCCCTTTTTCGTGAAGCGCGCGCTGGCCGGGCAGACACTCCCGATTTACGGCGCCGGTAATCAGGTTCGCGACTGGCTTTATGTCGGCGACAACTGTAGGGCTATCAAGCTTGTCCTCGAGCGCGGCGAGGTCGGCGGGATTTACAACATCGGCGCCGATTGCCCTCGGGAGAATATCGAGATCGCGCGAAAGATGCTCGATATCCTCGGCCTTCCCGAGGACAGGTTGGAACATGTCGAGGATCGCCTCGGACACGATTTCCGCTACGCCGTCGATTCGAGCAGAGTTCGCGCGCTCGGATGGCGCCCGCAGGCGAATTTCGACGAGGCCTTCCGCTCGACGGTCGAGTTTTTTCGAGCAAAATTCGGAGGTGAAGTTTGAGAAGATTTGTGATGGCTTTGTTAATCCTTTCTGTATCGGCGGTCACTGCCGGCTTCGCCCAGTCGATGCAGTCCGGCATGAACCTGCCGAAGAAGGAAACCACCTCGCGAAGCCTTCGCGGGGCCAATCTCGCCCTTGAAGAGAAGCTGAAGGAGCTCGAGAAAAGAAAAACCGAGCTGAAAAAGCTCGTCGAATATATCCCCATCGAGGGCGCGGTTGACGAAAACACCTATATCGTCGGCCCGGGCGACCAGTTCACGCTGAGTATCGCCGGCGGCGTCGAGGAGCAATACCAGATTAATGTCGGTGCGGACGGCTCGGTTGTTCTGCCCTTCACTAAGGGCGTTTCGGTCGCGGGTTCGAACCTCGCCGAGGCCAAGCGCGCGATGAAGTCCAGCCTCGCAACGGTTCTTCGCGAGGGCGACCTCACGATCTCACTCACAACCGCGAGGCTTTTCATTATAAATGTCGTCGGGATGGTGAATTTCCCCGGCGAACAGACGGTCAGCGCGGCGGGCAGGGTTTTTTCGGGGATCGAGCTGGCCGGCGGCAAGCTCCCCTCTGGCGATCTTAGCCGTGTTCGGCTTCTTCGCGCCGGCTCCGAGACAACGCTCGATTTAACCAAATTCCTCTACAGCGGCGATCTCTCGCAGAACCCGACCCTCCTCGACGGCGACATCGTTGTCGTCCCGGGAACCGACCTGACAGAGTCGGTCGTCTTCCTCTTCGGTGCCGGTTATTCCGGCACTTTAGTCAATATCTCGCAGGGCGAAACGGCCGGCGCGGTGCTTCGCCGAGTCGGCGCGGACAGGGAGAAGATCGACCTCTCCGATCTCGCCCTGATTCGAGGCGGGGAGCTGTTCAAAATCGACCTTCTTAGCGAAAGCGCAAACTCACCGCTTCAGGGCGGCGACAGCCTTTTCTTCAAGGACTTACCAGATTCCGTCTATGTCGGAGGTAAAGTGACCAGCGGCGGGGCGGTGCCCTATATCGCCGGCGCGGATTATCGCGCCTATATCGCAATGGCGGGCGGTGTCTCGCTCGAGGGCGGAATTGGACAAACAAAGATTATCCGCGACGGCGAAAAGCTCTCACCAAAAAAGGCGGGTATGATCCGCCGCGGCGATGTCGTCCTCGTCGGAACCTCGCCTTGGTATGTCATCAACGAAGCCTTCAAGAGCCTCGGCTCGGTCGGCACCTTCGCTTCGGCTGTTTATGTCATCGGTTTCAGGGATTGATAAAATGAACGATTTAAAGAACGATTACTGGTGGCTTTTTGAACTGCTTCGCAGATGGCGCTTTATAACAATCGGCGCTATCCTCATCGGCATCGCCGCTTTCGGGATCGCCTCCCTTTTCCCAAAATGGTTCAAGGCCGAGGCTGAGGTTATGCCGCCCTATCGCGGCGGAACCGAGCTCGGCGCTATGGCCAACCTCGTCACGGGGGTTATGAGCATGGGCGGCGGCGGCGGCGATTATGTCCTCCCGATGATGGTGACCCCCTCCGACCTCTGGGGTGCGCTGATGAAGTCCAACGCCATGGTTGACAAGCTCATCGAGGAGTTCGATCTCGGGGCGCGCTACAAGCAGAAGGTTCGCGAGAAACTCCGAAAGACAGTCCGAGAGCATATAGACTGCGAGGTCACCGGCGAGGGGATATTAATTGTAAGCTTCGAGGACAAAGACCCGGCCTTCGCGGCCACGGTCGCAAACGCAATGGTCGATAATCTCGACATGATCAACCGGACACTCCGCTCCGGATCGGCCGGCGCGACTCGAGAGTTCGTCGAGCAAAGGCTCGAGGAGACGAAGATCGCCCTTGCCGAGGCCGAATCGACCTTTTCCGCCTTCCAAAAGGAGCACAGCGCTTTTTCCATCGAGGATCAGGCGCGCGTCGCGATAGAGGGCGTCGCCCAGCTCGAGGCCGAGGTTCATGTCGCGCAGGTCGAGCTGGCTATACTTAAAACCAATAAAAAATCCGCCCATGGCGAGGTCGAGGGTGTCGAATCGCGTATGAAGGCCCTCCGAAAGCAGATCGAGGGGATTAAAAGCGGAGAGGGCGTTTCCAGCAGTTTCGGCCTCGTCGATATCCCCGAGCTTGCGATGGACTATGCCCGATTGTATCGCGAGACAATGATACAACAGGTGCTTTACGAATACCTCGTTCAGCAATACGAGCAGGCGCGAATCGAGGAGAAGAAGGACACTCCGGTGCTCCAAATCCTCTCTCGCGCGCAGGTTCCGCAGAAAAAGGATCGCCCGAAAAGGGCGACTATATTAGTGCTGTCGATAATTGCCGGCGGTATCCTTTTATCCGTATGGGTGGTCGGCTCGGTCGGCCTGAAGAGGATGAAGGCGGAAAATCCGGAAAAATATATGTTGCTGGCGGAAAGCCTCGCCGGCCGAAAACCACAAAGGGAGAACAAATGAGCGTTCCTCTGCTCGACCTGAAACGCCAATACAAGCAAATCAAAGACGAGATCGAGCGCGAGGTGCTTGCGGTTCTCGAGTCGGGCTATTATATCCTCGGGCCGAATGTCAAGGCCTTCGAGGCCGAATCCGCCGAATACACCGGCGCGAAGTTCGCAATCGGCCTGAACTCCGGCACCGACGCCCTGCGAATCGCCCTGCGAGCCTTCGGCGTTGGCCCGGGCGACGAGGTCATCACCTCCGCCTTTAGCTATTTCGCCACCTGTGAAGTAATCGACGATATCGGCGCGAGAGTGGTCTTCGCGGACATCGAGCCGAAGACCTTCAATATCGACCCCGCGGATATCCTCAGAAAGATCACCTCCAAAACCAAGGCAATTCTGCCGGTTCACCTCTTCGGCCAGCTTTGCGATATGGACTCGATTATAGCGATCTCCCGCGAGACCGGAATCCCAGTGCTCGAGGACGCATGTCAGGCGGTCGGCGCGAGCGGCCCGGCCGGCAAGGCCGGTTCTATCGGCACCGCAGGCGCATTCAGCTTTTTTCCCAGCAAGAACCTCGGCGCGGCCGGCGATGGCGGCCTTCTGACGACGAACTCCGAGGAGATCCGCGATTTCGCGACCTCGATGAGAATGCACGGCACTAAGAGCGACCGCTACCGCCACGAGCTTTTCGGCTATAACAGCAGACTCGACGAGATTCAAGCCGCGGTGCTTCGCGTGAAACTCCGCCACCTCGATTCGTTCAACGACCTCCGAAGGGCGAACGCAGACCGTTACCGCGAGGCCTTCGACAAAATCGAGGGAATCGAGCCGGCCTTCGAGGAAAATGGCTATCGGCACACCTACCACCAATATACAGTCCGGATCGCCGACGGACGGCGCGACGAGGTGCAGAAACACCTGCAGGAAAAGGGCGTCGGTTGCGCGGTTTACTATATGGTTCCGCTTCACCGTCAGCCGGTTTACGGTGAGCTTTACTCTGGTCTCAATTTGGTCGAATCCGACCGCGCCGCGCGCGAGGTGCTTTCACTGCCGATCTTCCCCGAGCTGACCGAGACCGAGCAGAGCGAGGTTATTTCAGCTATTGCGGAGGTGTTGGCTAAGTAGATGATACAGAAGGGATTAACATTCGCGCTGATCCTCGCTTGCACAGCGACCGCGCAGGTCGATAGCATCATCACACCGACCTTCCACGCCGAGCTGAGCGTTGTCACAATGCCGGACAGCCTCGACTTCGTCCGCGCGGACACAACTTTGCTCCAGTTCAATTGGGCGGTGCAGTTCCGCGTCTTCAAAAACGGCCTTGACGCGCCGGATATCTTCAACCTCGGTATCAAATACAGCGCGATTCCCGGTAGCGGGGGCTTCAGGTCGTCGGTTATGTCGTCCTGCGAATGGAGCCTCGAGCGGCGTAGCCCCGAGGGCACCTTCTATCGAATTGGCGACATGAATTTCAGTTCCACGGACTCGAGCTTCATCATGTCCGCCGAGGTCAATCCGGTCTTTCTCGAGGGCTTGGATTCGGTTCAATTGTTCGGAGTCACTGACTGCGCCCCCGAGGGGCGTTTCCGCCTCCGCGACACTACCGACTTCGGCCCGGAGGACGAGCTGATTTGGGACAAGGTCGGCGATATCTCCGACCGGAGATTTGATATTCGCTTTTTAAAAGGGGAGTTAGTTAGGTAAAATATAAAGGGTAAAGGGTTTTACTGTAGGGGCGCACGGCTGTGCGCCCTTTTTTGTTAGGTTATAGGTTCTGGGTTATAGGTATTGGGTTTTTTATTACACGACGGCGCGGGGAAAGCGCCGGAGGGGGAAATATCAAATTCTCAAATGCCAAATGCCAAATGAATGCCAAATGCCCTAATGCCAAATGCCGCCAACGTCATTGCGAGGAGTCCGTAGGACGACGAAGCAATCTGTTTACCTTATTGCGTAAGCGATACACCCGAATCTCCGTGGGGGCGGGTNNATATCAAATTCTCAAATGCCAAATGCCAAATGAATGCCAAATGCCCTAATGCCAAATGCCGCCACCGTCATTGCGAGGAGTCCGTAGGACGACGAAGCAATCTGTTTACCTTACGGCGTGAGCGATGCACCCGAATCTCCGTGGGGGCGGGTCTTGCGACGGCCCGCATTCCCCTCTTTTCAAAGAGGGGTGGCCGAAGGCCGGGGTGTTCTCTAAAGCAATATCAAATTCTCAAATGCCAAATGTCAAATCAACGCCAAATGCCCTAATGCCAAATGCCGCCAACGTCATTGCGAGGAGTCCGTAGGACGACGAAGCAATCTGTTTACCTTATAGCGTAAGCGATACACCCGAATCTCCGTAGGGGCGGGTTTGAAACCCGCCCGTGATGACCAGTCGCTCCCGTAGCCGAAGGGCGTATCGAAACGGCGGTCGCCGCGTAGCCCGAAGGGGCGTATCGAAACGCGGTCGTTGGGTTTGGGATCGCGGCGAAATCAGATATGCCTCCGCGCTCAACGCCGTATCGTGATTGTAGTGTCGGCTGAGGATAGCACCCAGTAAGCGCACCCGGGAAGTAAGGCGGTCGTCCTAAAATAGCCGCCGAAAGCGGGATTGTATCCGTAAGCCGGGGGCAAGAACCAAGCGCCGAAGCCGGCTGTATTAAAAGGCCCTCCGACTGCGCCGATAAGGTTCCATCCCCGATGAATATCGATTGTCACCGAGTCTAAGAGACCGGCTGTAAGCTCTATCGCCGATGTGTCCGACGACAGCGCCCAGTAGCCCACTCCCGGGATCATGGCATAGCTGTCGAGATACGCGCCGGAAGAATTGTCGTATGAAAAGGCCGGGCCTGTTGCGAACGGGAAAATCCCCGTTACATCGACAGTATCCGTGACAGGGCAACTCACGAGGTTCCAACCGATACCGCAGGAGATATTCGCGGTATAGGTTTCCCACTGATATTCCGCGGCGCCGATGTCGAACCCTCCGCCGCTGGGGCGGGGGTTGCCGTAAAAGTCGGTGGCCGGCGCCCATATCGTGTCGCCGGAATCCGTGACGGCGAACTCGGTGCCCATGTCTATTCCGATGCTTGTCGGCGCGAGCATGTATGATGTATCCGAAGTAAAAGTCGGTGTGCCGAAGAAGACGGAAGAGGAATCGGAAACGGTGGTGCCGGGAGGGAGGATGCTGTAGTTGATTACTGATATTGTATCGGTGAACCCAGTGTGTAAAAATAGACTATTTGAGACTTCTGAAAAACAGATT
>DIWU01000034.1 GCA_002428525.1 bacterium UBP14_UBA6098
ATAATCTGTTTTTCAGAAGTCTCAAATCGCTATTATAGACACCGACATTTCCACCGTCCGCGCAATTCCAGTTCAGATAGATATATCCAATCCCACCGGATTCAGCGCCATCGAGATCGTCGATGTTTCTGATATCTAAGTAGTTCATGTTCAGGTTCTGTGTTGCGGTATGGTTCCCGAGGTTGTCGCCGTTGATATTTGGATAAATCGAGGAAGCATTCCCAGTGTGAAGAAGCCTTCGCCCGGTTCCCCATGATCCGCTATCATAATTTTGCCTCGAAAAATACAACTCATCCGAATATTTATCTCCGACGATGGCATAACTCCCTTTAACATCGCCGCCTGAATATGTGCTCATCCAAAGGACATCGTTCCATGAGCCGCCAAATCCGAGATTGCCTCCTGAAAGCATGGCAACTTTTAGCTTTCCGGGGCCGAAAATAGTATTGTTCGGTTTTTCTGATCCACCAGATACATAATAGCCACCAAGATAATTATTAGCTACCGTGTAATTTCGATGATCATAATAACTACCGTGCTGACTATCCAATAGGTCGGCGTTGTATGCGGATTCCGCGTATCGGGAGACATCTACACGGACGCCATAGGTGTTCGAGCCGTTCCAGCCCATCAGAGTCGGGTAACTTGCTGTCCAATAGACGTCGGGATTAGTGTTATTTACCGCCCCTCCGTCGGGAGAGGTGCCGGCTGAAGCATCGAAGATCGTGTGGCTGTTGCCGTAGTTCTTCCAGCTAAGTTGTTCGGCGACGAATCCCCTGTGAACGCCGCTCCATGAGGTTCTGGTGGGGATTCCGGCAAGACTTGCGTAATTTACACCGCTAACACCGCCGCTGACAGTGAGACTGCCATCGATATAGCCGTTTCCGTAGGAATGGAAAGTCCCGTCGCTCGAGCATATCTCGAATTTAACAGCCGGTGTCGTCGTGTTTGCGGCGGATTCGAAGGTCCATCCGTAGCCGGTGCTGTTTTCGATATAATTGCGCAATGCCCAGCTCGTCACATAAGTTCCCGAAGGCGCGGTAAGGTCACCGTGAGGGCCCATATTTGTTCCGGTTGGTGACATATATGTGCTCCAACTCGGATAGCTCTGCGAATACCAAGAAATACCGCTTTTGCTATAACTGTCGCGGTTTATATCCAGGTAAGCGCTCGATAGCGTTAAAGCGCCGTTATACACATCGAGTTTTCCGCCCGGACTACCTATTCCTATGCCGACATTGCCGATGGGATTCGCCATAATTATATCGTTTGCGCCATCGCCGATTGTAAGACAGGTAGCCATCGGCTCCGCCGGCCGCTCGCGCGGCGCGAGGGTGTCGGCGGTCGAGTCGGGAACAGCGGTTAAATCCGGTTGCGCGAGATTTTCTTCACTCGCCGGTTCGCCGAATTCGGTCTCGGGCATTGCGATCTGCGCTAAAGCCGTTAATGCGATAACGATCGAAACAAACAAAGCGATCGTTCGGATTTTCATTTCTTCCTCCCTCATATGATTTAAGGCATAATGTCGCCTAACTATCAATACTTCATCGACTCAAAGAACCACTATGCGCTTCGTTCGCGCTGTTTCGCCAGTCGGTTTTTATAAATTCACATAAATTTTGAAATATATATTATCATTTTGCATGTGTCAATCTATGATTTTAAAAATCTTTTTTTCTTTCTATTACACTACTGAATATTAGGTTTTATGTTTATTATTTAAATAAGCACTTTACGTGCCATATATAAGCCATTACATATCATTATCTTACTGCAGTATATTTAGCCCCATGGGGAATATTGCCCATTTTTACAAACATAATTGGTGTATTTGCGCAGGCCCTATTAAAAGCCGAGATTTCCATAGTCTCGCATTCCCGCGAAACTATCTGTATCTGCGTGTTACTGCGAAACTATTATTCTTGCAGGAATCGAGACATCTGAGGCAAGAGATGCACATAGGCCCATCGACCAGCGGCCCTTTCTTCGGAAGGGTTCCCATGGGGCAATCGGAACAAGCCCTGCAGGAACCGCATTCCATACGATTTACTCCGATAGCGAAGAATGAAAACCTGCTCAAAAGCCCCAACAGCGAGCCATAAGGGCAGAACCACCGACAAAAAAACCTCTCGATAAAAAGCGAACCGCTCAAAAAAAACACAAGCAATACGAGCGTCATCGACCCGATCGGCACTTCGAAGCCCGCATAGCTCCAAAACAGTGGACAACCCCCGATACAATACGTTCGACCGGAGATTATTGTCATAATCGATATATAGATTAATACTAATATCGATAATATAAAATATCTATCATTTAATTTAACCGATATTTTCGTATTAATTCCTATCTTCCTTCCGAGGATTCCAAGCAAGCGCGACATAAAACCTACAGGGCATACCCAACCACAGAAGAGCCGCGGCATAATCAGACCCAGCATTAAGAATAACGCTCCGACAACAACACCGCCGATAAAAATAGGCGGCATAGAATGGTGTATTGCGAGAATCGGTGATTGGATCAGCGCAAAGGGGCAAAGGTTATGCGCGCCGGCGCTTCCCCAGAGGGCAAGGATCGACCATGAAAAGGCCGTGAAAAAAATCGCTTGAACGATGAATCGTGTAGTCTGAGAGCCTCTCAAGGCCTATCACTTTCCAGCGGGATCCTCGGTGGCCTGTTTAGCTCCTAAAAGATCCGCGAGCACCTTTCTGAAAGCGTCCTCCTCAAAGCTCGGCGCGCCGACAACCCGCTTGATCTCACGCCCGTTGTTAAGCAATATTCTCGTAGGGATAACATCGATTTTTAGCGCGGCAAGCAGGGTGCTGTCGGCCTTCAATACTGGAATATCGAGGCCTAAGGAGTTCATAAGACTATCGTATTTGGAATAGTCTTCATATGTGAACACAAGAACTTGTAATTTTTTAGCTGAATATTCGGTTTTATATTCATTTAATATTTTAAGCTCACCTGCACACGGCACACACCAACTGACCATAAAACCTGCAATTGTAACACCTTTTTCTAAATCCTTTTCGGTGTAAACATTGCCGTCAGATGCCGAAAACTTGAAATCGGGGAATATCCTCTCGCCGGTTTCGGACTCGGTCTTAGAGGATTTGCCTCCGCAAGCGGACAACAAGATTAAAACTGAAAAAACAGTTGCCGATAAAAACCAAGAAGCCCCTTTTTTAATTTTCATAATAACCTTATGACTTATATCTGTTAAATATTTATTTCTATTTTTTTCGCAATAACACTTCCGGCCGATATATCCGCCAAGATCGAAAGAATCTCAAACTCGCGAGACCTCGGGAAATCGAACACTATCGCCACCTCAGCACCGAAGGCGGCCTCGATAACCCCTCCACCGCGCCTTTTCAACAACGCCTCGAACTCGGAATACAGCCGATAGGGCATCTCCGCCCGATAGCGCAAACGCTCCCGCACCTCGATTATCTCCGCCTCGCGAAGCGCCGCTGAGGTCGCTTGGGAGTAGGCGCGAATTAGCCCGCCGATCCCAAGCTTGGTTCCTCCGAAATACCTCGTCACAACGCAGGCAATATTCACGAGGCCCTTGCCCGCGAGCACCCTGAGGATCGGCAACCCCGCACTGCCCGATGGCTCGCCGTCATCCGAGAAAAGCTCTTCGACCGGTGAAAAACCAATCCTGAAAGCCCAGCAGTGATGCGTCGCGGAGGCTTGCTCGGCCTCGATTCCTGCGAGCATCGCGCGAAAGGCCTCTCTGCTCTCTACCCTTGCCACCATTGCAATGAACCTCGAGGATTTCTCCTCGATCTCGGCTCCGGCCGGCCCTGAAACCGTTTTATACAGAACATCTTCCAAATCGCTTCATCCAAATCTTCGCAAATATTATTGATTCAATCGCAGAATGTCAATCCTCGAGGAAAAGGTTATTCATCGGCGTAAACGGTCAGCTCGCCGGCGACAACCCCGCGAGTCCCGAGTATCCTGCCCGCAAGCTCCCGCGCCCTATCGATCGAGGATCTAATCATAATAACCTCGAAACTGCGGTTCTCATCGAGATGGGTCTGCGTGATGCCGACGATTTCCTCAGCAAAGCGATGTTGCTCATGCACGAGCTTGTAATTGAGATGTTTGCCGTGGTCGAAAATAAACGACAGCGCCGCGACGACCCGCCCCACGATAACCGGTTTTTTCTCATCTTCGATGGCCTTTTCGATCATCTCCCTAATCGCCTCGGAGCGCTTTTTGAAACCTCGTTCGGCAAAATAATCCTCGAACCTTTTCGCCAGCTCGTCCTCGATGCTTATACTGAATCGCTTGACAGCCATAAACGCTCCAATCGGCTACTCGGGCGCGATCACAACGACAATCTCGCCCTTGATCTCCTTCAAATCCTTAAACTCCGATAGTTTCCCGCGAATCGTTTCCTCATAAAACTTCGACAGTTCCCTGCAGATTACAGCATCCCTGTCGCCCAAGATCTCCATGGCGTCCGTAAGAAATTCTCCGATGCGGTGCGGAGATTCATAAAATACAAGCGTCCGCGGGCTATCCTTGGCAAGAATGCGCAAGCGCCTTCTTCGCCCCTTTCCCGAATGAGGCAGGAAGCCCTCGTAGGAAAACCCCGGAACCGGAAAACCTGAATTCAGTAGAGCCGGCACGAAGGCTGTCGCCCCGGGGAGAACCTCGAAGGGGGCATTTTCCTCGATAGCCCTGCGAAATAGCGTCCAGCCCGGATCGGAGATTCCCGGCATGCCGGACTCCGAGATCACCGCGACAGTTTTGCCCTCCGAGACAAGCTTGAGTATGCGCTCCGCGGCGTGCCGCTCGTTTTTAACATGAAATCCGAAGCACTGAGTCGAGATCCCGAACCTGTCGAAGAGAACCTTCGCTGTTCGAGTGTCCTCGGCCGCAACAAAATCCGCCTCCCCGAGAATACGAATCGCGCGCAAAGTCATATCCTCGAGGTTGCCTATCGGCGTCGGAACGAATATTATTCTCCCTTCTGGCATAATAAATGTATTATATAATTTTGCACGAATTATACAAGCCCAAATCGAGGCCTTGACAGACGGGTTTTTATTTATAGATTGAGTTCGACATGAAAAATGCGCTTTTAATAATTATACTCTTGCTTTCCGCCTCGTTATGTCTTGCCCAGAGGCGATATTATCACGAGATCGACAACGCGATACTCCGCGTTGACGAGCAATACCCCGGCGCTTTTGCGGAACACCGCTACCTCGTCACCGGCTCGGACAACCTCTTTCGCGCCTTTCTCACCCTCGGCGACGACGCCGGCGCCTGCGCATGGGGCAGTGCCCATGTTTACGAGCCGTTCTTCACGAGCACCTTTAAAATCACCGACAGCCTCGATATTTTCGAGTTCTACAATGTTGTGATCGACACCGATTCAACCGGCGCCCCCGCCGACACCGATTCAGTGCTTATCCGAAGCGAAACGTTCATCGAATACACCGATTCCGCCTATGGCGTCGCGATCGTCGAGCGCGTCGTCGCCGAGATGGAGTCTCTGAACACGATAATCGCGACTTTCGCTATCAGAAATATCCGTAGCTCTGCGATCTCCGGACTCCGCGCCGTTTTCTTCTATGACGGCGATGTCCCGGACGACCTTTACAGCGACGACTATCCCGAGAAATACACCTACCTCGAAGCGGTTGGTGTTCGCGACGGCACCTCCAATGTCACTTCGGGATTCTGTGGATTGTCCCCCCTCGAGGGCGCACTATGCGGCGCTTGGAGGGACTGGGTCGATACCCTCGCCGCCCCGGACAGCTCGCTGATGAGCTCGCTTGTTTTTTCAGACCCGATTTGGCCGACCTCGCCAACCGCCGGCGACTGGTCGAGCTATTGCCTTTGGAACCTCCCAAGCATTCCGCCGGGTTCTGCCGAAACGCTCAAGGTCGCGTTCATCGTCGCGAATTCCGCGGCGAACTTCGAGATCGCCGCCGCGGCCGCCAGAGGCGATACAGTCCAACCCCTCGTCGCCGAGCGCAGACTCCCTGAAATCATAGCGATATCGGCATTCCCGAATCCCTTCAACTCCGCTGTGAAAATCGCCATCAAAGGAATTGATGCACAATCCCCCGACTTGTCGGGCATCTCGGTCGAGGTCTTCGACCTGAACGGCCGGCTGGTCGCCGATCTCGGCCAACCTCGAGTCGGCCTCTACGAATGGTCCCCCGACGAGGCCCTCGCCTCCGGCGTGTATCTCGTCCGCGCGCGCTTTGCCTCCGAGACCGTATCCGCGAGGGTTGTCTATATAAAATAACCGGACTCCCTGTTCGGAAATCCGGTTAATTCTCGGAAAATTCGCCCATCCGGCGAGATTGCTCGAGTATTATTTATACTCTTTCTCCTCCTCCTCGCCACGGAGAACCCTTAGCGCGCCAAGCGCAAGACCCTCCATCTCGTCCTCCCCCGGGTAAACCTTAACCGGCGCTATCCAGCTTATATAATCCGCGACGCCGTTCATCACCGGCTCGCAGAAGGCGATCCCGCCGGTTAACAAAATCGCATCGACCTCGCCCTTCAACACCGCGGCATAAGCGCCGATCTCCTTGGAGATATGATAAACAAAGGCTTTGAACACAGACGCCGCTTCAGCGTCGCTGTCGATACGGCCTACCAACTCGATCAAATCGTCAATTCCAATCAAATCGAGCAAACCGCCCTTCTTGATGATCTTCCCTAAAACCTCCTTCTCGCTGTATTTCCCCGAAAAGCAAAGCTTCACTAAACCGGTCACCGGCAGAGTGCCGCACCTTTGCGGCGAGAACGGCCCGCCGTCGTTTGCGTTGCTGACATCGATCATACGGCCCTTGCGGTGCGAGGTGATACTGATCCCGCCTCCGAGATGCGCAACCACGAGGTTCAAATCCTCATACCTCCGGCCGATCTCGTGAGCGTAGCGCTTCGCGATCATCTTGATATTCAACGCATGGCTCAGCGAGATCCGCGGAAGCTCCTTCATGCCGGAGACATAGGCCTCCGGATCGAACTCGTCCACACTCACCGGATCGACTATGAACGCCGGAATCCCATAGGGCGCCGCAACCTCGTCCGCCAAAAGACAGCCGATGTTCGATATATGGTCGGCCTGAACATTACCGAGCTTGACATCCGCCTTCATCGCCGGGTTCACACGATAGGTGCCGGAAACAAGCGGCTTGAACGGCCCTCCCCTGCCGACAACAGCATCCAACTCCCCGAACCCGATACCGTGTTTCTCCATACACCCCCGAATAGTCTCCGAGCGGAAAGCGTGTTGGTCGTAGGTATTCTCGAAGCCGTCCAACTCCTCGGGCTTATGGCGGATCACATCGACAAATAGCGGCCTTTCGTCCTCATAAACAGCAACCTTCGTCGAGGTCGCCCCCGGATTGATAACGAGAATCTTCATATATCCCCCTTATTAAGTTTACAACGAAATTCGATCCTCAAATATAAACCGTCGATCCGTGCTAAGCAACAGCCTTTTCAAAAAAAATTTCAAACAATGCAACGCTTCGAGCAACCAAAATTTTGCTCGCTACGCCTCCCCCGCGAAAAAGCAGGGCTTCTCAAATCGCGGCGGAAAAAGACAAATCGGCCACTATAGAGAAACTGCCAAATTCCATCCGCTTCTCCAATCATGTTAAAAATTTTTAATTTTGCCCTTGACAAAAAACTAAGACCTCTTTATCTTAGGAAGTGAGGAAACAATCGAAGCAGAGCTGGGGGATTTCTCCTCAATATTTAGAATGGGTTAGGCTAATCTCGCTTTTTGAAACTGTTCAACACAAGGGTTGCAACCTAAATCCTGAAGGAGGATGTAGATGAAAAAAATGTTGTTAGTAGTGGCTCTGGTGGCCGTGGGCGTGGCCTTCGGTTACACTCAGGACCTGCTCGTCAGTGACGACGAAATCGTTGGGTATTCCCAAGACGTCGTCGGTGAGGGAACCTCGAATGAGGCTTATGTTTATGCCAAGTTCACACTTACCGGCATCGAGTTCCAGGTCATCAATCTCGCCGATGTTAACTGCACTGGCGATGTTGGCACCGACAACCCCGGCAACGATGTTTGGGTTCTGACCGGTGTCACCTCCAGAGATGACATGGCGCAATTCGACGCAGTGGCCGACATCCCGTTCGTTATCGAGAACCGCGGCGCCTTGGCGCTCGACCTCGGCATGTATAATGTCATTCCCGTGGGCATCAGCACCGGCGACGACTGGGTTCATGCCGCCCACGATGCAGACATCAGCTACGCTCTTAACCAGTATAAGCTGATGGGTTCTTTCATCAATGGCGAATGGGTAGCGGGAAGTGAAGCTTTGGTTAAAACTGAAGTCCCGATCGATGCGGCTCACCGCATTCCGGATGCAATCGACTGGTATTCCTTCGACGGAACCCAGAGATTCCAGCCGTCTGTTGCGGCCAACGCGGTGTTCGATGTTAGAACGAACCTCAACCTCCCGCCTGCTTGCGGAACCATCGATGGTGTTGACGTTGTTGACTATTGCCAGCTCCGTCTCCGCCTTGCGGTCAGCGAGGGTGGTTCGGATCAGTATTCGCACGCCTTCCAGATTGCTCTCCAGAGCAGAGTTACCCTCGGCGAATAGTCTCTGAGTTAAAAGACTACTGCAACCCACTTGCCCCTCTCCCGTCGAGAGGGGCATTTTTTTTGTTGGGTTATGGGTTAATACCCTTTACCCTTTACCCTTTACCTTTTACCCTTTACCTGTCTACGTGCGCTCCCCGCGCCCTCCTGTATTACCCTTTACCTATTACCTTTTACCCTTTACCTGTCTACGTGCGCTCCCCGCGCCCTCCTGTATTACCCATAACCTATAACCCAAAACCCATAACCTTCCCCCAATAACCTTCCCCTTTCAACTTTCGCCTTGATTTATTGCCGCAAATGATGTATTAATTAATAATTATGTGATGAATTGAACAACTTTAAGGTGAACCAATGCAACAAAACGAAACCGGCTTTTTCAATCTTCTCGGCCGCCTCGGTCGATGGCATTTTATTCTGCTTATAGCCCTTATCAGCGTGCCTCTACTCTATTCGATCTTCGACCCGCAACCCAGCATCATCGACGACAATTTCCACTATATGAATCTTGCCCGGCAGATGTACTCCGGCAAGGGCTACACCGATCCCTACGCGGAAACCCCCACCCCGGAAACCCATGTCGCTCCGGGCTATCCATTCATACTATCGATAATAATGCGCCTCGCGGGCGACCCTAAGCCGATAGTCACCTTGAAAATCTTCAATGCCCTATGCTATCTGCTCTCGATAATCGCTATCGCGCTGATCTTCGACAAGCACCTCAAGGTCAACCGCTGGGTGACGCTCCTTTTCTCGATCTTCATGATACTGAACAAGGAGATAGCGTGCTTTGCCTCAATGGTCACCACCGAAGCCCCCTTTCTCTGCTTCTCGGTCCTGACTATCCTTTTCTTCCTCGAATACGGCGAATCCAAACGGACAAAATATTTCATCCTCGCGAGCCTCTTCACTGTTTTAGCACTGTATATCCGAATCCCCGGCGCGCCCTTGGCCGTGGCATGTTTCCTATGGCTCATCTGGCGCAAGGAATACAAACAGGCCGTCATTTACGCCGCTATCGTCGGGGTCTTGGTCGGCGCGTGGGTCTTCCCGCTTATCTTTTCCGGCAGTTTCCAATATATGCAACAAGTCGGCAAGGTCGGCCTCGACACCTCCAAGCTCGGGAAATACGATTCATTTATAACGAGATACCTTCACCATTTGTTCTCTTACATCTTCAAGTTCATCCCAAACCTTTTTATACCGCACCATTCACCATTTCTATACAAAGGCTCGGAGATAGGCATCTTCAGCTGGCTGGGTCTCGCGATCGGCCTCCCGATATCTGTCTTCTCGATTTGGGGCATCGCGAAAACCCTGAAGAACAAAACCACCAACCTCGTCACAATTTACGCCGGCCTGTATTATTTGATCTATTCCGTTTTCGCCTCGCACGGCGCTCGTTATGCCAGCTATGCCTTCCCCTTCATCTTCTTCCTCGCGATGGTCGGCTTCGTAGCCTTCCTCGATCGAATCAAGCTGAAGAGGGTCTGGCGGATAATTGCTATTATCGCCGCGCTGGCGTTTATCGTCCTCCTCGAGGGCCTGCCCAGCTTCATCTCCGACATGAAACTCACCTCGAAAACCCGCGAAAACTACCGCAAATACGGCGCGGAATACACAGAGCTTACCCCCTTGTATCGCTACAAACATGAACCTCTCGTGTTACAAATGCATAAGGCTCTTCGCTGGTGCGCAAAGAACATCCCCGAAGGCGAGGTTATTCTCGCCTCGCAGTATCGAACCGCGCATTTCCTCACAGAGAGGCGCGTTGTCTGCCCACTTTATGTTCAAAAATACTTCACTGTCGGCTACGAGGGCTTCATAGCGGAGAAAAGCGTCGCCGAGATCGACTCCTTGGGCGAATGGATGCTCCAGAACAAGGTCAAGTATGTCGTTTACGACCCTATCTACAATATATCGAATTATTTCTTGCGACCTACAATGACTCGCTATCAGGATTGCTTCAAAGAGCTTTACCGAACAGACAAACCTTCAACAATTATCTTCGAGGTCGACACCGTGTGCCTTCGCTCGGCGATCACAAAGGGCAACCGCGAGTTCATCGAGTATTACAAATCGCTCCACCGCGCCAATGTCGCCCAAAACAAAACACTCCTCGACTCCCTCCTCGCGATTCACGACAGCTTAGAAACCGAGGGCGAGGACAGGGAGGTCGAGAAAATCTGCCGAACCCACAATTACTTGATGGTCATGAAGAACATCGAGGAGGCGCAGATGCTCTTCGAGGGCGCGGTTTTGCTCTACCCAAAGAACCCTGTTCTATGGCTAAACCGCGGAATCGACCTTAATAAAACCGGCTTCAACGAACTGTCGATCATCGCCCTCGAGAAGGCAAGGACTTTCGGCGCAAAGGAATCCGATTGCTACAATAACATCGCGACGGCCTACGCCAATATGAAACAATACGACAAAGCGCTGGAATATTTCAAGATCGCGGCGAAGAAAGACCCCTTTGACGCGGTGATATTTAAAAACATCATCTCCGTTTTCATCTATCAGGAGGATTTCGCCTCGGCGGAGGCAACAATCAGGCAACAACTCGCGCGAACCGATGTCGATTCGACCTTTATAAAGCAAATCGAATCGGCCGCAAAACAATACAGCCAGTGGAAGGCCAAGAAGCAAAGCGGCAAATAGCCGGCTAAATCGCCAACCCAAAGGGCATTATTAATGTTCAAATCCCAAAAAATCGCCGTCGTGATTCCGGCCAAAAATAAGGGAAAAAGCCTTGGACGCTAAAATTAATAAGATCATCGATACAATTGTCCCAATCCTCAAAAAAAGGGGGGCAACTCGCGCCGCCCTTTTCGGTTCGATAGTTCGAGGCGATTTTAAAGAGAATAGCGATATCGACATTCTTGTCGATTTGGACAACTCCCTCAGCCTGCTCGACTATATCGGCATCATCCTCGAATTGCAAGACAAGCTTGGCCGCAAAGTCGATCTCGTTGAATATGACTCCATAAAACCGGCGCTCAAAGAGCATATCGAGAATAGCGCTTTAAAAATATTATGAAAAAGAACAAAAAGGTATATTTGCAGGACATCCTCGACAGCATAAACTCAATAAGAGCTTATGTTTATGAAAAGGATTTCGCCGATTTCGAGGGGAATACACTCCTTCAGGACGCCGTTGTCCGACGCCTCGAAATCATGGGCGAGGCCGTGAAAAAAATCGATTCTGCCGTGAAAAACAAATACCCTAATGTAAAATGGCGTGAGATCGCAGGTATGAGAGATGTCCTGATCCACGATTACTTTGGAGTGAACCTTAAAAGGGTTTGGAATGTGATTGTCAACGAGCTTGATGATTTGAAAATCCAAATCGAGAACATTTTAAAAGAGATGTAATCCATGTTCCAAAACAAAAAAATCGCCGTCGTGATTCCGGCGTTCTCGGGGAAACTCGATGAATAATGGAATCGAACCATAGGAGATAAAATGAATTGGCGCGTCGTTATAGAATTCGATTGCGAAGCTGATGCTTGGTCGGCATATTGCCCCGAGCTTCCGGGTTGCGCCTCCGCCGGAGCCACAAAAGAGGAGGCTTTGGCGAACATTCGTGAGGCTATAGAGTTGTATCTCGAACCTTCAGAAAAAGAATTTCCCTCGGAAGCCACTGTCACATTTGTTGCTGTTTAACGATGGGAAAAACGAAACGCCTTAAGGCCTCGGAGATCGAAGCAATGCTTGCAAAGCATGATTGGGTTTTAATATCACAGAAAGGTAGCCATAGGAAATGGGCCAATCCCAAAAACGGTCTTATCGTCGTTGTCCCTTGGTTCAACAACAGACCTTTGCCGATTGGAACCCTTGTGGCAATCATGAAAGGTGCCGAAATCCCCGAAAACGAATGGCATTAATGTCAGTAAATTCAGAATTTGCCGATATCAGGTGGTAGCCCCATGTTCCACGATAAAAAAATCGCCGTCGTGATTCCGGCCTACATAAATCGCAATGAGGTAGATTATGACAGTTAAAATTAAAGACGAAGCAAAGTCCCTTATCGATCAACTGGACGATGTGCATGTTAAGGAGATGCTCGATTTCATGAGGTGGCTTAGGGATAGGAAAGAATGGGAGGCCACACATGAGCTTATGTCCATTGAAGGCTTTGAAAAAAAATACGAAGAGGGCTTAACAGCGCTTAATAGAGGTGATAGAATCCTACTCGGTCAAATCGAAAATGGATAGTCATTTTCAAATCTATTTTGCCCGTCCTGCGGCAAAAACCTTCGAGAGTCTCCCAAGAAGAGACAAAGATAGGATAGTCAATGCTCTTAACCTTTTAGCCGAAAACCCATATTTTGGAGCGAATATCCGAAAGCTCAAAGGGAAGCTCGATGGTTCATATCGATTGAGAATTGGAGATTATAGAATTGTCTATCGAATAAAGGACAATGAAAAAGAACTTGAAGTTATTTTGGTTATCCAAAGAAGCAAGGGATATTAGCCCATGTTCCAAAACAAAAAAATAGCCGTGGTCATTCCGGCATTCAACGAGGAGCGGCTCATCGCGAAAACGATAGAGACCCTACCGGTGTTCGTTGATAGAATCATCGTTGTCGATGACAAAAGCAAGGACCGCACCGCCGAAATCGTCGAGGCCATCGCAAAAAGCGACGAGCGCGTCACGCTCCTTCGCCACGAGCGAAACCTCGGCAACGGCTCCGCCCGCGCGACAGGTTTCCGCAAATGCCTCGAACTCGATGTCGATATTGTCGTCACTATGGACGGCGACAACCAGATGGACCCAAACGACATGCCCGCCCTCATCGAGCCGATTGTCGCCGGCAGAGCGGATTTCACAAAGGGCAACCGCCTCGTCACCGGCGAGGCGTGGCGGAAAATCCCCCATGTCCGCTACCTCGGCAACTCCGCGCTGACGCTGATGACCAAGATCGCCAGCGGCTTCTGGCATGTGACGGACTCGCAGTGCGGCTACACCGCCGCGGACATCAAAGTATATCGCACAATCCCCCTCGACCGTATCTACCCCGATTACGGCGTCTTCAACGACCTGCTGGTAACACTCAACATCTACAATTTCCGCGTGATGGATGTGCCTGTCGCGCCGATATACGGTGTCGGCGAGAAAAGCGGCATGAAGCTCCGCAAAGTCATGTTCTATATGCCTTTCCTGATGCTGAGGCTTTTCATGCGCAGAATGGTGCAGAAATACATCATCCGCGATTTCCACCCGCTGATTTTCTTCTACGCCCTCGGCGGTTTTCTCATCGCGGTGGACATCCCGCTCATCGTGCGGCTCTTCTACTACTGGATAACAACGACGCACATTCCTAAGATCAACGCGCTGGCGATTCTCTTCTGCACCTTCATGGGCATGCAGTCGATCCTGTTCGCCATGCTCTTCGACATGGAAGCGAATAGGGAGCTGAAAGGGTGAAAATCGCCTCCGATAGAAAGAATATAGCCCTCTTTCCAGCGCACCCCTCCCAGATTTGGATTCTGAAGCAGATTGCAGATGAAATTTCCGAATTCGCCAATGTCCATTGGGTCATGAGAGATAAAGACATCTCGCTGAAACTTGCCGCTCTCCTCGGCATCGAATACACGACATTCTCCAAAGCGTCAAAAGGGATTTTTGGAAATGGCCTCGAATTATTGAGAAATATCAAAAAAGTCTTAGCTTTCAGCCGCAAAAATGAAATTGACCTTTGGATATCTACATACGGAGCCGCGCATATAGCATCATTCTTGAACGGCAAGAAATCTATCGTCTTTATTGACGATGACATAGATATTGTCCCACTTGTCGCCTGGACAAGTTTACCTTTTGCAGACAGTATCATTGCAACTAAAGTAACAAGGCTTGGGAGATTTTCATCTAAGGCTGTTCGCTTTGAAGGGAACTTAGAGCTAATTTATCTGCATCCGAAGAGATTCACGCCCGACGATTCGATTTACGACGACCTCGGCATCGAAAAAGGCCGACCCTACGCGATAATCCGCCTCTCGGCGCTGACCGCGCATCACGATGTCGGCAAAAAAGGCATCGCTGACGATGTCCTCGACCGGGCGGTCTCGCTGATTAGCAACCGAATGAGGCTTTTTATCACAAGCGAAAAACCGCTCACTGCGAAATTCGAGCAATTCCGTATGCCGATTCCGCCGCACCGAATTCACCACGCCCTCGCCTTCGCCGACCTTTTCCTCGGCGACAGCCAGACTATGACCTCCGAGGCCGCGGTTCTCGGCACGCCGGCCTTCCGCATCAGCGATTTCGTCGGAAAAATTTCCTATGTCGAGGAACATCAGCGGCTCGGCCTCGCCTTCGGCTATAAACCGAACGAAGGCGACCGCCTGTTGCATGATCTCCGCAACATGCTCGATAATCCGCAATTCAAACAAGAATATAGCAACGCACACCGGCATTTCATCGAAAGAACCAGCGACCCATTGCCGTATTTTATCGAGGTGGTTAAAGGATTAATATGATGATACAACAGGGAAATCACATGGATAAAGATGAATTTATTGAGTTTCAAAAGGCCTATATGGACCGCGAGGCCGAACGCCTCCGCGCGACAAACCTCATCGACAAATGGCGGCCCATCGAGGGGCTTTTCCGCGATGTGCCCCGTGGGCGGCTTCTCGAGTGCGGCTCGGGAACCGGCCTCTATTCCCTGCCGTTCATCAAGCTCGGCTACGAGGTCTTCGGCATCGACCTCTCCGCCGAGAGCATCAAATCCGCCGAGGAGTTCGTCCGCGCGCGGGGGGACGCCTCGAAATACCACACCTTCCACGGCGATTTCAACGAGATAGTTCCAACTCTTGAGGTCGATTTCGATGTCATTGTATTCATAAAAGTCCTTCATCATTACCCAGATAAAGAAACTATCGCAAAGGCGATAAAAGTAGCCTACCAAAAGTTAAAACCCGGTGGTTGTATTGTTGGTATGGAACCTGAGGGTTCTTCGCCTTATTGGTTCTTAAGTTATAAATTTATCGACTTCATTAGGGGAACCAATCACTGGTTTTTTGAAAAAAACGTAAAACTCATCCGCCGCAAGTTCTTCAAAGCGACATTCGAGGCGCTTTCGCCGGAGTCTATCGAGTTTCGCAAACGCTACCTCATTCCGGGCAGTTTCCCCGGATTCAACAGGCTGAACCTCCACGGCCTTGACGAGTTCCTCGCGAACCTGCCGCTCCTTCGCGCGCTCGCGGGCAACCTGCTCTTCAAGGTGAAAAAACCGGCGAAGAAGTGATTTTAGCCTCCATGCAAAGGCTTTCCGAGGTATTAAAAGCCTTGCGGGTTCATTCGGGAGGGATCAAAGGGATGTTTCAAACGCCCAAAAGTTTCGGTTTTCGTTTTGGAGTTCCGGAAAATCGATTTGGAGTTCCGGTTTTCGAAAAAAAGTTTCGGTTTTTTAAATGTTCCAACGGTTAGTATGGTTTGTCAATATATTATAGGCGTAAAAGCATTGGATTGAAATTTGAGATTTAGGAGCGCAAGACAATATAAAGCAACACCCGGACCCACCGAGGACTACTTTGCGGGCAAACGCCCCGAACTCCCCGACACCTCCGACACATTGAAAAAAGCCAAACCCATAACCAAACCCCAAACCAAACCGGAGCCGGGGATATGAAACCGTGTGCGAAAAAACCCTTGCGCGCGCGGGGGGAACGATTTATATTGTGATTACGATGGTTAAAGTGACACCGAAATACGCCGCACACCCCCAACCCCCGAATATAATTGACTGGGACCCTGCGATATGAGCGCTGAAGAGAAAACATACGCAGTAGCCTTCAAGCCGAGAGCGGTGAAGGATATTTCTAAACTTGAACGAACCGAACAGGAACGAATTATCGACAAAATCCAAAAGATGAGGAAAGGGCTTCGTGGCGATGTGCGCAAACTGACCGCATGGACACCCGAATATCGCCTGCGCGTCGGCGATTACAGAATACTCTTTGAAATCGAAAATGAAAACATTATAATATATCGGGTTGTCAACAGGCGCGACGCCTATAAGACGAGGAGATAAATGATAGACCTGCACCCGAATTACATAATAAAAGACGGCAAACGCGAGTTCGTCGTTTTGACCTACGAGGAGTTCTCGCACATTCAAGAGCTTTTGGAGGATTTGGAGGACCTGCGCGACCTGCGCAAAGCGAAGGAAGCCGAAGGCGACGCCCCCGGAATACCGCTCGAAGAGGTAAAGGCAAAACTCGGCATGGCATGAATGAAAGGTCATAAACTCACATACGCCGTGCACCCCCAACCCGCGAATCTGATTGACGGGAACCGTATGGTCGAGGCGTGTGACCGAGTTAAACGAGGAAACCCGCAGGGCCTCGACCGAAAACCCATAACCAAACCCCAAACCAAACCGGAGCTGGGGATATGAGAGATTTTTTGAAAAACCTCTTGCGCTTTTCAAAAGGCAATTTAAATTGGGTTTAAGTTTATCATGAAAAACCATAACCCGAAATACGCTAAACCCGAAGGAACTTAGCCCGATGCCAAACGATAATCTCGCAAACGCCAAAAGCGCGAAAAACGACGAGTTCTATACTCAATGGGACGACATCCAAGCAGAAATCAACGCTTATCTCGATTTCGACCCCGATGTCTTTCGAGGCAAGACAATACTCCTGCCCTGCGACGACCCCGAATGGAGCAACTTCACAAAGTTCTTCGCACAAAAATTCCAAGAGTTCGGCCTGAAGAAGCTCATAAGCACAAGCTACGCTGAAAACAGCAAGAACTACAAAAGCGGCTATCTGCCAACCCTCTTTGAAAAAAGCGCACCACAGTTCGACGAAAAGAAAACCGAGATAAAAGGAAAAATATTCACGCTTACACGCGACAAAACCGGAGACAACAAGGTGGATGTCGAAGACCTTGAATGGCAATACCTAAAAGGCGACGGCGACTTCCGAAGCAAAGAGATAACCAAACTCCGCGATGAAGCCGATATGATAATCACCAACCCGCCCTTCTCGCTCTTTCTTGAATTCTTGGCGTGGGTTGTTGAAGCAGAAAAGAAATTTTTGATAATCGGTAGTCTTAATGCGATCACCTACAAAGATGTATTCCCGTTAATAAAGAACAATAAAATGTGGTTAGGTAACGGATTTAGGGGAGGCAATGCCTATTTCTCGACACCGGTAAAGCGAGAATATGCTGGCGGTGTTTACAACCCCGACACTGGTTTGGTAAAATTTAGGAATGTTTGCTGGTTCACCAATCTCGACCACGGGCGGCGCCACAAGCCACTCGAACTTATGTCAATGGAAGAAAACCTAAGATTTAACAAAAAGCTCAAGGGCAAAGAATACCAAAGATACGACAACTACGACGCTATCGAAGTGCCGTTCACCGATGCCATCCCCGGCGATTACGACGGCGTGATGGGCGTGCCTATAAGCTTCCTCGATAAATACTGCCCAGAGCAGTTTGAGTTGATTGGATCGAACAGGGGTATCGATCAAGACCCAAATGGCGTTTATGGTCGCGGTTCATATCTCAATGGCAAGGAAACTTTTAAGCGTATATTCATTAAGCACAAAAGGTAGAAAATGAAAACTGAACTTAAAACCGAAATAACCGTCAAAGAGCTATGCGAAGGCTTTGTATATAACGAGCTTGAAGGCAAGGGGCTTTTCGGCCTTTCCGGCAAGCTTACCATTCAGCCGGAATACCAGCGGAATTATCTCTATTCAGATCAAGGGGGGGGAAAAGAAGTTGCCGTAATTTATTCTATTCTCAAGGGATTCCCGTTAGGTTTGCTCTACTTCAACAAGGTCGCCGAGGATAAGTTCGAGGTCTTGGACGGACAACAACGCATCACCAGCATCGGGCGGTTTCTAACAAACAAATTCGCAATCAAAGACGAAAAAAACATGGAGCAGTTTTTCTCCGGCATCGCAAAAGACAAGCAGGAGAAGATTCTGAACACAAAAATCATCGTCTATATTTGCGATGGCGGAGAAACCGAGATAAAAGACTGGTATTCAATAATTAATATCGGTGGGATTGTAATCAACGAACAGGAAAAGCTAAACGCCGTGTTTTCCGGGCCGTTTGTGACCCTCGCCAAAGAGGAATTTAGCAACAGCCAAAACTCCAATGTCATGAAATGGAGCGCATATATAAAGGGCAATGTCAAACGGCAGGAGTTCTTGGAGTGCGCGCTGGACTGGGTGAGCAAGACCAATATCGACAGATACATGAGCCAACACCGTTACGACGACAACATCAAGGAACTGAAAACCTATTTCAACAGCGTAATCGACTGGGTTTCCGGCGTATTTATCGATGTTGAAAGCGAGATGCGCGGCCTCGAATGGGGACGGCTTTACGAAGAATACCACAAGAAATCTTATGACCCCAAAAAGGTATCAGCCGAAGTTCAAAAGCTACTCGCCGACCCCTATGTCACAAACCGCAGAGGGATATTCGAGTTCATCCTTGGCGGTTCTGTTGACATGCGATTGCTCAATGTTCGAGTCTTTGATGAAGCAACCAAGAGGGCTGTTTACGAAAAACAAACTGCAGAAGCCACTGCAAAAGGCATCTCGAACTGTCCGCTTTGTGCAATCGGGCATGACTCGAACAAAATCAAGATTTGGAAGCAAAGCGAAATGGACGCCGATCATGTGGCGGCATGGAGCAAGGGCGGTTCTTCAGACCCCAAGAATTGCCAGATGCTCTGCAAAACCCACAACCAAGCAAAAGGGAATAGGTAGGTTGACCGATTTTAAAAGAAATATGAATTGAGAGGTATATATGATTGAATTAACGGACATTGAGATTGAGGAACTCATTAATGAAGAAAAAATATGGCAAGGGAACCAGAGAATAAGGCTAACCAGAGAAAACGGACACGAAAGATTCAACAAAGAGCTTGAAACAGAGACGAAAAACAGATTTAGAGTTTTTATTCGTCAAAACATACGTGATCCGTTAAATTTCTCTATTGGCCTCATATACATAGACAGAGCAACAGGGGAAAATATATCTCTTCTTAGATGTAACGGGCCTACACATCAACACCCGAATAAAATAGAAGGCGACAATACTGACTTCGTTTGTCATATTCATAGAGCTACTCAGAGATACATTGAAGCAGGTAAAAAGCCTGAAGGCTGGGCCAATGAAACAGGTGAATTTAACAACATTGATTCAGCTCTTGCATTTTTTTCAAAAGAAGTTAATATAAGACCAGTGCCATACTTACGAGAGGCACCACCTGTATTACCGGAGTTGTTCTAAAATGGGATTCATAGAAGAAATAAATGGAAAACTAAATGAAGCTATGAAAACGGCAATCGCTCTTAAGCAAGAGGGAAAAAACACATATCGCTTGTTAACCCCCTTTGTTTTTGAAGATGGTGATGGATTCGTTGCCTTTATAGAGACAACTAACGGAAGAATTCGTTTCACAGACTATGGGAATACTTTAATGCATGTTTCATATGATGTCGATATCAATTCTGAAACTCGTAAGAAGATACTCGATAGTGTTCTCGCTACACATGATTTAACATACAACGAGGGTGAGATTGTTGCTGAATCTAATATTGAAGAAGTTGGTTTAGTTTTCTGGGATTTCATTCAAGGCTTAATTAGAATATCAGATATATCATTATGGAAATTCGAAAGAGCTAGTTCCCTATTCTTTGAAGAGTTTGAGGAATTCATGGAATCTAGAATAAAACCAAAAGTCCCAGCATTATTAAAAAACTGGCACGAACCTGCTATTGATGAAAGTAGCTTGTATGAAATTCCATGGCTATGTAGAAATGGGGGAAAGCCGTTATTCGTTTTTCCAATTCAATCAACAGTCCAGTGTGACCAAGCTGTTAAATCTTGTCTTAAGTATGAAGGTGGCGGTTACAAATTCAATTCGTTCGCAGTTTATGCTGAAATAGAGAAGATAAACACCAAATCGATAAATCAATTAATGGATTTAGGTGCGCAATCTGTTTCTAGTTTTGATTCTCAAAGAAAAGACCGTGCAGAAAAAATTATTCTTGACCGTTTTGTTAACCCCCCCCTCCTTCACCGGGGGGCGGATAAATAGTCGCACGGCGTCGTCTGTTCTTTAAAAATAGATTTAATTCACGCGGTTCGTAGGGGCGACCCGGTGGGTCGCCCGTGCATGGCAAACGGCGATAATCGCG
Organism: bacterium UBP14_UBA6098; assembly: GCA_002428525.1. GTDB lineage: Bacteria > UBP14 > UBA6098 > UBA6098 > UBA6098 > UBA6098. The sequence goes on from DIWU01000034.1 coordinate 20,798, forward strand.
GGTTTGACAAACGGGTCAACCACCGGTTGACCCCTACGGATGTGTTCTTTGCATAGATTTAATTCATGTTGTCCCGCGGGGGCAATGTTGTGTAGGGGCGGGTTTGAAACCCGCCCGTGCGTTGCGCAACCGGCAAAACTGGAGGGCACAGAGGCCCTCCCCTACAGGGATCTGGATTCCCGTTTACACGGGAATGACATGTTGGCGGTCGAGAATGACATGTGACGGGTGGAAACGCAAAACGTCCGTAGGGGCGACCCGGTGGGTCGCCCGTCGCCCAATGACGGGGAAAACGATCACGACCCGGTGGGTCGCCCGTCGCCCAATGACGGGGAAAACGATCACGACCCGGTGGGTCGCCCGTGCATGGCAAACGGCGATAATCGCGGGTTTGACAAACGGGTCAACCACCGGTTGACCCCTACGGATGTGTTCTTTGCATAGATTTAATTCATGTTGTCCCGCGGGGGCGGGTTGAGAATAATGTAAAATGTAAACTGAAGGAGGGCGGAGGAATTTAAAATTTGCGATTAGCAATGCAAAATGGGCGCGGCGGCGAGGCCCATCGAAAAGAGAAATCGCCGTTCGTTATTTGATAAATGCACAAAATATGTTCAAAATAGGGCTTCCGACGAGAACTTTGCCATAATCGACGCCATCTGTAATGCATTCGACGGCAAACCTACCATTTCCGACGGCAAACCGAGGGCTTCCGATAAAAACTTTGGCATAATCGACTTCACCTGTAATGTTTCCGACGAAGACTTTGGCATAATCGACGAGGTCTGTAATGCTTCCGACGGCAAACCTACCGTTTCCGACGCGTCGGAAATGCATTTTATATAATAGATTGTGTATATTTGTTAATAGTTTATTGCAAAATTGAGATAAACAAACCATTCCTAAAAGTGAGGGGAAATGACTTTCAAAAACAATCAATTCACAGAAGAACCCGATGCCGACCACGCAATCCGTGTCCGTCAAATGGCGGCGGGTCTTGCAATTTATGGGGTCGATCTCGGATTTCTCCCCGCCGAGATCGCCGAATACGATACCTACTCGGACAATATCGACACGGCGCTCAACAAACAGCAAGAGGAATCGGCAGATGTTGACGAGATTTATGTCGAGTTATCCATCGCTTACGACGATGCCCTCGCAAAGTATCGCGCGTGTCAATCGATTGTTAAGGGCGAGATGGAATTTGCCGATAGCGGGACGGTCGAGTATCTTAACGAGCGATTTTTCATAGGCGAAGACCTTCCGAAAAACAACAAAGGCTTCATCAAGATGCTGGAGTATATGGTCAAGGCGAAGGAGGCATTGGCCGTCGAGCACCCCGATGTCACGCTACCGGATGCGCCTTTCGATGCGCTCAAATTGTCGGTTGCCGCGTTCGACGCGAATTTGGCGGCGACGGGCAAAGAGCTTGCCGACCAGAAGGCCGCTACGGCCTCGAAAAACGTGCTTCGTAAAACGATGGGCGAAAAACTTTTGCGCAAGTGTTTTCACCGCGCTGTGGCTTACTGGGGCGACGACGACCCGCGGATGCTTGAGCTTGGCCTCGTTCCGAAGTCGCAGATTTGGACGCCGGGGTCGGGCGAGCCGGAGCCGGGGGTCGAGGGGGTGCCGTGGCCCGGCCCGATGGCGGGGTTCGAGGTGAATTTGATCGCGTTGCCCCTGACGACGGAAATTATCTTCACGAGGATTTTCGACTGCCCGAAGTGCGTTTTGGAGCGCGAGCTCGAGGGGACTGGGGCTTGGGAATTCATCACGGAATACGATCTCGAAGAGGAAGAAATCTTGCCTTTCCGCGACAATGTGCCCCATCCGGGGAAGTGGCACTACCGCGCGACGCCGTTCAATGCGGTGGGCGAAGTGGGGGTGGTGAGCGAGGGGACGATTGAGGTAGTGTGAAGAAGGTGAAGGGTAAAGGGTAAAGGGTAAAAGGTTTTACACGAGAGGGGCGGCTTGAAGGCCGCCAGGGGGAATCCCCTCTGCCCCCCCTTATTAAGGGGGGTGGCGAGTTTCCGAGATGGGGGGATTGGCGGGGAAATTCGTAGGGGCGCACGGCGGTGCGCCCTTTTTTGTCGGCGCGGCCGACGGCGATCGTCATTGCGAGGAGCGCAAGCGACGAAGCAATCTGTTCCGGTATCGATAATAGCCGCACCCTGAAGGGCGCGGTTGCGGTTTTTGGGGGCGAACGGTGGGCCGCCTTTTTTTAATGCCCCCGGCGCTAGCGCGCCGACCCCCTTTGACAAGGT
>DIWU01000023.1 GCA_002428525.1 bacterium UBP14_UBA6098
ACAATAACGAACGGGACGGCGCAAGCCCCTCCCCTACGACCCGCGAATTCCTCTGGTCGCCCGACGAATCCCTCGGCTCAGGGGTCTATCTCGTCGTCCGCGCGCGGGTCGACTCCCGGTCGCTGAGCGGTGGTTACCGAGCGGAGCCGAGGCAAGCCGAAGCGACCGGCGCGGCGACGAAACGAATCGTGTATTTAAAATGATCTGTGGGTATGGCATCGATTTAACCCCTTTTCACGAGAAGGGTTTGCCGATATCAATCCCTTATAATTACAATCGTCTATGCCGACGAAACGGATCGCATTTCTCAAATCGGTCGTTTGCGGCACGAGGAAAAAACCGCTTGCGAAATACTATCCGATGTGTTTATTTATAAAAAATATTTCAGCGAAAGGATCGAGATGAAAAGGATGTTCCTGATAGGCCTTATCGGCATGTGTTTCACACTTTCGGCGCAAAAGAACTCCACATTGAATTGGTTCGGGTATATTCAAAGCGCTTACAAATACGATATTGTCGAGGAGGGCGATAATTCGGGTCAATTCGATCTTCTGCTGACATGCCTCGGGCTTCAGGCCGATATAAACAAGTATTCGCAGGTATTTCTCTTCATTTATGGCGATTATCCGGCGGTCAGCGGAGTGGCCGACTCGAACGAATTTTCGATGCGTGAATACTTCGGCGTTCTCGACGCGGAGGTTAGGTTCAAGCCGGTCAAGAATTTACAGCTGACCTTCGGCCAGTTCATCACGCCCTTCGCGCAGGAACATTTCAAATCCTCCTCGAAAACCGAGTTCATCAGCAGAGGCTTTGTTGTCGCGAATTCGCCGAGCTATCGCGATCTCGGCGCGAATATCAGCTATAAGAATTCGATGGCTACCATCTATGGCTCGGTGACGAACGGTAGCGGGATGAACACCTTCGACAACAACAAGTTCAAAAACTTCTCGGCTTGGGCAGAAGTGAAGCCCTTCGAGGGTTTTGCGGTGATGGGCGGGGCGCATCTGGGCAAGGACAACCTCGCGAACGATCTTGCTCAAGATGTCAAATACTACAGTGGCGGGCTTTCCTACACAAAGGGCGGGTTGGCGTTGGCCTCGGAGGCCTCGATTAAGGACTACCTCGACGAATCGACGACCGCGCTCTACGCTTACGGCCTCTACGATATTCCCGTCGAGACCGAGCTTCTCAAGTGGGTCACTCCCGCGGTCCGGTTCGATATGCTCGATGCTCCGGGCGAGGACAACCGCCGCGACAGGGTCACATTCGGAGTGTCGCTCGGATTCGATAAGAACAAATGGCTCAGCATGTTACGTGTCAACTACGAGCTTGTCGAGCTTCAAAACGGTTCCGCGCCGGATAACTTGGTCGTCCTGTTCCAGATGCGCTTCGATTAATACTGCAGTGTTTCGCCGGCCGGTTTCGGGATTTCGTTGATATTGTAGGTGTAGCCGCCCTCCAGCGCCTTTTGCTCGCTGAGATATTTTGCGATGAATTGCCCGCAGTTGCTTCCGATGAAGTTCTCCTCGAGGTTTCCGATACTGAGGATCACCTCGTAACCGGCCTCGCGGATCTCCGTGATCGTTTTTTGGGAGGCGGTTTCGTCCTTCGGATCGACGAAGGTCGTCAGGGCGTTGCTGACCGCCGAATAGGTCGGGTTAATCGGCGTAATTTTTATCAGAAACAAATCAGGATCGAAGAATCTGCGAAGCACTGCGGGGTCTAACTCAGAGCCGCGTGCGAGGGCGAAATTCAATGTCACCTTGCGATCGGCGATTCCATGAAAACGAGAAGCATAGTCCGCTATCTCGGAAAAGCCCCATTTTTTGATAGGTATTAGTCGATCGCGCTCGGCCTCGCAGGTCGTGTGAATGGAGAATTGAAGCTGGAAATTCCCGCGGTTGTATAGGCGATTTTTGATCTCGAGCATACGCTCGAAGAACCCCTGCGAACAAGACGGTGCAACAGTAGAGATAGTAGGCATAAGGCCCGGCGCGAGATAGCGCGTCGGGAGTATCTCCAAAACCTCGAGGACTGCCCGGTTGAAGGCCGGCTCGCCGACCCTCGCAAACTGTATCTTGAATTTTTCGACCGGGATCTCGCGGTTTGGGTATCTGCGGTCGATAACGAAGTCTATCTGCGAGAGGATCTCCTCCTTCGAGAGTTTGCCGCGATAGAAGCCGCCGGCGTCGCAGATCGGGCATCCGACAGGGCAACCGTGAAGCGACGAGACGATGATCACCCATTTTTTTTCGCGCGGAATCGGCGGCTGAACCGATTCGACGAACTCGACGATCTCGCCCGTGTATGTCCGTGCGAGATAAACGATAGCGTGGTTTTCGCTTCCTGCACCGGCGAAGACCTTCATTTAACCTCCAAAAGTCTGTGTGCGATACGCATCGCGACGGCAACGCCGTCACCGAATGCGATTGCGGTCTGTCGAAAGCGGTCGCGGGCGACATCTCCGGCAAAATAAAGACGGCCGGCCGCTGTCAGGCCTGCGCTTTGAGCCGCTAAGCCCCTCGACAGAAAGTCCAATCTCGGCCTTCGCCCGATTGCGAAGATCAGGTAATCGACCTCAAGCTCGAGTTCAACGCCCTCTTTTTCGCATACTATCGATAGCTTTTCGTCTTCTCCGAGTTGGATTGTCGAGATTGCCGTGTTCAAACGAATGTCTATATTAGGCAAAGACTTAGCGCGGTCGAGGAGGATCTGCAGAGCCTTGAAGGCCCCGCCTCGGTTCAAAACCATCGCGCGGTTTTTTTTCGCTAAATTGAGGGCATAGTCGAGGGCGGAATCGCCGGCGCCGACAATTGCGATTGTTTTTCCCTCGATCTCAACGATAGGTGCGACCTCTGTGAAAACCGTAGCACTGGCCTCCTCGGGGATAGCGATGTTCTCGGGGAGTTTTCCCGCCGTGCCCGAGGCAACGACCAAGGTTCCCGCAGTTGTAGTTCCTGTTTCAGTCTGAATCTCGAAGGCATCATCGTGGAAATTCGCCAGCAGGACCCTCTCGCGGCGAAGCTCGGGGTCATACTCGAAGAACTGCCGCTCCAAAATCGCAACCAGCTCTTTTCCCGAGATGCCCTCGGGGAAGCCTGCCATGTTCTCGATGAGGTTGGCATTACAGAGAAGCCCGCCGATAGGGCCGGCCTCGAACACAAGCGGTCTATGGCCATAGCGCCGAAGCTGTATCGCTGTGGCGATTCCCGCCGGGCCGGCGCCGATTATCGCGATTTCGCGGTATTGTCCCCTCACTGAGCCTGCTTTTTGTGTCGAAGTCTGTCATCTCGATTTCGAGAATACTAAGTCCACAATATTGCGAAACCGGAGAGAAAATTCAAGACAATTATAATATTTGCGCGATTTTGCCGAGGGGTTAATACTCCGGCGAGGAGACTGTCGTGATAGTCTCGTAAGCGATGAGCCTGTTTCTCGTCCATCCGGCCGAGACCAAGCGTATCAGAACCAACCGCGACGAGGCCGAGCCGGTGATCGCTATCTCCAGCCCGCCCGGAGAATCGCCGCTTTGGCCCGCAAAACAGGGAACCTCGATCGGAAGCGGATAGTCCGTGGATTTATTGAACGCCACACCCAAAGCGACATTGATGCTCGTGATGAGGATCATCGTGCTGTTTGTGTGGAAGTTAATCGATGCAGGGCTTGTGAAACTTCCAATCGAGTAAAAGGCCTTAGTCGGATCGGATTCGGCGGTGTCCCAGCAATGACTGACCTTCACCTGATTTATCAGTGCCGATTTGATCTGTGTCAGATTGTGAAGCGTCGAATCGCTCCAAATGTGCTTTAAATCCCAGAAGTCGGCGAAGGTCTCGCTTTCCCATCGGACGAGTCGGACAGAGTATGGATAGGGCCTCGAACTATGAGTAGAGTCCGGGCTCAGGTAGTAGATTATAAAGCGATAAAGATTGATATCGTAGGTCTTGCCGCCGGCGGTGATCGTGGCGCTGTTCTCGATCTTCGCGAAGAATAGGCGGTTCCCGAATATACTCCTGTCGAATTTCGGCGAATCGGGGTTGACTACTCCGACCGGCGCTATCTTCGGATCGACACACCAGCCCACAGGCGGGGGAATGCTGTCCCAAGGGATGAGGTTGAGGTATCCTGTTCCCCTCGGGAAAAAGCGCTTGGCGCGGATGAGGTTGCGGTCGATGTTGCGGATCGCGTGTTGGGACTGTTCTTTGAGGTCTTCCATGAGCATCTGTTCGTAGTTGATCCTGTTGAAGGTGTTCACGAGAGAGAAGACCATCGCGGAAAGAACGGACAGAAGGACAAGCGAGATGGATATCTCGGCGAGGGTCATGCCCCGGATTCGCTTTATTTTGCTCGAGTTTTCGATGTCAAATCCTTATGCGTTATTCAGAACGAGCACTCTGATCTGATGATAGGAGTAATGCGTAATAATATTTTTCCGGAAGCACTCGACGCGAAGGATATAGGCTCCCTCTTTTGAAAATGTGAGAGAAATCGGCGGTGCGGTTATCGAGTGATCCAAATCCGGGCGCTCGCCGGTGGCGGTCGGCGTGTTGTCGCTTTTGTAAAACCAATGTCGGCCGCCGTCGGGAGTGTATTTAACTGTATAAATAAGCTCGTCGGTTTCCTGAAATCCCGATGGATAGGTATGCGAATAGGACAGCCCATCCCAGCGCGACCATTCGACTTCCCAATTGAGAGTGAAGGTGGGCTTAACAGCGGAATTCGGGTCGGGCTGAATGATCTCGAGCCTCGGGAGCTGGTGGATTCGGCTCGATGCGGCCTTCGAGGGGTGCCCCTCGTCGAGGAAGGCCTGCGTCATCGAGGCGATACCGAACATGACGATCCAGCTGGCGCCCTGATCCTTCGAGGGGGAGAGGCCGTTGAGGAGGTAATGCCCGCAATGGCCGGCGAGGTCGGCCTGAGAGCTTGGCGGAAAGAGGTTTAAAATAGCGCTGGCCTTGTTTGTGCCGTAGGTATAGTAGATATTGCCGAATTCGGATTCGCACCGGAGATTTTGATAATAGGAGTCCGTCCATTCATCAGGCCAGCCGTGAATCGGGCTTGTAGAGTTATTCACGAAGGGCCTCGCGGAGAGCATTGTGCTCGAAAGAGGGATTTTGAACCTCGTCGCGAGGCTCTCGCCGACCGTTGTGATGTTCGATTGGTCGGTGTAGGAATAATGGAAATGCGTGAAGCTGGTCTTGCTCGAAGCGGCCGTCCCCTTCGGGACAGCATTGAAGAAGGTGACGCATCCCAGACCCTGAGTTCTCTTGACGCGGTCTTCGTCGGAGCTGAGATCTCCGCCCCAATCGGCCTGCGAGAAGGGTATCCGGTAATAGTCAACATTGCTGAGGTTGCCGTCGGCTACCCAGCTGTTCCAGTAGGTGTCGGGGAAGATCTCTCCGAGCCACGGGAAGCATTTCCATGTGCCGTCTTTTGCGGCGGGTAGCCGCGATCTTTCAAAGGCTGTGGTGATCTCGTCGATCTTGTTCGAGGGCGAGGCCTCGGTTTTCCATGAGGAGGTTTCCATGGGGATTCCGCTTGTGTATTCGGCGTGGTTCGCCTCGTCGCCGCCGATCTCCTGTCCGAGGCCGAAGTAGTAGTTCGAGTGGCCGGTCATGGAGTTCCAGATCGCGTCGGCGCTGATAATCGCGTGGCGAAGCATCATCATAGCCTTCGGAAGATCGACATCGATTCGTTGCGACTCGCCCTTCCAGAGCTTGTTGTAGGACTTTGTGAAGCCGCCGTAACCGGAAAGGGCCTTGGTGTTGAAGAACCAGTTATAGCCGTGGGCGGTTTTGATATCGGAGTAGGGCATATGCCGCGGGTCGCCGACTGTTTGAAGCTGTTCGCAAACAGGCGGCGGGATAGAGCGCCAAACGAAGTTCAGCGAGCGGTTATAAACCGGTGTTCCGAAATCCGACTTCGGGCCGATGAAGGTGTAGTAATGGGCAACAGTCGTATCGGGGAAACCCGCGTCGGGGAACTCGACTATCCATCGCGCGGTGTTTTTCGGCGCGGCTTGAGTGGCATTTGTGAGATCCTGCGAGAAGTCGTTCGCGGCCTCGACAGGGCATGGGATATACTCGAGGCCATAGAGCCGATATGCCGCATCCAAACCTCCGGGGCCGAGGTTCAGCGCGGTCGTGTCGTAGGCGAACTCGATTTGGACGCAGTTTTCGGAGCAACTGTTGATATTTGAGGAGGGCACGACCGTGAATTGTATCGCTTTATTTGAAACCCAGCGTTCGAGGTCGGTTTTCGACAGGGTGATCTCCTCGGCCGGCGAGGGAAGCCAACCTGCTTGACAGTCTGTTAGCGAGTAATTCAGGACATTGCCGAGAAGTTCGCCGTCGGCGTAAACCTTGTAATACTCATTCGAAGAGCTGATATCGCCCTTTGCTTGAATCCTCAAAACACCGTCGTCCTTGACTCCGCGCGGGAGGCTTGTGAAATTGAAAACGAAATTCCCCGGGGTCGAGACGCTCTGGCAATAGGAATCACTCAATTGTATATCGTAGGTTCGTGCGAATTGCGGGATGATTTTCAGCTCGTCGAGGTTGATATGTTGGTAATCTCCGCTACTCCACTCGATTTTTACTTCCGTTATATCGGTAGTGAGATAGGCTGTCGAAGAGACTTCACCCCATGTGTCCCAATTGGCGAGCGAGGGTAAAACATGCGAGGTCAAACTTTGCCATGAGCCAAATCTCTTAACCCAGATCGTGCGCCTTGCATTGGAACCCATAGCGTTGCCGTAACGGGTTACAATTTCGTAATCGCCTTCCTCTTCCGGCGACCACGCCCACGAAACGCCCCTTCCCGAAGAGCTGAACTGATCGACAAAGCCGGTGCCGTTGTAACCTGTATGGTCCGGGGGGTAGGAGGTGCCTTCCTTGCGAGCTTTTGTTCCGCCGATGAGTGTTCCATCCTCGGCGTGGAGCGTTGCGATCCAAGACCCGGAGCCCGAGGAGCCGGAGACGGGATTCCACGGCGCCCGGGAGGGTGTGTCGTAAAGCTCGATAAGTGTCCCCGGAACCGAATTTAACGAGGTGTAGGTCATATCATAGTGCAAGGACGAATCGGCATTGCGCCAACCGTAGCCCATAGTATCGCAACCCTCGCATTTATAAATCGTATAGCCCGATCCGGTCAGGTTCACTCCGGGATAGAATAGGCATATCGTATCCACCGCCGAGCTTGCGGGGAATGAATCGGGATCGGTGTAGTAGGCGTAAACTCGAAAGCGGACATTCTCGCCGGTGACATAATAGAGCTTCTCCGGATGCGAGACTACGCGAAGGCGCGGCCGGTTTTGCGGGGATTTCGCCGGATCGGAGTAATTTCGTGTCGGCGGCAGGGGTAGCAGTTCGCCGTGGAGGTTGAATATTAGGACGTTTTTGTAGTTCTCGGGGTTGTCATACATATCCTGCAAGAAATGCGGAAGCGAGGGGTTCGGAGCGGTATATCCCGAGGATTTGTATTGGGTTGTCATCGCGTTGTAAAGGCTGATTTCTTCGGGGTATCGGACTGCGTGGTTATAATAATCCGCGAGGGGATAGGGGTAAACTCCGTTGTCCTGCTTGGTTCCATCGACGGTTTTGTTGGCGTTGACATCCTTTGGGGAGTAGTAGTAAAACCCGTCCTCTCCGACTATCGCCGAGGGGAAGATATAGGCATAGGGAAGCGCGCCGGAGGCCGTTGCGTCTTTGGCGTTATTGAAGTATGGGGAATAATAGGGGTCTCTGCCGAAGCCGTTTCGGGTTATCCAATGCACCCGGTATTCGAGGCCGGGATTTCGAGCCTGCACTTGGTTCATCGCCTCGTGCATCATCGGCTTCATAACCGACATATCGACCCACCATCCGGGCGTGCTTTCGACTGCGATAGCATAGACATCGTAAACATGGGAGGGGGGGAAGATATCACCCGCGGTTTTGAGGAGCTTGGTGAGTTGTGCGAGCATGTCGCCGGCTTGGCCGGGATTCTCCTTGTCGTTGAAATACACGCGGACACTGACTATTCTCGCCCTCGGCTCTTGGATAATCGGGATGATGTCGATCATCCGCAGATACTTCCAGTTGCCGTTGCTGTCTTTAATATTGCCGGAGAGGAAGTTGCCGGGGAGTGTGATTGTTGTGTCGGCGGTTAGGACCGCGGAAGGTGAGATATCTTTGAAGCGGTCCAGTTCTATTACATCCTCTCCGGCGAGGCTGTAGGCTGTGATCTCTTCGATCATTTGATTACATTTTTCAAGGGCGAAGGCCCGTGCGCGGTTTCGGTTGATAAGCTTAAGCGAATTGATAAGCAGGCCGGTGATCGCGGAGGCAATAGTCAGGACTATCGTGGACATGACCATCACCTCGAGGATTGTCATCCCCCGGATTCCCCTTTTGCGGCCGATTTTGCTTTGCATCATCATAATTAGGGCAAGCTCTGAATCGAATAGGTTCTTTTCATCCGATAGTTTCCGATGAGCTGGCATACGAGTTGAATCACATCCTTGTTATAAATCGCGCTGGCTTTATCGTAACCGCCGGTTCCGATCGATCCGCCCCCTACCGCGACGATCTGCCCCTCGACCCACGAGGGCGGGCGAAGATCGATTGTTCCGGTGACATAGATGAGGCCGGAGAAAGTCGAGCCGGAGCCGGTTGCGAAGGTGAGGTCGCCGTCGATATAAAGAATACCGCCGCCATTGAGCGGATGGGCGTTAGTGAACTCGATGTCTCCGCTAACATAGACCAGCGAGAAGTCCGGCAATTCGAGCGGAAGGTCGTTCACACCGTCCTCGGAGATGAAATCGGCCAGATTCCGCAATGTTCCCTGATCGAGCGAGAAGATATCCCTGCACGTGAGTTTAAGCGACGAGAATTGCTTCGTCGCCGGATCGCCACGCACGCTGGCTCCGCTTTTTATAACGACCGGGCCGTTGCTTTTATAGCAAACACCGATAAGGCTCGAGCCGGGGTTTCCGCCGAGGATCATCGAGCGGGAGTCGCAGGTGAAGGTATTCCCCTTCTGGACGACGATTGCGGCATCGACAGTGGGCGTGATGTTCAGCATACGGATTTCCGTGACGACTCGCGCCTGCTCGACAATAGTATTCGGCGAGCAGTCGAAGGCGACACTCGGGTTTACCTCGCGATAGACGACACCCCGGCTGGAGATTTTCCAAAACCAACCGTAACCGACCTCGCCGCGCTCGGCTGTGATATCGCGCGTTAGATTCTTCTCGACGATATACACACCGGCGACATTGTTCATCTCGTCGATTATAACCTTGCGCACAAGGCCGAGCGAGGGGTTATCCGAGTCGGCACTTATTGGTGCGAATGTCGCAACGGGGAGGGTTTTTTGTCTTCGAAACCAAAACAGCGCGTCCTGAGAGCCGGCCTGCGCGAGGTCGATCGCCCGCTGTTTATGCAGGTATGATGTTGTCTTCCTTGAACTTGAGATTATCAGATAGACCAGAGTTCCAACACTGAAGAATAGGACAACCATCATCGGTAGGACGATAGCCGCGGCGGCACCGAGTTTGTATTTCCTTAGTTTGGACATCGGCCTTTACTGCTATGAATTCTAATACAATTATATTAACCCAATCAGGTATTTCAACATTATTAATAAGGTTTTTGGAAGATTGTTTAAGGAAAAGGGTAAGGGGAAAGCAAAAGGTAAAGGGTGAAGGGTGAAGGCGGTTACACGAAGCGCGTTGGAGCGCGCTTTTCCGAGTGAGGTTGATTGCGCTGATTTCGCCCACCCCCCGCGCGCTGTCACGATTTTTGCGATTCGTCAGTCTGGCGCTAACAGCCCTCTTTCCGCCCGGCAAAAATCCCCTCCGCCACCCAAAGACCGCCCCCGCGCCAGCGCGCCGCCCCCGGCCCCCCGGGAATGCCGTTTCGATACGCCCTTCGGGCTACTCAACGACCGCCCCGGTGGCTGAGTAGGGCATCGCCCGTATCGAAGCCCCGGCATTAAAAAAGGGCGACCCACCGGGTCGCCCCTACAAAATAATCCCAAAAATCCCCCTTTCACAAGGGGGACTTCCCCCCCCCTTAATAAGGGGGGCAAGGGGGGTTCTCCCCGCCGGCCTTCAAGCCGCCCTCGTGTAAAACCTTTTACCCTTTACCCTTTACCCTTTACCCTTCACCTTCTTCACATCGGCACATCCGCGCTCACAACCCCCGCCCAGTCCGAAACCTCCTCGCCGTTACGGGCGCGAACCCACGCGTAATAAGTCATCCCCGGCTGAATATTTTCGCTATAAACCACCGGGAACGGCGCATTCGTAAGCGTGTCGTAATCCGGCATCGAAGGCGCGGGCATTCCGGTCGGGACATAGACGATGCGCACATCGAACCCCTCCTCGCCGGAATAGCCCTCGGCGCTAATCAAAAACTGTTTTTTCGGGAAAGTCATATATTCCATCGCGACATTTTCCGGCACATTCGGGAAAGTATTTCCCCCCGGCTGAGGCTCTTCCCCGCCGCCGCCCGAACCGCCGCCGCTGGAAGTCCCCCATTCCGTGCTCGTCCACCATTCGCCCTCGCTGTTCTGATGGAAACCCTTGAACCAGTTGAAAATATCGCGCTCCTTGGCATGGCAGGCCTCGCGCGCGGCCACGACATCGTCCTGCGCCTGTTGCGCCAGATTGAACGACGAATAATAATTCGTCCGCAAGGCCTCGAAATCGCCATATAGCGTAATCAGCGCGTTGAACTGCGGCTGAAGCGGCGCATATTCGGGCGGAACGCCGCCGCCGATAACCTCGTTCCAATGCATAATGCAAATCTCCGCGACACCGCCCAACTCGTCGCGGCTGTCTGGAAGGGATTTATCCAAACCGAAAGAACCCATGACATGCGGGTCGATAACGGTCGGGATTATCTGTTTGAGAAGCTGAAGCTGTTTTCGAAGGGCATCCGCGGCATCGGTGTAGAACTTGCTTCGGTCGCTCGCAACCCCATTGAGCGATTCCCAGTTGTTGAGCGCCGTTTCCAGCGCGTCGATCAGCGCGGGCAAATCTCCGACCTCGTGCGCGGGATAATCCGACTCGCCGACCTGAGTCAACAGCCACGCATAAACCCGCTGAAGCCACAACAAATACGGGCGATGCGAAAAATCCCTGTCCGGATAACGCGATTTGATAGGCATAATTCCCTCCGATTCTCGGATTAGAATCAAATTTTCAAAAAATACTCAAAATCGCTCAACCACGGCACGGATTGACCATCTAAACGCGCGAATCGGGTCTCTAAATTTCAGGATTAGGCATCTAAAAGCCGGTTTGGGGCGTCTAAATCCACGGATTAGGCATCTAAAGCACAGGATTGGCCGTCTAAAGCCACGGGATCGCTTCTGCAAAGGGGATTTGCGCCGTCTAAAAGCGCGGGAACACTTTCTAAAAGATAGGCTACGCTTTCTAAAAGCACGGATTGCCTTCCAAATCCGCGGCAACGCAATCTAAAAGCCCGGCAACGCTATCTAAAAGCGCTGGAACGCCGTCTAAAGCCCGGTTTCGCCCCCCAAACCCCAAAAAAGTGGGGATTTTCCCCCACCGAGAACACTTAACATTATCAAAGACCGACCTAACCAACCCGCTATTCAAAAGCTAAAATACGAGATGAGAATTGTCAAGGACTATTTTCATTTTCGAGGAATTTTTTCGCCTCGATTATCTTCTTTAAAACCTTCTCAAAATCGTTTTCGACCTCGTGTTCCCAAATTCTCAAAACATTCCAACCCATTTTTTTCAATTTGGCGAAGTTTCGTTTGTCTCGTTCTCTGGTTTCCGAAATCTTCTTTCTCCAGAACGGCGAAAGATCATCGGCCCATCGAGGGAATCTGTAACCGTGCCAAAAATCGCCGTCGAGGAAAACCGCGAGTTTTTGTTTTGTGAATACGATGTCCGGTTTGCCGGGCAAGTCCGGCAAATGCTTTCTGAACCTATATCCTCTCTTGTGAAGCTCCGACCTGACAACTTGCTCCAATCCGGTATCCTTCGACTTGCACCTCGACATGCAATAACTGCGTTGTTGCTTCGTGAGATTATCACTCATATCTTCCAAGAGCAAATTTTTCGTAAATCGCATTCTGAGCATCGCTTCTTAGACTTCTTTTTCGGGAATTTTCCAGCCTTGATATCCTTCACAGACTTATCCACAGCTTTGTAAATAGATTCTTTTAACTCGTCTGAGATTTCGACCGTTTCTTTTCTTTGCTTATCCTTACTAAGGAAATGCACTGCGGCTGATTTTGGATCCAGCTTAAGTGCTTCTTTCGAAGCAATCGCATATAATAGGAGTTGTTTGGAAGACTCCTCCAATCTTAATGCGAATTCAGTTTCGTCATCCGGAATTCCTGTTTTGAAATCAACCAAACCAACAGGGATAAGATCACCGGTTACTTCATCAACTTTTTCAAGAAGATCGATTGTCCCCGAAACCAAAGCTTCTTCGAGAACGAATTCGAAAGGTTTTTCAGCTTCAAGAACAGTAAAGGGTAAGATTTCTTTGAAAGCATTGATATAATTATCTATAGTCGCCTTTGCGGCTAACTTCATTCTTTCAAACGGTTCACCCCGTGTATACCTAAGATTAAAATGGGTATTGAACAATTTTTCTATCTCGGGTTGAGAGGGGACTTCCCGGGCCTCTCGGATGTAACCATGTAATATAGCGAGGATGTTGTGAATCTGCTCCCCATATCCGAACTCTTGCCCTATCTTCGGGCCGAAGCCCATTATTCTTCTTAACTGATAGTCTCTCGGACAACGCCAATAATAATTCAAATCCGAAAAGTTAGTAGGCAATAGAAGGGCGTTAATAGGGGCGGAAGGGCCAATTATTTTTCTATTTGTAGGATCATCTGTTATATCGAGGAAGTAATCGTGTTTAATCTCTTTTATAAATTCCTGAGGTTTATGTCTCGGATAATCCACAGAAGAAACATCAAGATACTTTTTACTTCTTGTGACAGCGACATACCATAATCTTCTTTCGCCGTCGTCTCCTTCGGCGAAGCTTTTTTCGTCTATTATGTCACTAAGAAACGTTTTTATCCCTTGGTCCCTTTTTTGAGAAGGGAAATGATAGCTTGATATCCTAGGAATAAAAACAACCGGCCACTCAAGTCCTTTGGCTTTGTGAATAGTACTTATCTGAACGGCATTCAGACCCAAAAACTCCTCAGGGCCGCCTTCTTCAACATTCCCGATAGCCCAGTTATCAATGTATTTACAGAAAGTGCCCAAATCTCTCGGCTGGAACCATTGGTGTATTGCCTCATATTTCGTTAATAGATTGCTAAACCTACCTAAATTATAAAGAGCTGTTTCTTCCCATTCGTTTTCCGTCGAACCCATGCTTTCAAGCATGTCATGAAATATATCTTGAAAGTAGATTCTCCTTGAAATGTTTATAGGCCTTTCTTCTTCCGGAAGATTTGCTTTATTGAGTTGTTCTTTGATACCAGCTAACCACTCAAAGAATCTATCTTTATCAAGACCCGGCAACCTGCTTTTCGCAAGCTCATGTCCCAATGATTCTATTCTCTCTCTTAAAGCTCTTTCGTCAAGTTGCGATTTTCCAAAATCTTCCCAAAGTTCGCAATCGGCAAGAATGTGAAATGCAGCTTGGACAAACTTGATCTCGGGATGATCAAAAAGCCCTTGTGCTCCTTTAACTATGAACTTGATATCCTTCTTTTTAAATACTTCGACCAAAGGTGCCGCATTGTTTTTAACGCTCCTGAAGAGAACCGCAAAATCGCCCCAATCCAATCCTCTTTTTTGACCTTTGCAATTAAATTCAGTCCCCCTTAACTCCAATATCCTATCGGTTATGTATTCTGCTTCCTCTTCTTCGCTCGAAAAAATGAGTTTATGACAATCCCCCTTTTCGGCCATTGTCTCACTTAATACTTTTTCCCCTTCGCACTCTTCCCAAAAACGCGCTTTCATTGCTTTATCCAAGCGACGCGATAGTTTTCTGACTGATCGATTTGCTACTTCAACAATTGCATGAGTTGACCTAAAATTATTTATTAAAGGGATTTTCGTCACATTGTCGTATCTGTTTTCAAATTCCAGAATATTCGTTACATCAGCGCCTCTCCACCCATAAATTGCTTGGTCGTCATCCCCGACCACACATAAATTAGCTCCACTTGATGTTAATAGTCGGATAAGTTCTTCCTGCCGAGGATCAATGTCTTGGTATTCATCGACTATTACGTGTTTGATTTTATCGTAAACCGATTGGCGGAACCTATTATCTTCATGAAGGTTTTGGATTAGCTCGGCAATAATCATGTTGAAATCGAGAAAGAAGCGGGGAGGTTCTTTAAGCAAAGTATAGTAATTTTGAATACACTCATGGACATCGCTGAAATCCTCTGGTATTTCCGGTTTCTTTAAGTAATAAGCGTTCAAAGTGTTAATAAAGAGCCCGATTGTTTTAAAATAACCAATACCGTTGCTGTTTTGTAGCTTTTGTAGCCCAATGTCATAGAACTTAGTAACCAAGAAAGATGCTTGTTGAGCGTCGTCAATAACTTGGTAATTTCTGTATTCCGGTTTGAATTCTTTTAATAACTGAAGTGCGAAACTATGAATCGTGCCAACATACATATCTCCAAGTTCCGGATTATCGCCGCATAAGTCTTCCATATGTAATCTAATTCTTGCTTTTAACTCTGAAGCCGCTTTCTCTGTGAAAGTAAAAGCAATAATCGACCCTTTTTCTGTTCCCCGACTTACAAGGCGAGCTATTCTTCTGGAAATTACCTCAGTTTTGCCTGAACCCGCACATGCGAGAATAAGCAAATTACCCTCTTCGTGGTTGATTGCTCTCTTTTGTTCTTTCGTATATTGCATATTGTCTCTTATCTTCTAAGTGCTTTTAAACACATATGAGCATGTTCTGAAACAAAAGTAGGCGGAAAAGCATTTCCTATCATTTGGGCCGCTTTCCCTTTTCCCCTTTTCAAAGAAAACCAGTAGTCTAAAGGGAATGATTGAAGCAAGGCGGCTTCCCGAAGAGTTATCGCCCTGTTTGCTTCCGGGTGCAGAAAACGACCTTTTGATGGATTTATGCAACCGCTTGTAATTGTTGGTGCAACATCGTCCCATTTCATTCTGCCGTAAATATCCTGAAAGCCGTTGCATTTCTTGTGGCATTCGAGTTGTTCTTCTTCGGGTAGCGAAGACCTGCTACCTCCGTTTTTTGGGATTAGGCTTATCTTCCTTTTGATCGCGTCCGTTCTTTTTTCCGGGTAATCGTGTAATTTATCTCCGCTATTACCGGGCTCAGGTAATCCGGCAATTGCGTCAGCCACGCTACTTTTCGCCTTTTTTTCCGGCTCCGGTATCGGTCCGATACGGCTACCGATATAAATCATCCGCAATCGTCTTTGAGGAACTCCGTATTCGGCGGCATCGAATAATCTCGGTTCTCCTTCGTAACCTTTTTTTTGCAACCTGTCGAGGATTATTTTTATTCTCCCGTCTTGTTTCAAAGCCGGGACGTTCTCCATCATGAAAACTTTCGGTTCAAAGACTTCAACCCATTCAAGAAATTTAAAAACAAGGTTATTCCTCGGGTCTTGGTAATTTTCAACCCTGTTCTTAATTCGGATAGATGAAAAACCCTGGCAGGGGGGGCAACCGGCGAGTAAATCCAACTCACCTGGAACTAAGCACAATTCGGCCATAACGTCCGCCGCGTCCAATTCCTTTATATCGCTCGCGAAGACTTTAACTTTGGGATGGTTATGTTGATAAGTCTCAATTGCAAGAGGGTCGTTTTCCACTCCGGCGATAACATTAAAACCGGCTTTTCGGAGGCCGAGGGTCGTTCCTCCGCAACCGGAAAAAAGATCAATTGCTTTTGGTTTTTTGTTTTTCATCTCATTCTAAATAAATGCCTATTACCCTTCTTTGTCAAGCCCTAATCTCCAGCCAGCCGTGGCCTTTGTCGCGTCGGTATTCTTCGCGTTTGAGGGTTATCGCAATGCCGTCGCCGAGGAAAAGTGTTTCGTTCAGGGGTATCGCCCTGCGCATACTGCGGGCGGCCTTCGCCACAAGTTCGGCGGTCAGGTTTGTTTTCGCCGGTTCGCCATTCGGCGGAGGGTCGAGGATTATCACGCGCGCGTTCACCTCGCCGAGCACCGCGCCAACCACAACCCTCTGCGAAATCGGCGCCTGCGCTGTTATCCCCTGTGTCTGTCCTTTCCCGTCGGCAAGAGCGCTCGTTATATCGCCCGATTTTCCTGTTGTGCCCTTGGCCTCGAAAATTCCCAGCGAGCCGTCGGGGAAGGTGCATACAAAATCCGGGCGCTTAGAACCGACCGGAAAAACAGCGCCGATGGCGATAAGCGTCGTCGTGTCCGCCCAATATTCGCAATCGAAAATCTCCTCCATCACCCACGCGCAGAAGCCCATGCCGAACTCGTCCGCGGTGACGGCTTTCTTGTGCGGGTCCTCGATCCCCGTGTCTATGGCCAGTTTGTTCGTCCCGCCGAACGCGAAACCGTATTTCCAGAAGGGATACAAGGACATCGTCGCGAACGGATCGCCGCTCAAATTGGCTTCACCGATAGTCCTGCAGAGGTGCAGAGGCTTGAGGTTGTTGAAGGCATCGCCGTTGTAACCGTTGAACTCGCGGAACTCGCAAAGGCAATGGATGTCCTTGTCGAGGTTCTCGAACATGCTCCGGAACGGCTCGACCTCCCACTCGTCGAGGTTCACGATGACCTTGTTATCTTCGATGGTTATGTGCATAAAGCCCTCCATGTTAAAAGCACGGAGATAAGGTAATATGTGAATTTCACTCGCGCAAGCGAAAAGCAATTGCCGTCGGTGGGCGTTTCAAATCAAGCTGAGGGTCGGGGCGGCGCGCTGGCGCGGGGGTGGTCTTGGGGTTGCGGCGGGGATTTTTGCGCGGCGAAAAGAGGGCTATCAGCGCCAGACTGACGAATCGCAAAAATCGTGACAGCGCGCGGGGGGTGGGCGACATCAGCGTAATCAACCTCACTCGGGACAGCGCGCCCCTATGCGCTTCGTGTAACCGCCTTTGCCCTTCACCCTTTACCCTTTACCTTTCACCTCTCTCCCATAACCCATAACCCAAAACCTATAACCTAACAAAAAAAGGGCGCACAGCCGTGCGCCCCTACGGAAATAAATCTTGCCGAATCGCCTATTTCAGGCTGTTCAAGCGGTTGGTGAGCAGAACCACATGGCTTTGCTCTTCCTTGATCACATGCTCGACCTTGTCCTTGCCAAGGCGCTCGGGCACCAAATCGCGGATTCCGAGGTAGAACAGGATCGCCTGCTTTTCGAGGCCGATGGCCATTTTGAGGACATCCTCGAAGGACTCCCTGCCGGACATCGATTTGGCCACCTCGGGCGAGCCCTCTCCGACCTCGGCATCGGCGACGGCCTGAAGATAAAGCGTCGCGTCCTCGTCGGGGTTGAAGGTCGCGGTGCGCATATCCTCGGGAAGCTCTTTTCTCATCTTGATGAAGATGTTCTCGTGGGATTTCTCCATCTCGGCCATCTTCATAAGCTCGGCGGAAACCACCGGATCGACATGCTTTTTGGCGAGATCGCTATACATTTTGTATGCGTTCGATTCGGCCTGAATCGCCATCTCGAAGATCTCGTCGGCGTTGAATTTGATCGCCATTTATACCTCCTTGGCTGGCGGCATAACGAAGACGCGGGCGCCCATCTCGCGATCGAGCATGAGAATCCCTTGTCCGTTTTCGCCCACCATATTTACATTATCGACATTCTTGTTCGCGTTGACCTCTTCCTCGACTTGTTCTTCAACTAACCAATTAAGCATAGGCATAGAAGCGAAATCGTCAAGCTCTTTTGATAATTTTACCAAGTCGTTGATTTTGGAGGTGATGAATTCCTCGTGGGCGAGGCCGTCGGCGACGACTTCTTTGAGGGATTTCCACTCGGTTTTGAGCTGGGCGATGTTCTGCAGGACGACCTTGCCGCCGCGGTTGTTGATATGGTCGAAGAACTTCATCGCGTGAACCATTTCCTCCTGAGTTTGGACGCGATACCACTGGGCGATGCCGTCGTAACCCTTTTTGTGAAGCCATGCGGCCATGGAGAGGTAGATATAGGCCGATTCGAGTTCATGTTTAATTTGTTCGTTGAATGCCTTTTCGATTTTTTCGGGTAGCATATTTTCTCCTTAAAGTAAAGATTTTTATACAAGATACAAAGGTAAAGGGTAATGGGTAAAAGGTAAAGGGTTTTTAGAGAATTCATTCGAGGGCCTTGATGAAATTTGTGATGGATTTTTCGACCTCGACGGCTTTTGAATGAAGTTTTTTAAAATCCTCTTCTTCTAAATATCCGAGATCGCGGGATATCATAAGATGGCACTCGGTTTCATAAGACGACCCAAGGGCAATATGAAGAAAATGCTTGAAATCTTTATCGCTCTCTCTTCCGCAACCCTCACAGATATTCGTTGGTATCGATGTCGAAGAGCGTCTAATCTGATTTGTAATCCCGAATTTTTCGCTTTCAGGAAAACTCGAAGAAATCCGATAGACTTCGAGGGCAAGGTCATAACCCATCTGCCAAATCTTCAGTTCCCTGAAATTTCTCACTTCTTCTCTCGCCCTTTACCTTTTACCTTTTACCCTTTACCTTCTCCTTAACTTTTCCACAACAAATGAATATTGCAGTATTCGCGGGCCTTGATTCCCTCGACGCAATTCTTGCAGACCTTGAAGAAGGCCTCCGGGTTGTCGCCGGGCTTGAGGAATTTGCGATACGAAAAGGTGCCGTCGGCGTCAATGACCTGAATCCACTCGATGTAGTGCTTTTCCTCCATCGGGTGAAGCGTGCTACCGACGAAGACCTTGAGTTTGCCCTCGCAGTCGGTCGTTTCGATAACCGGCACATGCTTCTCGACGGCCATCTCGGCGGTCTTTTCCTCCATGAGTTTCATCGGCTGGTTGCAACAAACAAGCTCGCCCTTGCCGCTGTGAAGCATCTCGACGATGTTCCCGCAAATCTCGCATTTGTAGATTTGAAATCTCTCTGTCATTTTTTCTCCTTTACCAGTTTTCGCCTAAAAGTTCGAAATAGTCCTTCGGATGCGCGCAGGCCGGGCATTTGGCCGGCGCTTCGGTTCCCTCGTGGAGATAGCCGCAGTTGAGGCATCTCCAGACGACCTTTTCGTCGCGCTTGAATACCTTGCATGATTCGATGTTTTCAGCGAGGTCGCGGAACCGCTTGCCGTGCTGTTTCTCGGCGACAGAGACCTTTTCGAAGACTCCCGCTATCTCGGCAAAGCCCTCTTTGCGGGCGGTCTCTGCGAAATCGGGATATAAGACTCCCCATTCGTGCTCCTCGCCCATCGCCGCGGCGATGAGGTTCTCCTGCGTGGTGCCGACAACCCCGGCCGGGAAGCAACCGGTGATCTCGACCTCGCCGCCCTCGAGGAATTTGAAGAAGCGCTTTGCGTGTTCTTTCTCTTGATTGGCGGTCTCCTCGAAGATCATCGAGATTTGGATATAGCCGTCTTTTTTCGCCTGCGAGGCGAAATAGGTGTATCGGTTTCTCGCCTGCGATTCCCCCGCGAAGGACAGAAGCAGGTTCTTTTCTGTTTGAGTTCCCTTTAAACTCGGCATATTTCTCCTTTCTTTATTCCATCGGGGTGGGGATAAACCCACCCCATTTTAACTAATACAGCGGCCAGAACGAGTTATCGCCCCAGACCCTCTCGGTCAGCTCGCGGTCGATTTTGGCTAAAAACTGCAGATGCGTTTCCTCCCAGTTCGCGAGCCAGTTGAAAAGCGCGCGCTCGGTGTCGCTCTGTGCGGTTCCGGCGCTTTTCCTGTAAAAATCGACGGCCTTCTCCTCGAGAGCCATCGCGGCGGAGATAGCCGCGGCCTCGTCGCCGGCAACCGAGATCTGCCCGAGTATATCCTTCGAGATAATCCCGGCAGTATCAACGGGTTTGGCCTCGTAGGAGATATCCGCGAGCGTGCCGTCTTTGACGAGCGCTTTGAAATGCTCGCCGAGCACCTCGAGGTGGTGCCGCTCCTCGTCAACCATAGTCTCGAAGATGCTTCGAATCGCATCATTTTTGACAGTGCGGACGAAGTGCTTATAGAGGTCGCGTCCGCGGTGTTCGAGCAAGATCGCGCCCTTTATCGCCTCCAATGCCCTAATATCGCCCATCTGTGCCTCCTTTATAGCTTCTTGTGGCAGAACCACCAGTCCTTGCAGGTGATGGTCTTGTCTTCGAGCCTCTTTTTAGCGGTTTGGATGTCCGAGGGCGGCGGAACAATAACGCCGTCGTGAATGAGGTCGTTGTTCGGCCAGTCGGCGGGCATCGAGACCTTGTTGTTGTCGGAGATTTGGAGCGCGCGGATCATGCGCACTATCTCGCTCATATTGCGGCCGAGCTCCTGTGGATAATAAAGGATCGCGCGAATCGTGCTATCAGGATCAACTATGAACACCGCGCGGACAGTAGTCGAGCCTTTGCCGGGGTGGATAATCCCGAGGGTGTCGGCAACAGTGCCGTCATCGGCGATGATCGGGAACTCGATATCGACATCGAGGTTGTCCTTGATCCACTCGACCCATTTGATATGGGCATGGACCTGATCGATGGACAGGCCGATAAGCTCGCAGTTCAGCTCCTTGAACTCCTTGTATCTCTTCTGGAAGGCGACGAACTCGGTCGTGCAGACCGGCGTGAAATCTCCCGGGTGGCTGAACAGCACGAACCATTTGCCCTGATAATCGAAGGGAATGGTCATCATCCCGTGCGTGGTCTTGACCTCGAAGATCGGCATCTTGTCGCCGATTAGGGGCATACCGTAGTCTTCTTCGTCGTGACAGTCGTTACACATGAGTCTCCTCCTTGTTTTGTTTGTTGCTATTAGCATTATGGTTACATTCGGGGCAAATTCCTAAAACCTCGAGGTTATGATCTATTATCCTCCATCCGCGATCGCCGTCTCCCTTTGGGCAAAGGGAATCTAGGTTTTCGATATCGATATCCTCCACCCTTCCGCATTTCACGCATCTGATGTGATAATGCTTTTCGGTTGTGAAGTCGTATCGCCTTTTCGTGTCGCCTAAATCGAGTCTGCGGATAAGGCCGAGATCGGACAGCACCTCGAGGTTGCGATAAACAGTGCCGAGGCTGATATTGGGCAACCTTTCGCGGACGAGGTCGTAAACCTCGGAGGCTGTGAGGTGTCGATGAGATTTTTGAATCTCTTCGAGTATCATTCGGCGTTGTCCTGTCATTCGTATATTATTTTGTTCGTTCATTTTATAATTTCAGTAATAATAATGATTACGATTATCATTTTAATTATATATTTCAAAAAATCAATATCTTTTTTCCGGTTTGCAATTTAAATGCCCCAAACTCAAATTTAACTTTTTTTATAACAATATGTTAATATAATTTGTATGGCAGATGTCGCTTTGTTTATAAACGCCTTTCGCTAAGGAGTCGAGATGAGAAATCTTTATGCAATCCTGTTGGTTGTCCTCGTCAGTTCGATTGCGGCCCATGGGCCGACCGGCTACAAGGCCGAGTTCGACCCGGAAAGCAAGGAGTTGACTTTGATCATTCAGCACGATGTCAAGGACGCGAAGGCGCATTATATCGACAACCTCGAGATCGAGATCGACGGCAAGAAGGTCATCACGCAGAAATTCACCGTTCAGACCGATCTGTCGGGGCAAGTCGCGAAGTATATCATCCCCGACGCGAAGGTCGGAATGAAGATAACCGTCACAGCCTCATGCAACAAGATCGGCAAGAAGTCCTACACCTTCACGCTCGACGAGCAGTTCATGCGAATAACCCCGAAAACAGAGAAATAGAACGCCTATGAATAACCCAAGCTTTGCCGTGAGAAATATCGGATTCCTCGAGAGCGCGCTTTTTTCAGCGGCACTTAAAATTCTGTATTTTGTAGCGACGATAGTTCCGTCGTTCATAGTCCTCGTCGATTCGATCGTAGAAAGGTTGCCGTTCTTCCTGATTGTCGGCCGCGTTGCGGCACTTTTCGCCTTATCTGTGCTCGCGGTGCAGGTGATCCTCGGGTCGCGGCTGAAGACGCTCGACCGCCCCTTCGGTCTGGACAGACTGCTCCGGCTTCACCGCAAGATGGCTATCATCGCCCTGATAGCGATCATTATACATCCGCTCGCGCTTGCGGTCGAATATAGCGCTTCGGGGACCCTCTTCTCCCTCGGTGGAATGCCGCTTATTCTCGGGAAAATCGCTCTATTTCTGCTAATTGTCGGTATCGCGACAGCGATTCTCCGCGCCAAAATTAAGCTCGATTATAATAAATGGCATCTCCTCCACAAGGGCATGATCCTCGTTGTGATACTCGGTTTCGCGCACTCGATGGCCATCGGCGGGAACCTCGAGGGCGGCGCGATGCAACTTTGGTGGAGGCTTTTAGGCTTGACCGCGATCGCTGTTTTCATCTATAACAACATCGTTCTCAGAATAGCGTTCCGAAAGAAAATGGTCGTCGAAGAAGTCGTCCGCGAGACCCGCGACACAAACACGCTCATTATGAAACCCGCCGGCGGCTGTGGATTTTCATATCGCCCGGGGCAATTCGCCTTCCTCGAGCTTCGCAGGCCCGGACGCCGCTCCGAGGAACACCCCTTCACAATCGCCTCCTCGCCGACCGCGGGTGACTCGATCTCCTTCACAATCAAGGAATCCGGCGATTTCACGCGAACCATCGGCGAGACCAAGCCGGGCGACACTGCTCGGATAATCGCGCCGTTCGGGCGTTTCAGCCTTATGCACGATCAACCTTTCAAAATGGTCTTCATCGCCGGCGGCGTCGGGATCACACCGATCATGAGCATGATCCGCTATCTTCGCGACACCGCGGACGAGCGCGAGGTTGTTCTGCTCGATGCCAATAAGTCCGAGGAGGACATAATCTTCCGCGAGGAGATCGAATCGCTCCCGAAGAATTTCTCGACGACATTCATCCTCTCGGCGCCCTCGCCCGAATGGCGTGGCGAGTTCGGCTTCGTGGACTCGCCGGTAATCGAGAAATACTGCGCGAGCGTCCTCGACACCGCGCATTTCTATATCTGCGGCCCCGAGCCGATGATACTTTCGGTGCTTGCCTCGCTGACCGAGATCGGCATTCAGCCCAAGAGGCTTCACACAGAGCGGTTTTCGTTGGCGTAGGTTATGAATGGGTTATGGGAGAGAGGTGAAGGGTAAAGGGTAAAAGGTAAAGGGTATTACACGATGGCGTGTTGTAATCGCCAATTAGCCGCCGCAAAAAATTCCGTGGGGGAGGGCCTTGTGCCCGCCCTTTTTTTAGGTTATGGGTTATAGGTTATGGGTTATAGGCATTACGAGAGGGCGGCTTGGAGGCCGCCTTTTTTTAATCCCCCCGGCGGCTACGCGCCGACCCCCTTTGACAAGGGTGTGGTTGAAGTCCCCCTTGTTAAAGGGGGATTTAGGGGGATTAATTCGTAGGGGCGTATTGAATACGCCCGGGGAGGGTTTTATGTTATAGGTTATGGGTTATGGGAGAGAGGTGAAGGGTAAAGGGTAAAAGGTAAAGGGTATTACACGATGGCGTGTTGTAAACGCCTGAAGATTCTTAGGGGCGGGTCTCAGACCCGCCCGCTTTCGTATAGGCCTCCGCGATTTTGCGAACATCCAAAACCGGCCGCGCCTAACCCCCCACCCTCACCGCTCCGCTCCAATTGCTCTCCTTGCCCTCCGCAATCGCGCGGACACGAAACTCCGCCTCGCCGACAGGCCCCTCCGCGAGTGCGAACCTGTTCTCCGCGCCCTCGTAAGCTGATGTCCAATGGCCGCCCTTGCCCGTCTCGCGATAGTTCAGCTCGTAGCTGTCCGCGCCGTCGATGATGTCCCATGCCAGCTCGCGCGACGCGCTGTCGTAGCGCAAATTCTCCGGCGTCGGCGGCCTGTGCTTCGTCCAGACCATCGACTTCGGCAACATCCCGAGCACCATGAACGCCGTGCCCTGCACCCCCCACGCGAGCACGCCCATCTCGTAAATGAGGCGCAGTTTGTGCGTGTCCTCGCGGAAACGCTTATTGTATGCCTCGCGGGCGATCTTCGCCTTCTCGCGCTTGGTTCTCGCGGTCGCGTGAAGCTCGCGCATTCCGGCCCTGAGCGCGCTCAGCGAATCGACCACATGCGCCGGCAGAACCCATTCCGCGCCCTCGGCGACATAAATGTCGTTCTGCGAGATGAGGTCGTCCACCGCGGACTCGATTCCCTCGCGGGTGTTCGGCGTCCGACCGTCGATTGAGTAGGCGCGGATAATCTCGTCGGCGTTGTCGTGCGGGGCGATCATCGCGCGCAAAATGTCCTTGGCCCTCTGGTAAAGCTCGCGCGTTTCGTCCTGCTTGCGTCGAAAATCAGAGAAGGCCCTGTTTGATTCAAGTTTCTTAGCCCACGCCTCGGACTCAAAAGCCCTGAATTCGGCCTCGGCGGTCTGTGCCCAAAGAAGAAGATCGCCGCTCAGGCCAAGCTCTGTAGCGAATCTGTCGATATTAACATGAATACTGCCCAGCCTGCTGATCCTCAGAACAAAATCGTCCATCGAGAAGTTGTTGTTTCTGATAGCCATATACCCTCCGTTGGGTTAAAAACTGTTTTAATTTTGTTGATAACAATATTGTTTTTATCTATAATAATAGTATTTTGATTAAAATCAAATACTATTCTTTAATAAAATATTTTTGAACAATTTGTTTTAATAATTAATCGATATGAATCGATAATTTATTGAATGATAATTGAATAATATCAAATATAATTTATTTTATATTCAGTTGAATCATATTTCAATCAATACGAATCGTTATTCAATGAAAATTATATTCGTTATTAATAAATTAATAAACAATATGAATTAAATAAAGATCGATATAGATAGATAGAATATCATTTCAAATGAATTTAAAATAATTTGAATTGATAGAATATTATAATGAATGAATATAAAATCATAATGAATCAATACAAAAACGAAATAGGTAGATAAAAAGACAATGTGAATAAATATAATATCGATTTAAATGAATAGAAAAGCGTATCAAACGCAACGACGGCCATCCTCGGCGAAAGATTCGGCTTATGGGGATGGATTCCCGCTTTCGCGGGANNGATGGGAGACGCGGGAATGACAGATAAGAACGTGAGGGAATCCCTGTAGGGGCATGGCGGCGACATGCCCGCGCGGGTTGTAGGGGCGCCCGTCGTTAAATCGGCTGTCATTCCCGACCCGATCGGGAATCCGGTTAGGTGCGGTGGATTCCCGCTTTTGTTCCGGGCGCGAGTGTCCAGCCGTTGATAGTGATTTCAAGCCAGTATTGCCTGTCGAAAGAAAGCGAGAGAGTTACTATCTCGCCAAGCATGACGTCGAAGAGGCCCTTGAAAACAGGCAACTCCGCATGATGCTCGATCCAGAGGGGAGTTCCGTCGGTTTCGGAGGGATAGATCCTGAATGTCGCCTCGACGGTGTCGTTGACACCGATTCCGGCGGGTGTTGTGAGCTTACCCTGATAGGCTATTGTCGATGGAACCTGCGCATTCAGGGCGAAAGAAAGCAACACTAACGCCAGTATAGAGAATGAACTTTTCATATTCGACCTCTGAGTATAAAATCTTTATTGCCATGAGTGTGAATGTATAAAATATTTATCAATATAAAAATTATTATTGGTTTTTTACTAAAAATTATTGAGTGTGTTATTGTTAACAATGATTCAATACATCTAAGCTTTATATGCCTTAACTTATTGAATGATGGATAGATAATATTAAATATAGGGATTACGGGTATAGTATGCGCTGTTTATAATATTAAACATAGCAGTGTGTATTAATTTTACTGCTAATAATATTATAACAGATTAGCATTTACATTTGATAAATACTTTTTTTATTTAAAATTCAGCGCGGACACCGAAGGTTGGCAGGAAGGGTAGCATATAGCCGTCGTCCGGATCGGTGTTCTCAAAGGACGGCTCGTCCCAAGAACGATACAGGATATTCTTTTGATTGTAGATATTGAGTATTTGGATATAGGGCACGAGTTTCCAGTTCCCCTCGTGTGCGACCCAGTTCATGGCGAGATCGAGTCTGTGGTAACTTGGCAACCTGCCGCTGTGATGGGTGTCGTCCCAAATCGGCCAATAGTAATCGCCCCAAGGCGTGGCCTCTTTCTCGAAACCGGCCGGTTCGGTCACAGGTTGGCCGGTGCCGTAATTAAATGCCGCGGAAAAGGTTAAGCGCTCCGAGGGCTCGTAGGCGATATAGAGCTTGACTGTATGCCGGCGGTCGTATTTCGGTGGATAGGCCTCGCCGCGGTTTATTTCCGGCATTTTGCGCATTGACCATCCGAGGGCGTAACCGGCCCATCCCGCAAATCGCCCGATCTTGCCCTCACCGGCGATATCGAAGCCGGACGCCCAGCCGTCGCCGATATGAAAGCGGGCCTCGATGTCGCCGTCGCTGTCGAACATGACCTCCTCGCGCGATTCGATCAGGTTATCCATCCTTTTGTAGTAGGCGTTTGCGGAGATATGCGCGGGAAGGTAATCGGATTCGATACCCAAAACGAAATGATCCGAAACGGCGGGTTTCAGGTCGTCGTCGCAGGGAACCCAGCTGTCGAAAACGGCCATTCCCATATCCTCCAAGGGATTAACCAGATGAATATATTGATAATAATGGCCATAGGCCGCCCTCAAAGTGGTCAGATGGTCGAGGCGCCTCTGCGCCGAAAGCCTCGGGCCGACACGGAAATAGCCGCCGTTCGTGGCGTATTCGAGGCGAAGGCCGCCCTGAACCCTCCATAGGGCGTTCGGGCTGAAATCGTCTTGGACATAAGCGGAGATTAGCGAAGCGCCGGTATTATTATCCGTTAGGAAAATTCGGTTAGTCATAGTGTCGTCCTCGAATTCGCGGACGCGAAAATAGTTTTTAACCTCGCGCCATTTGAGCATGCCGCCGAAATTCAGGAAATGCTTTTCATTGTGGGCGTAGGACAAGTCGCCCTTGAGTGTAAGGTCGCCGATTCTGTCCTGCAGTTTCATCTCGTCGGAATCCGACTCGAGTTTGGTGCGAAACATACTCCCCGCAAGGACAATATGCGAGAATATCCGCTCTGAAAAGATATGCGTCCATTGTGTGCTGAGAGTGAGATTTCCCCAACGATATTCAAAGTCGTCGTTTTCCTCCTGTTGAGCGAGCGAATCCCCGGGTTCCGGTTCGTCCTCCTCGATAGCGAAGATATCGTCGCCGCCGTAGAAGCTGAAGCTTAGTTTATCGCGGTCGCCGAGGTCGCGATTGAAGCGGCCCTGAAGGTCATAGAAATAATACGGGATGTTTTCGTTCATGATGCCGTTTCGTTCGAGAAGGCTGGTGGCCGCGTCTATCCATGTTCGTCTTGCGGCGACCATGTAGCTTCCGTCCTTGATAGGGCCTTCGAGAAGGACCTTGCCGGAAAGAAGCGATAGCTCGGCGTTGCCTTGGAACTCTTTGCGATTGCCGTCCTTATTAGTCACCTCGAGCACCGAGCCCAATCGTCCGCCCCATTTGGCCGGATAGCCGCCCTTGATTAGATTCGCCTCGCGGACGGCATCTACAATGAAGGTGCTGAAGAAGCCCATCAGGTGTGTCGGGTTGTAAACCTCGATATTGTCGAGGAGGACGAGGTTGTCGCTTGGGGAACCGCCCCAGATATAAAGGCCGCTTGAATAGTCGGAAATGGAATTGACACCGGGGAGCATTTGAAGTGTTCGGAATAGGTCCGGCTCGGCGAGAACGGGGGCGTGTTTGACAAGCTCGCTCTTTATAACCACATGTCCCACAAGGGGATCGGTCATCCCCCCGACCTTTCGCGCCTGAATAACGACCTCTTTTCCTTTGATCGCCTCCGGCTCGAGCTCGAAGTCCATTCGGAGGGGCTCGCCTTTACAAATAATCTGAATCCTTTTCGTGGCGTATCCGATTGCGGAGATTGCCAAGGTATATGGCCCCCCCGAGGGGACTGCGGTGATCGTGAAGTAGCCGTAGAGGTTTGCGGCGGCGCCATACGGCTCGCCCTCGATATAGGCGTTAGCGCCTGCAATCGCCTCGCCGGTTGCGGCGGATTTCACAAAACCGGACACGAGGCATTTTTGGGAACACAGCGCTATCGTAGCTAACACCGTCAGGATGCAAGCCGATGTTATTACTTTCATCTTTCCTCTAAGTGACTACTTTTTGGGTTTTTTCTCGAGCATATTGACAAGGATCTGCTCGAATTTCGCGAGAGTCTGAGAGCTTGAGCCCATGAAATACTCGACGACAACACCCTCGGGAGAGATAATCACGGTTTGAGGGGTAGCGCCGCCGTAATAGGGATCGAGTTGGCGCTCGTTTTCTTCGCTCGGAAGGATGACTGGATAGTTGAGTTTTTTATCTTTGATGAAGGCTCTCACCGAGTCGATTTCGCCGACATCGACCGAGACACCGAGCGCGGCGATCTCAGGGTTGCGGGAAATGAGATCGTTTAACCAGTTCATCTCCTCCTCGCAGTGGTCGCAGTCGGAGGAGAAAAACTGCACTATCAGCGGTTTGCCCTTGAAATCGGCTATCCCGACGGTTTTGCCGGTGATGATATTCTCGGCGGCCAAGGGCGGCGCCGGTTTGCCGATCATCGCGGCGCGCTGTTCGGCCCATTTTCTTTGGAGGTCGGCCATAAAGGCCTGCCGTTCGAGTTGAAC
Source organism: bacterium UBP14_UBA6098 (assembly GCA_002428525.1). Classification (GTDB taxonomy): domain Bacteria; phylum UBP14; class UBA6098; order UBA6098; family UBA6098; genus UBA6098. The sequence goes on from DIWU01000023.1 coordinate 28,805, forward strand.
GAGATTCTGAAGCATGAAATTGAGTGTGTCCGAGGCCGCCTTGAAGGCATGCTCGGTTTGAACGCCTACGATTTTCTTGCCGATAGGCAGGCGAAACATGCCATCGACGAGCATTATGCTAATATCCAGCCCAAGGCCCGTTGGCGAGGGGCGCGCATCGCCGATTACGACGAAGCGAATCCCGAGTATGTTCGCCCATTTGCGTGCGACATCGTTAAGAGGCTCCTTTTCGAAGGAGGGGTCGGCGGCGAGTTTTTTGGTCATCTCGTTCGGGTTTTTCGGAGGATAGCTTTTGGGAAGTTTTTCGATGAGATACTGGAAGATGTCGAGCGAGAATTTTTGGCCGTCGGCCATGCCGGTCACTTGGAATGGGAAAACGACGATCGAAGAGTCGGCTTCGGTGAGTTTCAGCTCGGCAACCGTCGATTTGATGCCGAGCTTGGTATTTTTCGGTTCGGTATTCGTGCGAACCATTAGGAAGCTTTCGTCGGGGCCGGAGCTGTCCGGGGCGGTATATATGACTTTGATGCTGTCGGTTGAATGGGGGGGTATAGCCTCCGGCGCGGTTTCGATGACAATACAATCGCACATCGGGCGGATATTCTCGATCTTCAGCTCGGAATCCCCCTCGTTGACGAGCTTGAACCAAACTGTTTTGCGTTCGCGCGGGGCGAGTTCGCCCGCCTCGTAAACAGGAGTTTCGACATTGAGCATGGGTTTTCCGCTACAAGAGAGCACGAAAACAACCGCAATAATCAACAGATCTCTGATTCTCATTCAGCCAACCTCACAGAACCGGCGCCGGTGACAAGGATAAATCCACCTTGACCGGGCGAGAGTCGATTCGATAAAGAGTAATTGTTAATATCCTTGTTGAACACGAAGATTCCGTTATGGATACGCGCAGAGGAACGGGCGATAACCGAGGCGAGGGAGTTTGTCGAGGCCACACCACCGATAGCGTGCCATCCGGGAGCGAGGCCGAGATCGACCTCGTACAGGGGATCGCCGTCAACGAGAAGCAAGGTGTCGATATCGTAGAGGACGAAATAGGCGTATCCCGGCTCGATCGAATCCGCCTCGAAATATTCGCCGGCCGAGGGATTCCAGCCCCAGACCTCCCCTATCCTTGCGGGGAAAGCGGTATCGGCGGAAACAGGCGAAGAAAGCGGCAGACTGACGAGGTTCCATCCGACGAAGACCGGTATCGCGGTTCTTCCCGCGATTGGGTAACTCAGTGCGGAAACGACATTGGGAATTCCCCAACCGATTTGATTATCCGGCAACTCGTTTTGCGAGGCGGTCGATATAAGCGCTTTGCGGATATCCATAGGTGCCAGCTCGGGGCGAGACTCGAGCATCAGCGCAGTCAAACCCGCTACCAAGGGCGTCGAAGCGCTGGTTCCGGAGGCGGATCTAAAATCGGCAACTCCGGAATGGCCGGCGGATTTGACGCCGGTTCCGAGGGCAACTACCTCGGGTTTGATTTGGCCGTCGGCGGTCGGGCCTTGGCCGGAGAAGGACAGACGATTGCCGTAGGTATCGCAAGCCCCGACAGTGATGACCGAGTCGGCGTCGCCCGGGGCTGTGACACTAACAGGGCCTTCGTAGCCATAGTTCCCGGAACATATCACACAGCAAACACCGCGCTGGGATAGAAGGTCTGCCGCAATGCTGATCGGGGCGATATCTCCGGTCATCGAATCTGGGGAATACCAGTCGGAGTATCCGAGGCTGACCGAGACGATATCGGCGCCGGCGCTATCCGCCCACTCGGCGGCGGCGATCCAGTAATCCTCCTCGGCGGGAAACTCCTCAGAATAGTTCTCTGTTCGTGCGAGTAGGAAGGATGCGCCATAGGCGGTTCCGACGAGCTCGCCGGAATAATATCCTCCGATTGCCGACCATGTCATAGTGCCGTGGGATTCCGAGGGATCGGGGTCTCCGGGCTCGAAGCTGACAACGCTGTCGTTATCTATGAAATCGTAGGCCGAGACGACCTCGGAGGCGGCCATGGCGAGATGGTCGAGTTTGAAGCCGGTATCGGTGATACAAATCAGGACACCTCTTCCGGAAAGCCCGATTTTATGGGCCTTTGTGGCTCCAAGCATATTGTTTTGCGTCCAGCTCGAGCCGTAATTGGAATAGCTCGGCACCGAGGGTTCATAGGTTTCGAACGGCCTTTCTCTTCTAAAGGATGATACCGGTCGAATACGAGAGACAAAGGGCATTTGGGCGATCATCGTTAAAATAGAAGCATCGGCCTCGACGCTGACGGCGTTAAGCAACCTCGAAACCACCCTCAGTTCTGCGCCTGTTTGGCTGATTTGCTCGATATATTCATGAAAAACCGGAATATCGGCGAAATCGAATCCAGCGCCGCGAAGGTTTCTTCGCTCGATACATCGCTCGGAGAAGGATTTTCCCGCCGATTCGACAGCCTCGAATTCGGCGCGGCTTCCGCGCTCGTAACCTTTATCCGAAAAGAAGATCCAGCTCGGTTCACCATGAACAGATAAGGCTAAGCACAAGATAAATAGGCACTTAAGTTTGGTTATCACATCTGCTCGTTTCGACAATTTTCCTCTTCGCCGACCTTATTTCTGCGGACAAGCCCTCCGGAAGCGAGCTCGGAATTCAACACCGTCATCTCGTGCCCCTCCGCAAACATGATTGTCGTCCAAACAATTCCCACCGACTCGATTACCCCGTGTCCGCCTCGATAGACTATTTCATCGCCGACCTTGAGCTTTTGAAGGAAGAGCATTGAAAAACCGGTTATACCGCTTCGGAGGAAGGGCAATCCCGCGACAGCCGTTATGATTATAACGGCGGTCAGGATAGCGAGGGCGTAGTATTCGCCCGCCCCCGGAATCGCGGCGACAAGCACGACGAGGTAAAGAAATACTATAACCCCTTTGACTATTCGGCGGAGCGGCTCCACTGCGGCCGGCGGTATCCGTGCGGAATCCGGGGAAGCCTTGTAATGACGAAAGAAGAGATCTGTAAGTCCCCAAATCAGTCGCGCGACGATATAAAAAACCGCCCCGAAAATCGCGAATTTGATCACATCGACGAGGACGCCACCGACACTCCTGAGCCAATTAATACTTGTTTCGAGAATTGCCTCGGTGTAACCCTTTGTGGCCGGAAATAGGTTGAAAAATATCAGGATCATCGCATAAAAGATCACGACGAGCAAGGCCCATTTCAAGAAAACAAGGAACTTCAAAGCGATACCGATTTGAAGTTTTATCGGCATGATCTCCGTCCCACGGACACTGAGTCCGCGGAAAAGCTTGCCCTCCTGATTGACAGCCGCTTTGCTCAACCATAGATAAAGCCTATGAATTAGAATATAAGCAACTATGACCAAAAAGGGGAAAAGCACTCCCAGCGCGAGTTTCGCGAGATTTCCGGCGGAGATCGACCTCTTTCGCTCGGATTCGATCCCGTCGATAACTATCCTGCGCCACCTCTCGGCGATCTCGGCTTGGGAGAGGCCGGTGCCGGTTGTATCGATCGGATACACAGTAAGAAGCTTAGTATGTTTGAAGCTTAAAACGAGGTTCCCATTCGTGCGGCGGATTTGGATAGAATCGGTCTCGGCCTCGGGGTCTTCCATAACCTTTTCGATCGCGGCGGACGCGGTTTGGGCGCGCATTGCGGCGGTGACTGCACCAGCATCGTGATCGAAGGCGAAGAGCTTTGTTTGGCCGACATGGACGAAATTTTCGGAGCCGAGGGCAACACCGGCAACAAGGAGGAGTATTATCAGTTTCTTCATAATGACCTTTTGCATATTAATAAAACTAAACCCCATCTTCGATTTGTCAAACGAAATGATTATTACTTTTTCCCGAAGATCATACTTCGAATATCGACTCGAACAACGACGAAGATAATTGCTAAATATAGAGTTAAAGTAATGCAGGTCAACCAGAACCTATAACGAAGCTCTGAATAGACCTCGCCGTGAGGTATATCCGGCATAGGTTCCGGCGCGACCGGAAGGCCGTATTCGCTCGCGATTTTGTTGATGTCCGAGAGGGCGATAATTGGCACGCCGCGTTCGCCGAAGCGGATCATCGCGCCCTTTCGCGGGTAATTGCCGATTGGAAGCCGGAGGTTCAAACCCGGACGCAGTGGAACGAGATTCTGAACGCTTCCTATCGAGGCGAGGCCCCCGCCGACATTGATATAAGCCGCGTATTTAGCTCCCGACGGTAGAGCGGAGTCGAACAGCTCGATGCGCTTATCGATAGCCTCGTCGAGCGTCGAGGACTCGAGTAGAGGTATCGAATTGCGCTCGATAATATCTCGAAGGAGCTTACGGCCCTCGGGGGAAACATTACCGCCCATATCTCCCCTGCCGCCCGGAGACGCCGCAATACTTCGATGTAGGAAGAGTCCCTTTTCGAAAAGTAGCCTCTCCATATCCGGCCAAGCTAAATCGGGGTTGTTCGCGCCCCACATCGAAGCGCCAACGCTGGAGATTATTACAGGAGTAGCTCCTATCGTCTGAATTGCGGCAATCACGGCGATATTCAGCGCCGGCATCGAGCCGGTATATGCCACCGCGACGAAATCGCCGCGGCCGACTCCGGCCTCGTGCAACATATCGACGACAACCGCGCCCCAGTTCGGGTTGGTTGTTGTGAGCTTTGCGCTGAGATCGCCGCGGTCGGTAGTGATCATCGTGAATTGCTCTCCGATGAGGCCGGTTCCGTTCGGATCGACCATGGGATCGATTATTTTCAGTTCGCCGCTGTGGTTTTTCACAGCGTTGAAGGCGGTTTGCGTCAGTTTCGACGCGATCACTTTCTCGTTGAACAGGGGCTTTTGAATTCGCACCTTGGAAAGCTCGACTGTAGCCATCGCGGCGATTCCAAGCAGTGCGAGAAAGATCAAGGCACCGATACTAACCCGTCGGGAGCGCCACTTCAAGAAGCTCACCCCCTTTAAAGACGATCAGGAACAGCCTGACGATAACGCTTGCGATTACCATGGTTGTAAGCGTATCGACCACGCCCTGCCTGTCCATCCAGTAGGCCAAAAGCCCCGGAATGATGAAGCCGATCGGGTCGAACGAGCTAAGAACGAGGCCGTGCTCGCCCTCCATGAGAAACCTGAAAATCCAAGCCAGCACGAACGCTATCAACACGGTCAGAACGAGTTTTCGTCGACCGTAAATCAATGTCCACTGGCTGATCACCCTGACTGTGCCGAAGGCGATAGCGGCGATAGCGACGGTTCCGAGCACCTTAAGGGGTTCATTCCAGAAAAGCGCGATATAGCCGGGAACGACCAACCCACCGGCGGCGAGGCCGAACCATTCGGCGAACCCGAGTGAAAGCACTAAACCAAGACCGACAGATAACCAGAGCATAGAGAACCTTTTTAGTTTTAAATATTTCTTGTATTTTTATAAAATACAATTATTTTATAACAAAGCGAAGGCGGTCTCTCACATTTTGTGAGGTATATGGTTTGCCCAGCTGGCTTCGGATTGACAGCCCCCGAAAGGGGGCTGTTCTCAAAATACCTCCTGAAAACCATAAATTGATTCTTCCCCTTCAGAATCTGATCTTCTATAATAACTTTGTTTCCTGATAATACTGTAGACTTCATCTAAACACTTCGATGTTGCTTTATCAAGTTCTTTTAGTTTCTCATTTGGCGCACAATTATACTCATACCAATATCTGATAACTCCTGCAATAAAATCGGCCCATTGAAGACAATGAATATGTTCCGATATACCATACAATGCAAAGTGTGCAAGATTCCTGAGGCCGCGACCATCTTTATTTCCACAAAGATACATTATTATCTGTTTTGAAAGCTCTTTATCTAATCCTTGTTGGTCGAAGACTAAAACCCCGCGATCGTTGTTTTCGAAACTCGTTGATATAAAATCATGAACTTGAGGCAATAGCCTTTGATAGCCGACTCCGTAAAAAAATGGCCTTGGAGATGGCGGTTCTATTTCCTGTGAATTATATGATCTTGCCTTTCGCTTATCAAAAACCGTTGCAAAGATAACTGCATTAAGCTCTTGGAGTGTCTTAGCCAATGCAATAGCAAATCTTTGGCGCATTTCTGTGAGAATATGTCTTGGGCTAAACAGGTCTCTCGCCCTCAATTCGTAATGATATTCGGCATATTTTTCTTCCCCGAAAAAACTCTTTTTTAAGCTTTCTAATCTTCGTTCGAAAACAGGGAGCCTCTCTTCTTCTACAGCGAACCCCGCGAGGACAAAATAAGATGAATTCGTATTAAACTTGCAATCTGCTTTTTTATCAAAAGGAGATCCAAAATCACCGGATTCGTCTAAAAATACAAAAATCACTTTTCACACCCCGTCCGCGCTGTCGTCGTGTTTCGGCGATTCGCACGGCAGTGCGCGTGCGGCGAAATAGGCTAAAATCTCCCTGCCGATCCCGCCGATATTCCCGACACCCACTATCGAGCTTCGCACGGGGGTCAGCTCCGCGCATTTCTCGAAGATATCCTCGACCTCGGCGCCGCCCAGATCGTGCACCTCGGCAAGATCGATTCCAGCGCGCTCGAGCTCTTCGAGTAGCAGTTTTGTGTTAGTTCCAACTAATATATAGCAATTGGCACGGACTTTATCCACTAACATTTCTGCGAGTTGCTCGGTTCGGCTGGCGCGGTCGGCGCGGTTGTTTGCGATTACAATCGTCGGGCAAATATCGTTGCGGGAGAAGCCGAGCTTGTCCCAGACCGCGCCGGTCGATTCGGGGTCGTTTGCCGCGAAGACATTGTAGAAGGTCATCTCCTTCCCGAAAAAATTCACGCGATAGACTGTCAGAGCGCCTATATCCGGCGCGGCCAAATGCATCCCCCGAATCGCGGCCTCACGCGCGATCCCGAGGTGTTCGGCGACGGCTAAAGCGAGGGCGACATTCTCCTCATGCTCGATATAGGAAAAGCCCGCCATCTCGTCCGCGGTAATAATCGAGGGGTCGGTCTGAAAGATGGTCGCGCCTATTTCGAGGGCGTTCTTTTTCATTTGCTCGAAGCGTTCCCGCTCCGCGGTGAAGCAAACATTGCCCGGTGAGATTGTCCCGCAGAGCGCGTCCACGACATCGTTCGGTGAAGGCCCCATAACATCGAGATGATCGGGGCGGGCGTTGGTGATAACATCGATAGTCCCCCAAACGATCTTCCTTTCGGAAATCTCCTGATAATCCGGTTGAAGCGCCATACACTCGATAACTAATGCCTCCGCGCCCAATTCCGTCGCGCGGCGGACAATAGCGACCTGCTCGTGAATATTTGCCGGTCCGAGGCGGACAATCGGCTCCTCCGAGCCGTCGGGGAGAATGAACTGCGGCAGTGAGCCTGTGGTTTTCGCCACGGTGCGGAGTCCGCCCTCTCTAAGCGCACCGGCGATCAGCCTCGTGACCGAGGATTTTCCGCGAGTTCCGTTGACATGGATCCTAATCGGGATTTTACGGACTATATTCTTGTGTCGATGAAACTCGATTACCCACCATATAATCAACACAACAATCAATAGAACAAGGAATATCTCCATCAGTCCGCCTCGTGAATCGATTTGACCAATGCTACGAATCCCTCCGGCGGTATTCGCTCCGCGCGAATCGAGGGCTCGATTCCGGCGCGCTTCATTGCGGCCTCGAGGTTCCGATCTCCGAAGGGCGGGTGCATCGAGTTGAATACAGTTTTGCGTCTGTGGGCGAAGGCCGATTTCACGACAGCGCTTAAAAGCGAGAAATCAACTGTATCTGCGATAGAATCGGGGCGCGTCGAAAGCGAGATCACCGTGGAATCGACTCTCGGCGCAGGCCTGAAACAGCCCGGCGGCACATCGAATTCGTGTTTCATATCAAAATAAAGCGACAACAGAACGCTCGGAATACCGTATATCCTCGATCCGGGGCCTGCGCATAGGCGCTCGGCGAGTTCCTTTTGAATCATAATAACAGCCTTGTCGATCGCGCGGCGGTGATCGAGAAGGTGGAAGATTATCTGCGAGCTGTCGGCGTAGGGCAGATTTCCGACGACTGTAATCCTCTCGCCCTCGAAGGCGGAAAGTGCTGTTAAATCGACATCTTGGGCCTTTTTGGGGAGGATGATCGCCTCCGGTGCGGCGGTTCTTAGCGCTTCGAAGCGGGAAGTGTCCGGTTCGATAGCCCATAAACGGGCGGTTTTTTGGGATAATTCGCCGGAAATCTCGCCATTACCCGCACCAATCTCGACGATACACACTGAAGAACTGACGATACCAGCAATCTTTCTGATGATATTGCCATCGACGAGGAAGTTCTGAGATAGCGACCTCTTCGCCACGGTTGAATCGGAGAGGCTCATCGGAATAGGTATTCGCAGAAAGCGCCGCAGATTCTCGGTTGTCGCGCGTTCGATCTCCGCAGGGAAGACTCCCTTGAATTCGGCGATTTTGTCCGCTATGATCGGAATAAACGATGGTTCGTTCCGCTTGCCGCGATTTGGGTGCGGCGCGAGGAAGGGGCTGTCCGTTTCGAGAAGGATATCTGCAAGCGGTATCGCCTCGACCGCGGCGCGTTCGCTATAGTTTTTGAAGGTCACAGGCCCGCCGAGGCCGAAAAAACCGCGCCTCGCGACAACCCAGTCCAGATGGTCATTCGCGCCCGAATAGGCGTGGAAGTCGCAGGCCACCTTTGGGAATCTGTCGAGGATCTCGCGGGCGTCGTCCCAAGCCTCGCGGACATGAATAACCGCCGGCAATTCGAGCTTTGCCGCGATCGCGAGCTGTTTTTCGAAAACCGCCTTTTGAATCGAAGCGTCAACTTTGTTATGATAATAGTCGAGTCCGATCTCGCCGACGGCGACGCATTTCGGATGACCCAGATAGCGTAAAAGCAAGCCCTCGTCGAAGGAATCGGCGTCGTTAGGGTGCCATCCGGCGGTGAACCAAACGAACGGGAACCGCTCCGCGATAGAGGCCGCTTTAGCCATTGTTTTGGCCTCTATCGATGGAATTATTATCGTTCGGACTCCGGCCTCCCATGCCCTCGCGACAATCTCGTCGAGGTCTTTCTCGAAATCGGGGAAATCGATATGGGCGTGGGAATCGACGAACATCGCTTAAAACCTATAGGTTACAGAGAGGACGAAATCCGCGACACTGGCGGCGTATTCACCCAGAATATTTACCGAAAAATCGTCTATGAAGTTCGGTTTTGCGACAATCTCGCCGAAGAACTCCGTTTCGACCGAGAACTCCGCTAAAAGCTTTCCAAGGACTGCCGCGAACCCTCCTGCGAAGGCGACTCGGTCGTTGACATCCGGAATAAAGAGATTTTGATAATCCGCGATGGCGGGATTCGGTTCATAGAAGGCGCCCAAACGCGCGAGGTAGCGCGAAAAGGCGTATTCGCCGCCGATCGAAATCCGATATGTATCCACCCATAGCATGGGCAGGGCAAGAAGACGCGCACCGTCGGCCGATTCGAGAACTAATGTATCGAGCGCAGACCAATAGTTATATGAGAAATCCAGAGCGATAAGCATGCGCTCCCCGATTTTGTAGGCGGCTCCGAAACCAAATTCCAGAGGTCGCGCAAACTCGGCCTCGGCGCGGACAGTCGGCTTCACGAGCTTTTCGCCGGAAAGGAGGGTGTCGCCGAGGAAAAGCGCGAGGTTGTGAAGGTCCTCGTTGTAAAACTTATAGACGGTCTCGGTATAGTCCCCCTCGAAGGCAAAGGCGGTTTGGTATTTGAGATTCCCGCCTAACGAGAGCCTGTCGTTCGGCCAAAACAGGACACCGAGGTTAAAGCCGTAGCTTTGGCCGGTGAAATCGCCCTCTTGGAAAACAACGCCCGTATCTGCCTGCATCTTGGAGTAATCCGAGGAGGGGATTCTAACATCGAGGAAGGCGGGTGTCACAATCGGCGAAAGCCCTATCGACAGGCTATTGCCGATTGAATAGGCCGCGCCGGCGCTTATCGAGTAGCTTCCGAGCCGTCCGCGGAAATCCCTGTGGGGCAGTGGCTCGGTGGTGCTCATGACGAAGTCCGAATCGGGGTATGGGGGGTTCATGCTCCTCGGGTTGATCGTGCCGACTCCGCCGGAACCGTCCTCCAGAAGGACATCCCAAGTGCTACCGACACCGGCGGGGGAGTAAACCCCGAAACCGAAGCGCCAAGCGGAATTGCCCTTCGGAGCATATACTCCAAAGATATTACCGGTGTAAAACTCCCTATCGAGTTTCTTTTGCGGACCCTCGCGAAAAAGCAGATTGATCGCCCGCAGGGTGTCGTCGGCGGTGAAATCCGAGTAGGTTAGCATATATTGGCCGACCGCCGTGAGTTGGGATTCATCGACCGAGGATAGGCCCGCGGGATTCCAATACAACGCCGAGCCGTCGTTGGAGAGGGCGCGATAGGCCCCGCCCATAGAGACTGCCCTCGCCCCGATGCCCGGGAGGTTTATTCCGGCCGGAAAAGCCGAGATAGCGATTAGCAGAATAAAAGCTGTCGCTGTAAAAGATTTCATCTCGCTCAAAAGACTTTATTATTACTTACAGACACTTTTTTCAACCTATAACCCATAACCCATAACCCATAACCTTCGGCCTAAATATCCCCCGACCACCGCAGTGCGATAACAGATAAAACCACCGCCGCGTTCTCGGCGCGAAGGCGCCTCGGCCCGAGCGAGAGCCCGATTCCTCCGGCGTCGGCGATTATTCGCCGCTCCTCCGAGGAGAAGCCGCCCTCCGGCCCGACTAAAAGCAGAATTCTTTCACCGAGTTTCGGTCTTTCGGCGGGCGGCGAGGGTAGCCCCTCTTCGTCGCCCCAAAGGATGAGATCGTAATCGCGGAGAACAAGCTCCCGCAACTCGCAGGGCGGCTCGACTCTCGGCAGAAGCGCACGGCCGCATTGTAGCATAGCGCGCTTCGAGACCGCCTCGAGCCGCTCGACGAACCTGCCGTCCTCGCGCAGGCGACCGAGCGAATACTCCGTCCGAACCGGCACCAGCCCCGAGACGCCGAGCTGAACGCATGAATCCCATGCGATCTCGAGCCTTTTCGGGAGAATCGTTCCGATTCCGAGGGTTATAATCGTATGCGGCTCGACCCGCGAATTCTCGGCCTCGATTATCTCGCCTTGAGCGCGCGAGGGATCGGCTCGCGTGATCTTGACACGATAAACATGCCCCTCGCCATCGACGGCGCGGACTTCATCGCCGGGCTTGGCGCGCATCACTTTGCAAATATGGTTGCTTTCGTCCGGCAAAAAACGAATAATCCCGCGCGAGATACTCTCCGGTGGAATGTAAAAGCTCGTCGATACGAATCTCATAATAAAAATGCCCCGCCTTTATGGGCGGGGCGTCAAACTCCCCTGCCATTATTTCTTACTGCGAGATGGCTCTATAGTTTTCGCACCCTCGAGGCGATCGTCGATACCGTTGTCGTTATCATCTTTAAAGGTGTCGAAGGTGCTCGATTTCGTTTTTTGCGATTTCGATTCAGTCACTCTCGAGGTCGATTTCGCGGGGGCCGAATAGGGTTTAGGCTCCGACGGCATGTCCCGATAGTTCGCCTTCTGTTCTTGTATGCGAGGCGATTGGGCCTCGTCCTCGAAAAGCTCCTTCAGAAACCCGCCGAGATCGAAACTGCCGCGATCCTCGACCGCTTCGTGTCGGGCGGCGGAGCTTGCCGCTTCGAGCTTAGGCGTTCCGACAGTCATCGCACCGGAGGCCTCGTCGCGGACTATCTTCTCTTTTTTCGCGGAATCGCCCTCGGAGGGTTCCTGAGCGAGTGTTAACGCCGCGAGCGAGATCAAAGCGATTATTGTAATTAACTTTTTCATTTCACTAAATATATTTGGCAAGATAGCCGTTGTCAAGAATCACTTGTTTCTGATCGACTTCGAGGAAGTGCCCGAAGGCCTCGATTTGGCCGTCGGGCTTGATTTTGATGAAGAGCTGGGTCTTTCTTGAACTCTCGACTCGACGGCCCTTGTCGCCTCTGGACGGGCTTCTCTCGACTTGACGGCCTCTTTCTTTTCGGGTTCCTTCGTCGAGGGCTTATCCGAGACGGCCTTCGGCGAGACCGCCGTCTTCTTCGTTTCCTTGGAAACCCGCTTTATCGAGGTCTCGGTCTTCGCTGTCGATTCGACCGTCGTTTTCCGCTCGATTGTCACAGCGCCGGTTTCGCTGTTCGTCGAGACAGGGATCGAATTAGTACCCTTTATTGATAATTCGGTCGTTCTTCTCGACGGAGCTGTGGTTTCCCCGCGGACAGGAATCGTCGTGTTCGTCGGCTTTATTGCCCCGTCGGTCGAGGGCCTTTCGCGAGTTGTAGTGCTAATCTGAATCTGTTGCCCCGGCCTGAGGCTCGTCGGCTCCGCGTGCTCGGCGACTGTTTTCACACGGTATTCCGGCCCGAGGCTCGCGATTGTCCTGCTGACCGGCTCGGGCATGGGCTGACCGCCGCCGGCCGGGCGCTCGAGGCCGCTCCTTCGGGGGATACGCTCGGTTATACTATAGGTCGAGCCCAAGGGAACCTCATAGCGGTAGCGGTATCTGCCATTGACATAAACCCTTCTACTTTGCGGAACTTGATAATCGTAATACACATAATAGTATCTTCCGCAAGGGCTGTAGTAGGATTGGACATAAACCCGGCACCAGCGCGGCCACATCCAATAGGGGTGCACGAAGCACCATTCCCAGACATCCCAATAGCAGGGACAATCCCACCATGCATCCCATGGATCCGGCTCGCCCCAATAGCAGTCGCAGTTGTCATAGTATACCCCAAAGCCGAAGTTCCATCCGGCTTCGACGGTGTCGGGCGTCATCGTGAGCAGTGCGGCGGAGGCGATTACGATGAGAAGTAGTTTTTTCATTTCTTATTCTCCTTTCGAGGCCGCGAGAGGGCCTCTTGTGACTTTGCGGTTTTCCCTTCTTTGGGCTGTTTCCGGCGAGGGGCGAAGCTCCGGGTTGCCCACCGCTGTCTGATAGGACCAGTCGAAGCGAAGTCGTTCACCGGAGATATCGGTAATATGTATTGTTGCGAAATGATTGTCCGCCGTCCAGATCACATAGATATGGCCGACTGTTGCGGCGAGGTCGGCGGTTGAGCTCCATCCGCTCTCGGGTGCGGCATCGATTTCGGACAGGCTTGTGGCATAGCCCCAGTCGAGTATATCGGTATAGCTGTTTGCCGCGCAAAGGTAATAACCGTAGGCATCGTGACCGAAGAAAACATCGCAGGCCGGATGATCCCACGGGACTATGGCCGATTCGGAGAAGTCGTATCCGCCGTCGTAGTAGTATGTTTCCGAGGCCCAAAGGAACCACGAATGCCCCTCGGGACGCGGCGTGTCGTAGATCAGATCGACGGAAAGCCCGCTCTCGTTTCCGTATGCGTCGATGCTCGAAATCGCGTAATAATAGGTCTGTCCGTTTTGGGCGGTGTAGTCGGTGAAGCCGGCGCAATAGCTCGATCCGATATAATCATAATAGCCAGTCTCCGAATATCCGCGGTAAACTGCATAACCGGACAAATCATAGGAATAAACCGGTTCCCAATAGAGGTAAACGCGGTTGTCGCCCGTGACCGAATGGACACCGCGGGGAATCGGCGGGGGAGTTCGGTCGGGATAGCTCCCTCCGCAATCTTGATAATAAGGGTCGTCCCTGACGATATATGTATCGCACCCGCCCCCGAAAAGCAGAAGCGCGGCAATCCAAAGGGGAAAGCAGGCGATGGTCATGAGTTTCGATTTCATTCTAAACCTCCGTTTCATTTTCAATAGGTATGAGAGCATAATGCGTGCCAAAGCTTAACTTATTAATATTCAATAACTTACAGGATCGTTATTGCTTATCTAATGCACAGAATTAAGAGTAGTGCACAAATATTGTGCGCCGATTATAAAAAAAACTGATTATGATTTATACTTATTGGTTGACTTTTTAATCAACTACTTTTAATTTATAATTATTCAAGCTCTCGCCGATTCTCGGCGCGTGCTTACTCAAAATCGTAAAAAAACACCTTTTAAGGAGGACATATGCGGCATCCCTTCGCGGTTGTGTTGTTATCAATTCTTTGCTTGGCTGTCGGGCTTCAAGCCAACGCCCGGTCTCCTATGTCGGCCGATAGGATGACCATGGTTTATCAGGGCAGAACTTACGCCGGAGAGCAGGATATCTATCGCGCCGGCTCCGGAACATACAGCGCTGAAGATTTCACCTTCAGCATCAGCTGTCATTTCGATACCGGTGGCGTTGATGTCGGCTTTGTTATCGACTCCTCCGGCTCGATGGGCGGAACCCTGACCGCTGTCAAGGCCACGATCGGCTCCTTCGCGACCGGCCTCGACACCGCCGGCTACGACGCCCGTTTCGGCGGATGCCCCTTCGCCGACAGCACGCGCGCAATGTGGGATTTTAACACGAGCACGCCGCATCCTGCCTACGAAATGACAAACAGTATCTCTGCTTTCCAAGCGAAGCTCGCGACCTGCAACGCCTTCGACGGCGACGACACCCCCGAGGAATACCTCGACGCACTCGCCGCTGTCATGCGCCACTATGATTGGCGCCTTCTGGCCATGAAGATTATCATCGGCTTCACCGATGCGGTCTTCTGTGAGCTCGGGAATCCATGCATCGACTGCCGCTCCAATGAAAACAAAGACGATATGATCACCGAGCTCCTCGACGGCGGCTTCATCCTCTTCAATATCACGACGATTCCGCCCTATTGGGGTTCCTGTGTTCCCGCCGCGCCCTACCATTCCAATTGGTATCAGCTTTCCGCGGAAACCACCGGCGGCCATTGGTATAACCTCTCCGGCACGCCGTGGACGACGATCTTCTCCGATGTTATCACCTTCATCCGCGACTACCAAAGCATCAACGTCGCGGTCCAGAACGACAGCCCGGACACTATCTTTAATGTTAATGGCGAGCTTATCGCCGGGCCGTGTTTCGAGGTCATCGCCCCGCCGCCAATCAGAGCTTATATCGCCCCGGGCGAGGTCGCGACCTTCACGTGGAGAATCGAGCCTTTCGACCCGGTGACCTGCCCGATGGACAGCTCCGAGGACTTCTGCTTCCTCACCGTGTTCCACGCCACCGACGGCCTTGCGCCGATCCCCGACCTCGTCACAGGCGGATGCGTCTTCTTCGGCTCGGACTGCGGTTGCGACGGAACCACCGCGCAGAAGCAATTCCCGCCGGATTACGACATCACGACCTGCCCCGACCAGCTGGTTCGTTATTCGATGGACACGAAATGCTACTTCGATACTACATCGTTCATCTTCAAGGTCAACTCCGGCGCGGGTTGGGTTATGTATCCTTGGAACGGCGAGGGCATGACGATGCTCGGCGACTCCGGCTTTGTTTGGGCGCCGGTGGATTCGATTCTGTATTTCCATCACGGCGATACGGTTCAGCATGAGCTTTATCAGCTGAACGATGTCTCCGGTCTCGGGCTTCATGCCCGCCCGACAGGCGCTTTCGTCGTCGATCTCGAGCCGCCGGTCTTCGATACACCCTATCCCACCGACGGCGCTCTCATCGGCGGTCCCCCGGCCACTGTTAGGATCAATGTTTCCGACGATCTGGCCGGTGTCGATACAGACGCCGGATGGTGGATGCGTGTCAACGGCGTCGAGATTCCGACCTCCGACCCCCATCTGACCTTCGACGGCACGATGATCAGGCTCGAGGTCTCCGGTTCGATTTCCGCGATGTTCCCTCCGGGGGACACCATCGAGGTTTGTGTCGGCGCGCAGGATGATCCCGATCTCTGCGACCCGAACCAGAGCTCGACATGGTGGAGCTTCATTATCGACTATCTCGACTTCGATCTCCCCGAGATGTTCGTCGAGCCGAACGATACCTTCAAGCTCCCGATCATCGCCTACAACCCGAACAGGTTCTCGCTTCATAACTTCAGTGTTTCCTTCAGTTACAACCCGGAGATCCTTCAGTTCACCGGCGCGACAACAGTTGGAAGCGCGCTTCCGCCGAGTTGGTCCGTCGGCGTGGACACTGTTGCCGGCGTGGCTCGTGTTTATGGTAGCGGCACATCCGGACTTACCGAGGGCGACACGCTCGTCTTCCTCAATGCGATCGTTAAGCCCGGCGCCCCGAGCGCTTCCTTCACAGCGCTGACCTATCTCACCGACGGTATTGTCGTTGACAGCGGTTACATCGGCTACAGGATCATCGACAACGGCTGGGTTCTCGTCGGTTGGTCGCCTGAGACTTGGATTCACGACCTCACCTTCGATTCGGACTCGAGGCCGGTCAACACGATCCTTACATTCGGCGTTCAGAACATGGCCACGAACGGCTACGATATCAGCATCGATCTTCCGTTCTATCCGCCGCCGATGAACCGCACGAATTGCTACTTCCCGATCTCCGATCCGGCCTATCCGATCGTCACCAAGCTCGAGCGCGATCTTCGCGCGCCGGCACCGCTTCCGATTATTTGGAAGATCGCGACGATCGGCGAATCCGGAGTCTTGACTTGGTCAACGGTCGGCCTTCCCGAGGGTATCTTGACCTTGAACGGCTCGATTGAGATGCATCTTCACAACACCTACAACTACGCCGCGAACGAGACTCTCACAATCGTTTACGACCGCCCGGAACCGGCTGTCGATCAGGTCGAGCTTTCGCTCGGCTGGAATCTCGTCGGGTTCCCGATAGTCCCGACGCTCGATGTCGTCCCGAACATATTCCCCTCGGGTCTCTATCACATATACGGCTATGACCCCTTCGCGAGAAGCTACTTCTCGACGAACCGCGCCGAGGCCGGACACGGCTATTGGGTCTATTCCAATTCCGCCGGCACGAATGCTATCGGCGGCGTTCCTGTTCCGAGCTACGAAGTTCCGCTTTCCGTGGGTTGGAATCTCGTCGGTTGCACGAATATTTCGAGCGCCACCTATTCCAGCACGCCCGCTCTTGCGAGCGCACCGCAGGCCTATAACCCCCTTACCGAGTCATATGAGCCATCGACAACGATCGATGCCGGCAAGGGCTATTGGGTTCTCGTGACCTCCCCGGGTGTTTTCAGGGTTCCCGGCGCGCGCGCGTTCAAAGCGGTTGACCCGCTCTGGACGGCGAGTTTCGATTTCGCAGAGAAAACCTTCACGATCGGTGAGGGCCCCTCGGAAAACAGCGTCGGCATCCCGCCGACCAGCCCGGGCGCCTCGACGACTGTGCCGGGAGCGCTTCTTTTCGAGGGCTTCGAGATGTGGAGCCTCATTTCCCCGAATGCCGAAAGCTGGACCTTCAGGGCCGCCGAAACCGGTGTCCTCGTTTGGAATGCCACCGATTGCCCGGACATCGAGGTGACAATCGCCGGCAGAACCACCGAGCTTTCAGTCGGAACCGAGCTGTTCATCGAAAAGGGTCAGCTCGCCAAGTTCAGTATCGCCAAGGCCGTTCCGGAGCGCTATGCCGTTATGGTCAAGCCGAATCCGGCGAATGCGGCCTTCACGGTCACAGTGGATGTTCCGCTGGAGGGCGATGTGACGGTCGGCCTTTACGACATGCTCGGCAAGCGCATCGAGCGTATCTCCGAGGGCAAGATGACCGCCGGAACTCATTCCTTCAACTGGCGTAGCCAATCCGAGCCGAGCGGAATTTACTTCGTTCGTGTGAATTGGAACGGTGGCGAAGCGGTTCAAAAGGTTATTCTGCTTAAATAGGAGCGACGTTATACAAAGCAAAAAGCCCCGACCGAACGGTCGGGGCTTTTTATTTGCACTGTCTTTTCGGCTAAAGGCGATACTTGCTTCTCGGCTTCACCTGCTTAGGCGCGAGCGCTCTTTTGATGAAGTAATAAGCGATGCATCCGAGGACTGCAAGCCCTGCACCGATCCCCAACCCGAGAAAGATCGCCTCGCCTGCCGCGCCGATTGTGAAGCCAAGCCCGATCCCGAGGGCCGGTATCACAAGATAGACCGGATCGTGTTCCCATCTCTTTCGTTTCTTTTTTCCCATAGTTCGCTTTGGTTTGAGTTATTCTTTATCGTCTTGAATTTCGTTTCGAGACGCGAGCGTCCGCTCGATTTCGTCCAAGCGCTTTTTAATTCGCTCCTCGACGCCCTGATTCGTTGGAATATAGTATTTCCGAGGGGACATCCCCTCGGGGAAATGCTCGTTCTTTGTCAGATGATCGTCGAAATCGTGGGCATATTTGTATCCGGCGCCGTAGCCGAGCTCCTTCATGAGGTTTGTCGGGGCGTTTCGGATCACGAGGGGAACCGGGCCGGTGAATCCGTCGCGAATATCCGCGGAGGCCCTTTTTTGCGCCTTGTAAATCGCGTTCGATTTCGGGGCGACCGCCAAATAGACCGCAAGCTGAAAGAGAGCGAGATCGCCCTCGGGAGAGCCGAGGAAATGATAGAATTCCTTCGCCGCTACGGCTTGGCGAATCGCGTTCGGGTCGGCGAGACCGATATCCTCGACGGCCATGCGCATCATGCGGCGGAGGATATACAGCGCCTCCTCGCCCGCCTCGAGCATTCGCGCGAGCCAGTAAATCGCGGCATCGGCGTCGGAGTCGCGGATCGACTTGTGAAGCGCGGATATTAGGTTGTAATGCTCTTCGCCGTTTTTGTCGTAAAGAAGCCTCTCGCGCTGGAGAACATTCGCGACCAATTGTTCGGTGATATGCCCCTCGGGCGCGGTGTTCGCCGAGACCTCGAGAGTCGATAGCGCAAAACGGGCATCGCCGGCGGAGAGTTGGGCTATCTTCTCGAGCACGCCCTCATCGACACTGAGTTTCAAACTCCCGAGGCCTCTTTCCTCGTCGGATATGGCTTTTTCGAGAAGCTCGACAATGCCCTCCGGGCGCAAAGGTTCGAGAACGAACACCGACAATCGGGAAAGCAAAGGAGATATTATCTCGAAGCTCGGGTTCTCGGTTGTAGCGCCGATGAAAATGATGCTTCCACGCTCGACATAGGGAAGAAAGGCGTCTTGTTGTGCTTTGTTGAATCGGTGCACCTCATCGACGAAAAGAATGCTCCGCTCGCCGGTCGAGGCGAGCCTCCGCTCGGCGACCTTGATGACCTCTTTGATCTCTTTTATACCCGAAAGGACGGCGGAGTAGCTGAGGAAGCGCATCCCCGTCTCGGCGGCAATCACCCGTGCGAGAGTTGTTTTTCCACACCCCGGCGGCCCCCAAAACACCATGCTCGAGATCTTCCGGTTTTCGATGGCATATCTCAGCGGCATCCCCCTGCCGATCAGCTTTTCCTGCCCGACGATCTCGTCGAGCCGGCGCGGGCGCAAACGATCGGCGAGGGTGAACGAGCCGCCGGAATCGACAATATCTTCCGCGAATAAATCCATAGCTATATAGTAATGTATAGCCTTCGGAAAATCAATAGCAATCGCAATTTTCGTCGGTTAGGGGAGGTCTTCGTAGCGCTCGATGTAGTTTTTGCGAAGTTTGATCAAGCTATTTCGGACAAAGATGAAAGTGATAACAGCGGATACGAGGTCGGCTATCGGGAAGGACCAGAAAACACCGTCAACGCCCAAAAACCTCGGAAGTATTAGAATGAGCGGGATGAGCACGAGAGCCTGCCTCGACATCGTCAGCACGAAGGCCTTCATGGCCTTGCCGATTGCCTGAAAATACGCCCCGCCGATGACTTGCATACCGACGATCGGGAAGACGAGTATGATCTTTCTGAAGGCGGGGACTCCCTCGGCCAAAAGCGCGGGATCGTTCGAGAATAGGCTTATAATCTCGGTCGGGAAGATCATCATCAAGCCGAAGAAGGTTGTCGTGATGCTCAACGCACTAAAATAGGCCATCTTGACGACCTCGTCGATCTTCGAATATTGTTTCGCGCCATAGTTGAACCCGACGATCGGCTGAACGCTCTGCGCAAGCCCGTTTATGGGTGTTAGGCTTAAAAAAATCACACGGTTTATGACGCCGTAAATCGCGATGCCCAAATCGAAGCTCAGGCCGGCGAAGATATTGTTCATGATAATAATCAGCGCGCTTGAAGAGAGGTTTCGCCCGAGCGAGGCCATACCTATCGATGCTATCTCCTTGATGATTTTGAAGTTAGGGCGCAGGTCTATTTTCTGAAGGCGAAGGAGGCTTTTCCCGGAAGAGAAGAATATCAGCGCGTAAATACCTGTCGAGCATTGCGAGATCAGTGTGGCTATAGCCGCACCGCGAACACCCATATGGAAAACGAATATGAACAACGCATCGAGGATGACATTCAGCACGGCCGACAGGATCATTATCACCATCGAAATTTTCGCGTGCCCCTCGGAGCGGATAAGATTGTTCGAGAGAATGCCGAAGCAACGGATTGCCGTCCCGAAGAGGCTTATTCTAAGGTATTCTCTTGCATAGGGGTAAACCGCATCGGTTGCGCCGAGGACTTTGAGAAAGGGATCGATGAATATCTGGCCGAGAATCGAGAGCATCACCGATAAAACTGCGGCGGAGATCACGACATTGCCGAAGGTCTTGTTCACTTTGCTCAAATCCCCCGCGCCGATAGCCATCGAGATCACCGACGCCCCGCCCATGCCGAAGAGCTGGCCGATCGCTAAAACGAGGGTTTGAACGGGGAAAACCAGCGCGACACCCGCAATGCCAAGCGTGCCGACACCGCGGCCGACGAAAATCGTATCGACCGCGTTGTAACTCGACATCACGAACATGCCAATTGTAGATGGGATCGAGAGCTTCCACAGGAGTTTCCCGACATCCTGTTCGGCCAAGATATGTTTATCCGTTTCGCGCATAAGAATTATATTTTACGCTCATTTTTCGATAATTCAAGATTATTATCGTTTTGTTTAAACTTGATATTTTTATTAATAACAATATATTTATAAAAATTATTCTACATTGCGAAACTAATAAAAAGGCGGAACATGAAAGCGTTTAAGTTGGTATTCATTCTCACACTTCTCCCGATCGCGCTGTTTTCGATTCAGGTCTCGAAGTTCGGCCCCGAGATTCAAGCTCCGGAACCTCAAATCCATGTCCAACGGCCATCTGAGCCTTCGGCTTGGATAATCGATGAGAATTTCGACGGCTCGGCCTCCCTTCCCGCCGGTTGGACGACAATCGACGGCGATGCCGACGGCCGCGGTTGGTATATCTATACTGCAAGCCCATATTCTACTCCAAACTCCGCCGCCAGCTATTATAATGCCTCAGGGAACGACGATTGGCTCATTACTCCGCGGTTTCTGTGCGGTTCGGATTATATCGTCGGCTTCTGGTATGCCTCTCAGGATGCAGATTATCTCGAGACGATAGAGGTCAGGGTCTCGACGACCACTCCCACACAAGCGGCCTTCACAAATCTGATTCACACTCGCGTCGATGTGCCGAATGCGTGGGCATATCAGGAGATTTCCCTCGCGTCATTCGCGGGGAGCAACATCTATGTCGCCTTCAGGAATATTTCCGTGGACGAGTTCATCCTCAAGGTTGACGATGTCAAGATCGGTTCCCAGCCGGCCCACGATGTCGGGATCACCGGAAGCACTGCCTCGACTGTCATCGTGCCGCCCACAAGCTGGACGCCGCAGTGCAATGTTTTTAATTTCGGTGCAAATACCGAATCCTTCTCTGTGAGCTGTGTCATCACCGAAGGCATGACCACGGTGTATAACCAGACGACCACCGTCAGTTCACTTGCCTCAAGCTCGTCGAGATCGGTCACATTCCCCGCGCATTCGGGATTTGCCGCAAATCGAGTTTATGATGCGACATACACCGTCACTCTCGCTAGCGATGAGAACACCTCGAACAACACGTTTGAGCAAGCACTTTCGACCTTCGGCCCACGCAAGGTGTTGATACAAAAGTTCACTTCGGTCGGTTGCGGATATTGTCCGAGAGCGGCCGAGGGACTTCACGCCCTCGCGGCCACTGTCGGCGATGGCGCTATCTTTGCCGCCTACCATTCGACGACATCCTTCGGTGCGGACCCGTTCTACTTCGCCGCGGCCGCGACTGTCGCATCCTCATATGGTGTTTCGAGTTACCCCGACGTTTGGTTTGCGGGGCTAACACATATTGCCGGAGGGTTTCCCTCCCCCGGTTATGGTTATACCGAATACCTCGCGGAATATAACTCCGCTTTGGCTGTCCAAACCCCCTACCAGATCTCGGTTCATGTCGATGCGATTACACCCACGAGTTGCGATTTCACAACGACTATCACTCGAACAGGAACGCTTCCCTCCGGCGCAATGCCGAAACTCCGTTATGCCGTCGTCGAGACGAATATTCCCTATGCTTGGGGTTCCAGTCCTGCGCAAACCCATATATACGACTGCGTTCGCGACCTTATTGTCGGAGCCGCGGGAGTCACACTCACCGGAGGCTCGGTCGAGGTGGATACGCGCCATCTCGATTTCGCTACCGAATGGGTAGCCTCGAATACCTATGTCGTCGCATATGTCCAAAACGACGCCACAAGGGAGGTATGGAACGCCGCGAAGGCCTCGGTGGTTGTTTTAGATATTGAAGAAAAATCCGATCTTCCCCGCAGTCTTTCGATCTCGGCCTCACCGAATCCCTTCAATTCAGCTGTAAAAATCGAGCTATCCGAGAACATCGATTCAAAAATCCGGATAATAGATATCTCCGGAAGGCAAGTTGCGGAGATCGAGAATGAGATCGGCACAACCTACTATAACTGGCAACCCGACGAATCCGTCGTTTCCGGCCTCTATCTCGTGCGTGTCCAAACTGCGGACGGCAGATCCGCCGCTAAAAATATCATTTATCTTAAATAGGCGCTACTACTGCTATTTGCTCCTTTCGAAACGGAACGGCTCGCCGTTCCGTTTCTTTTTACAGTCGATTTTCCCGCCCTCGGCCCCCCGCGGCGTCGGCCGCGCATGCGCGGGCCGACAGGCCGGAGCGAAATTTCGCTAATACAATAACACTTTCACCGGCCTGTCGGGATAAGCTCCTTCGGAGGAANNTTCCTCCGAAGGAGCTTATCCCGACGCCGCGGGGTTTGTTCGGAGGAATCGGTTAGCGTTTTTGCTTGCATTTATTGCCATGTGGGCATAACTTCTTAGGCAAAAGAAAGGATGGTTATGGACAGATATCCACTTATTATTGGGAATAATGATGTTGTGACATCCTCGACAATGGAGGTTCGATCGCCCTATGACAGTCGGACGGTCGGCGAGGTTTGTATCGCCGGCGGGCGCGAGATCGATTCGGCGCTCCAGATTGCACAAAGTTCATCTAAGGGATTCGCGCGTTCGGATTTAAAGTTCAGGATCTCGATACTCGAGCAGGCCGATCGGCTTCTCGGCGAGAGGGCGGAGGAGTTTGCTCAAACGATCACAGCGGAATCCGGCAAGCCGATTCGCGAGGCGAGGGTGGAAGTTTCGCGCGCGAGGGAAACACTCCGGCTCTCGGCGCACGCGGCTTTGGAGCATATGGGTGGCAAGGTTCTACCTTTAAGCGCCGCTTCGAACGGCGCGGACAAATGGGGCTTCTGTCAGCGCTTCGGGGTTGGAACGGTCGTCGCGATCACGCCGTTTAATTTTCCTCTGAATTTAGCGGCGCATAAGATCGGCCCTGCAATCGCCGCGGGGAATAGCTTTATTTTGAAGCCCGCCGAAAAAACACCGATTTCCGGCGTATTGTTCGGTAGGCTCCTTGTCGAGGCCGGAATGCCCAATGGCACGGTCAATGTCTTGAACGGCCTCGGGCCGCTTGTCGGCGAGCCTCTCACCCGCGACGAAAGAGTTCGGGTCGTCACCTTCACCGGCAGTCCGAGGGTTGGAGTGCATCTGTCAAGTTTATGCGGACTTAAGCTTTCCGCCTTCGAGCTTGGCTCGAACTCGGCCGTCTATATCCATTCGGATGCCGAGCTTATGCGTTCCGCCGACAGAATTGTCGCCGGCGGTTTTTCCAATGCCGGGCAGGTTTGTATCTCGACACAGCGCGTTTACGCTCATCATGATGTATATCAACAACTTATAGATTTGCTTTTAGTCGGAATTCGCGCCTTGAAGGTCGGCGATCCCTCGGACGAGGCTACAGTCCTCGGCCCGATGATCTCGCGGGAGGCCTCCGATCGGGCCTTTTCATGGCTCGAACGCGCTGTTTCTCGCGGCGCGAAGGTCCTCATCGGCGGCGCTCGCGATGGAACCCTCTTCCAACCGACCCTCGTGGCGGATGTCCCCGATGATTGCGAGCTTTGTTCGGAGGAGGTTTTCGCCCCGATTGTCACAATCGCGAGTGTTTCCGGGGCCGAGGAGGCGCTGATGCGAATCGAGGACACAAAATACGGCCTTCATGCCGGTATCTTCACACAGGATATCGAGTTAGCAAGAAAGGCCTTCGAACGCCTCGAGGTCGGCGGAGTGATTATAAATGATATCCCAACCTTTCGGGCAGACCTGATTCCCTACGGTGGCACTAAGCTGTCCGGAATAGGCAGGGAGGGCCCCGAGTTCGCGCTCGAACATATGACATATTGGAAGAATTTCATTGTTCATAAATGTGAGATCGAGTAAGCATAATTGAGATGCAGACCGATCTTACGCGCGAAACCGCGGAATCGAACCGAGCGCTCGCTTCTCCGAAATCCCTTGCTAATCAAGGGATTTTGTTTATTTTAAAGGAATGAAAAACTCGAATATGAATAGAATATCCGGCTATGTCCATTCCCCTAACTCTTGTCCGTGCGAGATAAACGTCAATCTATCGAGTTTTGCATAAAATGAAGATAGCTATTGTCCAATTCGCCCCTCGCATAAGGGAAATCGACAGCAACCTCACTGCCGTCGATCGACTCATTGCAAACACCGAGGCCGACCTCTTCGTTTTGCCGGAACTTTTTTCCTCGGGCTATCTCTTCAGCAGTCGCGAGGATATCCTCCCCTTCGCGGAGCCTTTCCCCGAGGGCAAAACAACCGCATTTCTCGCAAAAATCTCTTCCGAAAAAGACTGCGCGATAGTCGGCGGATTCCCCGAGCTTTCAAACGGCGGTGTCTATAATTCGGCGGTCTTAGTTGCGCCGGGCGTGGAGCCGGTTCTCTACCGCAAACTTCACCTCTTCAACACCGAAAAGGCGGTCTTCGCGCCGGGGAACTTGCCCCTTCCGATTGTCGAATTCCGAGGCGCGAAGGTGGCCTTCATGATCTGCTTCGACTGGATATTCCCCGAGGTTTATCGCACGCTCGCCCTTCGTGGCGCGGAAATTGTATGTCATTTGACGAACCTCGTGATGCCCTTCTGCCAGAGGGCGTCCTACGCCCACGCGGTCTCGAACAGGCTGTTTATAATGATCTCGAACCGTTTCGGCACGGAGACTAACGGCGACGCTAAGGTCGAGTTCACGGGGGGAAGTATTGCTTATTCGCCGACCGGTGAGGTTTTGGGCGAATTGGGCGCTACCGGGGAGGGCCTCGTGATCGTAGAGGTCGATCCCTCGATCGCGAGGGACAAAAGAATCAATATGTTCAATGATCTCCTCGCGGACAGGAGGCCGGAATTCTATGATTTGTAAGAAGTTAACGATTTTAATGATCTTGTCGGCCGCGGCGGTTGCGCTTGCCCAAAGCCAGATCGAGGATTCACTCGTTAAACCGCCTATGACACCCTCGGCCAAACCTCGCGAGACAAAACTTGATATGTCGAATTGTCATATCTCCTTTAATGGCAACTATTTACCAAATGTTTTCTTTTTCGATTCAGGCTCGGATAAGCTCGACGAGGCCTATCTTCCGGCTATCGCCGAGATGGCCGCGCGAATCGTGCAGAATCCCGATCTTCGTTGTGTCGTCCGCGGCTACTATTCACACGAATTCGACGGAATTGTCTCTCCAATAGAGGGCGAGGCCCTCGCGAAGCGCCGCGCTATAGCGCTCAAAGAGGCCTTTCAGCTCAACCATCCTCAGCTCTCGCTGAAAATCGAGGTCGCCATTTCGGGACACGAGTTCACAAAGCCCTTCGGCACAGAGCCATCGATTTACGATCTTCGCGGGGAGATAGCGCCCTCTATTTCAGAATGGAGCCCCCGAGTGATTGTTGCTACCGATGAGCAACCATACTGGCGGAGAGGTTTCCGCCAAATCTCCGAGGACAGGGCGTCTTTTCTTGTCGAAATACTCGCGCGAAATCCCGATCTTATGCTTTATTTTTCATCCGGGATATTTCCGGCTCCACCGAAAGAGATTGCCTCGCGCATCGATGTCGTGGTTTCTAAGTTCAAAAAGGACATGAAGAAAAAGGATTCTCGCCAGATTGTCGCGGTTTTCGGCGGAATGTCGAAGCATGGAGAGATGCTTATCAACCTGTGGCCGTCGTTTTTCGCCCCTGAGCCGCTCAACGGCGAAATAGCTGAATTTAATTCCCAATCCGAGATCGAGCCGGTTCGCCTCGACCTTGGGTTCGAGCCGGCCTCAGGGCTTTTCGCCTATAGGATAGACCGCGAGGTCGGGGACTCCCGCGCGCTGGTCGAGGCCGCTATCAGTAGGCCGACCAAACTCGCGATTATTCGTCCGGGCAAGGGCAAGCCGCTGATCCTTCCCCCGAGGTGCGATTTCTCGATGGTGACTTGGGGTGAAAACAACGCGGTCGAGCGCTCGAGCTGGTTGCCAGTCGAGATCGTGACGGCTTCCAATTACTCGGAGAACGCCTTTGTGCCGGTTGTGCCCTTCACATTGGGAATGGTCGAGCCGAGATGCCCATGGGAAAGCGCTCTCCCGCAAATAGCCTCTCGGCTTCAATGGTTTATTAAAACCGGCGGCTCGCTCAAAATCACGATCGCCGGCCACGCCCTCGGTTTCGAACCTTCCCCCGATTCCCTCGCCCTCGCCCGCGCGGACTTCCTCGCCACTCGTCTCATGACGACGATGATGCCGCTTTTAGGAAAAGCTTCGATTGCGGAGCTGGAAAAATACCTTTCCGACCGAGGGGTTGTTGTGGAAGTCTCTTCCATGGCGCATTCCGAGGATAGCGAGGAAGGTTTTATTTGGGCCGTGGGTGCGCTGAAAGGCCTGTCGGCTGGACGCCTTTTGCCCCTTGGCGCATTAGCCTCGATTGAATGGGAGTTCACAAATGAAAAATGATCTGGCACTCGGAATAGATATCGGCGGCTCTTTTGTGAAGGTCGCGCTTGTTGATTCCGACGGCGAGCTCATCGATTCGGATATACTCCCGACGCCGCAAAGCCCCCCGGATGTTGCAATTTCGATAATTGTTGACGATATCCTCGAGTTTCTCGAGTATTGCGAGACTGAAATCGATTCCCTTCACGGGATCGGTGTCGGCTTTCCGGGGGCGATTCGCGGGGAGAACGGCCTCATCGAAGCCTCACCGAACCTTAAGAAATGGCATGGTATCGAGCTGGCGCCCTTCCTCCGCGAGGCCTTCGGCCGCCCGGTTTGTGTGGATAACGACGCCAACGCCGCGGCCTTCGGCGAATACCTCTGGGGAAAAGGCAAGGGCGCAAATCCGCTGATCCTTTTCACCCTCGGGACCGGAATCGGCGCGGGCGTTGTGATCGACGGCCGGATATTTCGCGGCAGTTGGGGGGGAGCCTCGGAGATCGGACACCACAGCATCGATATGAACGGCAGGTTATGCACCTGTGGAAATCACGGATGTGTCGAGGCCTACGCCGGGGCTAAGGGTATTGTCGCACGGGCTTGGGAGCTTCTCAAAGAAGACAAAGGCTCGCTGATTTGGGAGATAATGGACGGCGATTTCGGATCGCTCGACCCGGAAATCATCGGCGAGGCCGCACTCAAGGGCGATGAAACCGCGCTTAAAATAACCCGCGAGGCCTCGAGGGCGCTCGGAGTCGCAACTGCGAATATCATCAATATCTTCAATCCCGAGTTTGTATTATTCGCGGGCGGTGTCAGCGGTTGGGGCGAGGATATCCTACTCGCGACGATCCGCGCGGAGGCTAAATCCCGCGCCCTGAAGGCACATTTCAATTCCTGCACTATCGAGCTTTCCGCAAGCGGCCCAAACTGCGGAGTCCTCGGTGCGGCGGCAATCGCCTTAGCTAAATAAAAAGGCGCTAAAAAGCGCCCTTTTGTGCGAGTCCTGCTCGAAAACCTCAGTTAATGAAGGCCCTCAGGTTTTTGCTTCGTTTTGTATGGCGCAAGCGCTTGATCGCTTTCTCCTTGATCTGCCGAACCCGTTCGCGCGTAAGGTTGAAGCGGTCTCCGATCTCCTCGAGGGTTAACGGCCGCTCGCGGTTCAACCCGAAATATAGCGCGACAACCTCAGCCTCGCGCTCCGAGAGCGTGGCGAGAACCTTGTCGATCTCCGAGGCGAGCGCAGAATGAAGAAGCTCCTTGTCCGGCGAGGGCGAATGGTTGTCCTGAAGGATGTCCTTCAGGGAATTGGTCTCGCCCTCCGAAAATGGGGCATCGAGGGAGAGATGACTGCTCGAAATCTGAAGTGTGTCCGAAACCTCGTCGGCGGCCATATCGAGCTTCTCGGCGATCTCGATCGTGCTGGGCGAACGGCCGAATTCCTGCTCCAAATTTGAGTGTGCCTTGCCGATCCGATGCAATGCGCCGACTCGGTTCAGCGGAAGCCGAACTATACGCGATTGCTCGGCCAAGGCCTGAAGAATCGACTGTTTGACCCACCAAACTGCATAGGAAATGAACTTGAAGCCGCGTTCCTCGTCGAAGCGCTTGGCGGCTTTGATAAGCCCGATATTCCCCTCGTTTATTAGGTCCGCGAGCGAAAGCCCCTGATTCTGGTATTGTTTTGCGATGCTGACCACGAAGCGCAGGTTGGCCGAAACGAGCTTGCGCATGGCCTCTTTGTCGCCTTTGTGTATCTCTTTGGCGAGTTCTATCTCGTCTTCGGCGGTAATAAGTGGCGTTTTGCCTATCTCCTTGAGGTAAATGTCCAATGATCGATCAATTTCCCGTCCACTGATCTTTCGCCTTTTGTCCATATTCCTCCTAAGTAAGAGAAAAAGAGCTAAATATTTCTTCTTGTTCGACCCCAGACGCTTAGAATTATAAGTATTTTAGTTGCCAAGTCAAGGCGACGTGGCACAGCAAAACTATATTTTCCAACAGCCTCGATGAGGATTTCGCCGGTTATATCTAATCCCCCAATCCTCAAGAGGTTATATAAATCGCAAATGAACTTTGGAAGTAGTCGTGTATAGCAAAACCTTTATTTACAACGCTTTCTGCCCTTTCGTAAAAAAATAGTTAAAAAACCCGTCTTGAAAAACAGTTGATAATTAATCTGTTAAACAAGTTTCTTAATTTAAAATATTAAGATCACCTAATTGTTTATATTGACTTTTTTTAAATAATAGTTAAGATAACTTGATAATTTCAAAGAGATTCTATGAAAGCTACTCTTTATCTTATTCTGCTTGTCTTCTCGGCCGCGTTCGCAGAACCGGTTATCGAAGATGTTTGGTTTTCCCAAGATGTCTCATGCGATGGCCAAACCCTTATCGATATTTGCTATATCCTCTCCGGAGGACCCGCCAATGTCAGCACGATTATGTCCGCCGACTCGGGGCATTCTTGGACAGTTCCATTGGACTCGCTCATCGGCGCGGCCGGCGATCTCGGCCCGGGAGTCACCTCCGGAACTCACTGCTTCCAATGGGTGATGAGCCACGACCTACCCGATACTCAGGGCGACAACTGGATGATTCAGGCAGAGGTCGTCAATTTCCTCGATACCTTCCTCGTTATCGACTCGATAGATATTTCAACGCGGCCGCATTACGGTTGGGGCTTGGGCTACGGCCTCGGGGTATTTTGGATCTACGATTATACCACGGGCTATCTGTATTACTCAAACGGCCTCGATCCGGTCGCCTCGCCGCCCCGCGATTCGGTTTACCTCGGCGACTCGCTTAACTGCGATATCGATCAGGACGGCTATTTTATCTATTATGGCAAATCCGGCGCTAACCCTACGCAGATATACCGATACGGCCTCTTCACCGGAACAAACACTCTCATCGCCACTGTCCCAATGCACGGCCCATCGGTGCAGGGGGTTCAGGTCATCGGCGACACGCTCTATGCCGCCTACTACGACAATCGCACCTATCCCTATGTCAACCGCATGTATGTTCTCGGCTTCGACCTAACGCGGCCTTTCCCGATAACTGTCTGGGATACTATCGCCCATGCCTCGATCGGGACATGCACCGCCTTCGAGGGCTTAGCCTACGCCCACGGCTATCTCTGGGGAAGCAACAATTCCGGCAGAATCATCCGCATAGACCTCGCGACGCGCACCTTCGCCGGATGCTATCCCGTCCCGAATATCGGCAACGGCGCCGAGGGTCTCTGTTATGACGGAAGCTACCTTTGGTATCAAAATCGCGATCTTAACTGGATTTGGCAAATCCTCATCACGGACACCTCTTCGAGCAGAGATCAAGCCCTCGGCGCGTTGGATTCCCGCGGCCCGATTGTCACGGTGACAGGCCCGGACTCGCTCATCCCCGGAGACAGAATGCCGCTGTCATGGTCGGTTTTCGACCCGAACCTGTCCTCCTATCCCTACGAGCTGGTCATTCAGTGCGGCACAAGCACCGAAACATACTCCCTAACCGACACATTCTACCGCGGCATCGCCCCCTTCGGATGCGACTCCGTCACTGTGACCGTGACCGCGCGCGACTCGTTCTGCAACTACGGCGTCGGGGTTTTGTCGATTCCGGTTGCTTCGGCCGGCCTTTTGGGGCATATCCTCGTCCAAAGCACCGGCGGAATCCTCTATCTTCGCGTCATCGACACGCCGGACGCCATAGCCGCGGGCAACGGCGTAATTATGGTTCAACTTCCGGCCGTCCTCGGCGCGGCGGACCTTGTGGACACGACGCACACATGGGCCTCGCCGGTGCATATCCGCACGCCCTACGGCATCCGCTCGTGGCGCTACGACACCGCCCCCTGAGGTTTTGCGCGCATAGCTAAAAATCATTCCGTATCGAAACGCGCCCGACAGCGCTTTTTGTCATTCCCTCGAAAGTGGGAATCCATCCCGTAGATTCGGGTGCATCGCTAACGCAATAGCACGGCAAACAGATTGCTTCGTCGGGCGTTGCCCTCCTCGCAATGACGGTCTCCGTCATTTGGCGTTAGGGCATTAGGGTTTGGTTAGACATTCGGGGTTAGGATTTAGATATTCTTGTTTAATCCCCCTCTGCCCTTCGGGCCTCTCCCCCTTGAGAAGGGGGTGGGAGAAGTCCCCCTTGTGAAAGGGGGATTTAGGGGGATTAATTCGTAGGGGCGTATTGAATACGCCCTTTTTTAATGCCGGGGCTTCGGCTCCGCTCAGCCACCGGTTGCTCCCGTAATTCGTAGGGGCGACCCGGCGGGTCGCCCTTTTTTAATGTCGGGGCTTCGATACGGGCATGAGAATGCCCTACTCAGCCACCGGCACTTCGACTTCGCTCAAGTGACCACCGGTCGTTGAGCGGAGCCGAAACGCGGTCGTTGAGCGGAGCCGAAACGCGGTCGTTGAGTAGCCCGAAGGGCGTATCGAAACGTGGTCGTTGAGCGGAGCCGAAACGCGGTCGCTCCCGTAGCCCGAAGGGCGTATCGAAACGGCATTTCACGAGGGGGGCCGGGGGACGGCGCGCTGGCGCGGGGGTGGTCTTGGGGTTGCGGTGGGGATTTTTGTGCGGCGAAAAAATTGCTGTTAGCGCCAGACTGACGAATCGCAAAAATCGTGACAGCGCGCGGGGGTGGGCGAAATCAGAGCAATCATTTTCACTCGGAAACGCGCGCTCCTAAGCGCTTCGTGTAACCGCCTTTGCCCTTTACCTTTTACCTTTTGCCTATTCCAACGGCTCTCCCCGCGCCCTCGTGTAATGCCCATAACCCAGAACCCAAAACCTTCCCCCTCCACTTTCCGCTTTGAAATTCGCGGGCGATGTTTAATATTAGAATGGTTAAACAATATTTCGCGAGGTTTCGATATGCGTAGAGTTATACTCTTTTCTTTATTGGTGTTCGCCGTTTCCGCCCTTGCCACGCCGTTTTGGGACGCCGAGACGCATCGCGAGGGTCGAAGGCGAATCGAGCAGTTGCAATCGCAATCATCGCTTCGCCCGGCGGAAATGCCGCCGTGGGAAGAATACCCCCGGTTTTCCTACCCGCACGAGCTGGTCGAGCTATGCGCCTTTTGGGATTTCTGGCAACTGCTCGACACGGACAGCAGTGAGCACGGCGGGATCATCGAGGCCGAAAGCGGCGAGCTTCGCGATGTCATCCAAACCGACAACACGCAGGAGGTCGTCTGGGACTGGGCGTTCTACACGAGCCGCTCGGGCGACTCGACCTATTTGCCGAGTATCGACTCCGCTTGGGTCTATCTGTCGAACTTTCCGGCCTACCTCGAGGAGGTCTCCGACCTCGGCGGCGGGTATTACACATACTATTACCGTGTGTGGAACTCCGCGCTGGGACTGCTGATGTGCAAGGGCCTGCGCGAATTTGTGGGGGGCGATTACACGGGCTACGAGGGTTCCTGCTGGCAGGTCATCCGCGACCATCGGCTTCCGCTGGACACGCCGTGGCCGGAGATTAACGGCCTTCACGCGCTGGTTAGCGCTTTCGCGGCGGGCGCGCTTTTCCAGTGGAGCATGGACTGCACCTGCATCGAACAACCCGACACGGCGATGTCCATCGCAACCGATGTGCAGGAGTGGATAGACCGCGACACCGCGGCGCACATGGCCTATATCGACTGGGCGATGTCCGGCGGCACGATTCTGTGGGGTCTGCTGAACTCGGTTTTCACCGCGATGCCGGAGTCGCTGGAGCCGTGGCTGGCGGTCTATGGGCCTTATATCCCCGACGGCGCGCCGATTCCAGATACCTACGACGCGATGATCTGGGACAACAGCTGGAACATCTGGTTCGCCAACGGTTTCCGCGCGCTTTGGGCGGCCACCGGCGACACGGTTTGGTTCGGCAAATACCGCCGAATCCTCGACAACCTGCTCGCGCAGGACCGCGACGGCGACGGCGGAATTCCCGTCTCGCTTCGAGGCCCGGACAACGAGGATATGACATGGATCAGCGCATATCTTCTGCTTTATGCCATGGATTGGGTGATCGACTCGCTTCCGGCCCTCGATGTCGGCGCGCTGAACCCCGAGGTCGTCATGCCGATGGGCTTTGCCACCTCGGACGACACGGTCGCGGTGATCGCGAAGGCGGCGAATTTCGGGAACAGCGCGATCAGCGGCGCGCATTTCACGATCTACAAGGACTGGGGCGTGCTCGTCGATACAACCGTCGATCTAAAGTGGGGCGAGGCCTTCCCCGCGGAAACCCTATGGACAACCCCCGGCGCAGAGGGCGCGCATGTCGTCGAGGTTCACACATACTTTGCCGACGCCAACCCGTGGAACGACACCGCGCGTGTGGAAATCGATGCGACGCCGGTGCGCGAAGTTACCGGCTCGGTTTCAGACCGCGAAGATCTTTCACCGATAGAAGCGGAAATACATTTCTCGCTTATTTGGGAAGATTCTCTTTTACCTTTCGATACTGCGATCTCGGGCATCGATGGAAACTACTCGATCGACCTTCCATGTCTCTCCTACAAAGTGAATATCGAGCCGGAATTCCCTTACTGGGGTGTGGATATCGACTCTTTTGGGATAGACCCGTTCATCGATAATATTTTAAACTTCGAGCTTAACCGCGCCGACCTGCTTCTCGTCGATGACGACCTCGGGCGGCCCTATGAGAATTATTTCAAAAGTTCGCTTGATTCGATCGGAATCACATTTCGTGTTTGGGATCGAAACGCCGACGGCAATATCGCCCCGGAGGTCTCCGGCGAGCTTCGCAGGCACACAGTCCTCTGGTTCACCGGCGACGACACGGCCTCGACGCTCGATTCGGCGGACCTTTACGCCCTCGACTACATTATCCGCGTGGCCGGCGGCAATGTTCTTCTTACCGGCCAAGGGATTTGCAACGACCTCTCCGGCACGGCGAGCTTCGACTCGCTTGTCGGGTGTATTTGGTTAGGCGGCGTCGGCGGTCCGATATTGAGCGGCGTCGATGGCGACACTATTTCCGGCGGTTTCCGCGACATCGTCACCTTTGGGATGTCCGACGGCGCGGGGAATCAGACCAACCGCGACAGGCTCGCTCCCATCGATCCGGCGGTGGGCTTTTTAACTTACAGCGACGGCGCTTTCGCCGGTGTCCGCAGGGAGGACACATCGAGCGGCGGCAAGATGGTCTTCCTCGGCTTCGGTATGGAGGGAATAAGCCACCCCGGCGCAAGCCCTGCGTACTCCGGCAGACCGGAGGTTTTGAAGGCCATCCTTCGCTGGTTCGACCCGACCTTCGATGTCGCGGAGCAAGCGAGCGTGGAAAAGCCCACCGCGTTCGAGATTTCCGCCCACCCGAACCCGTTCAACTCGGCGATAACGATCACCATCGACGGCGCGGCCATTTGTCATTCCCGCGAAAGCGGGAATCCAGAGGTTGTGATGGCGTTGGAGATATTCGACCTGAACGGCCGGCGCGTGGCGCAATTGTCCGACCGCGGAACCGTAGGGGCGGGTTTTACGCCCGCCCTCAACGATGTCGCAGACAATAACGAACGGGACGGCGCAAGACCGTCCCCTACGACCCACAAATTTGTCTGGACGCCCGATGAGACGGTCACCTCCGGTGTCTATCTCGTCCGAGCGGGGATAGATGGTAAAACAGTCTCTCGCAAGGTGGTGCTTCTTAAGTAGCTAAACTTAGGGCGGCGCTAATGTGCGCCGGCTTTTTGGCGCGAGGGCGAAACGAAAACCCGTAATTGAGGATTATATATTTTTAGAATATATTTGACAGTTTGAAACTAATTACTATATTCTCTAATAGCAATATGTGAATTCGTGTATTTATTGGCTCAGTTCGGTCACGTTTACGAACGGTAGCGAGACCCGACAGAAAGGAAGTCATAATGAAAGAATTACTCATATTAGCTCTGATGCTAATTGCCGCCACAGCCTCGGGATATCTTATCGAAGGGTATGTGTTCTGGGGTATAATGGGTACCGAAATCATTGATACTGGTGTTGTATATCTGTATTCAGACACCACGAGCAGTCCTATCGACTATTGCTGTATTTCCCCTAACGGATACTACCGATTCGAAGATGTGGCAAGTGGAAGATATTGGGTTAGGGCATTTGGAAAGGACCCTACGGGGGAAACATCTGGTGCTTGGAAAAAAAGTATATTTGTTCCGGTTTTGGTAAGTGGAGCGAATGTTTATCAAGACTTGTATGTGAACTCAAATTCAACACCACCGAGAGAATGTAACCCGGATATTTAAGAAAAACAATCCTCGCAACCGCTCATTGTATTTATAAAGAGGAACTATGAAAACAATTCTATTCTGCATCCTCCTTTTCTCAACTTGCATCTGCGCTTGGCAACTCACATACAAACCCTCCGGTGGCGGAACAGCATCTTTCTGTGATGTTATAGTGCAACCAAGCGGCGAGCTTCTATTCTATTCAAGTATCACCTGGCCTCCCGGTTCAGCAATTTATTATTCAGTTTCGCTTGTAGGTGCTACTATGGAGGGTGAAACCCTATGGTCAAGGATATTTGCGCCCGAGTTAGGTGTTTTTGCAGATAAAATTATGCGCCTTCAATGCGGGGATTACTTATTGACCGGTTCTCTCTACCCCGATTCATGGGGATTTGAATTAGCAGACCTTTTCTGTATGCGCCTTTCCGCTACCTTTGATTCGCTTTGGCTTGTCAGATATGGTTCGGTGAGAGACGAGGAATTATGCGATGTTTGCTGTTTCAGAGAAGATAGAATTTTCTTTTTAGGTTATACTTGGGAAGTCGGCGACTCTTTGTCCCCACCCGTTTCTTATGGCTATCTCGCGTGCGTTTCGAGCGATGGCGATACAATTTGGGAGAGGCTTTTCGGGAACAATGTGATTTTGACCACGGATGCTTTCATCTCGCGCGATTCCCTTTCGATTTATTGCCTTTATAGGGATATCAACGAGGACACATTAGCGCTGAAAATCACTCAGTTCTCCCTCGACGGCGATAGCATCGGCCACGCGCGAATCACCTATAATTATCCCTCTCCGATGGTATCAAGTTATTGGGCGATGGGGATCGACCGCGATGACGGCTGGATGGTTGTCGGGAATCTCAACTATTCCAGCTTTATCGCTAAATATAACCGAGATACCGACTCTGTTTCATTTGATGAGGGTGTTAGTGTATATGCATATAGAAGTATTGAACAACTCAATGACTCGATTTTCGTTGTCTCGGGGAACTGTGGCGCACGCCCAAATCGCGATATCATGCTGACTTGGCTCGATTATCACGGCGACACTATCCGCAATAAGGTTTTCGATATTGACGGCGATCAATTCGCTCGATCGCTTCATGTTTTGCCGAACAAGAATATCGTCATCTGTGGATACACAAACCCGCCGATCGGTATAACCCGCGCCTTGGCGATCATGGTCGATTCTCTCGGGAACGACATCCCCGGCGCCGCTATCGAGGAGACGCCCGCCCTCCCGGCGGCCTTCGAGATTTCCGCCCACCCGAACCCCTTCAACTCGGCGATAACGATCACCATCGACGGCGCGGCCATTTGTCATTCCCGCGAAAGCGGGAATCCAGAGGTGGTGATGGCGTTGGAGATCTTCGACCTGAACGGCCGGCGGGTCGCGCAATTGTCCGACCGCGGAACCGTAGGGGCGGGTTTTACGCCCGCCCTCAACGATGTCGCAGACAATAACGAACGGGACGGCGCAAGACCGTCCCCTACGACCTGCGAATTCACATGGACGCCCGATGAGACGGTCACCTCCGGCGTCTATCTCGTCCGCGCGCGCTTCGACGACCACAGGTCGCTGAGCGGAGCCGAAGCGACCGGCGGCACGGCGGCGGCGGTAAAACGGGTGGTGTATCTGAAATGATACCCCACGAACCCTTCTTCGATTATGAGTTCATAAATTTTCATATCGATGAGACCGCAAGAGGCAATAGCTATCCAATCTGGCAGAGTGAGGTTAAAAATAAACTCTTGATTTATTTGTTAAATAACATAATTTTGATTAATAGGCCTTAAAACCGATTATGTTTTAGGCGTTGTTTGAAAATAATCGACGAGTCTTCAGGAGGTTCTATGAACCCAAGGCTAAGTTTTTTCAAAATATTTCTCTTAAGTCTTTTTGCGGCAATAGCTTTTGCAAAACCGCTTGAGATCACTCGAATCGACTTCAACCAAATTGGAGTCAATCAGCCTAACCTTGCGCCCTCGCAGATTTCCGACCGCGGAGGGTTCCCTATGACCTCCTCGGTCCACGACCATTTCATCGGCGAATTCGGATGGGAGGTTCACTGCCGGCTCGACACCGGAGCGGTGGATATAGTCTTCTGTATCGATTCAACAGGGTCTATGGGCGGAACAATCGCAGGCGTCAGAGCTAATATTAACGGCTTCATTACCGCATTGAACGCCGCAGGTTATGACTATCGCCTCGGCGCTGTCACCTATGGCGATGGCACAAACATATGGGATTTCGACGCTGGAACACCGGGCCGCCAGATGACTTCTAATCCCGCGGCATTCACAGCAAAACTCACCGGTGTTGGAGCAACAGGCGGCGCAGACGGCCCGGAACAAACACTTGACGCAATCGGCGACGCGATCCGGCTTTACGATTGGCGCCCAGACGCGATGCACGTGATTATCGGCTTTACCGACGCCTGCTATTGTCAGATTGGCGGCACATGTTATGACTGCAATCCCGGAAGACCTCCATTCGCTTCCCCTGCAAGCGAAACTGACGCCGGGATCGCATCTCTTATCAGTTCTACCGGAACCGTTGTTTTTATGTCCACCTCTAATCCTGTTTATACATCCACTTGCTCGCCAGCGACAAGTCCTGTTCCCGCGCATCCCCCTTGGACCGGAACCGGGCATCTTGGCTGGTATCAGTATTTTTGCTATGTTTCCGGCGGAAAATGGTATAATATTTCAACATCGTGGGCAACAATTTTTGCCGATGTCGCGGCGCTCATCAGCACCTTCTTCACGATCAGCATCGAGGTGAGGAACAATACCGCCACGACAATCAACCCCGTGACAGCGACGCTGGTTCCCGGCGCATGTATTGCAGTGCTGTCTTCAAATCCGGTTTCCTATGGCCCGCTTTTACCCAGCGCGACAAGAACATTCTACTGGCGAATCGATTATGACGCTTCCTGCCCCGCGGGACCGGCGCTTTGTTTCACAATTAACCTCGCCGGCGGAGGATACACCGATACCGGAGTCGGCTGTTTGTATATGGAGGACTGCGAGTGCGCGGGGCCTGTTCCGACGGTTGTTAGCCCCACGCCCTGCGGGGTTTGGTCTGCCTGCGATTATCAGAGCATAGTTATTCAGTTCGAGGACGACGATGTAGGGACAAATCCGGCCTCGATTCAGCTCATGGTCAACGGCGTGCTCTACACCTACCCGACATATATGACTTGGACGACGATCAGCACTACGGTAGGTCGATTGACATTCACGCCGCCGGTTCCATGGACACACGGCGATTGCATAGATTATTGGGTTGAAAGAGCCAACGACTGGAACGGCTGTCCGAAATCCGGCGATGCTCATTGCTCTTTCTGTATGGATCTCGAGCCGCCTACGGAATTGGACTGGAGACCGGAGTGCGGGATTTTCCTCGCCGACACAATCCTCGATGTCGCAGTCGATATCAACGATCTGGAGTCGGGGATCAATATTCTCAACCTCAGTTTCAGTATTAACGGGGTGACTTACCCTCTCGGCGCCGGCCCGCCAGCGGTTAATTTCACAGGAACTACCGACTCCGGCACGGCCACATTGCGAGGAACCCTCCGCCAACTCGGCCTGCTCACTGCCGACTCCGCGCGGGTTTGCCTAAACACTTGCGACAGGGTGCTTTCGACTTGGTGCGGCGCAAACTGCACGACCTACTGCTGTGTGTATTATCTGAACCAGCCGCCTCATGCCGAGTTCGTTCATCCTGCGCCGAATGTTTTCACCTCCTGCGATCCAGAGTTCATCTCGATGCATCTTTGGGACGATGTCGGCGCGGATGTCAACCCCTCGACGGCTATCCTTACAGTCAACGGTGTTTCCTACACGGCGAGCCATGCATGGATGACCGTCACGACGGACAGTCTTTTCTTCCGCCCGCCGGCCGGGTTTTTCGAGGATGGGGACACAATCACCGCCTGTCTGACTCAGCTTCGAGACGGTGCGGGCGCTTCGGCGATCGGCCTTCCCATGTGCCGAACCTTCTATATCGATTATTCGCCGCCGGTTCCGCTCTCGTGGACTCCCGCCTGTGAGACCTTCATTAGAGACACTATACTCGATTTATCGGTTGTTTTCCAAGATCTCGGTTCGGGGATAAACACGACCGGTTTCACCGTCAATATCAACGGCGCATCCTACGGCCTCGGCTCCGGCCCGCCCTCGGTGACATACACCGGCGGCACTGTCACAGGCACGCTCGCGATTAGCGGAACCTTCCGCCAGCTCGGCGTGCTCTACGAGGATTCGATCCGCGTTTGTGTCACCGCCTGCGACCGCGTGACAGCGGAGTATTGCGGCCCGAACTGCGAGGAATATTGTTGCTCGTTCCCGATAAACCTTCCGCCTTTGGCCGAATTCGTTTATCCGGATTCCCATGTTTTCTCCTCTTGCGAGCCGCAACCTTTCCGAATGCATCTTTGGGATCCCGCCGGCGCGCCGGTTGATCCCTCGAGCGCGAGAATCCAGATCGACGGAGTTGTTTACGACATATCTTCCCCGATGATGGATGTCACTTGCGACAGCTTGATTTTCACGCCCGATCCGGCTTTGTTCGGCGATGGCGACACGATCACGGCCTGCTTGATTTACCTCGCAGATTCGGCGGGCGCCGAGATGGAGAGCGTGCCGATTTGCTTGACCTATTATCTGGATTATTCGCCGCCGGCGAACCTCGGTTGGATTCCCGAGTGCGAGATATTCCTGAACGACTCCGCCCTCGATATCTCGATACTAATCGAGGACTTAGGCGCGGGGATCGATGTTTCTTCGGCGACGGTCGTAGTCGGCGGGATGAGCTATTCGATCGGTTCCCCGCGGCCGAGAGTGTTTTATATCGGCGATTCAGAGTCGGGTGAGATCAAGATTGACTGCATGCTGTCCGATTTCGGTATCGGCGATCCCGATTCCTTCGAGATTTGCCTCGATGTTTGCGATCTCGCGGTTTACTGCGGGCCGAACTGCACGACTTACTGCTGTAAGTATTTCATGAATCGACCTCCTGAAGCGGAGTTCGTTTTTCCCGAGGACGGGAGCTGGACAGCTTGCGATCCACAACCCTTTGCATTCCACATATGGGATCGGTTTGGCCCTGGGATCGACCCAACAAGCATTGTGATCGATATCAATAGAATTCCCTATCCATATGCGCACGATTATGTAGTAGTGTCCCACGATTCTCTTTATTTTATACCTGACGAGGGTTTCTTCGAAGATGGGGATACTGTGGTGGTATGTCTTACTGCATTAAGTGATTCGCTTGGTGCATCTATGGTTGGTTTGCCATTGTGTGAGATGTTTTATATAGACTACAGTCCCCCTATAGTTGTCAATATAATTCCGCCGCCGGACACGACAGTGTTAATGCTTCCGGACTCGATAGTTTTCGATCTGTTCGACAGCCTTTCGGGCTTAGGGACATGGGGGATCACGGTGTCGATTCAGGGCGTGGTTTTCCCGTGGTCGGGAGATTGGATCTTGCCGGATTCGCTACTTCATATCGGCTTCCGCATTGACGGCTCGATTTGTATGAGTGCCGGCGAGCTATGCACAGTGGAGGTTTGCGTGACGGCCCCCGATCGCCCGGACTACTGCGGGCCGAACGTAATGGACACCTGCTGGATGTGGTATTTCGAGCGGTCCGGCCCTGTTCCGAGCATAGTTTTCCCGATGCCGGGGACGATATCTGCTTGCGAGGACAGCGGTATAGTTATCCGCATAGATTCGACGCTTGCGGCGGTAGATTCGTCAAGTATTGTTCTCCGGATAACCCGAGGTTCTGGGCCGACGGAGACCTATTATTGTTCGGACGCGGAACTCGGCTGGTCTTCGCCGATACTGCTTTTCGATCCGCCCTCGGGCTATTGGGCCGACGGCGACACGGTGACGGTCTGCCTCGATTCCTGCGCGGACATCTACTCGACGCCTTCGCCCTCGGTGCCGATGTGCTGGGAGTTTTACACTGACTTCAGCACGCCGGTATTCTGGGATCCGTTGCCTCCGCCGGACACTGTGATCAACGATATTACCCCGGATATTTCGGTATTTTTATTTGACAGTATCAGCGGTGTGTCGGTGTTGAATATAGTGACTACGATCTCTGTAAACAGCGCTCCCGCAGACACTTACGCCATGGGGATGGGTGTCGAGTGGAACGACTTGACCGGAGAATACACCCTCGACGAGGATATCTTGGGTATAGCGTTCGCAGATAGCGACACGGTGGTGGTTTGCGTTTATGCTCACGACC
>DIWU01000019.1 GCA_002428525.1 bacterium UBP14_UBA6098
AAATCTCGAAGGCCGCCGGGAGGGCAGTTTGCGGTGCGGGTTCGCCGATGCCGGAGATTACTCGCTCGTCCAGCTCGAACATATACATCCGGCAAATGCCCGCTCTTGGGTGCGCCATTGCGAACATGCGGTTCTCTTTCAGCGCGAAGTGCGTGAAGGCGAAGATGCTGTCCGTATCGCGATAATAAGCCACCTCGCGGATGTCGTCCAAATCTGAATAATCGAGAATGCTGAAACCGTGCTCGAAACCGACCGCGAGAATTCTGTCGTTAAGGACATCGACTCCGAAAACACCCTCGCTGTCGTAATCCGCCCACGTAAAAGAATAATCCGTGTCCCAGATGCCGAGATGGCTATCGCCGAGAGTGTAATCCTGCTCACCTGCAATAAAATCGCTCATCTCTGTATAGACATAGAAAAGATAGTTTTCGTTAGAAGTTATGCTACAATGATGTTCGTTGTCGAAATATCTGACGCGGGTGTGGACAACACTAGTATCACCGGAAACATCGGCCATTAGAAGATACCAATGTGGTCTCGAATGCCAGTCGTCGGGAGGTGAGACATAAAAAGTCGATGCAGATGAGGAATAGACAACGCTATCAACGACCTCCAATCCGCTAAAACCAAAGTAATATTCATTTGTCCAAGCAACGAAAATCGATTCCGGATTTGCGATGTTGATGCAGTGCAGGCCGTAGCTACCCGTGCTGGCCGTGTAGAGGAAGGTGTCGCGGATTACGGCGTAGTGGAAGGAAGCAAAGGGTATCCATAAGCCATCTTTTACAATAAGAGAATCGTTTCTAAAGGTAGTGGAGTTTATACCCCCCCCCCCAACTATATAACATATAGAATCACATATAGTTACACCTCTCGCGCTTACTGAACCATAATCGAATCCAGCAAGAGTTTCAACTTCAGTTTGGCTAAACGGGTTGATGAAGTAAAACCAATCTGTTCCCGGCAACCATACGAGAAAGGAATCCCCCATAGCCATGTCCCAAAGGCAGGTGCCGAGATAGTCGTATCCGCCGTCGCCGGTCGAGCCATAAAGCATCGTTGTTCCCGGCGCATCGAGCCAGTCTATCATCCGGCAGGCGAGTGAGTCCGGTGCGGCAAGCGCGGCGGTGGCGATCAACAAAACAAAAAGAATATATCTCATCGTCGGACCTCTTTTAATTTCGGGCAAAGCAAAACCCTATTCGCGTTTTCATTATACATTTTGCATTCTACATTATACATTATTTCAAATACACCACCCGTTTCACCGCCGCTCCGCCGCCCGCTTCGGCTTGCCTCGGCTCCGCTCGGTAACCACCGCTCAGCGACCGGTGGTCGTCCACCCGCGCCCGGACGAGATAGACGCCGGAGGGGAGGGAGGGGGAGGGTTGCCAGATAATCGCCCTCATCCGGCCTTCGGCCACCTTCTCCCAATGGGAGAAGGAATCCCCTCCCTCTCCCCCCGGGAGAGGGACCGAGGGTGAGGGCAATTGCGCGACCATTCGCCCATTCACATCGAATATCTCGATTTGTAGGGGCGCACGGCCGTGCGCCCCTACGGGCGCGTCGAGGGCGATGGTTACCGCCGAGTTGAACGGGTTGGGGTGGGCGGAGAGGGAGAAGGCCGCCGGAAGGTCGGGTGTTTCCTCGATGCCCACCGGCTCGAAGGTGAAATCGCCGCAGATGTAATTAAGCCGGTCGAAAAGGACATACTCTATCGAGTCGGGCGCGCGGAAACGCTCCCACTGAAAGCGCGAGGTCGGCGTGAAGACGACCGCGATCGAGGAATCGTGCATAACAAGCTCCAGCGGAAGCGGCGTGGTGAAAAGCGTGCACGAGGGCGCGACCTGCGCCTGCCGCAGGTTGACATCGACGAACCAGCCCAAAGAGTCGCGGCCGACGCGCTCGTCGTAGAGAAATTCAGGGTAGCCCTGTTCGTAGATCCATTGCCGGAAGAAATCGTCCCAGCCCCGGCCGGTAAAATCCTCGAGTGCGAATTTAAGCGAATCGGTGACCACGGTCTTGAAGGCGAAGCGGTCGAAATAGTAGCGCAGGAAGGCGAAGAAGTCGTCGTCGCCGATCTGCCAGCGGAGCATGTGCCACCAGCACGCGCCCTTGTTGTAGGGTATCGGCGAGAGGAAACTCGCCGGGTTATAGACGGGGAAATCGGCGTTGGTGCGCGTCCATGTTTTGTAATAGCTTTCCTCGCTGTTCATGTATGTCCGCGCCGCTCCCGCGCCATCAGTGTGCGCAACCCAAAGCACCTCGGAATAGACCGCGATGCCCTCGTTGAGCCAGAAATCCGCCCAGTCGGCGATTCCGATACAATCGCCGA
The DNA here is from genome assembly GCA_002428525.1 of bacterium UBP14_UBA6098. Taxonomy (GTDB): domain Bacteria; phylum UBP14; class UBA6098; order UBA6098; family UBA6098; genus UBA6098. The sequence continues at coordinate 2,336 of DIWU01000019.1, forward strand.
ACCATTGGTGCGCCAGCTCGTGCGCGACGAACTCCTCATAGGTGCGGCTTCCGGTGATGAGCATATCGCCTATCTGCGGCAGGGTTTGGTGCTCCATTCCGCCGGCGCCGCCCCAGACATCCATAGGCACGACCGCACAACCGACTGTGGCGAAGGGGTATGGCCCGAAAAGCGAGTCCCACAGGGCGATCATCTCCGGGATGCGCCCGAAGTCGTATTGGGTTTGGGTCAGGCGCGAGGGGTAGGCGTAGGATTTCACCGGCAAAGCCCCGCCCAAAGCGGTGGTTTCGATCTCGGCGTAATTACCCGCAGAGAAGCTGATATTATAGGTGCAGACGGGCTGGTCGTAGCGGAATGTCCATGTGACTAAGCCCTCGGGCATGGTTGACGCAGTGCTGTCAACAAAGCTTCCGCCGCCGGCGACGATAAGCCCCTCCGGCACTGTGACTTTCAGTGTGGCGGTCGCGCGGTCGCCCGGATGATCCACGCAGGGGAAGGCGTAGCGCGCGAGCGAGGGCCAGAAGAGGGTGTAAATCCAATTTTGGCCGCCGCCGGGGTCGCGGTAGAAGCCGGTGCCGTAGGGAATATCAATACCCATAGTCGAAAAAATACTTGTGTCGCCGACGCTAAGGCCGCGCGCCTCGATGCCGAGCAGGCTGTCCTCGTGATGTATTCCCGCTGTCAGCCAGAGGCCCGAGGCCGGATCGAAGAAATAGCATATGAGAGGCCTCGTGCCGATATAGTCGAGATAATAGATCGAATCCTCGGCCTTCACGACAAACTCGATATCAACGCGCCAAAAGAAACTGCTGTCGTCGAGTTCAAATTCGAGGTCGTAGTCTATAACATCGATTTGGCCAAGCTCATAGGCGCGAGAGGGTTCGGGCGTGTCGGTGATGGCGTTTATCTCCAACGGCCCTGCGAAAACAACGAAAGTTACACAAATAAAAAGAATAAATCTCATTTTGCCTCCAAATTTCGTTTTATTTCTAATTTAATATATGTATAATTGTTCATCGACGAAACAAGTTTTTGCTTTATTTGATGGAGGGAGGCGATCAGGATGAAATACGGGTTTATTTTATGCGCATTCGCTATTATTGCGGTTGCGGCGAATAGCGGTTATTCCCTATCCGGCGGAGAGATCCTCGGCGAGACGCCGGTCTTCGATATTCCCTCCGAGATGAGCTGGGAGGAATACCGCGACGCAAATCGTCGGGTCTCGATGGGGCTTCTATTCTTGGCCGTGCCGATACCCGGGACACTTCATTTCTATGCCGAGGAGGACAAAAAGGGGTGGTTCTGTGTCGGCGCGGCGGGTTTGGGATTGGCGAGTATAGCCGCCGGCGCGCTTCTTCGCGGCGATGAGGTCTGGCCGGAAAGCGACTACGAGCTGACGACAATCGGAGGCAACCGCTACGAGATGATCCCGCGGATTCTCAGCGATGACAAGGTCGAATACAAACTTCGCCTAATCGAGCAACGCGAGGAGCTGACAACCGGCGGCGCGATCCTTATAGGCACAGGCGCTGTGCTGATTATCGGCCAGCTGATTTACGACTGGATAGACGGCCTTGCGACCATCGAGCGCAAGCGCGACACGGTGCGATACAAATACGGCATCGGCGGCTACGGCGCGCGGATAGAACCGCGCTTCGACAAAGGCATCGGCCTTACGATGACGCTCGAATGAGGCAATTTCCCCTATTAATAGTATTAGCCGTAATAGCCGCCTCATCGCACGGCTACGAGCGCAAAATCGCAATTCACGCCGGAGGACCGAGCGCGTTTCGCGGAGGGTTCGAGGCGGTTGTCGAGGAACCGGCCCTCGGGTTCGAGTGGATCGAGTTGCGGCCGCGCTATTCGATTATGCTCCTCGGGCAGTTCCGCGATTACGACGACGGTTTCGGCTGGTATTCCTCGGCAACGGCACTGGCCGGCGCCGGCCGGGCGGATCTCGTCGGCGGGCTTTTCGGCCTCGATGTTATAACCGGCATACATTTCAGCCGACTCGAGGGCGGCTACAAATTCGCCGACCTCGTCCTCGGCCTGAGAGTTGCCTCCGATTTGACATTTTGGAAGGACAGCGAGTTTGTTTCGGGCGAGCTTGCGATCCTTTTCGGCAACGGTTTTTCATCCGGTTGGGCACAGATCGAGCTGAGGCCGTTCGAGCGGTTTTCTGTCATCGGCGGCGCTCATTACGACGGCGAGTTGGCGAATTGGGGCGAGCCTCTCCCCTTTCAAACGCCCGAGTCTTGGCCGGACAGATGGGACGGCGGCGTGAATCTTTTCCTCGCGATAGGCTATCGGTTCAATCTTCGGTGAAATTAAACGCGCATGTTCGGATCGAGGGGTGTGTCATCCCTCGAAATCCGGATAATCTCCTCGAGACCGAAGCGCACCTTCAGATATCGCTTCAAAATCGCTATAAATATCGCCCGCGTCGGTGGGATCAGAAGGAACAAACCGCATAAATCGGTAATTACTCCGGGGGTTAAAAGAAACGCGCCGCCGAGAAGTATCGCGATGCCCTCGATAATCGTGTTCCCCGGAAAACGCCCCTCGGCAAGCTCTCGCTTGAATCGCGCCAATGTCCCCGCGCCCTGACTATGTAGCATAATACCTCCCGCAATCCCGGTCGAAAGGACGATTCCGATTGTCGGCCAAAGGCCTATATGCCGTCCGATCTCTATGAGAAGCGCCAGCTCGGCGATGGGTATTAGCGTCAGCATTAATAACAGCTTGAAAAACATAAATATATAATAGGAATTTTTAACCGCTTTAAAAGCACTTTCATCTTTTTGTCGCCCGAACCCTAAAACCACCCGCAAATCTGCGAGCCTGTGGTGCTTTGCCGCAAAATTTTTTTATAACTTGTTTGACAAAACAGCATCGTGCAAATATATTAAAAAATCTTTATCCTAATGTCCCATGGAGGCCCTATGAATGAGATATTGTTGAAGAAATCGCTTTCCGAGGATGTAAAACAATACATCGTGAATGCACCGCTGATAGCGAAAAAGGCCCTACCGGGGCAATTCGTCGTGATTCGTATATGCGAGATCGGCGAGCGAATTCCCCTGACTATCGCGGATAGCGACCCGGAAAAGGGCACGATCACCCTAATCGTGCAAGAGGTCGGCAAAACCACGCGCCAGCTTGGGACATTCGCTCAAGGGCAAAAAATACTCGACATTGCCGGACCATTGGGAACACCGAGTGAAATTGAGAATTTCGGCACCGTCGTTATGATCGGCGGCGGAATAGGTATCGCGCCGATCTTCCCGATCACAAAGGCGATGAAGGCCGCAGGCAACACAGTAATCTCCATAATCGGCGCGCGTTGCGCCGATTTGCTTTTCTACCAAGACCTCATGACGGCGCATTCGGACGAGGTGATTATTACCACAGACGACGGAACCTGCGGCCTCAAGGGTTTTGTGACGGACGCACTCGATGAGCTGATTCAAAGCGGACGAAAAATCGACAGGGTCGTGACGATCGGCCCTCCAATTATGATGAAAATGGTTTCAATACTGACGAAAAAACATGGAATCCCGACGATTGCGAGCTTGAACTCGATTATGGTTGACGGCACGGGTATGTGCGGCGCCTGCAGAGTCGAGGTCGGCGGTGAAACAAAGTTCACCTGCGTGGACGGCCCCGATTTCGACGCCCACAAGGTCGATTTCGACCTGCTAATTCACCGGCTCGATAATTATACCCCTCAAGAGCGCGAAGCAAATTCGAAGTTCTGCAACTGCACCGACAAAAAAGACCGAGGTTAATATGAGAAACAACTCCCCCCAAAAAACCCCGATGCCGGAACAGTCGGCCGACTCCCGCCGATCCAACTTCGACGAGGTGCCGCTTGGATACACCGAAGAGCTCGCTATCGCAGAGGCCTCCCGGTGCATTCAATGCAAAAACGGCCCCTGTGTAAGCGGTTGCCCCGTGGAGATCGATATACCGAGGTTTATCGCTAAGATCGCCGAGGGCGATTTCGACGGCGCGGTTCGAGTTATGAAAGAAAAGAACCTGCTTCCGGCTGTTTGCGGGCGGGTCTGTCCGCAGGAGGAGCAGTGCGAAAAGGTTTGCGTCCTCGGCAAAAGGTTCGAGCCGGTCGCTATCGGCAGGCTCGAGCGATTCGTCGCGGATTGGGAGTTTGCAAAAGGCGGGGAGCCTGTTATAAAACTTCCTCCGAAAACCGGCAAGCGAGTCGCAATCGTCGGAAGCGGCCCGGCCGGCCTCACAGTCGCAGGGGATTTAATCCAGATGGGTCATTCGGCGACGATCTTCGAGGCCCTGCACGAGCCGGGGGGAGTCCTCGTTTATGGCATCCCGGAGTTCAGATTGCCTAAGACAATCGTCGCGCGCGAGGTCGATTATCTTAAAAAGCTCGGCGTCGAGATCGTCACAAATTTCGTCGTCGGCCGAACGAAGACCGTCGATGAGCTTCTCGAGGAGTTCGACGCGGTGTTTCTCGGCACCGGCGCGGGGCTTCCTTGGTTTATGTTCCTCCCCGGCGAAAACTCCAAGGGAATTTACTCCGCCAACGAATACCTTACCCGCTCGAACCTAATGAAGGCCTACAGATTCCCCGAATACGACACTCCAATTGTCCGCGGCGAAAGAGTCGCCACAATCGGCGGCGGCAATGTCGCGATGGACGCGGCGCGGACAGCCGTTCGCCTCGGCGCGAAGGAATCTATCATCATCTATCGACGCTCGCGCGAGGAGATGCCCGCCCGAAACGAGGAGATCGAGCACGCGCTCGAAGAGGGCGTCCAGTTCCAATTCCTCACCAATCCGGTCGCCTACCACGCCGACCCCGAGGGCTGGGTCAAAGAGATCGAGTGCATCCGAATGGAACTCGGCGAGCCGGATGCCTCCGGAAGGCGCAGGCCGGTGGAGATCGCCGGATCGAATTACCGCATTCCGATCGACGTGGCGGTCGTGGCAATCGGCAACTCGCCGAACCCGCTAATCTCGCAAACTACTCCCGGTCTCAAAACGACCCGCCGGGGAACCATCGAGGTCGATCAGACTACCGGTAGAACCACGAAAAAGGGCGTCTTCGCCGGAGGCGATATCGTCACCGGTGCGGCCACCGTGATTTTAGCGATGGGCGCCGGCAGAATCGCGGCGCGATCGATTGACAAGTTCCTCGAAACCGGTATTTGGTGACGGAGAATAACAATTCCCGATCATCCTGATTAAATCCCCCCCTCGGCGCGCGAAACTCGAGGCGGTAAAAACCTTTGACTATAGCCAAAGGAATATGTATATTCTAATGATTTATGGTTGATGTTCGCGCTATCGTTTAGGCGCGAGGCAAATTCAACAGAGGATGTATGTTGACCGACGATCCAGTCAGCAAGAATAGAACCGGGACATTAGCGTGGGCCGCGCTTATAGGTTTGTTCTTCATCCTATTCGCGATTTCCGGCATTATAGGCATCTTCCTGAATTATAGCATTCAAAAACGCGATTTCGCGAGAGGCCACGCCAAGCTTTTTGAGGAAAACGCCCTCCGTTTCTTTCAGGACAACGATCTTATCGAAAAGCTCGAACAGGGCAACGAACTCGAGGGAAGCGTCTTCGATTGCGCTATTAACGACGAGTATAAATCCTTCGCGGTTTTCAAGTGGACAAACAACTGGGTTCCTTTGGTCATAACCTCCCCCGCTTTAACTACTCGCGACTTCTTGCCCACAAGCATCGAGGGCAATTTCTATCGTTATTTTGGAGTTTATTTTTGGAACGGCAATATCGACGCGGTTCTCACTAAAACACCGATTCTCTACTCGGCCTTCTGGAGCAAAGGCCGCCTTTATCTGCTCGCAGTCGAGATCGAATACACTTGGCTTTACGAACACCTCGTTTTTCCCCGAAGGGCAATAACCTTGGGGCTGATCGGTGTGATACCGATAAGTCTCCTCTTCGCTTTGATCTCGGCGATTATCATGAATTTGATAACGAAGTATCTGAGCCACAGGGTCATGGGAACGATCAAGGCGGGGCAGACTCAACCACCGTTTAATATACTCCAAGGCCTCTCCACGCTTGTCGAGTTCTGTATTACGAATGCAAAAGAACTCGAACAACAGCGTCGTGAAAAGCGCGAAGCCATTATGGAAAAAAGCGAGGAGTTCGAGCGGGAACGCGGCGATTTCGCGCTCGTGAACGACATTACAAGGTCCGCGGCTATTGCGCCGGATTTACACTCCTCCGCCTCGGCCGCGCTCGAGAGGATAGCGAGAAGGCTGGGGGTTCGTTGTGCGGCTATATTCGCCACAGATTCCACAAATCAGGTCTTTTTCGTCGGCGATTACAACCTTCCTGCGGATATAGCGCATACACTCCACAAAAACGAGGGCCTCTCCTCCCCCATGATCTTACCGCAGGACTCCAACAACGGTTGCGCTATACTTCCGATTAAATCCCTGCCGGGAATCGAGATCTCCCCTATCCGCTCGCTGGAAGAGGAGGGATTGACACATTGCATCATCATCCCTCTGACCTGTCAAGATAGGAACTGGGGAGTTATTCACCTCTATAACGCCGGAAGGCCGAGGATACCGAACCGCGACAAAACCGTTCTGCTCACTATCTCGCACAGCCTGTCCGTGATTTTGGAAAATAAGCGACTTTTGGACGAACTCGACGATAGAATCAAGGAGAACATTAACTACTACGAGCTTAGCAAAATGCTCATCACGACCTCGGAATTCGATATTCTGCTCGAAAACATAATTTGGGTGATTCACGAGACCATCGATGTCGATCACTGCAGTATAATGCTCGCCGACGAAGAGGGCGAAAACCTCTCGGTAAAAGCCCTATGGGGCTATTCGGAGGGGCACAGAAACCAAAGAATGCCCTTCGGGAACGGCGTCACAGGCTGGGTCGCCGAGAACGGTGAAGCCGTGCTGATTCACGATGTCAATACAGATTCGCGCTATCGGGTCAATGTCGAGGGTGTTCGCTCCGAAATGACCGTGCCGCTCATCGCCGAGGGCAAGGTTATCGGCGTTATCGACTGCGAATCGAATGTCGAGTATGCCTTCAATGAGGCCGATCTACGATTCTTAACCCAGCTTTCCGGGCCGGCAAGCCTTGCGATTCTCAGAACCCAACAACAGACCGCGATCGCGCGGCAGTTCATCCTCGACCCCGTAACTCAAGCCTATAACAGGAACTATTTCGACGACTATATCTCCAAACACGGCAAAGAACTGCTTGTAAGGCACTCCTGCGTATCGATGGCTATTGTTCGGATAAACAATCTGAAGGACATAGAAGCCGGATTGCAGAACTCGGATGATGCCTTGAAGCAGACAAAGGCGATGCTCGACGAGCTTTATCCTGAGGCGGTTGTTTCGAGGTATTCGGACTCGGAGTTTTATATTCTTTTACCGGGACTGGGCGAAGAGGCTATGGAAAAGCTTGTCGATTCGATCCGTAGGCGTTCCGAGGAGTGGTCGAGCGAACAAGGTTCGAGGCCGCTTTCGCTTTCTGCCGGTTATGCCACCGCGACGCGTTTCGACGAACTCGAGAGCTTGATTTCGAGAAGCTCCGGCGAAAACAACACATTAAGTAATAATTTAAGTAACAATGGTTAATAATATGCATATCAATAAATTATCTTATGCTCTAATTTTAATTTTCTTCGCCGGTTGCGCCCATATTCCAACCGAAAGCCCCGCGGCGGGGCTGGTTCGTGAGGGAACAAGTCTCTTCAACAGCGGAAAACTCGACGAAGCCGCAGTCCTTTTCCGAAAGGCCTATTCCGCAGACCCAATGTTCGCGCCGGCATACTCGATGCTCGGGCGCGTTTATCTCGAAAAAGCGGACTCCTATCGCGCCGAGATGTTCTTCCGAAAGGCCCTTGCCCTCGACCCCTCGAAAGCAGAGATTTATGGCTGGATCGGCGATATTTACTGGGCGGAGGGCGACACCGCAGGCGCTCTCGAACAATATTCCAAATGCCCCAAGGGCGATCCTCATTACCCGATTCTGCATTTTAGAATCGGTATGCGCGAATACCAAAACGGCCGCCTGCCAAGCGCCCGAGAGGAGTTCAATAAGGCGCTCGCCGACCCTGAATATTGGGGCGGCCATTACGGCCTCGGGCTTATCGCCTTCACCGAAGGCAATTTCACCGAGTCATCTGTGCTGTTTCATAGGGCTGAACACGCAGGCGCCGAACCCAATGTCAAGTATTGGCTCGCGAAATCCTATCGAATGCAAAACCGCGACCAAGAGGCCTATTTTTATTTCAAGCAGTTTTCCAACACGTTCGGGGGCGAATGCGACCTTTGCCCCGAGGCCGATCAGACCGCAGACGACCTTAAAGACGCAATCCTCGCCCAGCCCGCGACAATCGATACATCGCTCGTCATCCCCTTCAAAGTCCAGAATCAAGATGTCCTCGAAGTCGGCGTCTTCGATATCGACGGCAATTTAATCAAATCCCTCTTCACCGGATGGATTACAAAGGGCGAGTATTCCCTCAAATGGAACGGTGAAAACGCCGATGGAAAACCGGCCAAAAACGGTGTCTATATCGGTTGTATCGAGCGGGAATGCGATCTTCAGCTCATGCCTATGCTTCTCGAAAAAAAGTAGCCGCTGAGTTTAACCTATGCCACAAGCATCGCCTCCCGCGAGGGGCGTCGGGATTTCTCGGAGCCTCGCTCCGAGAAATCGCTGTCGGGCCGGAGCTGAAATATATGCCGATAAAACCGTCCCGTCCGGCCCGACAGCACGCGCATGCGCGTCCGACGCCCCGGGCGCTCAAAAGCGGAGGCTTTCACTGTGTAATTTTTTCGGGGTATTGCTAATTTTGGCAAAAGTGATATAATATCTTGATAACACTTATTTATGGATGGTTTGACGATGAAAAAAATATTATTCCTACTGATTCTCGCCTCGATGGCCTTCGGCCAGTATATTGTCACGGCTCCGGGGGGCATTGTTATCGAGTTGGACACTCTCGACGGATACTTTGGGATAGGCGATACGGTCGGCACCACCGGCAGGCGGCTGATGTATGATTTCAATTACGCATGGATTCGTCAGGCCAGCCATTTTGTGGTTATGATCGACAGTGTTCTTTATTCCAACGACGGCGTCTTTCCCTCGATTTGCGGAGGAGTCAATATCCGCGCCTATCGCGGGCCGATCTCGACCTTTTACGATGGTTTTGCGACTCAATGGACTATTCCGGTCGGCACTGCCGGAGGATCGATTATTCTAACTCAACGCCTCAAGGCCGTGATTATCGACGATGCGCCGGCAGTCGAGATTTCGTATATGTTTTTGAACATGGATGGTGTGATGCATAGTGTTGGCTTTATGCAGAACATCGATGTTCTCGTCGGCACAAACGATGTCGCACCGATGGCCATGAACGGTGTTTTTTCGGATATTGGCAATATATTCACCGGCAACGGCGTGCCGTTCTTTTGGCAGGCCTTCGAGCACGGCCTCGAGGCCGGTTCGGATCAGGTAGTCGCGCGCGGTCTGCTACGCGGTGTTGCCACAAAGCCGGACATTTTCGCCTTCGGACACCAGATTCATCTATATATGGATTGTTGGGAACCCAATCCGACGGTGATCGGCCGCAGATACTACGACTCCGGTGTTTCCATGCTTTGGGAGGAACGACAGATCAGCCCGAGCAAATTCCTCGAGGTTAGCACAATCTACGGCTTCGGCGAAGCTCCCGACGCCTCCGCCCATTACATAGTCATGCCGCTCGTTCCGAATTCCGTCGGCTCGGCATGCGATACATGGGCACAAAACCCCTTCGAGGTCGCAGTTCTCGTCCATAACACCGATCTTTCCCCAGGGATAGACTCGCTCAGGGTATGCATCTCGCTCGACGAGGGTTTTAATATTGCCGTCGATCCATGGCATACATTGACCGACTCGTGTTATCTTTTCACCTCATCGCTGGTCCCGGACTCGACAATCATGCTGAACTGGCTTGTGAGGGCGGACTCATCCTATTTTGATTTCGGCCCGACAACCGCAAATATAATCACGCGCGTCACCTCGACTACGACAGCCTTCACCTCTGTCGAGGAAACGACCTCCGTTTCGATCCCCGATCCCGGGGGCGTGCCGCCTATTGTCCGAACGCTCCTGTCCCCAATTCACGCTGTATCATGCGCGGGTGTAAGCTTTCATGTCGAATATCTTATCCAAGACGACCGAGGCATCGATCCCTCGAGCTTGATCTTCCAGATCGGCCCATACCTCCGATACAGGACGGATACGATGGTGACATTCGCCGGTGATACCGCAAGACTTGTTATCCCCTATTTCTATCTTTATCATGGGAACCAAATCTATCACGGTGTCGTCGCAGTATCCGACTCCGATGGTTGTATCCCCGACTCGATACCGGTGGTCGGCTCGTTCTGGGTCGATCTATTCCCACCGGAAATCGGTTCGCCCTATCCGCCGGATGCCTCGACTATCGGCGATTCCGCTTTGCCGGTTATCCTACCGCTGAAAGACTGGCCGGCGGGAGTTGACACGGCGAGCATTCGCCTCAGCGTCGGAATCGACGGCGCGCGGACTGTTTACAGCATAGCCTCACCGGAGCTGGCCTACATCGATTCCAATCTGGTCTTCACCTTGGGCTATCCTTGGCCGGATTCTGCGGAAATCGAGGTTTGCCTTACACAGGCATGGGATCTCACCGATCCGTCGTTCTGCCCGGTAAATACCGTTGACACCTTCTGTTTTGCGTTTCGGACTAATTTAACGGGCATCGGTGAGACGGTTCTTCCACTGACATTCGATCTAAAAGCTCGACCCAACCCGTTCAACTCCGCGGTTACAATCGAGGCTCCGCTTGCGTCGAGGCTCGAGATTTTCGACATTTCGGGGCGGCCTGTCCGCGATCTCTCAGGCTTGCTCTCAGCCGAAAGAAACTCCGCGGTTCTTTGGGACGGCAAGTCCGATTCGGGTGCGAATCTGCCCTCGGGAGTCTATTTCGCGCGGGCGCGTTGCGAGGATAAAGAGCTTGTCACGAAGGTTGCGCTGATCAGATAACGCTTTTCACTCATTTATCTTCGGGTTGAACGGGGTATTTCTTTTACGAAATATCCACTGAGCGCCTGTATCATTTAACGAAGAAATGTAAGCCTTTTCTTGAAACTTTTGAACTCGGAAAGTTATGCCCTCGGACATTGATGAAAAAGGCTTTTCGCTATCCCGAAAAATCTTTTCTGATACTACTTTATTATGCTTTATTTACAACGACACGCATGACGTCATTAAATAGTATTGTTCGCAAATGTATGATATGCGGTCATTTACGATTTAGCGAGCCACATATTACCTAACAGCCTCTCCCGAGGTGTAATCCGAAAAAACACAGAAGCATAGAATAAGGCCTTACAAAAAACCAAATCGAAGAGCGAAAAGTAAATTCTGTTTTTATGTAGGTTATTGAATAACATAAAGATATGAAGAAATTATAATTTCTAAATTTTGTTAAAATTTCGCTTGCGGATAATGTTTCGATGAATTATTTTAAAAAAAGAATAGGCAAAACCCCTTAGTTTTCGTTCAATGCCGTGAGTTCAAGCGAAACTAACAATGACGAAACCCCTGTTGTTCTTGGTGGTTCGATAAATGTGACGGTGGAAAATAATCAGGTGATTGTGAACCTCGACGAGTCGGCATGGCCGACATCAGAAGGCTCCGACCAATCTACTATTCCGAGATGTCACTATTGGCATGGGTCTTCGCAGGCCTCCATTCTGTCGGCCGGATTCCCATGGAAAAAGAATCGTGCTAAGCTTGTTTTTAGGGGGGGCAGATAGAAATCTCTATCGAAAATAATCAGGTGATTGTGAACCTCGACGAGGTCGAGTTTCCGGCGTTCGAGGCGATGTTCAACAACCTCGACGCGCACAAGGTGATCTCGGCGGAGTTCCGGGACTTTGGCGGGCATAGCTGGCCAAGCAACCACGTTATTCTTCCCATGCACCTATGCCGGACTATCGGCGAGGCGAACCTCCGCGAAGACCCCTTCGCAACAATTACATTATATCCTTTCTGGAAATACGGCTTCGCGTTCGGCACTGGCGAAAGCCTTTCGATAGGTCCGTGCATCGGAACGCCTCGCGAAGCGTGGCGCATAAAAGCAGGCAATGCCTGCGACCCGCACAAGAAGGCCGTTGTTGCCGACGAGATGGGCATGGGCTTTTGCGCGTGGGCGATGGAGGAGTTTTTCAACTGCGAGACATGGGCCGACGCGAGCGCGCTGATTGCCAACGGATTTATCGCGGCCTCGGGAGGGCGCGCACCGGATTTTGTTTGCACTTTCAAAGACGGTAGCCTCGGGATTTTTGAGGCGAAGGGGACGACCGGAAATGTGAGCAACCTCACCGCCGCTCTCGCCGACGGCAAACTGCAGACCTCGGCGATTACCGCGCAGGCGTCGATTAAGCACCGTATTGTTGTGGGGATTGCGCTGAAAGGCGGCACCAGCCCCGCGACGGTGGTGATTTTGGACCCGGACGGCCCCTCGACTCCGCTCGGGGACCCCCCCTCGACTCCGCTCGGGGACCCCCACTCGACTCCGGACGGAGAACGCCCCTCGAACGGCGACGGGAATAACAACGGCCGGCCGTTGAGCGGAGCCGATACGCCGGAACCGATTGAGACCAATTTGACCGCGGACATGGTGCGCCGCGCGGCGAGGGCGATGAGGCAACCGACCGTAGGGGTCGTTCGCGAACGACCCGCAGGAGATCGGGCGGGAAGAGGAACCCTCCGGCCTTCGGCCACCTCCCTTGATAAGGGAGGTGAAACCGCCCCCCTTGATACACAGGAGTTGGCCGAGACGGTTTTTCGCGGCCCGAAGAGCGCCACGACTGCCCCCCGCGAGATAACCCTGACCAACGAATTCAAGCAGGACAAAGGGCATGGGTGGCTGGAGAAAAAGTGCAAAAGTGTTTATTAATCAGGATTATGATGTTATATTTAAATAAATCTCAATCTAAAAAGGGGAAAGCATGAGAAATCTAATTATTTGCCTTCTTCTCGCAGTTGTTGCGGGTTATGGCGCGACTATTTTCGGCCCGGTTTCATATAACCGGACCACCAGCGCGCCAAATGTCTATGACACGACGTTTGCGGCTTATGATACGACTGTGCTCTGCACGCTCGTTGTAACCAACGGCGACGCCGATGGCGAGCACCGCCTCTCTGCGGCCTCGATAGAGTTTAACGGCGAGGAAATCGTAAAGGAGCGCGATTTCAGCGAGAGCGTGGAGACGATTATGCGAGTTCTCCAGCTTACAAGCGAGAATAGCCTGCATTTGCGGCTACGCTCCGGTCCGGGGGATTTTCTTACCTTAAACATTCACAGGCAATGCGACGCGAATGTTTCGCTTGCCGTGGACACGATTATCGAGGGTGAAGCCTGTTTTACAGCTGAAGCCGGTGGATGGGGTGAATTGATTTACGACTGGGATTTCGACGGCGACGGCGAAACCGACACGACCACAGCGGAAAACACGATTTGCCACACCTACGAGGAAGCGGACACCTATTGGGCAAGCGTGAGAGTTGAAGATGAGGTTGGCTGCACCGCCGAGGACAGCGTGGAGGTGGTGATAGAACTGGGCTACAACTACACCTTCGAAATAGATTCTTCTTATATACCGTGGAGCTATACGTTCCCGGCAACGGTAACGAACTTATCGGTTGCGGACGCCTCTGATGACGGTCGGGTCGTCGCGTTAGCTTCCTCCGAAAGCCCGGGCGCACAATACAAAGATTATTACATATTCGTCGAAGGCGAACTGACCCATACGTTCGAAAACGTTCATAAAGTTTTCATAAGTCATAGCGGAAATAGATTGCTTATGAAACCCCGGACACCGTGGGACGATGTGGATTGGGCTGGAGGTCGAATATATTGTTTTACTTCGATGGGCGATAGTCTATGGGGTCCTTATCAATACTCGCGATTCGATCCGGTCTGGTCGTCGGACGATAGCTTAATCGGCCTCTTTACCGGAGAAGGCGACCTTAACGATATGCCGGGAAGAATAGACTATTTTTCGAATGAAGTAGAATTAGATGTTACCCGTCTATTGAGGATTGCCGATGCTGAGAATGGAGAACTATCTGACGAGATACCTATTGATAAACATCGTATCTTACTTTTAGGAACTTTCCGTAAGGATATGGGAGGATTTATCTTATATAAAACTGTCTGCGATAATTTAATTTGGGCACCAGTCAGCGAGAACGATACTTTGGAAATTTACGATTCGAGAAATGGGTATTTTTCTCTGGTAAATAAGATAACGACACCTTTAGAACCACCCGCTATTGATTCTCTCCATGCACGAACGTGTCTTACGGGGACATATGCAATGTTCGACCACAGAATATATTTGAGTTGGGGATGGAAACCGAAGGTGCCCGACCCCGACGGCTATTTTACCCAATACGTTTGTCTCGACAGTCTCGGCAATCTTATCTGGCACGATTACGACACCACCAGAGCACATGCGCGTTATTATTCAGAATCAGGGCAATACTTGCTCGAATTCGATATTGCCTCGCCGGGTTATCTAGCCCTTAGGGAAACGGCAACAAACGATCTCCTATTCGAAAAAGTATATCCGGAAGATGGGAAACTCTTCCTTGCCGGGGTCTTGGAATATCCCGAAACAGGCGATTGTCTTGTCTTTGCTGTTGGTTCCGACGGGAATGGAGCGCTTTTTTATCCCGACGGTAATCCTGTGGATTTCGAGATGCAGGGTTTAACCTTGACCGATAATCCATCGTTCGCTTATAGAATGGTAGGTTCAACTATGTCTTTTTACAAGATCAGGTGGTGAGAATCATGAAATCACAAGGTAATACTCAAATTAAAGTAATATTAATAATAGCTTTATGTTTCCTAACATCGGCTACTTTTGGTTATGTATGGTCGAGAAAAGTCGATTTATTCCCGAATGGTCAGCGTATAGCATGTGGGTTTGAAGTAAGAATGTCCATAACCCATATGATTAAACATTATGCTATGCCGATATTCGCAGACCAGGATAGTTCACTCGATCCGGTTTTCGTATTTTACAATAGCACAAATTCGGCTGGTAGAGTCCTTAATTGCCCATTTTATCGGCCTACGGATTCTACTTACAAAGATACTTTAGGACGAGAAAGCAATTGTTGGCGAATAGATACTCTCGGTGCTTATAAACCGCATTGGGGTTTAGATATCCATGCGCCAGTGGGGACACCGGTCGTCGCCGCCGACTCCGGAATAGTAACCTATGCCGGCCCATTTAGAAGAGGCCCTTTAGGCGAACCCGATACATTGATGGAATCCTTTCGTATTATTGAACATAACGGGCGCGTGGAATTCGTCGGCACGTTACATCGAGTTTATCTTACAGACCAACATACTAAGAAATGGTCCAGTTGGTATGGGAACATAGCTTTGGTCTATTATCCTTATTGGAATAAAACCATACAGTATTCCCATCTTCAGGATTTTAAACCGGGGGATCCACGTTATCAAGATATAGATAGTAGCACTCAATATGTCGAAGATACCGTAGAAGTCTGGGATTATATCGCGTATGTCGGTAGCACAGGTTATGATCCGGGCGACGATACGGCGAGAATACACGTAGATATTATGGTATATGATGGTAAAAAGATTCTATGTGTAGAGTCTGGTAACGAACGTTTACCCGATAACACACAAAGAGAAGATGGCGAAAATATCGAAGACCCCTATCCCTGGTTATACAGCAAATCGATAAAAGGAACAATGTATTTCGTCAGCAAGGTCCAGGAAAAAGATAACGCCGGAAACGACATAGGCGATACTGTCGTTACAACCGATACGATCCGTGTTGGGAATATGGAACCCTATTTCCCAACACCGGAAAGACAATCGGGTCGTTTAGCGAATGGATATTCCATGATATTTTGGTTTGATGAACATCCTGCTTCATATTCCGGATTCCGAGGTTATCATTATCTCCTTTCGCCCGTTGGAATTCATAAATTAGAGGTATTCCTCGATGGATATCGAGGCGATTATTATTTATCCGACGGACAATGGTGGAGGGTTATTCCACGTCTCTGGAAGGTCGCAGGCGATTTTTCCATTTCCGGGAGAATAGCAGAGAAATTAAAAATTACTCCCAATCCTTTCAATTCGACTTGCAGGATGTTTTTAGGTTCCACGCCGGAGTCGCCGGAAGAATCGGGATGCAAAAGCGATATATCGGCGCGGTTCGATGAGATACCGTTAATTGAGGTTTTCGATATGTCGGGTCGGAAAGTATCCGATTTGTCACTCAAAGTCCACCCGGGCAAATCCGCCGGAACGCCGTATATGATCGACTGGGATGGCACGGACAATGCCGGGAGACGATTATCGAGCGGAACATATCTCGTCCGCGCGGTAATAAACAAAATACCTTACAGGACAAAGGTAACTATTTTACGATGAAACGCATCTTGTCCGCGCGAAGGTCGGCGATAATAATATTACAAAACGTGTAGTGTATTTGAAATAATTGTAGGGCAGGTTCCCGTGCCTGCTTTCTTGTTAATAATGAGATAAATGTATTATCGTAAACAACGAAGACCAAGGGAAAAACTTTTTAAGGAGGTATTCTTATGAGCGTTAATGCCGATGAAATTCGCAAAGCTATGGCCGAGAAAACGCCCGATGAATTATGTGAAATTTGGTATGAAAAGGATTATGACAAATACACACACGGAGAGTTTGATGCCGTCCATGATATATTGGTGGCGCGTGGTTTAATGGTTGAAAAGAGCGCTGATTCTCAAAAAAAAGAGGGAGGCTTCTTCTCATTCAGAAAAATGATAACGCCATCACTTATAAAAATATTGTATGTTTTAGGAATGTTCGCAATAATCATTTCCGGGATTGTTTTTCTTCTACTTAAGGCGCAAGATGGCCCAATTATTATGGCTTTAATTCTCCCCTTATTCGGTATTATTATTTTAAATATTATCTGGAGAATTATTTGCGAAAGTGTAATCCTCGCTTTTGGCATACACGAACTTTTAGTTTCAATCGAGAAAAAGCTAAAGAGATAGAATTATTTTGGGCGGTTCGTTAAAGGAGGCCACTCTCATGAATGTTTGAGGGGGTGCTCCGGAGGGGTTCGGGGTGTATGGATGGTGGGGTGGAGGTAAGTTGTTGTTCTTTAAGATGTTATGATGAAATTTGTGGCGGAAGATAGGCGAAAAGCCCCAAAAGAGCGCTCCGGTTTCATCAAGGAGCGGGGGTGTCAATAAAAAGAGCGGAGGGGATAGCCAAAGGAGCGGTCGGAATTGTGAAAAGAGCGGTGGGAAATGGCAAAAGAGCGCTCCGGTTTCATGAGGGAGCGGCGTTGTCAAGCAAAGGAGCGGCCGGGAATGGCAAAAGAGCGCGCTCTTTTGTGAATCCCCGAAAAGATTTTGTGAAGAACCGGCGCGATTTCGAGGTTGCCGCGCGCTCTTTTGTGAATCCGCCAGACTTTTTTCGCGACCCAGGGAGGTTTTTGGGGGAAAGAGAAACTTTTTACAAGGAAGAAAAAAATGAGCGACAGAATAAAAGATATGACAGATGACCAATTAATTGAATTGATTCAGACGAGCCATACCCCGGATATTCGGGCGTCGCAACTGGAAATGGAAAGAAGAATAAAATCATCTTTAGGAGAATTAATAAAAGTTTTGGAAATAACAAATGAATCCTCGGCAATTTTCAACAAACGACTTTATTTTCTAAATTGCGCGTTAGTTGCGCTTACTTTAGTTCTTGTGTTTATTGGAATATTTCAAATTATAAACTAATAATGAAAGGTAACTATGTTTAACCCCGATAGTCTTATTCCAAAGGTTCCTAAAATAGATCCTTCAGCAATATCAGCTTTGCGTGCATCAATAAACAGCTATGAACTTGGTTTAGCTGACGTTATGTTCGACCGTTTAATGGCGCAAATTGAGGACTTTGAGAGTAGTCTAAATAAAAAAGAAGAGATTTGTGCATATTTGTCATCATTCGGATCACAGATATTAATCTCAATCGACCATATTGGCTATCACAATCCTTATTTAATAATTTTTTCAGGAGTAAACATTGAAACTAAACAAAATGTGAGACTTGTCCAACATGTATCACAGCTTAATGTGCTATTTGTTGTGATTAGGTTTGAAGAAGATCGAGAACCTAAAAGAATAGGTTTTTCATTTGAAGATAATGATAGTGAAGTAAATAATTCTAAAAAGGAAGTTGCGGTATAATGGACATTGAAAGATTGAAGGCTGATCGTTTCTTTTTTCTAAAAACTCTTTGGGAAGCTTCGGGTGGCGATATTATGGCATGGTTTAATATAGACGATATTGGAAAAGAGCTTGGGTTTTCTGAAGATTATACAATGAAGATATTTAATTACTTAAGTTCTGAAGGATTGATTGAACCACATGCTTTAGGTGGAATAATTGGGATAACCCATTACGGAATCAAAGAAATCGAAAAAGCTCTATCACGACCAGAAAACCCAACAAAGTATTTTCCACCAGTCAATATTATTAACATAGGCTCGATGGTTAACTCTCAAATACAACAAGGAGGTCCAGAATCTGATTTGTCAATGGTCATCGATTATGCAGGTCTTTTAAAAATTAAAGAAGTTTTAAACGAAATAAAAGTATCTCTAAGCGAATTGCAACTTGATTCGGATACTTCAGAAGAGTTATTAGCCGATATTTCATCCGCGATTGCACAGATTAAATCAAGCAAGCCAAAGTTTTCCATAATAACCGAATGCCTAAAATCCATTCGATCTATCTTAGAATCGAGTGCAGGCGGTGTTTTAGCTACAGGATTGCTTTCTAAAATCGGACCTTATATTCCAAGTTAATTAATGTTGTTCATAGGAGGGCAAGATGCCACAGCAGAATAACGATTTTACTCATGACACCGACGGGCAACATATAGAGCGGTGCGAGACGCTTTTTATCGGGATCGATGCGCACGGTGCCGCGCTGTCGTTCTCCGCGGCGGACATCACGAAAATTAAGACCTACTGCACCGACATCAAAGCCGCGATGCTCGCGCTGGCCAAGGAAAAGGCCGATGTCGATGAGGTTTTTGTCGAGCTTCACGCCGCCGAGGCCGCCGCGCGGATCAAATACACCGCCTGTCAGGATTATGTTCGCGGCGAGATGCAGGTCGCCGAGGCGGGAACCGCGGAATATATGAACGAGCGGTTCAATATTCACGGCGGCGCGCCCGACCGTCGCGAGGATTTCATCAACGAGGCCGACGAGATGATCGATTCATACACGAACATCCTCACCGAGCACCCCGATGTCACGCTTGCGCCGGCGCTGTTCGACGAGTTGACGGCGTTAATCGCCGCGCTTCGTGTCGCGAAAAATGCGGTGCCTATCGAGCGCGCGCAGGAAAGCGAGGCGTCGGTGGTGAAGCGCGTTTTGATGGAGACAACCGGTTACTCGATTCTTCGCTGGGTTTTCAATCGCGCGAAGTCTTTCTGGGGCGACGATGACCCGCGTCTTCTCGAACTCGGCTTCGTGCCGAAGTCCATGATCTGGACGCCGGGGTCGGGCGAGCCGGAGCCGGGGGGGAATGAGACGCCGTGGGGCATGGTGCAAGGGTTGGAGGTCTCGATCGACCCGATCGGGAATATCTATATCAAGTGGAAAAAGGTTGCGACCGCGGAGAAATACACGCTACTGCGGGAGGTCGTGCCTATCGGGAGCCCCGCGCCGGTTCTGCCGTATTCGGTTTATATGACGGGGATTCCGCCGTTTGAGGAGTTTGTCGCCTACAGCGACACCGACCACGACCCGGGGTTTGCGTATTATTACTCGGTCGTCGCGGTGAACGTCGCCGGCGAGGAGACCGAGGCATGTCCGCCGAAGGGGATAGAGGTGGTATGAAGAAGGTAAAGGGTAAAAGGTAAAGGGTAAAGGGTTTTACAGGAGGGCGGCTTGGAGGCCGCCCTTTTTTGTCGGCACGGCCGACGGCGGGTCGATACGATCGACGGCGGTGGTCATCTGTCGGAGGTGGATTTTCCCGCGGAATTCATTCCGACCCTTCGGGACGGGCCACGGAGGGGGGCTTCGATACGGGCATGAGAATGCCCTACTCAGCCACCGGCACTTCGACTTCGCTCAGTGACCACCGGTCGTTGAGTAGAGCTTCGCTCGTATCGAAACGCGTTCGCCCTGTTGCCCCGAAGGGCGTATCGAAACGGCATTTCACGAGGGTGGCCGGGGGCGGCGCGCTGGCGCGGGGGCGGTCTTGGGTTTGCGGCGGGGATTTTTGTGCGGCGAAAAAATTGCTGTTAGCGCCAGACTGCCGAATCGCAAAAATCGTGACAGCGCGCGGGGGGTGGGCGACGGAAGCGCAATCAACCTCACTCGGAACAGCGCGCTCCCACGCGCTTAATGTAACGCCCTTTACCCTTTACCTTTTACCCTTTACCCATCTCTAATACACTTCATAAATCTTGCGGAAATGGAAGCCGTAAATCGCAAGGGTTACCGCGATCGGAATTGAGCGCGGGCAACGGAACATCGACCATAAAAGCAGTTTCCAGTAATGGGTTCGCCCCTTTCCGACAACGCCGATCAGCCAAAAAGACTTTACAAGCGCTTTCATGTCGCTGAATTTTAATCTCGGGTGCGAATTGCGCTTCGGTTTGTAGTTTCGAAGGAGGGTTTTCACTCGTGTGTAAAAGTTTTTGGGGGTGTATAGAGTTTTAATCACCTCATTATAGCCTTCTATCAGGACTTCGGCATCCATTTTCGGGATGAAGTCCATCTCAGTATCGGTGTTGTTGCCCGACCAGTTTTTGAGCAGTCGGTTCTCTCGTTCGAGGCGTTTGTATAATTCAGTTCCCTTGGGGGCCTTCAGCAAACCCACCATCGCGGTGACGATCCCGCTTTTTTGTATAAACTCCGACATCCTCTCGAAAACATTGGGCTTATCGCTATCGAACCCGAGGATGAACCCACCCTGCACCTGAATTCCATGCCTCTGGATTATCTTGACGCACTCGACCAAATCACGGTTGCGATTCTGAACCTTGCCGCATTCGGCGAGGCTGTCCTCCTCCGGCGTCTCAATCCCCACGAAGACCGTGTCGAACCCGGCGGAGACCATCATGTCGATCAGCTCGACATCGTCGGCGAGATCGATTGAACATTGCGTATTGAAAACGAAGGGGTGCTTTCGTTCCCGCATCCATGATATAATTTTCGGTAGAATATTTTCTTTCAGGTTTTTCTTGTTTCCGATAAAATTGTCATCGACGAAGAATACACCGCCGCGCCATCCGGAGCGATAGATATTTTCCAGCTCATCGACGACCTGCCCGGCATTTTTCGACCGGAGTTTGTGGCCAAAGAGCTGTGTGACATCGCAGAAATCGCAGTTGAATGGGCATCCACGGGTATATTGGATTGCAACCGAGTTGTATTTTTTCTTTTTGATGAGATCCCATTTGGGCGGAGGCGTGGTGGTGATATCGGGCTTTTCGTCGGATTTGTAAATCCGTTGCGGAACGCCGTTCTCAAGGTCTCGGAGGAAAAGGGGCAATGTTATTTCCGCTTCGCCGAGGACGAGATGATCGACATCATCAAAATCCTGATAGTTCGACGAGAAGAGCGGGCCGCCTGCCACGGTTTTTACTCCGAGGCTTCTGCATCTTTCTATCACGGTGTTTGCCGATTCTTGCTGAATTGACATCGCGCTTATAAAGACGAAATCCGCCCATCGAATATCGTTGTCGGTGAGCTTGGAGACCGTCATGTCGCAGAGCTTTTTGTCCCATTCCTCGGGGAGCATGGCCGCGACGGTGAGCAGACCCAGCGGCGGGCTGGAGGCCTTTTTTGAAATGAATTTGAGGGCATATTTGAAGTCCCAGAAGGTTTCCGGGTTCTGTGGATAGACAAGCAGGATTTTCATTTTTTCTCTTTTCCGGTTAATCTCCAAACTCAATTCTGCGGGGAAAGCGGGACGACACATTGAATCGTCGGGCTAAAGGAGGCCGAGGGTTGAGCTAAGGCTTACAGCGCAATTAACATGCCGAAAAATTTAACGGAAACGATTTCGACAGTTTTAGAGATGCTCAAGTTTTATCCATTTAAAGTGATAAAACATATTTTATTAAATTGTAAAATAAATATATACATATCTACCGCAAAAAACAATAGTCCGAAGGGTTGAAAAAGGAGTTAGTTCTTTTGGACGACTTCCGGGCAGACGCGAGCAAAGCGCTTTAAAACCGCGTTCCGAGATAATGTCCAACACATAATCGTAGAATTTATAATGTGGAGAGAAACACGGCGGGCGATGCCAAAGCTCAAATGTCAAATGGATTCGACACGGGAGCGTCGGGGGAAGAACTCCAACGGAGGCCGTTGGGACGAGGAAACAAATCCGTGGCGAAACAGTTATAGTTCGCGCCCTTTGCCCGAATCACTTTGCCGACTAAGTCCAAAGGATAGGGCGTGAAGTGGGCCTGTTGCGCAAGATATGGCTCTCCAAAACGAATTATGTATGAGTTGACGATACCGATCGGAACGCTCAAAGGAATTTTGCCTTGCCGATAATTGTTAAGCACATCGAGGAAATAAGACTTTTCCTCCTTGCTCAGCTGGTTCTTGAAATACCCGAAAGCGTGTAGTAAGACATTGACATGCTCGCCCTCGGATGGCGGATTAGCGAATGTGTTCATCAGAATACCGCGATAATCCTCAATTATTGCAGATGTAGGCCTTCCCCCCTCGTTCGCGACTAATTTTCCAAGCTCGCGCATTTTTTTCTCGTCGTGAGCGAGCAGAAGAAGCTTATATTTGGAATGGTAATCGACCAAATCCCGCATCTTGCCCGTAGCGGTGGTCTTGCGAAATACCGCTGTGGCAAAGATTCGCATGAAAAAGTTTTCTCTCAAAGTGAAATTCGTCAGCCTGCCCTCGTCTTCGATTACCATCTCAGGAAATTTCTCGATTTCCGCTTTGGCGAAATGTCCGATCCTATTTGCTCAGAGCTGAAACCTTCTCGATGCGTTGTTATTTTGCTTATTTATCCTAGTTTTTGCCTCCTTTCGGAAGATTTACCCGTTGCGCTCATCGAACGACAGCTCCTTCTACCCGAATGATAGCTCATCGAGGCCAATCTGCCTGTTACGCTACTCGATTGGCCGCTCTTTGAGGTCGATCTGTGCGTCATTCCACCCGATCTGTTGCTCATTATACCCAATCTGTTCATTCTTAGAGCCAATCTGCTACTCATCGAGGTCGATCTGTAAAACAGATTAAGGTCAATGAGCTACCGGTCGCCTCGAAAGAGCAACCGAATGCCCTCCGCAACCGACAAGCCGCCCGGAGCGCGCCGCCAAGCGACCGTGCCGCAAGGTGAACCGCCCCGCACAAGGTGTAAACGGCGCTCAACATCGCAAAGATCGAACACGACGACCGGCCGACGAGCCGCTTCCCGCGCTTTTCCGGTGGGCACAATCGGTCGAAAAGTGCCTGCAACCGACCGAGAAGCGACTGCAGGTAGTTAAAAAGAGCCTGCAATCGGTCGAAAAGCGCCTGCAATCGACCGAGAAGCGACTGCAATCAGTTAAAAAGCGCCTGCAATCGACCGAGAAGCGACTGCAATCAGTTAAAAAGCGCCCGCAACCGACCGAAAAGCGACTGCAGGTAGTTAAAAAGAGCCTGCAATCAGTTAAAAAGCGCCTGCAATCGGTCGAAAAGAGCCTGCACGAAGCCAAAAAGATTCTTTTCGGTTCGATGCAGAGGCTTGGAAGGCGCATGTCGAGGCTTTTTGGGGGACGCGTTGTCCTCGACGACTGCATGTATTTCAACGATTCTTACGGCGCGGACGCCCGCAAGCTCTGGGTTAAAGATATTCAATCGGCAAACGGCTTCACCTCGACCGGCCAAACCCACACCTACTGGCTCTACACCGGCCCGAGCACGACCGAGAATATCAAGATCGTCCTCTCATATACCGATTACCCCGGCGCTGTTCCTACCGGCAATCCAATGGTCATTAGCTTGACCCCCCGAAGGGGGGATTATAGTCACTTCAATTTTAAATGGAGGGAAAATGTCGGTGAAAAAATCTCCAAAAAAATGCCCCGATGGGTTCTTGCTCTTTAAAACCTGCGAGGGCGAGGAAAAACAATCTCTCTCCCCGAAGCGGTGCAACGACCGAATATACTGCCAGATTTGCGCGAAGGAGTTCTCCGACCGGAAAAGGTTCAAAGACAAAAGCCTCATCAAAGCGCTTGAAAAGGCCTTCGCAAGGCGAGCCCCCCGGGAGATGTATGTTTATAGCGGCTCCAAAGGCGACACGCGTTTAAACTAAAACCTCGGAAAGTTATTTAAAAACTCCTTTTTTAATTAATAACTCGGCTTATATTATATAACATTAGTTATTAACGCGGCGCCGAGAAAACACGCGCAGGATTAACCGCAAACGAGATTGAGGAAAAAGAATGACTAAAAAGCTTCAAGACAGCGAAATTAAATTCATCGAACCGGCGGACGAGGAGGGCGCTCAGATACCCGAACAACGGGAATTCTTCGAGATGCCGACGCGGTTCGGGTCGGTGCCGGTGGATGCCGCGCCTATCGGTTGGGAAATTGTTACCCGAAGGGCGGAGACGAAAAAGACCGAATTCAAACATGCATACCCCGTTATCCGCCTGCCGTTTCAGGAGGTTTCACGAATCGAGTTCGGGCACAACGACGAATTTTTGAAGCAGAACGAAAAGAACCCGAAACTAAACGCGCTTTTCCCCACCGGCGCGAACCGCCTTTTCTTCGGCGATAACCTGCACATTATGCGGCAACTGCCCAGCGAGAGCATAGACCTCATTTACATAGACCCGCCGTTTTTCTCCGGCAGGAACTACAATGTGATTTTCGGCGACAAGAACGAGGTGCGCTCCTTCACCGATATTTGGGAGGGGGGAATGCCCGGCTACCTCGTGTGGCTGAACGCGAGATTGTTCGAGATGAAGCGGCTCTTGAAGCCCACCGGCTCGATTTATGTCCATTTGGACTGGCACGCCTCCCACTATGTCAAATGCGAGATGGACAAGATTTTCGGAGTGGACAATTTTCAAAATGAAATTATTTGGCATTATCGAAGATGGACGAACGCTTCTTCAAATTATCAAAGAATGCACGATATAATTCTATATTATACAAAAGAAGGAAAACCAACTTTCAATCTTGTCGAAGTAGAACCAACCGAAAGCCAAGCGGCAGTTGTTGAGAAGGGCTGGAATGTTAATAAAGTCCCTTCAAAGAACGGAAAGGTCTTGCAACTATTAATCTATGACCAAGAAAAAGTAGATGCCGCAGTAAAGGCAGGCAAATTGGAATTAGAGCGATACGATAGATTAGTTGATCGAACGATTACAAAGAAATCAGCGGCAAGCGATACTTGGACTGATATTCAATACTTACATTCCCAAGCATTAGAAAGAATCGGTTACCCAACGCAAAAACCCGAACCTTTGTTGGAAAGGATTATCGAAGTCTCTTCCAACGAGGGCGATGTCGTCGCGGATTTCTTCTGCGGTGGCGGCACAACACCCGCAGTCGCGCAAAGGCTTAACCGCCGTTGGGTTGCCGCCGACCAGTCGAGAATCGCAGTCGCAATCACCGCAGATAGGATTTCAAAAACCGTCGAGGAGAAAATCGGCAAGATGTTCCCCGTCCCGGACTTCACGGTCGAGCATTGGGGCATTTACGAAGCCCCGAAGATAGAGAAACTCGACGCGGAGGCCTTCAAGGAATTCGTGATAAAGGCCTTCGGAGGCAGGGCGGAGTCCGCGACGAATAATATACACGGAATAAGAGAGGGCGTTCCGTTATATGTCGGCGAGCCGTCGCGCAAATCGCAGATAACGAAAGAGGATGTCTCGAAATTCGCGAAGGCGATATTCGACGAGAAGCGCACGAACTCGGGAACGATGCTCGCTTGGAATTTCTCCGCCGATGCGAAGGCGGCGGCGGATATCCTCGCGGCGCGAGAGAACAAGCGAATAGATTTCGTCCGGCTCTCGCTCGTCCGCCTCGAATCGGACGAGTTCCGCGACCATATCGTCTCGAAAAACCGCGACTACGAGGAACTGCTGAGCTTCATTCAACCGCCGCGAATCAAGCTCGAAATAACGAAGATAAAGAGTTTAACATACGAGTTCGATGTCTCGGAATCGACGAGCCTGAACGCCGACGGCGTAATCGCGAATGTCCAGTTCGATTTCGAGTATCGCGGCAGGTTCACGACGACGCAGGGCTATTCCTTCATGCGCGACAAGGGCGGCCACGCGATATTAACGGCGCAATACGCCTTCCCGAAGCCGGGAACATACAAGATCGCCTGCTCGGTTCAGGACAATCAGGGCGGCGAGAAAACCGAGGTCAGGGAGATAGAGGTTAGATAATGTTCAACTACCTTTATCATCCCCGTGTTTATATTTGTCATTCCCGTAAAAACGGAACGGAAAACTCGAAAGACTGTCATTCCCGCGAAAGTGGGAATCCAGAAAGAGAATGAAAAATTATTATGTTTACATATTAGCCAGTAAACGCAACGGCACTCTCTATATCGGGATGACTAACGATTTAATCCGACGCGTCAATGAACATAAGAACGACTTGATCGAAGGATTTACAAAGAAATATGGTGTTCATAAGCTGGTTTATTTCGAGCAAACATCGGATATTGAATCTGCGATTCAAAGAGAAAAGCGATTGAAGAAATGGAATAGACAATGGAAGCTCGATCTGATTGAAAAGGAAAATCCTGAATGGAAGGATTTATATGATGGGCTTTTATAATACTGGATCCCCGATCCCCGTTTTCACGGGGACTTCGGGAATGACAGATACTAATATTGTCATTCCCATGAAAATGGGAATCCAGCGATTACGAGAAAATACTGGTTTCCCGCTTTCGCGGGAATGACAAAGGGGCGGTCAGGAATGACAAAAAACGAAGAAATGAGTTTTCGGAGATAAACGATGGACGATAGTATCGAGAAAATCTCGAAGATAGCGGTCTTCCGAAAAAAGGAAATCCGAAGGATCATTCACGAGAACGAATGGTGGTTCTCCGTTGTCGATGTCGTCGCGGCGTTGACGGATTCCGAAAATCCGCGCGATTATTGGTATAAAATGAAGATCCGCGTTCAAACCGAAGAGGGATTTCAGTTGTCGACAATTTGTCGACAACTGAAATTGGAAGCCTCTGACGGGAAAAGATACGCCACCGATTGCGCGAACACCGAAGCGATGTTTCGCATCATTCAATCCATCCCCTCGCCGAAGGCCGAGCCTTTTAAGATGTGGCTTGCGAAAGTCGGCTACGAGCGTGTGCAGGAGATAGAAGACCCGGAACTCGGCACCAAGCGCACCCGCGCAATTTACAAAGCGAAGGGCTACCCCGACGATTGGATCGAGAAGCGTATGCGCGGGATCGCCATCCGCGAGGAGCTAACCGACGAGTGGGACAGGCACGGTGTCAGGGAAAAGGCCGAATACGCGATACTCACCGCCGAGATTTCCGAGGCGACATTCGGCCTAAAACCGAGCGAGCACAAGGCGATAAAGGGCATAGAGCGCGAGAACCTCCGCGACCACATGACCGACCTCGAACTTATTTTCTCCATGCTCGGCGAGGCATCGACGACGGAGATAGTGAAGACCGAGCACCCGGAGGGTTTCGACGAGAACAAGCAGGTCGCTCGCCGCGGCGGAAATGTCGCGGGCGTGGCCCGAAAGAAGCTCGAAGAGGAAACGGGAGCAAAGGTAGTCTCGAAGAAAAACTATCTGCCCGGAAAGAAACGGAAACAGCTAAAAGACACGGATAAATAAGATTATCGGAGGCTTAGGAGCATAATGTTCAATTTTTTCTTACCTCACGAATTAGATTTCAGGGAGTGGAAGGATTCCAAGTGTTTCCCCGGCGTCAATCCACTAACGAGCGATTTCATACAGCACATCCTGAGGCCGGACAATCCTCGCAAGCTCTGGAGACATCAGGAAGAGGGCTTACTGCGTGTAATCTATGCCTACGAAATACTGAACGAGAAAGAACTGCTCTTAAACATCGTAACCGGCGGCGGCAAGACGGCGATAATCGCCGGAGTGATCGCTTGGCTTAAGTATTGCCACGGCATTCACAAGTTCCTTCTTCTTTGCCCGAACACGATTGTAAAAGACCGACTCTATGACGATTTCGAGAATGCGAAGGTATTTCGGGATTTTAGTTTCTTTCCGCCCGGGACGGAGCATTACACAAACGAGTTAGGGCTTCACCTTGCGGAAAGCGGCGCAAGTCCTTCCGGTATGCTCAATAACGGGGTTATACTCGGGAACATCCATCAGTTTTATCAATCGAACACGAGCGGCGCGAGGAATATCGCATTCATAAAGCGATATATCGGCGAAATTGCGATATTCAACGACGAGGCGCACAACACCCCGGCGACGGAATACGATAATCTGCTCTTCGAGCTTTCGCCGCGGAGCCGTTTCCGCCTCGACACGACGGCTACGCCCGACCGTGCCGACGGCCAATTCCCGAAATCGAGAATGATTTACGAATACGGAATATCCGACGCGCAAGCCGAGGTTCCACCGATAATTAAAAACATCGTCGTCTGCCATCCCAAGCTTAGCTATATCGAGCTTTCTTACACAAACCCGGAAACCGGCGAAAGGCGCCGCGTTGACGAGATGGACGACGAATTCGAGAAGATAGAGAAAGGGCTTACATCTACACAATGGGTCACCGACCCAGTCCCGATGAGAAAGCAAATGCAAATTGCGTTGGACAGATTGAACGAACAGAAGAACAGGGCGGCGACCGTAGGAAAAGACAAATATAAACCCCTTCTTTTCGTCGTCGCAATTTGTATTAAGGATGCTATCGCGGCGCGAGAGATGCTTGAGAAGGAATTCAAACTAAACGCCTTGCTCGTAACCGAACAATCGGACGATTTAGACAGGGAAGCGGCAAAAAAACTCGGAAAGCCGGGAAGTCCATACGACGCCGTTGTCAGTGTTCTGATGTTGCGCGAGGGCTGGGACGTCCCGCGTGTTTCTGTTGTTTTGCTTCTTAGAAAATTCTCCTCCCGCGTTTACGCCCAACAAGTGGTTGGCAGAGGTTTGAGGTTGAATATTCGCGATGAGGATATTCAGGAGTATTGCGTTTTCGTCGATCATCCGAAGCTTCAACACGATTGGTTATGGGAAATGGTGAACGCGTTCAAACACGAGGATGTTACTCAAGGCGATTTATTCAACCCCTATGCTGTTTTTCCACCGCCGAGGAAGAGGCAGGATTTAGTGAATCCAGATTTATTGATTGAAATCCCCGAACCGGAAAATAGCGGCCCAGGTATTGATCTAAAAGAGTTCGATAAAATCAAAGTGGTTCACGGCGATTATCCGAACTGGCAAGAGATATTGGAACGGTTCGAATATGGCGACGATGTTGAGATAACGAGAGTCGAGATAGATAAAATCGTGTCGAAGCGATTGGACGGCCACGGCTTTATCGAGATTATCCAAGGGCCGCCGAAACTATCGCCGCTGGAAAAGAAGGCAAATACACCAAGCCTGCCGGAAGCCATAGAAAAATTGAAGCAAAACATTCTCGATATAGCGAAGTATATCTTGGCTGAGGAGGGCATCGGCTCTCACGAACTCGGTTATTTTTTCGATGTGCTTCTCGAACATATTAAAAGAAAAATGCTTTCAGGCAAAACTCTTAGCAAAGCGCAGATCGAGGACTTAATCTATGCTTATGACCGGTCGAGATTTCTCGTTTATCATTTCGCGAAGAAACCGGGTTTGGCGGCGAGCATCATCAAATATAGATCGGAGCAATAATGGCAACAAGCGAACGCGGGGATTTCGAGAACCCGAAGAAAAGCGCGTATTCGGTCGAGCGATACGATTCGTCGTGGGAGCGTGAATATATGTTTCGACTTGAAGCCGATATTACAGTCGCCAAATGGACAAAAAACCACGGAATAACGATTCAGTATGTCACGGAAGCGGGGAATGTTCGAGGCTATCGCCCCGATTTTCTCATCGAGCTTATCGACGGCTCGAAAGAGCTTCACGAAATAAAAGGGGCCTTATTGAATAACCCCGACACAAAACGCAAACACGAAGCGGCGACGAATTGGTGCGCTTTGAGGAATATGAGCTTTAAGGTCGTGACGAAATAATTAGAGCTGGAGATTATTATGAACGCCGTAATCTACGCGCGGGTATCTTCTAAAGAGCAACAGAAGGGCTATTCGCTCGAAGCCCAAATCGAGACCTGCCAGATAGCCGCCGGACGCGACGACGTGAAGATCGACAGGATTTTTCAAGAGGCCGAATCGGCCTCGAAGCAAGGCCGGTGCGGTTTTGCCGAGATGCTCGAATACATCGAGAAAAACAAAGGCGCGCTGGTCTATGTCGAGAAGGTCGACAGACTCCACAGAAACTACGGCGATATGGCGATTATTTCGGTTTTAGTCCCGGCGGGGGCTTGCGAGATTCGTTTCGCGCGGGACGGCTTCAGACTTCATCAAGATTCGCCGCCCGGCGATTGGCTCAATTTCGGAATCAACAGCGTTATCGCCGACAATTACGCCCGCAATCTGTCGCGCGAGGTCAAGAAGGGCCATAAGAAGCGCTTCGAGGCGGGCCGGAAGGTGTCCGGCAACCCGGTGGTGGGCTACAAAATCGACCCCTCAAACCGCCAAATCCTAATCGACGAGGAGAAGGCCCCGCTCGTGAAGCGGCTTTTCGAGTTAGCCGCGACAGGTTGTTTTTCGCTCGTTCAGCTTCAAGGCCACGCGCTCGAATGGGGACTGGTTCACAACACGGCCAAAAACTTGGCCTCGTCGCTTCACAGGATGCTCCACAACCCCTTTTACTACGGCTGGCTTGTTTCCGAGACCTACGGCGAAAAAGTAGGCGCGCACGAGCCGATTATCTCGAAGCGGCTTTGGGATGAAGTCCAAGAGGCGATTTCGCGCAAGTGCAAAGCGCAGGGCAAGCGCCGGAGGCACCTTTTCGAGTTCACCGGAGTCCTGAAATGCGAGTGCGGCGAGACGATTGTCGGCGATATTAAGAAGGGCCGATATGTCTACTATAATTGCCGCAAACGCTGTTATCCTAACACGCGCGAGAGCGACCTTGAAGACCAATTCGAGCAGGCCTT
Organism: bacterium UBP14_UBA6098; assembly: GCA_002428525.1. Classification (GTDB taxonomy): domain Bacteria; phylum UBP14; class UBA6098; order UBA6098; family UBA6098; genus UBA6098. The sequence goes on from DIWU01000019.1 coordinate 33,642, forward strand.
GGCGAAATTGGCCGTCCCCCGCGAGCTCTTCGAGATTGCGGTCGAGGAGCTTGAAAGCGAGCGCGGAAGCCACGCGCAGGCTCAAGAGCAGGCAATCGCCGATGTCAAGCGCCAAATCGGCGCGCTCGAAACAAAGATAGCGAAACTCGTTGACGAGAAGATCTCGGGCAACCTCGACGAGGAGAGCTATCGAATTGCATTCAGCCGCGCGCGGCAAGAGCTTGAGGCCTTGAAAATCCACAAAGGCGACCTCGAAAGCGAGAAGCCGCTGGATTTTTCCGAGGCTGAAAAGCTGTTCGAACTCTTGGAAAACCCCGTGGTTCTATATCAAGAGCTAACGACCACGGGCAGGAACGAGTTCGCGAAATTGCTCTGTTCGAACTCGGTTCTGAAAGCCGGAACTCTTTATCCCTCATATAGAAAGGTCGCCGCGCGACAGGCGTAGCGCTCAACGGCTTCGCCGATTCGCAGATGAGTGGATATTGAATAATAAAAACGCCCAACTCGTTATGAATCGGGCGTTTATGTAACTCGGAGAGGCCGGGATTCGAACCCGGGGTGCGGTTGCCCGCACAACTGCTTAGCAGGCAGCTGCCTTCAGCCGCTCGGCCACCTCTCCTGAGAATATTCAAAAAACATTTTCAACTTCAGGTTTTATTTGCATAAAATAAAATCCCGAAAAACAATAGCTTCTATTGATAATTTTCAAAGATATATTAGCAAATATACCATCAGTCATGCACTCGGCTCAGATGCGAATCCCCTTGAAAAAATCAGCGATCATAGCCGAGCATTCCTCCTCCATAATGCCGCCGGTCACTCTGATCTCGTGGCGAAACGCCGGTTCGTTCGGCAAATTGAGCTGAGAAACAACTGCACCGGCAACCGAATCCTTCGCGCCGTAAACCAGACGCTCCACACCGGCTAACATAATAGCCGACATACACATAGGGCATGGCTCGACAGTGACGTAAACAGTCGTTCCGGTCAGGCGTCGGCTCGAAAGAACAGCTCCGGCGGCCCTAAGCGCGAGGATCTCGGCGTGGGCGGTCGGATCGTTTCGCGTTTCGCGGAGGTTGTGCGCTCGGGCAATAACAAGGTTGCCCTTGATAATAACGCAACCAACAGGCACCTCGTCCATCTCGGCGGCAATTCTCGCCTCGTCGATGGCATATCGCATGAAATCGATGTCTTTGTTTTTATCAATCATAAAAAAGAGCCGATCTAATCGATGCCGTCCAAGCCGATGCTATTTCGGGCACAATATCGGCGACAAACGTCATCGAGTCACTGTTAGCTTTAACCCGCGCCCATCACCCAAAGAACAAAACCCATATTCGGGCGGTTTTCACCTGCTATAAAATATGATTGATGGCCGACGAAGTCAATATATTTTGTCAGATTTCTCAGGTGTGTCATCGAAGGTTGTATGAGCTTCCAAATCAAAGTGTTATGATTATATTTTAATGAATCGTGCGAGTATAGAAAGTCGAAGCTTAAGCGGGGTAAAGAGTTAGAGCTTGTCGATTTGTATTTCAAAAAACAAACCATAGCGGAACCGCCGCGAATCTCGCAATCGACTGGACTATTTGACGTAGGCGAGCCATTCGACGGCCTCGGTTTTGTTTTCGAAGAATCGAATCCCGCCACGCCGATCGAGTTCGGCGATGAAATCGGTGAACATCGATGAACACTTTGTTCCCGGGGCGATTAGAATTGCCGCTTTGACCGGGTATGTGCTGAATTTTTGAAGGATTTCGCCTGCGATTCGAGTGCTCAGGTCGAAGAAACCCTCCTGTAGGCCCTCTGAATGAATCAACACTCTCTCGGCCTCCTTTTCACAGCAAAAGGCGAAGACATCGTTAAGACTATTCAGGTCAACCTTGTCCGAGGGTTCGGTCTCGACGAGGTTTGTCTCATTGTATATAAAAATTTTCATATGAACTCCAAACGGCTGAAGTGCTTTTCAGCCACAAATAATAACAAGGCTTTTTTTTCAGTTAAACACCGACTCAGCAGGCAAATGTCGAGATATAAGAATTCCCGAGGTTTCCAAGCGGGACAAACTCAAAGGCCAGAATACCGGAAAAAGACTACTTTTTTTGGGATTCGAGCATTGCCCCGACTGCGGCCCCGAGGGCCATTCCTCCACCGATCCCAACCACGAAACCGACTCCGATATCGTTCATTGCAGTGCCTATAGCCACGCCACCTCCGGCGCCAAGCGCAAGCCCGACCGATATGCCCAAAGCGAGCATGGGGTTATTAGTTTTTTTATCACTCATTTCGAGTTCCTATGAATTAACGATACGATATCTCATAATTAAGCCGATCCGATAAGAATAAGCATTCTACCCACCGGCAGATACACTGTGTTAAAACTCCGATCGAGAATAAACACGAGCGCATTCAAAACTATCAACACAAAGTGAAAATCGCAAATATACATTCAAAACCCTTTTCACAATCCCACAAATATAGGTGTAAAAATATACATAATGCACATTAAATGCAATAGAAAAAGTTAAGCGGAAGGTTGAGGCGGGTTCCAGCAGATCTGAGATCGGCTAAAGGATAGTTCTGAGCATGAAGAAAGCCATCGTGAAGAAGATGCACGCTGTCAGGAGCTTGATGATCGGGGTGTTCTTTTTGAGGAATTTCGTCAATTGCTCGCTCGTCGTGCCGAAGAAGACCACGGCAAAAACAACGGCTAATGGGACAATGAACATCAGATTATACAAGGTTAAAAAAAGGTAAGCCTTGGCCTTAAGGCCCGGCGCGCCCATGACATAGATGATCGTCGGGAGGTAAACCTGCCCGGTGCATGCCAATTCGAGCACACTGACAAGAAATCCGGTCGATATCGCCGCGATTACGGTATTTCGCTGAGCGCGAGGCTGGTTTTCCGCGATGATAACATTATGTATCCTGCTTTTCAGGTTGTCGGGGAGCTGAAGTAGCATGTCTCCGTAGTTGCCTTTCAAGCTCCGGAAGAAATCGTATATCGATATAATTCCGAGCACCACGACAAGAACGCCCGTGATAATGTAAACCCATCTTGCGAAGGTCTGTAGGAAAGGCAGTGCCTGCAAAAACCTCAAGAACCCGGCGCCGACCAATAGATAGGTGAAAAACACCGACAGCGTGAAAGAAACACCCACCCAAAAGATCTCGCGCCGCTTTCTCTTGACGACGGTCAGGAAGGTGATGAAGAAGATAATCGCTCCGAAGGCGCAGGGATTTAGGCCGTCTAAAAGGCCAGCCGCAATAACCGGCGCGATCTCGAACTTGCGGAAACGATCCACGATAAACTTGTCTGCGGCCTCGAGCTCGTCTTCGGAAAAAACCCAAACAGTGTCGCCGTCGGGGATAGTCTCGAGCCGCGAGATCGCTGAATCTAAGGCGTGAAAGCTGATCGCGTCTGTGATGAAGGCCGTATCGGCGAGAAAAACCGCCGGCGTCGCGAGGTGCAATTTTTCCTCGACCCCCAAACGAATTGCAAGAGCCTCGGCGTATTGCTTTGCGGTCTTGTCCTCGACATCCCAGTCTTTAACGACGAGCGTCGTATGCCGTTTCTTAAGGAGCTGAATATCATAGGTCACTCGATCGCAATGCTGGCATCCGCGCTCCCAGAAGAAGGCCATGAACACGGGGTATTTCTTATCGACCTCGATTTCGGCGATGGAATCGTGGGTTTCCGGGGCCGCGAGGCTCGAATCGATGGCCACCGAATGCGCGGTCTGCGCCGAAGGACTCGGTTTTCCACCGGCCATGAGCTTATTCAAATACGGCGTGAAGTCCTCTGTCCCGCTGAAAACGCTGTCGCCGAGGAAAACGACCGGAATCTCGTTGCCGGTTCTGCCGAAAAGCTCCTCCATCTCGATGAGCTTTTCATAGTTCGCCATATTGTCCTCGATCTCGAATTCGACGACCTTCAGCGATTCGGCATACTTTTTTTGCATAGGTTCGAGTTTTTTTTCGCGAACCTCGGCGCAGTGCTCACAGCTTTTTGAATAGAAAAAATGCAAAATGACACCTTCGTCCGCAAAAACGGGCGAAAGTGTCAAAACCGCGAGGGTGATTATTCTAAGGAGTTTGCTCAACAAATATAGCTAAACCTATTTCGGCCCGGAACCCATAATCGGGATTGTGAACCTCGATGGGTTCTCGCCGGTGGCATCGACGGTGAAAGAGGCCTTGATGTGATTGGCCGCATAGTCGTAATCCGGGCGCAATTCGACTTCGATAGTGGTTTTCTTGCCGGGCTTCAGCTCAGTCTCTTTGATTTTCGGCTTCTGGATGACGTCGGCTGTATAATCCACAATTTCGAGCTTGAAGTTATTATTGCTCTTGTTTTGAACGGTGAACACCATCGTTTTGGGCGGTTTCTCGCCCTGTTTTATATCGAGGCCGAACGGCTCGATCTTGAACGGAAGGCCTATCGTATCCATATTCGCAACGATTGTCACACGGATACTGCGGTTGATGAGGTCGTTCGAGTTGATTATCGTGCCCTTCGAGGTCTGATATTTGTATCTTGTGCTGTTGAAGATAACTGTCGCTTCAGTCTCCTCGCCGGGGGCAAGTTCGCTCTTCTTGAGCGGCGCGCTGGTGCAACCACAGGTAGTGCGAAGCCTTTCGATCAGGAGGTTTGCCTCGCCCTCGTTTTTAATGACGAAGGGGTGAACGAGATAGAAGCCCTCCGGCGAAAACCCGAAATCGAAATTCTGTTCGGGAACAACGATTTTTGGTTGAGGGCCGACCGGCTGAATGGAATCCTGCGATTCGGCCGAGGTAACAGCCTCGTTTTCCTGAGCGAAGGCAGTTCCAAGTGCCGCCAACAGGAGAAGGCAGACGAGAATCGGAATTTGCAGTGTCTTTTCCATCGAAACCTCGATTTCCTAACTAAATGTGAATAGCCTCTCCGATACTATCTAACGCGGATTCCTTGAGAATCTCGCCGAAGGTCGGATGGGCCACGATTGTTTCCTTCCAATCGTCAACGGTCAGCTTTCTCGCAACGGCTAATCCCGCCGCGCAAACCATCTCCGAAGCATGTTTTCCCGCAATATGTATGCCAACGATCACTCCAGATTTATCTGTGACCACTTTTGAAAAACCATCGGCCGCGGAGGCGGTTTTAGCCCGACCGCTGGCTTGATACGGGAACCTGCCGATATTGACCTCGCCAAACCGAGCCTTTGCCTGCGGTTCGGTAAGCCCGACAGTTCCGACCTCGATCGCTGTGAAGAAGGCCCCCGGAACCGCATCGAGGTTCATATGGTGATTAGCTCCGAGCATGTTTTCCACCGCGGCCTCGCCCATAGCGCTCGCCCAATGGGCCAAGAATGGCGCGCCGCAGACATCTCCGGCCCCCCAAACCCCATCACCCGCTCTGCAACTCTCATCGACGACAAGCCTGCCGCGGTCGAGCTTAGCAATAATCTCAGCGCCGATTGGCGGAGTCGGCATTCGGCCGACTGCACCGAGTATCTCTTCGGCCTCGAAACGCTCTGCGCCCGAAAAAGCAAAAACACCCTCCGAGGTTCTCTCAATCCGCTGAATACCGACGCCGGTTCTTATCGAAACGCCTTGCCTTGCAAGGGTTTTAGTCACGATATCCACTATATCGGGATCGATTCCGGGTAGCAGGCCGTCGAGCACCTCGACAATTGTCACCTTGCATCCGAATGTCGAGAAGATATGCGCGAATTCGCAACCGATCACTCCGCCGCCAATGATTAGTAGGCTCGCAGGGACACGCTCGGCTGAAAGCGCTTCGGTATTCGACCAGACACCGGAGCCTTGCCATCCCTCGATGGGAATTGACCTTGGCGCAGAGCCTGTCGCGATGAGGATTTCATCGCATAAAACCCGCGAAACCTCCGCGTTCGAATGCTTGACAAAAACCTCCCCTTTGCCAATTATTTCACCGGTTCCGGCCAGAACCTCGATCTGGTTCTTTTTCATCAGAAACCCAATCCCCGCGACGAGCTTCTTAACGATTAAATCCTTTTTCCGCAGTATTCTGAGCCAATCGAAGGAAAACTCGCCCTCCAAGATTTTATCGGCTTTGGCATCGTTAATTTCTTTCGTAATTTCAGCATAATGATAGTATGTTTTCGTGGGAATACATCCGACATTAGTGCAAACACCACCGAGGTTTGCGGACTCGACGAGCGTCACCGAAGCGCCGAGCTGTGCCGCACGAATCGCCGCGACATAACCGGCCGGCCCGCCGCCTAAAATAGCAATCTTTTTCGCCATATCAGCCTCTTTCTTTATAAATATTGATTTATGATTTTAGGGAAAACCGCCTTTAAAGTCAACACGAATCACGATGCATATTCATAAGCGGAGACATTCTCGAGCGGAAAAAATTGGCTTGCATATGGGAGGCTGGATATTTATATTTTGCACGCTTTTTCGACCATCAATCGATTTTGATTTTAGGAGAGGTGTCCGAGCTGGCCGAAGGAGCACGACTGGAAATCGTGTGCACCCTAAACCGGTGCCCCGGGTTCGAATCCCGGCCTCTCCGTGAATTCCTTAAACGCCCGATTCATAACGAATCGGGCGTTTTTTTATGCTTTCCGCGCCGGTGGTTGAGGGTTCCGAGCCGGTGGTCGAGGGTTCCGAGCAAATTATTATTGCCTCTCATCAAATAGTAATTGCTTCCGATCAAGGATGCATTGGCTCCGCGCAAGTGGATAGCTGTTCCGCGCTAGTGGTCAAGCGTTCCGCGCCGGTGGTTGATCGCTCCGAGCCGGTGGTTGATTGCTCCGAGCCGATCGAAAAATTCCGCGTCGAGGCATAGCCCCAAGGGTTCCAATTCCCGAGCGGGTTAAGACCCAAGCCGTCCCATTCGAACAGATATAGCCCCGCGTCCTTACAGGTTAACGCTATAAACCCCTCTCCCCTTCCAATACCTGTCGGGTTTGCGGCGGTGGCTATCGAGGCAAGCTGAATTAGCGAGTCGCCGCAAAACCTCATGATTCTAAGCGAATCAGGAAACAGCACGAAAAGGGTTTCGGCGGAGCACTGAACCTCGATGGGATCCGTGTTGTCGAAGAAATGAAAACGCGCGAAGGCTCCGGGGATATCGGCCGGACTAATGAAATTCAACCCGTCGTCGTAAATCGGCAGGACGAAGAAGGTGTCCGAGTCCGTTTTGAGAACAGAAACCGAAAGACAATTGTGCGTTTCGCCAAAGACTAGCGGCACAACGAAAGAATCGATGGGAGCGATCTCCCCTCCGCGCCACCAAGGTGCAAGGTTGTGAAAAACGTAACAATTCGAACGGGCAACACAGAGGATCGCATCCAGAAAGCCCAGATCGTGAGTGAATTGACCGGTAATTCTACTAATACTCAACGGATTGGCCTTGTCGCGAACATCGAAGATACCGAGGCCGTAGCCCTCCATCGCGACAAAAAGCGTATCGCCGCAGTAAAGATGGGAATGCTGGCCCCAACCTCCGGTGGGGTATGTTCGAATCGTGTCGAGTCGGCTCGAAAAATCCGCGATACTCGTCCACCAAACACCGAGCCACTCCGAGGCTGTCGCAAGCGCCGGTAGTTCGTCATGGAGGGCGACATCGAAAAACCATAGCCCGGGCACGAAATGTCCGATGATCGGCATCGAGTCCGGAAGAGGTGTCCCATCAATAGCGGGGCAGTCCGTCCAGATTGACTCCGGTAGCGAATGCTAATATATTGCGGCCATCGTGGCAAGAAAAATAGTGTCGTTTCGCGATGCCATTTTCATCATGAATGTCTGCGCGAGCCCTCCGGGGACTCCGCTGAACTTATATCCTGCGGCCAATGTCAACGAATCGCCATCATGCCTGAGCGCGTAGAAGTCGCCGTCCGAACCGAGGTTCGGGCTTCCACCGAGGACATAAAGGATGTAGTCGCGAAGGTCGGCAAACTGGACATCGACAATATAGCTAAGCCTGCTCGAGTCGAACTGCGCGATTTGGTTGAAAGCTCCGCCGGAACGGTCATAGATCTCGACAAAGTCGTTCAGAAAGCCCCTGCGCGCAACCGCGACGAGATTATCCCGAATATCGAGCCCGCTAACCGTCATCCCGGCGAGGTATTCAGCCGCTACAAGGGGAGGGTCTCAGACCCTCCCGCACCCGCGACATAGTGCCAACCTCGACCACCATCTTCCGCGGCCCGACATGCGCGGGCATCACCCCCGAGATAGCCCTGACCAACGAACTCAAACCGGAAAAACATCACTCATGGCTCGAAATTAACACTTGACACCGACGAAACCGCGCCTTATCTTGAATACAAGGCGAAACAAAGAAAGGCAAAACTCAAACATAACGCCGATGAACACAACCAACACCACAACCGCCCGATAGGGAGAAGGAGAAGAAGATGAAAGAAACAAAACAGCAACATCACAGCAGTTAAGTCGAATCAACATTATTTTTGAACAGGAGGTCTAAAATGCCTAATGATTTACTGTTATTTCACGGGTTCACATGGCTATTGTTTATAATGCTGGTGTTTTACATGGTCACTGTCCTTCGTAAGCCGCCGAAAAAGAAGCCTCGCTACATCGAGTCTTTCGAGGTCGAAGCGCCGCCGGAGGTGATACTCGAGGCCATTGCCTATTTCGGGATGAAGAAAAATATGGACATCGATTTCTTCGACGAAAACGAACGCAGAATTACCCTCGGCGACAGGTTAAATTTATTCAGCGGCGCCTTCTTCTATCCGATATATCTCACAACCGAGGAAAACGGCGCGACTCTGGTCGAGGTGGGCGTCAAGGGCAAGGCATCGATAACCGGCTCGGCCGCGTTCCGCTATCGCGACAAGGTCGTGCAGGGAATCAAGGCGGCGATTTTTATGAAAAGCCACTCCCGTGGCTTAGTGTAGCTTGATGATAAAGAGCGTTTTCTCAAGAATTGGGGTGTTACAATAATCGTGAATGACGCATTGAAGAGGAAAAAAGGTGCGGTGCCTGCCGGGCTTCGATACGGCTTTGGCTTCGCTCAGCCACCGGTCGTTGAGCGGCGGTCGCCGAGCGGAGTCGAGGCGAGCCGAAACGACTTTGCGAAAGGAAACATCGCCCACATGACCCATCGACGGCCAAAATATCCCCCGTCGGAACCGCCCGCGCCCGCGACGCCTCCCCCATGGCGCGAGGGAGAACAACCCCCCCGCCCCGCGCGCCTTCCGGCGCGTTCTCCGAGGCGATATTCCGCTCCGCGAGGACGGGAAACGGCTTCTTTGGGTGGGGCGAGCCGGTCGTCGAGGCGTTCGAGGCCGGATTTTGGGCGGTTTCCGGCGCGACAGCCGGGTTTAACAGCGCGCGCGGGGCGGTTGTTCGGTCGCGGAGGGCGATTTACCCCTCCTTCGGCACAATCGATCCCTTTTTCGACTCAATTGATGAAATCAATCGGGTGGAAGGAGCCGTCAAATGCCCAAAATAGGCGATCAATTGGGTAGAATGAGCAATCAATCGGGTAGAATGAGCGGTCAATTGACCGGAAGGAGCGCTCGATTGGCCGGCGCAACGGGTGGATTGGCCTCGATGAGCGGTCAAAAGGGCGGAATGAGCGGTAGAACGGCCATAAAGACTCGACCCTCGCCCTGAATTTTGAAAGAATTGAACTCCCCCGCGAAAGTCGCGGGGGGGAAACAAAAACAAACAAGGAGAAGAAATGACAAATGGTGAGGAAGAATTCCAAATACCACAAGCATGGCTTGAAAAACCTCCTGGAATCGATGAAATCCCAGAATGCTGTTTTATTGTCCAAACAGATGCGGGTTTTAAAAACGGGATTACTGGTGTATCCGTAATAATAAGAACAAATGGACATGAATACAACCCAGTTGAATATACCGCAAGGAGCAAAGGACCACATCACGCAGAAATGACCGCAATTAAAAAAGCCCTAATAAGGTTAAACGGGATAAAAAAACAAAAAAATCTTGTGTTGATTTATTCCGACTCTAAATATGCTTGTCGTTTAATATTAGGCCATTGGCAACCTCAGCGTAGCTACATCAAGAATTGCAAGAGTGAAGTTGAAAACCTTTGCACAAACACAGACTGTGATGTTTACCTTATAAACATAAGAAATAAATACAACAAGAGGGTGGATAGAAGAGCGTTAAAGGCAAGAGAATCAGAAGAGCAAAGAAAACTAGAGCAGATTGAGAAAAGAATTGAGAAGGTTGAATCTGCAATTATGAGATCGCGCGTGATTTTAATCAATGAAACCCAAGGAAGATATTACGCAAGTCCGAAAATTGGGGGGTTCCTTCCTGGAAATTTAGTAAGTCTGAATCCTCCTTCCTGTAATTGCCCATGGTGGCAAAATAATTGGGGAAATAAAAGTGAGGTCATTAAGAATGCTCGATCATTACCATGCAAGCATATGTGCGCGCTTGCAGAGCATCTCGGGCTTGATATTTATGAAATATTCGACCATCAAATAACCAGAAATGATTAAAGGAGACAAAATGGCAAAATGCCCGAACTGTCAGTGTACTGTTTTTTTCGACTGGATTGCGAGCTTTGGAACTACTGGCCCAGTATCAATAATTTATTGTTCCAATTGCATGACAGCGATCGGTGTTGTTCCGAATTTCGAATATCAAACAGAGCGTTTAAAAGAGATTGTTAATACCGAGATAAAAAAAGTATTAAAAGAGCATCGAATCGATGTTTCAACAATGCAAAAAATTTTCGCTAATCTCGATGATTCGAACAATGGAATCAATGAAATTCTTAAGAAACTTAGATAACCTCAAACCCCCGAACGATAACTAAACCTTTCCCGAAGGAGGGATTATGCTGATTTTTCTGGACAACAACTGCGGGCGGGATTTCCTCGCGCTTCGCACCGCGCGACTTCTCGCCATCAAAACCTATATCATGGCGTGGAAGGACATCCTGATGATCCCCGACCACCTTGTGAACTGGGGGCTTGCGGCCTACGACAGATGGGTCGCGGCGCTCGGCAAATCGCAGGCCGAGATGGGCGAAGAGCGCGTCGCCTACGAGCAGATGCACACTGCGGACGAGTTGACCTTCGCCTACTACGCCAAGTGCAAGGCGCTGATTCTGGACACCTACGGAATGGACAGCGCGAAGCTCACAATCTACGGCGTCGAGGGGCGATTCCCGCAGGACCGCAAGCGCCGAATCGCCGCGGTTCAGGACCTGATTCACGGCCATGCGAGGCTTGTCGCGACCGGCGACCCCGATGTTCTGCCGCCTGCTTTCATTGCGAAATTGCAGGGGTATTTCGACGCCTCGAACCTCGCTTTCTCGAATTATGTTCTCAAGGAAAGCCCCGAGGCGCGGACGGCGGTGGATGAGCAGGATGCGCTTTTCAACGAGGACACGGAGATGCTTCGAGTGCTGTATTCGTGGGTGCTGATGACGTGGGCGAAAAGCGAGCCGAACCTTGTGCAGTTGGGTTTTGCGCCGCTGTCCGAAGAGGGTCAGGGCGGCAGTGGGGGGAATATGCCCGCGGTGCCGGAGGGGTTCGAGTTGAA
>DIWU01000025.1 GCA_002428525.1 bacterium UBP14_UBA6098
GCGCTCTGGCACCTCTCCAATTGTGTTTTTAAATATGCGTTGCATATCTGTTAAGCGCCGGCCCTCTTCAGATTTCCTGAAAACCGCTCCGGTGCCGCACCAATCAACACAATCAAGACTGGATGCTTCGGCAATCTCACAAATGCGTTGCATTTCCACGCATCCCGAAAGCCCGTTTCGACGAACCGACCGTGGCACACCCCGCCGAACAGCGCCGCTATCGTCAACTTCACTTTTTGATAAAAGAACCGCGCTAATTTTATACACTTCCGGGCGGATGTCAATATTAAAAATCGCCGCGGCGAATTTAACGCTGAACCACCATCGCCATAAACTCGCCCTCACAGACAACCTCGCCGTCAACGAAGGCCTTGCCCTCGAATTTACACAGCCCGCGCTTGAAATTCTTCATATCGACGCGGTATGTCACAGTGTCCCCCGGCGTCACAGCCTTGCGGAAACGGACCTTGTCGAGGCCGAGGAAATAGGTGACATGCTCCTCGGGGTCGTCGAAGGCGTCCATCAGCAGGAAGGCGCCGGTTTGGGCGATGCCCTCGATCAGCAAAACCCCGGGCATAATCGGGTGGCCGGGGAAATGCCCCTGAAAATAGAACTCGTTCGCGGTCACATTCTTTCGCGAGATCGCCCATTTGCCCTTCTCGAAATCGACAACCTCATCGACCATGAGGAAAGGGTAGCGGTGCGGGAGTATGCGCATAATGCCCGAGGCGTCGAGGATCGCGCGCTTTTTTGTCGGGCCGTATTGGCCGGCGAGTTCGAGCTTCTCCTTTTGCTTTTTGATAAGCTTCACAAGCTCGATATTCGCCGAATGGCCGGATCTCGCGCCGATCACAAAGCCCTTCAGCGGGAAGCCGAGAAGGTGCATATCGCCGAGAAGATCAAGGACTTTATGGCGCACCGGTTCGTTGTAAAAGCGCTGTTCGATGCCCGCGAGAAGCGGATTGCCCTCGACAAAAAGGGCGGTATTCGGGCCGATCCTGAAATTCGTTTTCAGAAAGTCCTCGATCTCGGGGGTGAACTCCTTATCGATAATAACGAGCGCGTTCTCGGGATTGCCGCCCTTGATAAGCCCCAGTTTCAAAAGATCCTCGACCTCGGAGAGAAAGCAAAATGTTCTCGCGGGCGAGAATTCATCGAGGAACTCCTCCTCGAGATCGACGAGGGTCGTGTATTGCGTCCCGAGTGCGGGGTTGTGATAATCGACCATGAATGTGACGCGGTAGCCGTCGAAGGGGACGATGTGAATATCGGTGGCTCGCGAGATATTGTTGTATTGGATGACCTCTTCGACCACGAAGTATCGCCTTTCCGCGTCCTGCTGGACAATACCGGCCTCGAGAAGCGCCTCCGCGAAGGGCTGTGCGCTTCCATCGAGAACAGGCGGCTCATCCGCCGAGAGCCATATCTCGATGTTGTCGATTTGCAGGCCTGCGCAGGCCGCGAGGACATGCTCCACGGTCGTCACACGATGGCCCTGCGCGTTCGCGAGGGTAGTTCCGCGGACATGCTCGCCGGTCGCGTTATCGACAGAGGCCAATATTCGCGCCTCCGGCCCGATGTCCTCGCGGACGAACACCGCCCATGTATTCGGCGGCGCGGGCTTGAAGGTCAACCTCACCGGCTTTCCGGTATGTAGTCCGACGCCTTCGAGGCTTGCCTCGCGGGCGATTGTGCTTTGATATTTTTTCATATATTCTCCGTTTTTTTAGACCGAAATATAAGCCTTTATCCGAGTCGAGGCAAGCAAAAAATCTCGCACGTCGAGTTTCGGCTGTTCGGTGTTGTGAGAAGAGAATTCCGGCCTCCCCTTCCAATATGAGAATCTATTAAAATAAGTGGCAATAATACCCCTCCGCGAATATTTTATTATATTGAAATTATAGCCTAATATTATAGGTAATTTTTAACGGCTTTAACACTAACCAGCTCTGAACCATATATGAAAAAAATCTATTTCCTCTTCGACCTCTCCCTCGCAATTATATTAGCTCTGCTCGTTTTCTCCGGAAACGTTTACGGGATGAAGCACCGCGACTCCATCGACATCGACCCGATCGGCCTATTATCAGCTCAAATAGCACCGCCGCCCTCGCCTGCTGTCGATCTCTCGAACAACCCCTCGATGGAGGACGAGGTCATCTGGTTCCGCTGGGCGACACTCGATATGGACGACCCGCTCCCCGCGCCAATCACTCCCGAGCTCGAATTCAAGGACTTCAAGCGCGATTTCGGCTACTATATCGTGAAATTCGACGGCGAAACCACCGAGGAGCGCAAAGAACAGATAATTAACGCCGCCAAAGGCACTCCCCTCGGCGCGCAAATCTTCTATTATGTCCCAAACCGCGCTTGGGTTTTCCGCCTCTCGAAGGAATCCCTTCCGAAGGTCGAAGCGCTCGATTTCGTGAAACGCGTCCTGCCGCTGATCCCCTCCTTCCGAGTCCGGCCGTCGCTCCTCACAGATGAACACAAACCCGACCCGGACGGCCTTATCGAATTGATAATTCAAGTCTTTCAGGGCGATGACCACGAGGCCCTCGCCACAGAGCTACGCGCCCTCGGCGGCCAAATCGACGATGTCATGCGTGGAGAGGGGCACGAGTACGTCCGCCTCAAATGCTCCCCGGAAAACCTGAGGCAGATCGTTTTAACAGCGGCACTTTTCGAGGGCACCGAATGGGTCGAGCGCAAATACCCTGTCAAACTTCTCAACGACTGGTCGCGCTGGATCACCCAATCCTACAACTTCACCGGAATGACCTCCAGCTCGCGGCTTTTAGCCCAGATGTCCGTCGATCTGGCGCATGTCCCGATCTATCGCAGAAATCTCTATGGCCAAGGCCAGCTCGTCGGCTACCTCGACAGCGGCCTCGACACGAACTCGATCTACTTCTGCGACCCCGGCGTCACGGTCCCAAAATATACCGGCTGGACTCCCCCGACCGACACCGGCCACCGCAAGATCCGCGCATACAACCGCGGCTCTTCTACAACAGGTGACTTCGACGATACCGATGTCTCCTTGGGCGGCCATGGATCCCATGTTGGCGGAAGCATCGCCGGCGAGAACGAGGCCAATTCCCCCACCTCGGGAACCTACAACTCCGGCGACGGCATGGCACCGCTCGCCCGGCTCGTCTTCACCGACGGAGCCAAAGGCTCCAACGGAATTTATACCCCCACCGACATGAACACGCTCTTTGCCTATGCCCGAAATTGCGGCGCTTATATCCACAGCAACTCCTACGGCAGTAGCTCACCAACATATTATAACACAGACGCCCAGCAGTGCGACCAGTTTATGTGGAACAACAAAAACTTCCTCATCTTCTTCGCCGCGGGAAACGACAACACCGACGGAATCCGCGTCGCAAGCTACGGCGTCGCGAAGAATATGGTGACTGTCGGCGCGACAGAGACCGGATTTGGATTTAATTCCACAACCTACTCCAACCCCGGTTCCACTGACGGAAACGACCCCGAAAATATGGCCGAATTCTCCTCGCACGGCCCGACCGACGAGGGGCTTATGAAGCCCAATGTCAGCGTCCCCGGCGGCTGGTTTATTTGGTCGGCGGACAATATCGACGGCGGAAGTTCATGCCACACCGGCATGGCATATATGGGCGGAACCTCGATGGCAACCCCAACCTGCGCCGGCATGACCGCCCTCATCCGCCAATATTTCATGGCGGGCTACTACCCCACCGGCGATGTCGTCGCGGGAAACGCCCTCACCCCTAGCGGCGCGCTGATGAAGGCCATGCTTATCCTCGGCACGCGCAATATGACGGGCATCTACACTATCGACGCGGTGAACAACACCGGAAGCAAGCGCGCCCCCTCCAACGGCCAAGGCTGGGGTCGCGTAGTCCTCGACGACTGCATGTATTTCAACGATTCTTACGGCGCGGACGCCCGCAAGCTCTGGGTTCAGGATATCACCTCGGGCTTCACCTCGACCGGCCAAACCCACACCTACTTGCTCTACACCGGCCCAAGCACGACCGAGAATATCAAGATCGTCCTGTCTTTCACCGACTACCCCGGTTCACCCGCGGTTGGAACCTCCGGCGTCAACGATCTCAACCTGACTGTCACCGTTGCCGGCAACACATACAAGGGCAATGTTTTCTCGTCAACTGTCTCGCGCTCTGCGACCGGCGGAAGCTATGACGGAATCAACCGCGACGAGGTCGTCTGGCTCGACCCGATCCCGAACAGCCTGATAGAAATTACAATCGGCGCGAACGCGATTCGGACCTCCCCTCAGCCCTACGCCCTCGTAGCGGCCGGCGATCTGTCCGAAGCGCCGCCGAACGAAGCCCCCGAGGTTCCCGCGCTGAACAAGCTCTTCGACAACGAGCGCACCCCCGACAGAACGCCGACCTTCGAGTGGCGAGTCCCCATCGACGACGACGGCGACCCCTTGCATTTCCGCCTCCAGCTCGACGACGCACCCGATTTCACAAGCATAATCAGCGAGGTCGCGACGAATGTCTCAGCAGTCGGCTTCACCGGCGGGCCTTTCCCGGTCGCCGAGGGAACATCGGCAATAAAAACCTACACCGTGCAAAGCAATCTTACACAAGGGCAAACCTACTGGTGGCGGATGTGCGCCTACGACGGCGTCAACTACAGCGCTTGGACAACACCGCGTTCCTTCACTGTTGACACATTGCGCCCCCACTCCGACTGGTTCCAAACAACAACCGCCCAGTTCGAGACCGACGCGCTGACATCCGCTATTGCTGTCTCCAACTATGTTTACCTCGGTGGTGGTTCGGGAAACACCGGCTGGCTATCGCCCTCAGCCTATTCAAACGCGAGCACAAACTGGTCAAACCCCACAAATTGTTACGCAAACGACTCTAACACCTCAATGCCGCGAAACGGCGATAGCTGTCGTTTCTATAATTACGGCATCTCTGTCCCTACAGGTGCAACGATCTCAGGGATTATTGTGCGCACGGACGCATGGAGATACCTCCCGACCTCAAACCGCTATATCACAATCGAATTGAGCTGGAACGGTGGAACAAACTGGACCACCGGCCGTCAAAGCGCTGTCCTTCCGGATGCCGACCCCAACGGCGCAGTCACCTTTGGAGGATCCTCGGACACTTGGGGCAGGCCTTGGACCGCAACCGAACTTAATAACACGAATTTTCGATTGCGTGCGAGTATTCAAAGCCCGGGAACTTCCTATGTTGTCTATGTCGATTGGCTCGCCGTCGATGTCTATTATTCCAACGAGATCACCTCCGGCAATATCCGCTCGACGATGATAGACTACTCCTCGGTCCCCGGCGCCGTAGGCTGGAACACCGCCGAGTTCTCCGACAACGAAACGACCGGCGATATTAAATATCAAGTATTTTACAACCTCGCCGGAACTCCCACGCTGATCCCGGACGCCGCGCTCTCGGGCAATTCCACCGGCTTCGACTCAAGCCCGATAAACATCTCAGCGCTGAACACGACAACCTACAACAAGCTCTATCTCAAGGCCAACCTCACCAACTCCGGCGGCTCGCCGATCCTCAACGACTGGGCTGTCACGTGGCGAACCGAGGAAACCCTCGCGCTCGAGGTCCGTAAGGGCGGCGCCGGCGGCCCGCTTTACAGCACCTCAAGCTGGGCGATCGGTCGCCTCGACGAGGGACAGGTCATCATCATGACCGCGGAGGATTACGCCTATATCAAAAACACCGGAACGGTCGCTATCGACCTGCGCCTCAAAGCCGAGACCTCCGGATGGTCGCTCGGCAACACCGCGGGTGAGGATATCGCCCTTCTCATGGGCCTCTTCGACACCTCCGCGCCGGATGCTATCGATTTCACAAGTCCCACAGATGTCCTGAACGGCTCATTCAAGCTCTCCGGCTCAACCGAAGCGGGCGCTTTCGCGACCTCGGCCTCGAACGGATACAACATCGCGCTCGATGCAGGCCGCTCCCTATACCTTTATTTCCAAGCGCCCTCTCCGAACACCTTCACAACAATGCAAACAATTACGGTGACAATCGAAGCGGTGCCTCATATGTGATAGAGTCCCAAATGCATGAAATCGGCGTCCGAATATCCAAAATAAAAAAATTTTTCTTGCAAAATGATTATAACATGTTTAATATAGTATCCCGTCGATTGCGACAAGCCAATTCTTCACCCCGTGTCATGGTAGAGGAATCGGTCGTTATGAATCAATGACACAAGAGAGGAAGTAGAATGGATATCTACGTCGGTAATCTGTCATACGACGCCACTGATGAAGACCTGCAGGGCCTTTTCGGTCAATACGGAACCGTGGCCTCGGCCAGAGTTATCATCGACAAAATGTCGGGTCGCTCCAGAGGCTTCGGCTTCGTCGAGATGCCCGAAAGCGGCGAGGGCGAGAAGGCCATCGAGGCCACCAATGGCCTCGAATTCCAAGGCAGAACCCTTCGCGTCAATGAATCGCAACCGCGCCCCAAAACAAGGGACAATCGCGGCGGCTACGGCGACAAACGTCGTTAATAGATTCCGCTTATAGGTTCTATAACGAAAGGCGGTTTTTACCGCCTTTTTTTATGACTCCCAATATTATTATGGACGAAGATAATAGATGAAGGCAATGATAGACAATGTTGCATCTTTTTATTTTTTCGATATACTTATAAGATTATGCTATCCAAATATCATGATATATCGGAGGAATAATGGCTCGTAAGCTTCTCATCAAAGACCTAACTCTTCGCGACGGCCAGCAGTCGCAACTTGCTACCCGCATGAACCAAAGTCAGGTCGATAGAACCCTCCCATATTACCGCGACGCGCAATTCTACGCGATGGAGGTCTGGGGCGGCGCGGTGCCGGACTCGACAATGCGATACTTGGGCGAAAACCCATGGGACCGCCTCGCGAAGATCAAGGATGCCATAGGAAAAGCCTCCCTACTGACAGCCCTCTCCCGAGGCAGAAACCTCTTCGGCTACAATCCCTACCCGGACGATGTCATCGAGGGCTTCAACCGAAACTCCCTGCAGACCGGCGTCGATATCATGCGCATCTTCGACGCCCTAAACGACATCGACAATATGAAATCCACGATCGAGATCGTCCGCAAAAACGGCGGCCAAACCGATTGCGCGGTCTGCTACACGACCGATCCGGTCTTCACCTTTTTCCAAAGACTCAAGGGCGTCCTCTCCGGCAAACGCCTTCCCGGGGCCATCTTCACAGTAGATTACTTCGTCGATAAGGCATTGCAACTCGAAAAACTCGGCGCGGACACGATAACAATAAAGGATATGGCCGGCCTGATCCACCCGAAGGTCGCCGGCAAACTCTACAAAGAGCTTAAAAAAAGGGTTAAACTGCCGATCGACCACCATAGCCACTGCACCCCCGGCTATGGCCTCGGCTCGGCGCTTGTCGCAATCGTCAACGGCGTCGATATCGTCGATACTGTAATCTCGAACTTCGCCGGAGGCCCCGCGGCTCCGGCCTTCGAGCTTGTCCAGATCTTCTGCAATAAGCTCGGTATCGATACCGGCGTGAACCTCGAAGCGGTGAACAAAATCAACCGCGAACTCCTCGGTATCCGAAAAGAACTCGCCGCCTTCGACGAGTCGAAGATGATGCCCCGCCCCTTCGACATCACTAAAGACAAGCTTCCGCGCGAAATCGACGAGCTTTTCGACAAGGCCATCGAGGCCGCGATCAAGGACGACTATGTCGCAGTCGTTGACCTCACGCAAAAGATCGAGGCATACTTCAACTTCCCCGGCCCGAAGGAGGAGGTCAAAAAGGCGCAAATCCCCGGCGGCATGTATTCCAACATGGTGACTCAGCTCGAGGGCATGGGCATGTCCCACCTTTTCCACGATGTCCTGAGGAATGTCCCGCGCGTCCGCTTGGATTCGGGCCTTCCGCCCTTGGTCACTCCGACGAGCCAGATTGTCGGCGTGCAGGCTGTCAACAGCGTCGTTAGTCAGGCGCAGGGCAAGGGCTTCTACGACATAACCTCGGCGCAGTTCGTCAGTTTGGTTCAGGGCGGTTACGGCAAAACCCCCTTCCCGATCGATCCCGAGTTTCGCAAACTCATCACCGGCAATCCGCAGGAGATCCCCTACGACACAACGAAATACAAGAAGCCCGACAACCCGATCCTCGAGCAGTATGGCGGTGTGCCCCTCGCCGAGGACGAGAAGGAGATGCTACTCTTGGAGCTTTTTCCGGCCGTCGCGGCGAAGTATCTCGAGGGGGTGAAGAAGGGCCGATATGAGGCTGAGATCAAGGTCATAAGCGACGCGGAGTTTAGTAGGCAAGCCGAGGTTTTCACCCGGATTCTCGACGGCCTCGAGGGCAATTATCAATTGACCTCCGAGGTATATTCTTAGGGCTTTCCCTCGATCTCGCTTACCTGAAAAGCCGGTTAATCCGGCTTTCTTTATTATAGCGCTATACTAAGTTGGAGTAGGCAGATCGGCTCAGATTAAACACTGCGGTCTCGATTATATTTACACAAAACCTTTTTCGTGCAATGTTATCTTTTTATAACAGGTGTTATTTTTAGATAACGATTTTTAATGCCGATTTGGCAAATACGAAGAATTGCTTTGAGAAGAGTATATTTTAGTTTAAGTAATACAGCTTATCTATTTGTATTATAGTGATTTACGGTAAATCCCATTTCTTGCGGAGTATCCATTCGCCGCACAAGGCCAAAACGAAGATCAAGAGCAATAAGGGGTTATCCCAAATCGCCTTTTCTTTGCGCTCACGCCTCAGCACCTTCGGGGTTTGAATCAAATCGGGCAGGGAATCGAGTTCTCCGGCGCGAAAATAGCGACCGCCGGTGGCCTCGGCAATTGACTGCAATGCGACGCTGTTGAGCTGGACATTCTCCAGCTCGATGGAATACGGCTCGACTAAGAAGGAGTAAGTCGCGGAGCCAATCGTCTGTTCTTTGAGTTGCGCGGTTGCGGTGAGGCTCCAGCGTCCGACATCGAAGCCCGGAAGTTCCGATGAATAAAGGCCTTCGCCGCGATCCTCGAGGATAATTATTAGGGAATCGCCCAAGGAGTCAGTTCGGGCGAACTTCGCGGTGATCCTCGCGCCGGACAGCGGCAGGTTCGATTGGTCGCGGAGCTTAGCGGTAGTAATGAGCTTCTCACCGCTTCGATAGACCGGCTTGTCGGTTTCGACAATGAAATCATTACCCTCACCCGCGGCAAGCAACCATCCTGAGCCGCGTGAAACGAGACCCCGATATAAATCGCTGTTGCCGCCGAAACCGAAGGGAATAAAGGCCCAGCGCCAAAGGCCGGCGCCGTTGATAAGTAAAACTCGGCCTTTGCCGACCTCGCGTGAGGCGAGAATCGGCACATCGGCCATCTTCGGATGCGAGAGTAAAACCTCCGAGCCGGCTGGAGAGCCGGTGACCATCGTGAAACCCGAAAGCGGCGGAATGCGCTGGTAATTATCGGTTTGAAACGCGCCCTCGTCCGAGCCGCGCGTGATCGGGTGGACAAGCCCGCGGACAGAAAGCTCCGGCACGAAGTTGTCCTCCATCCAAACATGGGAACCCGAGGAGTAAATGAAGGGGAAAAGCTTGGACCAAATATTGGCGGAGCTCCTATTTATAATGATCTCCCCCAGAAGGTGAATCCCCAGCGCGCCCCCGGAGGCAACATAATCGTAAAGCACCGGCCCGAGGTTCATGCCGTCGAGTTGGTTCAGTGCATCAACGATATAGATCGCGTCGAAGGCCTTAAAATCCTCGAGGGTTTTGGGGAGCGGAATCTCGCCGGCCGGCGCGGATTGCCCGAGAAAGGCCGTTTTGACCACGATATCCGGATCGGCCTTGAGGTTGCGGGTGAGGAATGTAAACTCCCAGTTTGGGCGGGAACCGATGACGAGTATAGATCGTTGTGTCGGCAGAACCTTCACGCGAACGCTTCTGGAGTTGTTGTTCGCTGAGAGTTCTTCGGGGCTTAAGGGGACTGCCGTGCGAAAGACGATCTCGCCCTCGGTTTCCTGCAAGACCTCGAAATCCACATCGAGCAGTTCGCCGTTGCCGGGCAGAATAATTCGCTTTTCGTCGATTTTTTTATCGCCGGAAAACAGCGAGACCGAAGTTTCAAGGCCGCTATAGCCGTTGGCGCTAAGGGTTGCGATAATTGGGAAGGGGCGGCCGGCGAAGGCCACCTTCTGGGCGACAATCTGCCGAAGGATAATATCGCGTGGCGGAGTTGGGTCGCCGACGCCGATGGTGAAAACCGGGAACTCCGTGCGATACGAGGCTCCAAGGGGGTCTTCGCCTTGGTTGGTTTGGCCGTCCGAGATTACAATCATCGCACCGATGGGCTGGTCGTCGGGATTGCGGCGGAAACGAGTGATGGCGTCGCCGAGCGCTGTGGCTGGGCCCTCGAAGGAAAGGCGGGTTGGTTTCGTCACGACCGAGTCGGAGAAGAGGAATTCGGCGACATCGTGGGCGGATCTGATCGAAGCGAAGGCCTTAGAGTCGTCGATTTCGGCTACAACGGCCTTGCGGTCTCCGGCGCGATCGACCAAGGACATACTCTCCGAGCCGTCCCACAATACAATAACCCTCGGTTCGAGTTGGCGTGAACTGATCCATATCACGATGGGCTCGACGATCATCATAAAAATCGCGAGGAAGGCAACAAATCTAAGGGCGATCAGCAAAAACCTGCGAGCGCCGTAAAGCGGCGGATTAGTTATTCTGTAGGATAAAACCGTAGTCAGCGCCGCAAGAAGCAGTGCTGAGATCCATAGGGCTAAAGAGAATCCGAAATTAAGTTCTGTCAACTTTCTCCACTTAAAAAAACGGGGGCTAACGCCCCCGATAAAAGCCGATCGGCGTTTCGCCTATAGAATAACCCTTTCGCCGAGCAGGGCGCGCTCGAGCCATGTGTAACGATGATCCTTAGTGAACTTCTGCGGCCGAACCTTGCCCGCCATATGCGACAACAGGACAATCGGCGTATAAAGCAGTATTTTAATGTCGCTGAAGAAGTTCCTATTTTCATAATATTTCAATTCGAGAGCGATCTTCTCGGCCACGACCACTCCCTCGCGAAAGACGAGTTGAGAGATTCCAAAAAGCCCGGGGGTGAATTTCAGGATATCGAGTTGGCGCGCGGTGTAGGCCTCGACGATCGGCGGTCTCTCGGGGCGCGGGCCGATGAAGGTCATTTCGCCCTTGATGATATTGAGCAACTGGGGTATCTCATCGATACACGTCGAGCGGATGAACCTGCATATCGGTGAAAAGCGCGGGTCGTTGACCTGTGTATGCATCGGCCAATTTCCGTTGGCGCCTTTTTTCATTGTCCTGAGCTTGTAGAGTTTGAACAGGCGGCGGTTTTTGCCGACCCTTTCCTGTCTGAGAATTAGCGGCCCGGGTGAATCTAAAAGAACAATAACGCTTGCGAGCGTGAAAAGGGGCAATGCCACAATCAGGAATACAACCGCGAGGATTATCTCCATCGAACGCTTTAGCAGATGTAACATATATTCCTCATCTTGAAATAATTGAGATAGTATAAGGGCATGGTTCGCGGGAGTCAACGAAAATTATCATCTCGAACGGGCTTTATTCATGCTTTTCGATCATTCGAAACTCGAATCTTCGTGCTCCCTTGCCCCGATTGAAAAGGAAAGCAACCATCATGCCAGCGAGCAGTCCAACAAAGGAAAACAGCGGGGAGAGAGAAGATTTAAATATTTGATTTGCAATGAGATAGAAGACAAGCATTAAAATAATCGGCAAGATAAACACAATGAAACCGGAGGCGAGATAAGCGCCGCTTCCCAACTCGAGTTCCACCCTTTCGCCGACTTCTGCGGACAGTGTGTTCTCGACCTCGACCTCCCATTTTTTCGTTACGCTCAGTGGGCATGATCCCTTAGAGCTACATTCCTCGCAGGATTCCGAGCGGAAGATTCTGACGACAGCCTTGTCGCCGCGAGTTTCGATTATTTCGCCAAATTCTCTAAGGGCCATCAGGCTATCCAATTCCGCGCTTCGAAGTCGCCGCTCGGGGTTTCGGTTGTAATTGCGCCGCATGCGGGGTATCGCTCTCTCGCGAGGGCATTCGCTTTAGTGTGAACAGACCATTCGAATGAGGCGCGCGGTTCTGTGAAGTTTGCAAGCGGCATCGCTATCTCGAGGATTTCATCGACCGAGATTATAGTATGATCCGAGGAATCCCGCCATGCTTCTAAGTCGAAGTCCCATCGATATATAGATGCGGTCTCGCCGATCTGCAGGCGAAGGCGCGTTTTCGATTCGATTTCGAGGATGAAAACGACGCCCTCCGCGATCATCGCGCGGGCAGACCTGCCGGTGTCTATTCTAAGGTAGAAGTTTGCCGAGTCGAAGCCGAAAAATATTTTTTTAATATCGAACGAAGCGCTTTGGCCGTGCATCGCGCCGAAAAAGGCCGTGTTTTCGAGGATGCCCGCGCCCTGCCATTCGAAGAAGTTCGTGCGCTTGCCGTCGATAGTTGGAGAGATGAAGGAATTCGGCCGCCGCTTGAGGATATTTCCCTTGGAAGGCCCGAGAATCGGGGTTTTCAGCGATTCGGGCGGCTCGCGATCGAGGGCGCGATAAACGGCTTCGATCCGTTTGCGAAAGAGGATGTCGAATTCCTCGAGGCCTCGAAGATCCCTCCCGAACCACCAGAACCAGTCCGAGCCCTCGGCGACAAGGATATGCTCCATCGCGGAGGCGAAGCGTGAATCGTCCCGGAGCAGTTCGACCTCCGCTCTTGCGAGGGCGAGTTCGTCCCACGCGCGGTTCTTCTCGGGATTGCCTATCCATGTGCCGAAATCGCCGTCGATCCAGCTTCCGGGGGCAAGATGTCGGAGCGATGGGTTGGAATCGCTCCGGCCGATCAGATACTCGGAGATTTTCACCGGCTCGATCCACTGCTCCGAAAGCAAGCGATTATATAGCTTTGTGATAAACTCGCGGCCGTTTTCGGGGAAGAATTCCCATGCGTTCTCGCCGTCGAGGGCGATAGTGACGAGACGTTCCGAGTCATGGGGCAGTTTTTGGTTTATTCTTCCAAGCTCACCGAGGAAATCCCCGACCGCAATATCGACGGGCATCTTCGAGTAGTCGAAACCGATCTTGTCCGAGAGGCGGTGGTCGCGAAAAAGGATATTGAGGCCGCGAAAGCGCCATGGGGTATAGATCGCGGCCTCGGGATTAATCGGCTTATCGGGCTGGGATTTACGGAGGATCGCCTCGTCTGTTGCGATCCACTTAATCCCGGCATTCGCGATAAGCTCGACCGCCCCCTCGGAAACACCGCCCTCGCTAGGCCACATGCCCTTAGGCGCCGCCCCGAAAAGCCGCTCGAAACGTTTAACCGCTCGATAAATCTGTTCGGCGGCATCCTCGGGGAAAGCCATGCGGCGCTCCGGCAAAACACAATCGGAGCGGGCGTCCCTGCCGCATTCGGTGTCGCACAAAAGCGGCAGGATTGGGTGATAATAGGGGCTGACCGAGAGATCGACGAGGCCTTCATCGAACAAACGCTTATAGGTCGGGATAATTCGGCCTATCCATTCGGTGGATTTTTCCAAAAGGATTTTCTTATCCTCTTCCGAAAAGGAGCGCCCCTTCAATATCAAAGCCTTTATTTCCGGCTCGTTTCGGAGGGCCTCGCCGCACCATGCGAGATTAAAATGAACAACGAGGTCGAGGATATCCTCATCGGGGGCTAACAGTGCCGCGCCGCGGGCCTCGTCGTTGCCGAGGCGGCCGTATCTTTCAAACAGCTCGATAAACCTCGGCGCGCGCGCGATGAGGTTCTCGAGGTTTGCGGAAAAGAAGCCGGTCAGAATGCGATGCCTTTCGTCGGAAGACAAGTCTGCGAGGGGTTTTCGGGAAAGCTCGAGATGCTCGTCGCTCAGCTCACCAGAGGCATAGCCCTCGATCTGGTCTAATAGGCTCGGAACGAGATTGAAAGTCGCCGGAAAGCCCGTAGATTCGCAGTAAAGCGCCATATCGAGGTAGTCCTTGAGGGCGTGGAGGCGCGTCCAAGGCAAAACGGCGATTGCGGAGTTGGGGCCGGAATAGACCGGCTGGTGCATATGCCAGAGCAGGGCGATTTTCAGCGGCTTAAAACTCACTTGAGCTATTTAAGTAAAACGATGGGATATAACGAGTTAGCTTTTTCGGTGCGGATAAGATAAAGGCCGGAGGGCAGGGCCTCGCCAAGTGAGTTTGTGCCGCTCCAGCGGGTTCGGCCCTCGGTCAAAGGGAGCGTCGCGACGATTCGGCCGGAGTTGTCGAAGATTTCTACCTGAGAACCCTCGGCCTCGACAATGCAACTCGCGTTGAAGGGATTCGGATAGGCCGCGACCAGCTCTTTTCCACGCGGGATGCGGTGCTCCTCGATTGCGGAGGGGGCGATATCCGCGGAATAGGAAAATGTATATCTCGTCCTCGTGTCGCCGGAGGGAACGACCGCGATAGCCGCGAATTCAGCCTCATTGACCATCGGAACGACGATGACCCCTGCGGTGTCCGACCTGACGCCGTCGCGGATCGCTACCGAGTCGCCGGATTTCCATATGGAAAGCACATGCCAATCAATTGTTTGCTCGCCGTGGAAGTCAACGATCAAATCGGTATCTTCGGCGGGAAATCCCTGAAAAACAATATAGTTCGAGCCGAAACCGTAGGGGCGGTTGCTCGTGGAGCCGCCGGTAGGATAGGAATGATGCGTGTTCTCGACGCCCATATCGCTGAGCGCGGGGCCGTCGGGGAAGAAACCGCAGTCGCGCCCGCCGATGAGCAAAGCCATAGCGGCGAATTCGGAATAAAGGTTCGGCAGGCCGCCGGCGCGGATATCACTAATCGCGCAAAGCGCCGGCCAATCCTCGATAAAACGCATCGTGTCCCAAACCGAGGCTAAAAAACCGTCACCGTGGATTTTGCCGAAGTATTGCGAGAAAAGGCCGAGGCCATACATATGGTAGCCGCTTTCCCAGTCCAACGGCAGTTCGGGGTTGGTCGTGAGGTATTCGATCAACCAGACATAATCGTTGACCTGAGGATATACCCGCTCCTCGTAGTAAACACTCGTAAGCTCTGCGATCCAAGCCCCGGAGGTTCCGCAAAGGCCGTATTGGACGGCATGATGGAACTCGTGGGCGCAAGTGATCTTCATCGCGCCCATGACCGCTCCCTCCGGATCGTCATTGGGATATACGCCGTCAAAATCGTTCTCGATCTCGATATAGCTCGACCAGTCGAACCAAGGCTGGGGGCCGTCACCGCCGGGCCAAGTTTGACCATAGGCCGAGATGTCGCGAAGATATACATCGTAGCGGCCATCGCCGCCCTCCATCCCATCCGAAGGCGGAGGAAGATAGCCGAGGGTGTCCATATAAAAAGACCACGACTGCTCGAGATATTGTCCGATCTTGTGGACATAATCGACAGAATCGACGGCATTGTAGCCCGAAAGATCATAATGAACACGGAAGTGGCCCTCGGGAGTATCATAATTGTAGGGCAACGACGGTCGCATCGGCTCATAAGAATCGATCATCGAAAGCCGCCCCTCGGCATGGGCCTTCATGATCGCAATAGTGCCGCTCTTCTCCTCCGGAGACCTAGCAAATAATATACAAGAAATAGTAAGCAAGTAAATAAACGTGTTCCTCATCGAGTTCCTCTTTGAAAGATATTCATAATCTTATAATAATATCGAAAAAACACGCTTCATCAATAAAAAAAGACCACAATCAACCAAGCCCGGTCAAGCTACACTGCGCCGAGCAACGGCCTCGGGCGTCGGCCCGAATCGCGCCGCGCGATTCGGTGCCGAGGCGGCCGACGAAAAACTTATAATGAATAAGAAATCCAGCATCGGCCGCCTCGGAGCGAGTTTACTCGCACCGACGCCCGAGGCCGCGACGACGGGGAAAGTTGCTATTCGTAGCGGAGGGCGTCTATCGGGTTGAGCTTGGAGGCCTTAAGGGCGGGGTAGTATCCGAAGAAAATGCCGACCGATCCTGCAAAGCAGACCGAGAGTAGAACTATCGAGGGGTCAACCACTGCGGGGAGCGAGGTGGCGTTATCGATCACTATAATGATTATAACCGCGAGCAGAATCCCGAGGGCGCCGCCGATGAGGCTCAGGACTATAGCTTCGAGCAGAAACTGAAGAAGAATATCCTTTCCGCGAGCGCCGAGGGCCATACGAATCCCGATTTCGCGAGTTCTTTCGGTGACGGAGACGAACATGATGTTCATAATCCCGATTCCACCGACGATGAGCGAGACAAAGGCTATAGCGCCAAGTAGCAGGGTCATTGTTTTCGTGGTCGAGGAGGCCATCTCGGTGATCTCGGATTGCGTTCGCACACCGAAATCGTCTTCTTGGCTCGGGTTGAGGCGGTGCTGTTTGCGCATGATCTCGGTTATTTCGGCCTTTGCTGAATCAATTTTATCCATCGAATATGCGCTGGCGTAAACCATATCGATATACTGTCCGCCCTTCAGGCGATAGAGGACTGTCGTCGAGGGGGCGAGTATTATGTCGTCTTGGTCTCTCCCGTGGGCATCCTGTCCTTTTTCTTCTAAAACCCCGATTATTGTGAAGGGGGTATTTCGGATTTGAATTCGCTGGCCGATCGGGTCGGAATCGCCGTAAAGCTCATCGACGATAGTCTGGCCGATAACGGCCTCTTTCTTTCTGGCGGAGATCGCTCGCTGGTCGAAGAATTTGCCCTTTTTAACCTTCAGGGCGCGAATCTCGAGGTAATCGACATCGACGCCGAAGATACTCGTGTTCCAGTTTTTGCCGGCGCCGATGACCTGCCCGCCGGTGGTCACGAGGGCGGAGACATACTGAACGGAGGCCGCGCCCTCGCGAATCTTTTCGACGTCGTCCATGGTGAAGCGGTTGAATGATCCCGCGCCGCCGCGCACTCCCCCCCTCGCGCCGGAACCGGGATGGACCATAATCATATTCGTTCCGAGGTCTTGAATCGATTTCTCGATCTCTGCCTGAGCGCCCTTCCCGACACCGACCATAACGATAACGGCCGCGACTCCGATGATAATCCCCAGCGCCGTAAGAAGCGAGCGCGATTTGTTCTTTTTAATCCCTTTAACTGCGTCCTTCAGAAATTTTCTCAGGTTCATATCTTGAAGTCCCCAATCTCAGTTCTGCCTTCATCGAAGTTGGCGAGATCCTCGACGGCGCTGTGTCTTTCGGTGATTTTTTTATCCATTAGGATCATGCCGTCGCGAAGAACGATAACTCGCTTGGCATAACGGGCGATATCCGGCTCGTGGGTCACCATGATGATCGTCCTGCCCTGATCGTTTAAGCGCTGGAATATCATCATGATATCGATCGAGGTTCGCGTGTCGAGGTTTCCCGTGGGCTCGTCTGCGAGGATTATCGCGGGGTCGTTGACGAGTGCGCGCGCGATGGCGACTCTTTGCTGTTGGCCGCCGGAGAGCTGATTCGGCTCGTGCCCCATTCGGTCGGCGAGGCCCACTATCTCGAGCGAAGACCTTGCTTTTTCGATGGGATTTCCAATTCGTTCCTTGCGGTCGTAAAATAGGGGAAGCAGGACATTTTCCAGAGCCGACGAGCGCGGGATAAGATTGAAGCCTTGAAAGATAAAGCCTATCTTGTGGTTTCGGACATCGGCGTATTCGTCGGGTTTGAGGGTGGAGGTATCGATCCCCTCGAGGATATACTCGCCGGAGGTAGGTTTGTCGAGGCACCCGATGAGGTTCATGAATGTCGATTTGCCGCTTCCGGAAGCGCCCATTATTGCGATGAATTCGCCCGACTCGACCGTGACATCGACGCCCCTCAAGGCGCGAACCTCCTCGGCGAGAATATAGGACTTTGACAATTTCCTTGTTTCGATGACCGTGGACATAAACTACCTCATCCGCATGGGTCCCGATCCGGGGCCACCCATCAGCAGATTGTTGGAATTCGAGCCTGTCTTCGGCATCTTTGCGACTATTTGCATTCCCTCTTTAAGCTCGCCGCGCATATCGATGATCTCGGTATTCTTGCCATCGGAGACGCCCTTTCTCGCGAAATGGGGAGTCAGCTCGTTTTTTTCATTGAGTGTCCAGAGGATAGCCATATCGCTGGACATCGCGCGGGAAAGGCCCGATCCTCCGGCGCTTGGAGTGGTGGAGTCGGTAGAATTTACAGAGGCGGTTGACGAATCCCGCGCGGTCGAATCGGCCGGCCGGGGTTGTCTCGTGGTGTCGGACCTGTTTCGCGCCATACGCTCCCTCATCGCGGTTAAAACCTCTTGTGGCGGTTGGAAGCTGAGCACAGTGTTGGGAACGGTCAGCACATCGATCTTCTCGTCGATGAGGAAATCCACGGTTGCAGTCATTCCGGGCATGAGGAGGTTGTTTTTGTTCTCGGATTCGCAAACTACGGTATAGTTAACTACATTGGAGACAACCTGCGGCTGGAGTCTGATCTGAACGACTTTACCGGTAAAGGAGCTGTCGGGGTAGGCCGGCACTTCGAAGCTTATCGTCATTCCGGTATCGAGAAGGCCGATATCGCTTTCGTCAACCTGCGCGAGGATGCGCATTCGCGCGAGGTCTTCCGCGATCACAAAAAGAGTCGGCGAGGAGAAGCTTGCCGCGACTGTCTGCCCGGGCTCGATTTGCCGGTCGATCACCATGCCGTCTATCGGCGAGGTGATGAGGGCGTAGGCGAGGTTTTGCTCGGCGCGTTCGAGGGAGATAAGGGCGCTGGAGTAGGTCGCTCTTGCGCCCTCCATAGTGGTTCGGGCTTGATCGAGCTTGAATTCCGAGGACAGGCCGCGCTCGAAGAGCGACTTTTCGGCCTCGAACCGAATCTTCTCGAGGTCGTATTGGGCTTTGGTTTTATCGACCGTGTTTTTAGCGTCCTTGCGGTGTGTCGAAAGGACTGTCGTGTCGAGCACTGCGAGCAGTTGGCCCTTTTTGACATGGTTGTTGAAATCCACGAGGACCTTATCGACGATACCCGAGACCTGCGTGCCTATCTCGACTGTGCCGATCGGTTCCAGCTCGCCGGTGGCGGAGACTGTATTCACGATATTGCCCTTTTGTATCGTGACGAACTCGTAGCCGTCCGTGAGTTTTTCTTTATTTCTGAAGAAGAAAAACCAGACCGCCGCACCCGCGACACAAAGGATCAACAGGATTATGACAAGTTTTTTCATTCTACTACTTTCTTGTTTTCGGGAGACGATGAGAGAGCAACCTTGAACTTAAGTTTGATCGAGGAAGTCGATTGCGAGGGGCCTGAGCCCATCGGGCCGCCGCCGGGGGGTCCTCCTCCGGAGGGGGCTTGCCTTCCTTCGCCGAAATCGCCGCCGGAGGGCCTGCCCCTCCCCTCGCCACGGGACGATTCGCCAAAGCCCTCCTTGGGCATTCCGCCCTCGATCTCGAACGAGCTTTCAATCTTCATAGTGAGGGTCTCGGGCAGTCGAGGGGAAATCGCGAAATATCCCTTTGTCAAGGGGATTGCCATCTCGATCGCGAAGTCGTCGTCGAGGAAGGCGGTCTCGATTATAAGGCCCTCTTTGGCCGCAAAATCCCTTCCGAGGATGATCTCGTTCTTTTTCTTATCGATGTAAACGAACTCATTGCCGATCGACCATTCGGGCTTGGGCTTTTCCGAGGGTATCTGCTCGTTCGACCGCCGTTCGGGTCGATCGCCGATGGGATTTCCCGCAATTTTGATACCGAAACCGCCCTGCTTCGAGGAGATGTTCAGTTTAAGCCCTCCTCTTTGAAAGACCGAGGCCGTGGCGATCTCTTTTGTCGCGATCAAAACGAACATTGTGGTTGAGTCGTTTTGAAGGCCGATTCGGAGGGCCTCGTCCTCGAACCAGTAAACGTCGCGGTTCCATTCGCGGGCCGAGCCGTCGATCTCGATTTGACCGGAATATTCTGTGCTCTCGAGATTCGCGGCAAAGCAGGGTGTTATCGCCATGGTCAAGACGAGTAATGCGAAAAGCGGTTTTATTAAGCGAAACATAGCTCTTCTATCCTTAAGTTTATATTTAGACGGTGGAGTCGATTAAAGGTTTATAAAAATAAAAAAAAGCCCGACCTGAGCCGGGCTTTATAGGCGGCGTGAACGCTATCTCGTTATGGGATATAGACTTTTGCGCGAATAGTTAGGACTATTCTCTGGTTCGAGAAATAGGTCGAGTTCAACGGGGACAAGAACTGAACCCACATCGACTGCTCGACCTCCGGTGCGACATTCCATCCCCCGGGGCCGTAAGTCGTAGGCGAACTCCACAGTATAGACGATCTGACATAATCCTGTATCGGATCGAAGGCGATCGGCGGGGCAACGACCTCGTTATTGAAGACAGTGCGCACGACATACTTGTTCAGTGCGGGGGCGACACCCGGAGTCCAAGCTATTCCCGGGAATGAGATATACAGGCCCCAAGTAGCGGCGATGTCGCCGCAGTTGCTGACCCGAATCATCTGAGAGGAATCGGTGACCAAAACCTCGCAAAACGTCACCGTGTCGAAGTCGATGTAATCGGCGTCGAGGCATATCGCGAGATTGACCTCGACGGGATTGTAGTCCGCAACGAGCACTGTCGGCGCTGTGATCGCGGCGGTTGTGTGGCCGACCGCGCCGCCGTCCGAGAAGTTATTGAAATAGAACACCGTATCGTTTGCGTCGTTGACATCGATCGGGGAGACGGAGACCCATGTCGCGGTTCCGTTTTCGATCCAGCGATTTATGCCGGAACAGCGGATGCAGGTTGTGTCGCCGACTGTGATCGAACCATAGGACTGATCGGGGTTCTTGCGAAGCAGGAGTTTGCGATAGGTTTTATATTGTGCGAGCAGGGTTTCCGGCTCGGTGATATGGATGAGGTTCACCCGGCCGCCGCCGTCGGACCATTCGTCGAAGATATAACGGTCGTTTCCGGAGGGGGTGAAATCGGTGTCCGAGACTGCGATATATGTTGTATCGCCCTCGTTGAACCAATTTTCCGCATAATAACCGACCGGTGGCATATGGCCGAACCCGAGGCGACCGTAAACATTTTCGAGAGGCCGCTTTTCGAGCCTAATCAAGAAGCGCCTGTTGTAGTGGGCGATAAGCGTCATATTTCCCGCGACCGGCCCGACTAAATGCGTCCTTGCGCCGGAGTCCGACCAACGATTGAAGATGTGCCTTGTCGTAGGTGTAGTGTCCGGGTCGGAGACGGAGATCGTGTGGCTACTACCGAATACCCACCACAGGATTAGCTCGTCCACTCCAGCATGGCGGATACCGTCGATCTCGATATACCCCTCGGTATGCGGCGGGTTCTTCATTATATTGATCATCGCTCCGCGGAGATAGACCGCGGTGACCTTGTATGTCGAATCGACCATGAAGCTTGTGCTGAAAGAATCCGGCAAGGGCGGCCCGTCTTCCCAACGGATGAAAATATAATAGGTTCCACCGCCGACATCGACGATCGAATCGCTCTCGATCTCTGCGGTTTCACCCTGAATATACCATCCCTCGCCGACTTGTGTAGGCACTCCGGTGCCGCAACCACGGTATTCGAGGTCGATTAGATAGCTATTCATCCATCGCCAGTTGATCGTTGTGTTTTCGTTGATAGTGAACTCGAAATGAGCGCTATCACCGGTTGCGGGAGCCGAACCTGTGCCGCGCCATCCGGCGCAGAGCCTTCTGATCCCAAGACTTGCAAAGATTGTATCTTCCACGAAGGCGGAGATGCGCCTGCCGATCGGGTGGTATGTCACACCTCGGTGCGGGACGGGGCTACCGAAATCGCTGACAACCGTCAATGTAACGACATCGGCCGTCGGCGACCAAAGCCATGTCACTCGAGACGGCATCTCGATAGTCGCGGTGAAGGTCGTATCGTAGCCCACCGCGGGGACACTGCCGGCGCCCTCCCAGCCCGTGCAGATATTACTCGACCAAGGGCTTGTGACATGGAATGTAATGACTGTGTCGTCGGGAACCCAATGCAGGCCGACTGTAGGCTCCGGATCGCCCAAGCCGCCCGCTGAAACGACTGTCAGCGGCCAACGCGTCTGGCCGTTCCACATCCAAGTAAGCTCGGAGTTGGTTGTGATCGTGAAGCTGACTGCGTTCGAGTCGCCAATCGCGGGGACACTGCCGGTGC
This sequence comes from bacterium UBP14_UBA6098, assembly GCA_002428525.1. Taxonomy (GTDB): domain Bacteria; phylum UBP14; class UBA6098; order UBA6098; family UBA6098; genus UBA6098. The sequence goes on from DIWU01000025.1 coordinate 22,222, forward strand.
CCGACCAACCGGTGCATCTTTGCCATCCGAAGTCGAAGACAGAGTCCTCGACTGTGGCTCGAATGAAGGTTCCAATAGGAACGACAAGGGTTCCCGAGGGAAGCGGATGGCCATAGGGCGAATACACGACGAGCGTGCAAACACCCGCGGTGGCGCGCTCCCAAATCCAGTCGATTGTCGCCGGGTCCTCGAGCTCGAAGCTGAAGGCTGTGCCGAATCCGCTCGGAGCGCTTCCGGTTCCATTCCATCCGATGCAATACCAGTCTCCGACTGGGCTCGCGACACTCGCGTCGATAGTCGAGGAGCTGTCGAACCATGTCGTGCCGACCGGCGGGACCGGCGAGCCGTGCGCGCTCGTGACGACGACGGACATCTGTTGCTTAAATAGCCAGAAAAGCTCGGTGAAACCGTTGATGTTCCAAGTGAGGGTGTTTGTGTAGCCAACCGGCGGAATCCCCGTGCCGATTGCGTTCCAGCCTGTGCAGACCATACGCCTGCCGGGGCCGGACGGCACTACCGCATTGACGGTGCATGTGACTGCCGTGCCGGTGAGGAAGTTCGTCGTGTCGGCCGGCGGATGGGGCGTTCCCCAATCGCTGTGAACAACCAGACGCGAGATCTCGTCCGACCAAAGCCAGCGCAAAGTGCCGGGGGCATCGAGCACCGCGACGAAGGAATCGAGGATTCCGCTCGGAATGCTCCCTGTGCCCTCCCAGCCGACACACCAGAAATCGCCGTCCGGGCTTGTGACGCTGAATGAGACGGTATCGCCGATATCGAACCAATGCTCCCCTGCTACCGGAACCGGCGAGCCATAACCGCCCTCCGATTCGATTGTCACCTTGACCTGCTGTTGCCATAGCCAGTTGAGTGTCGAGAAGGTGCTTATCAGGAAAGTGACATGGCCGGTGGAGCCGGTCGCAGGGACGCTTCCGGTGCCGGTCCAGCCAAGATTGACATAACGCATATCAGTGCTGAAGGGATAGAAGACGGTATCCGATAGCGTCGAGCAAACGACCGTGGAACCCATGCGATACCAGTAGGTTCCGCGGGGCGGCCATGTCGAGTCGGAGACCGATGTTATTGTAAGGGAAACCACAGCGGTCAGATCGTCCCAATCCCATGTCAGGGTTGAGGGCATGGTCATCGTGAAATAGGCGTAAGTCGAAGGGCTGTAAGGCGGAACACTGCCGGTGCCGTGATAGCCGAGGCAATACCAGCTTCCGTCCGGCGAGGTCACCCAAGCCATAATGGTTGTATCGCGAACGCACCAGTATTCGCCGGCGGTGGGAACCGGGCTGTCGTGGTCGCCGGGGTTGATGATCGTGAGCTTGTATTCCGTTCTCCAGCGCCAAGTGATTGTGGTATTTGTGGTTATATCGAAATCCACAGTTCCGCCGGAGCCGGAGGCCGGAGCGCTACCGGTGGCTGTCCATCCGAGGCGAATCGCGCGGTGCCCCGGCGCGATGTCGAGGGTTTCGCCCGGGCATGTTGCGGTGATATGGGTTCCGGGGTCGTAGTATGTCGTTCCCGAAGGCACCACTCCCGGATACTCGCTGATGACGGTGAGAGTAAGTTGCGGCGACCATTGCCATTTGACTGTGCCGGAATCGGTGACCGACCAAGTGACGATAGTGTCCGTTCCGGTCGCCGGCACCGAGCCTGTTCCGATCCAGCCGGTGCAATAGGCGTGCCCGAAGGTGTCCGGGCTTGTGATGCGCGCGGTGAAAAGGCTTTCCTGATAGGCCCAATAGGAGCCTGCGGCCGGTGTCGCGACGCCGTATCCGCCGTCGTCGATGTTGACTTTGAATTGACGGAGCCAAACCGCGGTCTCGGTGATCGGCGAGTTCATTGTGCAGTAACCCGGATTGTCGGTTCCGCTGTAGGAAATCGCACCGGTGCCGATCCAGCGGTTGAAAACCCACCTATCGCGCGCTGTTATATCGGCCTCGGTAGTGCTCGAGAAGCTGGGTGTCGAGCCGGCGTAGAACCATCCGGTTCCAGTGACGAATCCGTGGCCACCGTTTTGAACATCGAGGTAATATTGGGTGTTGAAGTTCGCGGTGAAAGTCGAATCAGAGACCGGGGCGATAGTCCTCGTTCGTGCGGAAACGCCGTCCGCCCAACCGGCAAATACATAGCGCGTATCGATGCCGTCGTATTGGATGCTGTCGGTCGAGATCGTGTGCGAGCTACCGGTGAGCCAAACAACGGTATGCGGCGAAAGATAGCGAATGCCGTCCACGATGACCGAATCCGCGGTGCCGTCGGTGCGAATCACGATAGTCACTTCGGCAAGCTGATAGTAAGCAGTCGCAGTTCGAGGGGCGTCCATAAGGATAGTTGTCGCGGAGAGGAATGGGTTCGCGAAGGTTCCGCCAGTCCATTCGACAAAGTCGTATCTGCGCATCATTCCGTCGAAGATCGGATCTTGCGTAGTGATCGGGGGATTGCTACCGGCGGGATACCATCCGGCGCCGGTTTGCGTTGGAATCGCGGAGCCGCAGTCGGCGTAAGCCAAGATGAGGCGATACTCGGTGCGCCATGTCGCGACGGCGGTTCGGGCCGCATTCATCGTGACGGGATTCGAGGCGCTGGAGCTGGTGCCGGTCGCGTCGCCGGTCCAGCTGTTGAAGATATACCTTGTATCGCCGGCCACGATTATGGAATCCGTGACGCATGCGGTTGTAGTCGCGCCGTGGTTATACCAACCCTCCCTGCCGACACAGGGCGCTGAACGCCCGCCCTCGTCGATATCGAACCACCATTGTTCTTGGTAGTTGCCGGTAATCGTCGCGGCGGAGGTGACCGTGCCGGAGGGCGGCGCGGAACAGAACCATCTGTGCGAGGAGCCGCTTGCGCTCGAGGTCCAAGAATAGCTATAGGAATGTGAAGTACCGGTCGCGAAATAGACCGTGTAATCGTGGCCGTCCCAAATCTGGTGGGGCGTGCCGTCGATGATTACCGTCGCGTAATTCCCCGAAGAAAGTGCTGTGCCGGAGGTGGTTGTGACAGCGCGGAATGTGACGGCGTAATCGCTTCGCCAGTTCGCGCGGGCGACCCTCGCGGCGGTCATCGTGACATTGCTCGAACGGCTCGAGCTTGTGCCTGTGGCATCGACATCCCAATGATCGAAGATATATCGCGTCGATCCGACGACGACTATCGAGTCGCTGACACAGCCATAGGTGACCGAACCGAGGTCATACCAACCCTCGAGGCTTGCGCAGGGGCTTGATCTTCCGTTCTCGTTGATATCGAACCACCACTGCTCGCTGTAGTAGCCGCGAATCGTGTCCGGCGAGGAGACAGTCCCCGAGGGGGGCGACGGGCAGAACCACCTGTGCGTGCTACTCGAGGCCGAGCTGACTGTGGAATAGCTGTAGCTGTGTGAGCTTCCGCCGGCGACCCAAACCGAATAGCGGCTTCCATCCCAGATTGTGTGTCCGCTACCGTCAACAGTCACCGTGGCGTAATTCGAGCTCGAAAGCGCTGTCCCGAGCGAGGTTATCGCCTCGAAAACGATCAGGTATTCCAAATTGAAATAGGCTGTGTAGGTAGCGGTTCCGGTGTAGGGCGAGACGATGTTGTGCGACATCGCGCCGCCGTCGGACCACGAGGACCATGTGTAGCGGTTCATTCCGCTGGTTTGAGGCGAGGTTGTGCCGATGGAATGATTTGTTCCGGGGAGCCAGCAGAATTGGGCGGGCGCGGTGTATGTGACGCCGTCAACGATGATCTGCCTTCCGGCCGGGTTCGACGTGACAGTTGTGACGGGCAGGGGCATAGTGTTGTAGGAGCCGGACGAACCGCTACTACCGGAGACATAACCGGTTCCGCCTGAGCCGCCGTTTCTATCTATTGTGGCCGCGAGATTGTTCGTCACGCAGGAGCTGTAAATTATCTTGATTCTACCGCCGCCGCCGCCGGCACCGCCCGCGGCCCAGTCGTGACAGGCACCGTTCGAGGGGCTGGGAGTTCCACCGGCCCCACCGGAGCCGCCTTTGGCCTGAATCGAGCCGGTTAGGCTCATAACCCCACCGGCCATGAGTGAGATGCCTCCCCCCGATCCGCCGCCGGCGCCGCCGGCCGCTCCACCGGAGGCATCGAAGGTTTCATATGCATCGAAGCAACATCCGTTGTATCCGTCAGTGCTACAGTTGTAGTCGTTGTTGGTGGATTCGCCCGCACCGATTCCGCCGGCGCCGCCGGCGGTGCCATTGGCGAGTAGTTGCCCCGACGAACCGAGAGTGAGATTTCCGTAGGCGAGAAGGCCAATCTTTCCGCCGCCGGATCCGCCGGAACCGCCGGTTCCGCCGTTCGACCAACCGCCGCCGCCGCCACCGGCTCCGCCGCCGCCCGATCCCCAAGTGACATTGAAGTCGGTGGTATTTCCATAGGTCGAGCCGCTGGAGCCACCGCTTCCCCATGTTCCACCCGATGCGCCGGAGAATCCTGCGCCGGCCGCTCCGACTGCGCCGTATCCACCGGAGCCGCCATAACCGCCACCACCGCCACCACCGGCTCCGCCGCCACCGCCCTGATGGCCATCATCACCGCCGATGCATATAAATCCGCAATCCTGTCTTTCGCAACCGCCGGTGCCACCGGAGTAACCTCCTGAGCCACCACCGGAGCCAGAGCCGGAGGTGCCTCCGGAACCGCCGTAACCGCCATGGCAGGAACTTTCGCCGCCTTGTGCGAAACCGCCACCCGAACCTCCGCCACCGCCGTTATCGCCGGAGCCGTTCGCGTCGATTATCCCGTTGATGACAATCGTGTTAGCCTCGATATTGAGGAACTTACATACCGCGGCAACCTTGAGGGTGACACCCGCGTTGACCGTGAAGGTTCCGATATTCGTATGGGTTCCGCCGAGCGTCGTGTTCGAGCTGATAGTGAGGTTCCCGCCGCCGTAATTGGTTGTCCCGCAACTGATTGCGGTATAATCGACTGTGATATACGGTCGATAGGAAGAATAATAGAATCCATACCAATGGCAGTAATAGCTACTCGAACCGTCCGAATCGCGTATTCCGGTGCCGAACCAGCCATAGGCGAGTTGCGCGGCGAGAATCGTATTCGCGGAGGCATTGAGGGTGTAGCTCTTCCAGCCGGTAGGTTCGGAGGAACTCCATGTTTGGGTCAGAAGAGTCGTCCCACTGGAGCAGGAGGTTCTGTATGCGGTGCAATCGAAGGTTCGCTGGCTCATCGCGCGAAGCTCCCAGTATGGCCAATTTCGCGAATAGCAGTAGGCGTTCCACGCGATCGAGTTAATAGTATAGCCAAACGGAATCGCGCCGACATTGAAGAACATCCAACCGTAATTCGTTTCAGCGCCGGTTGCGAGGACTTGATCCCCGCAAACATCGTATCCGCAATAGCAACCTGTTCCTTCGGAATAGCCGGAGGAAGTGGCGTCCGCGGGGGAGGTGAAGATATAGCAGGTAATAGTCGGGTCGATAACGACCGGAAAGCGCCTATCCGGCGCGGTAAGCCATTCGAGCGGGACGAGCGTGGTAAGTGTATAGGCATCGCCGTCTTTTTGCAGGCGAAGATCGCCGATAATTTGCTCGCGGCGAACCGCCTCGGATTCACCCTTGGAATCCGTGACGGATTCTATCCTGTCCTCGAGTTCGCCGATGAGCGGCGGTGGAATCTCGAACAGGGTTTTGCCCTCGGAGTCCCTAACGACAAGAATCTTGCCGGCCATGGTCGAGGGATCGCGGCGAAGCGAGATATTCCATCCCTCGGGGATTGTGATATGCTGGTCGATAGCGAGGAATTTTGCGCCTTCCGGTAGATCCCTGCAAAGCTCGGGGAGCCGGTCGAGAACGAGGTCGTGCTCGATGCCGATCTCGCTGACACGGACGACCTCGCCGCCGAAGCCGTCGATATCGGAGAAGACGATCTCACCGTTTTGGAGCCTCGCCCTTCTCGCCGGTGCGTTAAGTTCGCCGAGGTCGGTGAAATCGGCGGTCTCGATGCGAAGGCTTTTGAAATAGCTCACCGAGAGCGTGCCCTCGGTTTTATCTATCCTGAAGGAACCCGCGCTTTCTTTCGGGAACCTTGTCTCGAAGACATTTTTCCCCGAGACGATCTCGGAGCCTTTGTCGTGGAACTCGGCATGTATATCCTGCCATGCGCCGGCCCTGTCGCGATAATGTATAGGCCCGGAGCTTATAACCGCCGTGAAATCCTCCTCGCCGCGGCGGAAGGTCTTTGTGAAGGCGTTTCGGCGCTCGATGACCTCGTCGTAGGGATTGAACTGCACGAAAAGACCCTCGCCCCGCCAGTTCTTCGTGGTGCCGTCGGATAGATCTCCCATGACGAACTCAGAGACTGTCATCTCGCCGGTTTCGCCGGATATTGTGAGTATCTGCTTTTCGGCTTTCGAGGGATCGAGCACGGCCGGAGGAACAACCACCGATTTGCCCGCGCTGTTAATCTCCTTGGATGTAGGTGCGGCGTCGGTGCAACCGCAATCGCCGGCCCATACACCGAGTGCCGACGCCAAGGAAATCACTATGATGAAAAAGCTTTTACAATTGTTCATATGCCCCGCCATCGTAAGGTTTTTTGAAACCATCCTTTTTGTTAAATATATAATACTCAATTGTATAAATCAAGTTTTAACTTAATCAGATTTTTCTTATCAAGGCTTCGAGGTTTTCGCGGAAAAATTTGATTAATTAAGTGTTCGGCAAAAAAAGGCGCGAAAATTCGCGCCCTTTAGTGTTCGATTTTAAATCCCTTAGCGAACTAAGAGAACCGTGCCGCTACAAACTATCTCGCCATCGTGCTCGATTGTGAACATATATAGCCCCGGAGTCGCCAGTTCACCCGCGTCGGTTCGACCGTCCCATTGGACTGCACCGGGAGGCGATTGCCAAACCAACTCGTTGCGGAGGCTGAAAACACGGATGATACCTTGCCCGAGCGCCAAGAACGGATAGGTGAACATTACAATTTCGTTGACACCGTCGCCATTGGCACTGAAGGGGTTCGGGTAGTAATTGCATGTCGTCACCGAGGGTAAAAAGCACCAGCGCAGAGGCTCCATGAAGTTGCGATCGCCATAATGCGGCAGGATGTCCGAGGAGACGAGTTGAATACAAATACTGTCGTTGTTCGGCCAGACGATGCCCTCGGCCTCCGGGCGGAAGCGGAACATCTCGCCGGAGGCGTCGTAGCTCATACCGGGGTCGCCCCAAACAAAGGTGTCCACATCGTTGAGGATCAACTCGAGCGTGGTTGGATCGACCTCGCGGTGAACATCGCGAAGTCCGACCGTTATATCGTGGGATAGATCGAGAACAACCGCACCCTGCGGGGGATCGGGCGTTCCCGGAACCGGCGGCGTCAGATCGACGAAGAAGCGCCAATCTATGGGCGTCGCGGCATCGCCGGTCATATCGAGGGCCTGTTTGAGGCTACACGCCACCCAACTGCCGTCTGTGAAGAACTCTGAAGCGGTCGGATTGAAGGTCAGGGTATCGTCGCTGAAGGTCAGACTGCCGTCGCCGACAGTGTGGTCGATTCCATTGACATTGAAAACGATAGTCGCGGGATCGACGCCCTGCACAGAATCGACTATCGTCATAACGATTGTCTGATCTTCGTTCGTCGAGACCTCGGAGGGTTTGGGATAGACGATCTCGGGGATAGGCCCGCGGATTATATGGATCGTGTAATCGTCGGACCAACAGCATGAGCGGTCGCTTTCGAAGCCGCCGTCATAATCATTGTCACAGGCATAAACACGGAAGACGAACTCGCTCGCTTCGTGCAGGCCGTCGATCTGGAGGTCGGTTTTAAATGTATCCCCCGCGGCGACGGACATGGCGACCGAGCCCGCGATGTCGATATCAAGCTCGCCGTCGATATCCCATACCAATAGGACTCCCTGCGGATCGCCCGGATCGAAGGGGTCGTAAACCCCCGAATGGTCATCGACGATCAGCATCGAGATAAAGAAGCTATTCCCCTCGACAACTGCCTGCGGCCCGATGAAGCTAAATTCGGGGCACATCGTGTCGTCGTCCACAACCGCAAAACACCATTCGACGGGCGTGATCGCGTTCGGGCCTTCGTCGATATCTGTGTAATCGGGGCTATCCATTCCACGAATAACCGCTACGCAGATAGTATCGAAGAAACTATTTACAATCGGCGGATCGGCCAAGGTCGGATCGAAGCGGAAATTCAGGCCATCCCATGTGACCCCCGGCGAGTAGATATCCAAAACATGGATATCCAGCGGGAAAACGCTTCTTCCGGCGATATTCGAATAGGCGAAAAGAACTGATTCTTCATTAAGGCCGGAGAAATTGTCCTTAATTTGGAAACCAACGGGCAAATATGGGTCTTCGGTGTGAGAATTCGGCGAAGGGAGTAGGTTCGAGACAACCGGCGGCTCCATATCCGCGCCCCATATCCAGCGAATCGGCCCGACCCACGGCAGATTGCCTTGGCTGTCCATAACCCTCGCGAGAACGACATCGACCATCTGGTTGTTCGTCCATGCGGTCAGGGGGGTGAAGGTCAAATAGGGCGAAACGTAGGAAAGCTCGGGGTCTGTGATGGTGAACATCGAACCCTCAACGACAAGTTGAATCGAGTTTTCATCGACCGAATCCTCCATCTCGATCTCTGAAAGGTCGAAAATAATCTTTTGGAAGGGGACATTCGAGATCGGGAAAACATGGCCGGAAACAGAGTCCGGATGGGGCATAACAATCGCTGAACGCGGGCTACACGGTGCGAAATAATCGAATTCGCCGTCATCCTCGAGATCGAACTCGGGCATGAAGGACTCGATCTCGATATGCCTCATATTGCATGAAGCGACCGGGTGGCTTGTGCTCCAGCGGACATAGTAGCCGCCGCTAATATTCTCGACGATTTGCGTTAAGATTGTGTCGAAATCGACACTGACCTCGTAGAATGCGCCGCCGGTTTCGACAGTGATGCTACCCGGGCCGTAATATACGCCCTCGTAGGGCCTCGTCGGGTCGGTGTATCGAGTGTCGAGGATGACGAAGGCTATGGCATCATAGGCCATAATCGCGCTGTAAAGGTCGGCGTAAACATAGCTCGAATATGTGGTTCCGTCGCCGAGATAATGGTAGGGGGCATCCGAGACCATACATATGACGATACGAGCGCCGGGGCGGAAATGCATTCGCTCGAGTGCGAGAATCATGCCGTCGAAGGCAACCTCCGGGCCGTCGCCACCTCCTCCCGAACTGAGCGCGTCCATCCATGTTTGGAATTCATCGGCGTCGCCGGTAAGGTCGTAGCCATAGGGGAAGCTGACATGATCCGCGAAAAGCACCAGCCCGAGGCGGTAGTCGATTCCGGAAACCGCAAGCGACTCTGCAAAGGCGGCGCAACGATCTGCAACTTCGCTAATTAAACTATACATCGAGCCGGTTGTGTCGATAACCCAGACAATATCAGCCGCTCCGCCGCTTCCGAGGCTGTTGACAATTAGCGGATATTGCTCGAGACCGTTTTCCCAAACTCGGAAATTGTTCTCGTTAAGACCCTCGATGAGGCGGTCGTCCTCGTCCTGAACCGCGCAATAGGCGCTGATGAAGGGGAAATTGGCCGGATTCACGGACTCGACAGTCAAGGTCATGTCCCCCGGAGGCGGAATCACGATGCTGAATGTCCAGCAGAACTCGGTTCGGTTCGGCCCGCAATCGCCGTGGACTATATCCGCGCCTCCGATACAGATATTGACCGTTTCGTGGAGGCTGAAGGAGATTCCGCAATAGCTGGCATACCAGAAAAGCGTGTCGTTTCTAAAGCGCACCGAGGAATGCCCCCAGTGGAAGGTATCGCTATTTACGATATAATAAAGCGAGAGCGTGTCATAGTCGGTGAGTTCGTCTTCAACGCGCGCCCAAACGACCGGAGAGAACATACGTGTAGTTCCCCCCGGGGGCGGCAGAAAGTCGTTGAAAACCGGACCGGTTGTATCTACGAAGAATGTGCAGTCGAAGGGCGGCGCGACGATATGGTTCCCGAGGGTGTCGGCCAGATCGAGAAGTGCAACTCGCAGAAGTCCTTCGGGGAGGCCGCCCGCGGGTGTCCAAACGATCATGGAATCGCCCTCGAGAATTAATTCCGGCGAGGAGATCGTGTAGGTCGTCGTCCCGACCACCAGTTCGATGCTGAATGAATCGATCCCGCTGGGGTCATCGACCGCGACACGAATCGAGCTGTCGCCGCAGGCCGTTGTCTCGCGGCAAGCGGGCCACATCAGCGCCGCTGTAGGGGGGTCGCTTTCCGAGACGACAAAAAGCCCGTCGATCAGGGTGTCGGAATAGCCGCCGGGGTTTGTCACAATAACATCGTGGTAACCCAGCGGCGCGGCACCCGTGACGATCACCGAGGCACGGGCATAAACCGCACTAAGGCGCAATGTGCCCGTGACAGTTATTCCGGGGCCGAAATCGCTCGTGATTCCGGTGGCGAATCCCGAGCCATAGATATTAATATCTAAAGTCGAACCCATGCCGACTGTATCGGGGTCGATTGATGAGAGAACGGGCGTTTGCGCCGATATGAGTGTAACGAAACTTAAGACAATAAAAGCAAAAATCGCTATCTTATTGTTCATAAAACAACCTCCAAAGGGTAGTAAACGACGGACTTTCACCTTCGTCGTATTTTTCATTTATTTAATATATTTTCCCGCTTCAGCGAAGTCAATGAAATTCACAATTTTATTTTGGTTGGACTGTTTTAATCGAGCTTGGGATCGAGTCGGCGGGATGCAAGGCTGAATATGGATAAGGCCGTTGTAGTTAAATACACTAACGGGCAAATAATGAGCGCAAGGATGAAGAAAAAAGGCTCGTCGCCGCCCTCCCCCCAGAAATCCCTTCCGAAAACCGATATCAAGAGGGCGTAAACAAGATTATGCATCACTGCAAACACAGGAATCCCAAGTATCGAGGCCCCGTTGACGATGAAAAGCGCTCTTGTTTTCTTTGTATCCATGGCTTTGATTGAAAATACGACAAGCAACAAGCCAAGAACAGCGGAAATCATTGTTATTGAGAAAGTTAGAGGCATACCCACCCTTGAAATCGGCTTTAAAAAGCTCAAAGCGATCCCCATCGTCGAGACGAGTAGGGCGTAAAATAGGCCGTTTCTTATTTGAAGGGTTGAATTCATTGTATCTCCCGAGTTTATGGAATCGGCACGCCGTGCTCGAAGCCGAAATAGGTTTCGAACATCTGACCGGCTGAAAGGCTCAGTTCCCATGTTCCATCGAAGGCCCGCGCCACAGCGACTCGGGCGATTTGGCCGGTCGTGCTACTCGTCGAGCCGAGGCGAAGTTCGAGACCGACATCGCCAAGCAGTGGCTTCGGCGAATGCTTTAAGCTTAAGTCGCCATCGGCGCGATCCCACGCAGTGCCGGCATCGACAAAGACCGCGCCCCCAAAACGCACCGAGAAAATCTCGAGTGGAGTGAAAATTCTCCATTCGAGGTTGCCGTAGGCTGTTCTCTCGCCGACCTGCGCATAGGAACGATACGACCTCAAAACAGACTGTCCCCCTACTCTGTAGAGGGTCTCAGGGAAACCGTTATTGACCGATTGATAGGCGATTCGGCCGCAAAGTCTCCCCGAAAGGAACATCGCCGAGGAGAATCTTAAGGATCCCCCCAAGCTTTCCGTATTACATATTTTATGGTAATATATTTTTGTCGCAAAATAGTTTTCACCGACAAAACTCGAATGCGCGAGAGAAGCGCTATTGTAGTTAAGCTCAAAGTCCCCGCTCACACCGCTCTCCGCGGCAACCAGCCAGCCCAAGGGCAAATCCTCAGTTCGGCCGAAGGCATCGACATCGCGATCAGCAATGTAATTCCGTCTAAGATAACTCGCTCCGATAGCGATAATATCGTATTCTTGTTCGAAGCACGGGGTCGCGTCGTCCGCCTCGATCTCGCGCGATAGCCTTGCGCTCCGCATTCCAAGACCCAAGCCGAACTTCGGAGTAAACAGATATTTAGCACCAAAATACTGTGTTTCATCGTCGATTCGATAGGACTCTCCACGAGTATTCCCGTCGCTCCATGTCGGCAGAACCCCACCCGCGCGAAATGCCCCCGCTGAGTAAATCAATTTATCAGTATCTCTTCTAAGACCTTTCGAAACTGACAAACTCGTCGAGGTTGGGCCTACCGTCTTAGTCTCGTTCGAATGGAAGAATTTGAAACTCGCCCCTCCCGGAAGCATCCTCGGCAGTTGCGCGCCGAAAAGCCAGCTGTCGTAGTCTTCGTCGTGCTCGAAGGCTCCTCGGATGTTAACCCCGATTCCTGCTAGATTAACCTCCTCGACTTCGAGGCTCCATTCGAGAACCCTGCCCTTGTAGGCTAACGAGGGCGCGAGCTTAGTCGTCCAAAGGTCTGTGACGGTAACGACCGCGACATTTCCGCTATCGCACCGCTGAATCTGAATCTCCGCTTCGCCGATAAAATCAGTCGCGCGAAGCCGTCTTTCGGACTCGGAGATGATCTCCGCATTGATAGTATCCCCTATTCCGAATGCAAGAAATCTCTTGACAGTCGCCGGCCGCGACGGCAGATGAAGGTCGTTTAAAACACTATAAACCCAGCGATAATCGTATGGACCCCAATACTCACCGTTCTCCTCAAAAACGTTTAAAACACGATATTCTATGAAATCTACGCGTTGTGCCTCGGCGTATAATATTGAAAGCGATAATGTCGAGAGTAATAATATTTGAGCTGTTTTATTCAAGCGGTGGGAATTCTTCGAGTATAATTTTGCCTTCCTCGTCAAGCCCGAGTTTTTTGAGTTCTCCTTGAACCGTGGCTAATTTTGAATAACACCATTGCGCGAGATATTTCGCTTCTCTGTATATTTCTAAAGAGTCCTCGAGACTGACTTGACCGCTCTCAAGTTTCCTAAGAACGTCTTCCAATTGATTCATTGCGGCCTCGAAGCTTTCCGGCTCATTTCGTTTATATTTCACTTTAATGTTCCTTTTCGTTGTTTTTTTCTCAGCCGACTTCACCTCTTCCATTTCGTCCTTTTCGGGCGCGAACTCAAATAACTCTTGCATTTTCAGCTCCTTGTTAATTCTCAGAATTAAGCACCTTTTCTTTTATAAACTAAAAATAAACCAAATATAAACAAGCTAAAATATAGTTTTTTTTCTAAAAGAGCGCTACATCTCTTCCGTTCGGCCATATCATTTATTTTATAGCTTATTTTACTAATTCAATCTTATGCGTCGCCATGCTGTCGCCCGAGCGAACCGTAACAAAATAAATCCCCGAGGGCACCGCCTCTCCGCGGTGTTCGTAGCGTTTTGTATTCCAAATCGCCTTATGACGGCCCGGCGAAACATTTCCATCAGCGATCTTCGCAACCTCTCGACCGTTAATATCTATTATCGTTACGCTAACATTTCCGTAGGTCTCGTTATAATACTCGATCGCAATGGCGCTATTAAACGGATTTGGCGAGGCCTCGAGAATTGAAAGGTTTTGAGGCCGGAAATCCTCATTTTCCGCTACCTCGAGGTATGTTCCAAATATTGTCGAATCAATCAGATTATCATCTATATCATATGCGCGATATATTACATAATTTATTGTCATATCGAGTATAATATAATGATAAACAGCGGCATAAACATAAATATAAGGCCAATCCTGAAGCCAATGGTCGAGCGCGCTACCTCCTCCGCCTGAAATTATATATGCTACGCCATCCTTGTCCCCTCGCTCATAATCGTGAGTATGACCTGCGAAAACCATATCGACCTCGTAATACTCATATAATGGCACAAGGTAATTGCGTATATTTTCCTCGCCATCATAGCCCGGAGAATCCCATCCTTCCGAATAGGGAGGATGATGATGAAGCATAATCAACCAAGGCGCGGCCTGCGCGGCGGTGGATGAAAGTTCATTGTATAGCCAATTATACTGATCCGTTAATGGTATATAAGGTCTATTTGTGTCGAGGAAAACTAAATAGGCAGGGCCGTAGCGCGCGGCAAACCAATGTTCGTTATCTGGCTGAGAAAAGTAATCGTCGAAGTAATACGAATCGTTCTCGTGGTTTCCGATAGAAACATAACTCGGGGTATTTTTTAGTAGATTCCGAGCTGGATGTAAGTATTCAGTCACCCATTGATCGTAAACACTTCCCGTAGAAACGACATCTCCGAGGTTTATCGCGAGGTCGGCGTTACGGGGAATCATGCGCTCGACAACAGCCTCGTGAGTAATATAATCGGTTCGGTTATCGCCCCAGATTACTATACGCACCGGCGAATCATCTGGAGGATTAGTATTGAAATAGTATTCCGGTCCATATAATGTTGTGTCGCCAACTCTCACAGCATAATAATATTTCGTGTTAGGCATAAGACCAGTAATAACCGCTTCATGAATCCTTGCCGAGGGAACATCCATCGAGTCGGAAAAATGAGGCGTTTCACCCCATAAAACCTTGCCCTCGATGGGCGTCGAGGTTTCCCACATTATCGTCATCTCTGTATATTTCGGATTCTGGATATATGGCCCCGCCCGAAGACGCCTGCTTGGTGTAATATCTTCTCCGACAACGACTTGGACATTATCGAAGCTCGCTCCGGCATTAGCGTAGCAGGTCATTCCGATATTTCCGGCCGGGAATGTCGCATCTGCCGCCGAAAGGAGCAAAGTGCCGTCCTGAAAGACTTTGATCGAATCGCCAATACACGAAACGGCGATTTGTGTGAACCTGTCGTCAAGCAAAAACACATCAGTTCGCGAAGCGAGGGTCGTGAAAACACCTCCCACACATTTCTCAATTCTGCGGAAAGGCCCGCCGTTTGCAATATCCTGCACACATTGAAAGCGGTAATAATTCGATTGGTTTTGCGCGCGAAAAAGCACGCCGATACCGTCGTCATCGGAGGAACTCCAATCGAGCTTAAGCGTGTAATCCGTCCAAGAGGGGTCACCGCCCATTATCTGAGTGCCGGTGTAAACTGAATACTCATTTAATGTCGTATATATATTGCTGTTCTGTCGCAATGCGCCTGCGACAATCTGCCAATCCGAGGGGCCTGAGGAGAAAGGTTCGATGTCGTAAATAGTCCACTCGGCCGATATCGTCGGTAATTCGAAGCAGTCCTCGAACAGGGTTTGCCCGACAAGGGAAAATACGAACAACAAAGTTAAAGCGGCGCAAATTAGCTTCATATCAACCTCGATATATATAATATTTATTTTAATATAATAAATTTTTTCCGTTTCGCAATCGCTGTTCTGAATGCCTATCGAGGGGATTTGGAGGGACTTCCTCAAGGAAGCGGTTCGCGGAGTATGATGCGAACTGAGATTCGGTGTTCCCAATCGCGGTAAAAGCCATGCGCCTCGGGGGGAAGATCGAGTCGCAAAGCTAAGCGCCACCGCGCGCCGGGGAGAAAAGTCCTATCGAGGCCTCCCAAGGCGTGACCCAATGTATCGCCGTCGAACCATTTGATTTCGCCGTTAAGAAGGTCTTCAGAATAATCGTTGAAATCGAGCGGCTCGGGGGCGACCGGTGGGTAGGTAAACAGTGCGGAAAGTCTGTATTGATTGATTCCGGCGCTATCGGCGCGGTCTGAAAAACTCCATCCACCGGAGGAAAAACTCGAGGTGTCCGAGCTGTGCGCGTAAATATCCGCCTGAGAGATCACAAGACCGGCCTCGAAGGCGACATCGCCGGTGTTGAATAAGAACGGCATCTGTCCGAGATTGGTGATAACCGTTTCGCCGGCGTGGGCCGGTTCAGGCCGCCAAATTGGGATGAAAACTGAAGCTCGCATCGTCGGGGCGACACTCGGGCCGGGGACCGAGGGCACCGGAAAGGCGGCCATAGTCAGGCCGTCCGAGGCGCGAAAACTCCATCCGCAACAGGACGGTGCCGGCGGAAGTCCTGTTTTCCAACCCTTATAGATAACACCGGAGGAAAAACTCGTGTCGGTCAAACTCGCACGATACATCGCGAAAACCTCGCCGGGCGAATCGAAGGCGCCGTCGCAGTCGATATCGATCAGCAGGCGAACGAACTCCGGTGCGTTGCCGTCGAGGTCGATATATTTCACCTTCCAGACAAAGAGAGTATCCATAGTGCCGGAATTCGGCGCGAGTCCGCAGGTTTCGAAGCCGGAAACACCCGCCCATTCGAGGCGCGGCGGCGAATTTCTGAGGTTGTGCGACCGAGGAGAGCCGCGCTCGAGGCGCATCGGCTTGAAACCGGTCGTCACTTCGGCGCTGTGCCAGCTCGCGGGAAGCCTGCCGTCGCCGGGGGTGACGTTTCGCGCCATCGCATAGGCTGTCGAGTCCGACGGCGAATATAGTCCAAGCAAGGGCGGGCCGCCATCGCCAGCCTCGTCGATGATATGATTCGGGTCACCGGGAAAGTCGGTCAGGGCGATCCAAAGGCTGTCATCGCGGAGGCTGAGTTCGGGGGAAATCCTATCCGGCGAGACCTGAAGCGCTGTGGCCGAGCCGGAATTCTTCGCGGCCAAAAAAAACTCGTTCGGGGGAACTATCCCGCTCGAAAGGGTGAACATCGGCGCCGGCGCTCCCGGTTGTCCGCGAAGGATCCCAACGGGCGATCGGGCGAAATCTATCGGCTTCCCCGAATTATTGAGGATCTCGAGCCATTCGTCGCCATCCGACAGGAGGCTTCCCCCCCACGCCAGCTCGTTGATTATCAATTCGCCCTTCTCGAAATGCACCCGAATATTTTCCACTCGAATCGGTCCGGTCGAATCGGTGCCGTCGAAGGCGAAGACCTCGAGCGAATAGACCCGACCCGGTTCGCTAAGCGCGGATGAGATACTTGACTCGAAGGGCGGAGTCGAATCGATCTCGGTGAAAAGCGGCGCGCCGCTCTCGAACCAGTCGAAGATCAGCACAAGTCTATCGGGGATCGAATCCGGGTCGAAAACACCGTCGGCAACCGCGAAAACCGTCGAGTCGTCCGCCACGAAGTCCGGACTGACCGATACCGTCGGTGCTGTTGGCGGAACATTCTTGTAGTTCGGCGCGCCGGGGGTTCCCCTCTCGCGCGCGCCTGCGACGAAGCCGGTCGAAAGGCAGGCCGGATGCCAATTCGAGGCGTCGTTGCCATGGCCGGGCTCGGTGTTTCTCTCCATCGACCAGCGAATATTCTCACCTAATAGAAACCGCCCGGACATCGGCGGGCCGATTCCGTCATCGGCGAGGTCGATCAAGGGGAATAAGTTTCCCGGGCCGGCATATAGTGAGTAATGGGTATTGCTGTTTGTGAGGACGAGGGCGTTCGAGACTAAATCCCTAGGCGCCGATATATAGCTCTCGGCGGCGTTTCGCCGGCAGATAAGAAACAGGCCGTTCGCGGGAAGGACACCGTCATCTATAATGAGCATCAGGTCTTCTTGGCGATAGATCGCCCACGGCGTCGAAGAAAAATCGATAGCCGTCGAGGTCATGTTGCGAAGCTCGAGGAATTCGTCGTAGGGCGAAAGCGCGGTGCCCATCCACATTAGCTCGTTGAACACAACATCGCCGTAACCCCATGCGAAAACCGCGCAAGGGGCGAGTATCAACAAAATGATATTTATCGATCTTGACAACACAAAAATATTAAAGCATATTGAGAATATGAATTATCTTATTACAGGCTTGCCCGGAGTGGGCAAAACTACTATTTTAAAAGAACTCGGCGCACTACTCGGCGACAGGGCCAGCGGTTTTCTGACTATCGAGGTCAAAGAGGGCAAGAAACGAATCGGTTTCGATATCCAGACCTTCGACGGCCACTCCGGTATCTTCGCGCGAGAGAGCCTGCCGAGCAGGTTTCATATCGGCCGCTACGGCGTCGATCTAGACTCCTTCGAGCGAATTGCCATCCCCGCTTTAAAACCCATTTTAAATAAAATACTCATTATCGACGAAATAGGCAAGATGGAATTGCGCTCGAATAGATTTCGGGACGCCCTGCTTCACGCCCTCGATTCGGATTCGCCACTTGTTGCGGCGATTATGCAGTCCGAAAACTCCTTTGCGAACAGCATCAAGGCGCGATCGGACTGCAAGCTCATCGAGGCGACGCTCAAGAACAGAGAATACCTTCCAGAGAGAATTTATAAATTGTGCGCCGGGTAGCGATGCATGTTGACATGGATGCGTTCTTCGCGGCGGTCGAGCAATTGGATAGGCCGGACCTCCGCGGAAAACCGGTCATCGTCGGAGCCGACCCGGCTCAGGGGCGCGGTGTAGTCAGCACCGCGAACTATGAGGCGCGGAAATTCGGCGTCCATTCGGCGATGCCTATCTCGCAGGCGGTTCGCGCCTGCCCTCAGGGCGTTTTTTTACAGCCGAGGTTCGGGCGGTATTCCGAACTATCGAAAAAAATCTTCGCTATCCTTCGCGACTACAGTCCCTCGGTCGAGCCGCTGTCCATAGACGAGGCCTTCGTGGATCTGACAGGAACAGAGCGCCTTAAAGGTCCGCCCGAGGCCATCGGGAGAGAGGTCAAGCGTCGAATCTTAGCCGAAACCGGCCTCGTCGCCTCGGTGGGCATCGCGCCAAATATGTTCCTCGCGAAACTCGCCTCGGATTTCGGCAAGCCCGACGGATTCGTTGTCATCGAGCCGGATGGAATTCGGGACTTCCTCGATCCCCTGCCCATCGGGCGAATCTGGGGCGTCGGGCCTACTACTGAAAAGCTTCTTCTCGAAATCGGAATCGAAACAGTCGGCCAACTCGCGAACTACGACTCCGAGGTTCTTCGGCGCAGGCTCGGCGATTTTTCATTGCACCTTCAGAAACTCGCCCGCGGCGAGGACGACCGGCAATTCGGTCAGGAGAGCGGGCGCGGCGGGGTTTCCATCGAACAAACCTTTCTTGTCGATGTCACCGACAATGATGAAAAGCTCGCGACTCTCCGCTATCTGGCGGACAACCTCGCAGTGCGGCTTCGCGCGGGCGGTTATTCGGGAAAAACCATCACGGTCAAGGTTCGGCAGTCGGATTTCAAAACGATCACTCGAAGCGCGACTCTCACAACACCGCTCAAGAACGCCGAGGAGATATACAATGAGGCGGTAAGACTCGCCTCGCCCAAGCTCGATGGCGTGATCAGGCTTCTTGGAATTCGGATGAGCAATTTTATTAGCTCGGAGGGAGAGCAACTCGGGCTTTTCACCGCCCCGAAGGACGAGAAGATTGTCCGCCTCGAACAGGCCCTCGACAATATCAATCGGAAATTCGGCGAGGGCTCGATCTCCCGCGCGAAAAACCTCAAACGCAGAAACGAGTAAGGCCGAGCGATTCGCCCGGCCTCTTCGCGATAAAAAAGCCTCTCGAAAGATCAGCGTGCGAGAACGACCGTGCCGTTGCAAATAATCTTGCCATCCTGTTTGATGACATAGAGATACAGGCCCTCGGGCAAGGCATTGCCCCTGTCGTCTCGGCCGTCCCAGCTACGCGGGATTAGGTCACCCATATCAGAGATCGGCTCGATAGTCTTCGTGAAAACAGATCTGTTCCGAATATCGAAAACGGTAAGCTCGCCCCGCTGAGTGAACATATGTGGGAAATCGAAGGCCGCGCGGTCGTTGATATCGTCCTGATTCGGCGTGAAGGGGTTCGGCAGGACGAGGCAGGCGATCGAAGGCTCGATGACGAAGCTGTCGATAATCGTCGCGCAATTCGGGCCGCAATAGTCGGGGCTGTCGCAGGACTTGAGCGCAACCACGATCGTATCGCTCGCGTTGAACTGCACTCCGACAACCTCCGGATCGAAGACGAGATTCCAGTATCCATCCCCCTCGTCGGTCAATAGAGCCGGCGGGAAGCCGTATTCATAACCATCGACGATCAGATGAACCGAATCCAAATCGAGGCCGGAAAGAGGCTCGAAAATCCGCGCCGTGATTCGAGGTGAAACATCGCGAATCATATGCGAAAGCCCCATCTGTGGGGTAAGAAAGCTCATAGCCGGTGCATCGAAATCGAGCCAGAAGCTGAAACAGAACGGCGCGTTGGCGATATTCTGTCCGATTCGGCTTTCGGCGCGAAGAAGGCAGACCTCCGCGAGATTGCCGCTTTGCCACCAGCCGGAATCGGGGGTCCAATGAAGGTCGCCCGTCGCGGCGTCCCACCAAAGGTATTCATGGTCTATTGTATAGACAACACTATCGATCTCGAGCTCGAAGCTCGAAGGCTCCATCGAGACCTCGGAGAAAATATTTAAAACTATCTCCTGATCGAAGCAAGCGCTATAACTACCGCGTTCGGGGTGGATAAGAAATGCCACCGGCTCGTTCGCGAGAATAATAAAATTGAAACATGTTCTCGGCGTGGTGTTCGGGCCGCAGAAGCTCGTGTCGTCGGGTGTGTCGAACATGCCCCACATGCAAATCTCCACCGTGTCCGCGGGAAAAACACCGCCATAGATATCAAATAGCATAGTATCCGGGTCGATTCCGTCGAAGCGAAGGTCAACGCTCCAGTCATTGATCGCAACCTGATTGACCTTGACCTCGATGTTATCCGAGCTGACGCTTGTAGGCTCAATACTTAAAAAATCGTCGGCCCAAACGACATAGACTTCATCGAGAACATCGTATGAGGCGTAATCGCCGTTTCGGGGATAGACCTCGATAGTATCGGGATGCATATCGTCGATGATCAAGGTGCAAACCGAGGGGGCAGTCATGCAGAACAGCTCGTTGTAAACAGGTTCGAGTTGGAAGACAACCGTGTCGCCGTGAGGATAAAGCGGATTTGGGTTGTAGAAAAGACCGCCGTAATACTCGTCGCCGTCCCAGTGAAGCCTCGTATCGTCGAGGCCGATATGCTCGAGCGGGGTCGAGTTCGACTGAACGGTCAGTATAACCAACGACTCGACAACCGGATAGCTCGTTCCGAAAATCGAGTCGGCGGAGATATTGAAGATAATCTCCTGACCGGAATTGATAGTCGTCCCGAGGCTGTCCGCGGGGCCGCAGGAGATGACATTGCCGCATTCGTGCGGACGGATCCGCACAACCGCCGGTGGATAATGGCACATCGGCGTCCACATCGGAATGAACATGCTTCTGTTCGAGATGACCAACGAGTTCAGGCATGTCGCATGTATCCAAAAGGAGATATCGACGGAATCGCAACTCGGATCGATTTCGAAGCTCCATGAGATGACCGTGTCCGTTTCCGGATAGAGGTCGCCGATAATCGTCGTGCAAGCGCCCTCGCGGTAGTATAGGCATCCGAGACCTGTTGCCTCGAATTGGAGGATAGCCTTTGTATAATATGCGATCTCCTCGCAGGTCGGGTTCCAGATTGTCGCTGTGAAGGTGAACTCGCCGATGCTGTCGCATTTGGCGCAATTAATCGGAAAAGCCGACAATTCCGGCCCGGGGATAATCTCCAATCCGCAGGGGATCGGTCTCTGCGCGCGCCAACGGTTATCGACGACCCAGTGGATTTGCGTGGTTGTGTCGCTAAGCATATGCATATCGTCGTCGATATTAGTGTAGTAATAACTCCCGGTATTCCAGATTCGGCGAACCGGATTCCATTCGTCGTCGTCGCCGTAGATATAGATTCCCCGCTCTGTCGAACCGTAGCCGCCGCGGTAGGTGCTGACAACAAACTCCGCGTGGCAGTCGTTATCGACATCGGCAATAGCCACGAAGCGGTTCGGGTCGGGAAGATAATCCCCGACGAAATCGTCGAAGGTCGCCCAGAAGATCCCCGTCGCACCGTCGAACACGATGAATTCGCCGGCCATATTGTAGCTACAAAGATCGGGAACACCGTCGCAGTTGAGGTCGGCGGCGGACATCGAAATAATCTCGCCGCTACTGAACGGCGGAGTTTGCCAAAATATAGTGCCGTCGAGGCGAACTACAGAAATTATACACTCCGAGCTTGTCGGAGTATGATTCACCGCGAAGGCGATCTCGGGCCGGGGGGTCGATAGATCGAAATCCGCCACGACCGGGCATTCGTAATGACTGAAAAGCGTGCTGACCGCAACTATCGAGATAACATCGTATTCGAGAATTCCGAAGCCGTTATAGACATAAACATGGCTATTGTAAGATACATCGACCCATTCGACGATAAGCTCCGGCTCGCCGTCGAGGTCGATATCGGCGATAGCCGGCGGCCCGCCGCAAACCCGCCAAAGCTCGGTGCCCTCGTCATCCCAGCACACAGCCTCGACATCGCCGGAGCTTCCCGCCGTCACCGAGGCGATCAGCTCGTATCGGCCGTCGAGATTGATGTCGCCGCAATACATCGAGCCGTAGGAGCGTTTTCCCCCCGTGTTGATCAAAAGCTCGAGCGCTCCGGTCATAGCGTCGAGGACGACAATATCGTATTGCGAAGAGGAGCGGTTCATCTGGGCGATGACCTCCACCTCATCGTCGCCGTCGAAATCGGCGAGCAGAACCTCGTGACCGGCATTGCTATAAAAGGTTCCGCCCATATCGAAAATCCATTTTACCGCACCGGTCGGTCCATCGAGACTAATAACACCCATACCGCCCTCTGAATCAAAATATATTGCACAATAAATCTCGCCGATCCCGTCCCTGTCGATATCGGCGAGGGCCGGAGTAAACATTCCCCTGCCATAGCGTCCAGACCAAAGAGTGTCTAAAGAATCGTCGTGAAATTTATCGACAACCGCGATCCAGCCATCTCCGATAGTCTCTGTTCGCGAGGTGATTACGATTTCCGGATGACCATCGCCGGTCAAATCGCCGACAACAGGGGAATTCGGAACCTCATTCGCTCGGCAACCCATGAATACTTCGACTCCGGGGAAACAATAAACACAGGTCACCAAAAGAAGAAGCAAAAAAACCTTACTCGCGAACATTGCGAAACTCCCTAAGTCAACGGGCGATGAGGAGGGAACCGCTACATACAGCTCTGCCCTCGCTAAAGATTATATAAAGATAAAGCCCTTCGCCAAGCGGCTTT
This sequence comes from bacterium UBP14_UBA6098, assembly GCA_002428525.1. Classification (GTDB taxonomy): domain Bacteria; phylum UBP14; class UBA6098; order UBA6098; family UBA6098; genus UBA6098. Next base: position 45,239 of record DIWU01000025.1, read on the forward strand.
CCCCTGCTATCTCTCCCGTCCCATTCGGTTTCGCCGAATAGGTTTCCCCTGAAGACCTCGATATTATCTAATGTATAAATGAAAAGCTCGGCGGTATGAATCGCGCTGTGCGGATAATCGAAAAAGACGAGGTCGTTGATGAAATCCGCATTCGGCGTAAAGGGATTCGGCAAAGCCCTACAGGCCGTGCGCGGCTCGATGAAGAAACGCCAAACGGCTGTGGTGCAGTTCGGCGCGCAAAGATCAGGTTCGTCGCAGATATTGACATGGACAGAGACGGTATCCCCCGGCGTGAAGGCGAAGCCGCTCTCCGAGGGCCGAATCGAGACGACTCCTCCGTCGGTCGAGGGCGAGAATATACCGTTAACCGAATGCCCCGCGCAAACAATTATCATAGTAGAAAGGTCGAGTCCGGCCGGGGAATCCCCGAGCGCGAACTCGACAATCTGATTTTCGTCGGAAACGATCGAGCCGACCGGCGGGACGAGCGGCGTCACTTGCGGAGGGCGCAAATCCACGATGAAGGAGAATTCAACCGTGTCGATATTGCGCGTGCCGTGGATATTGAAGAACTCCACAAGCGCACCTGTCACCGTTTGGCCATGGCTCCAATTCACGGCCGGAGTAAAAACCAATGTGTCGTTCGAGATCCAAACCTCGGGATCGACGCCGGAGACATAGCGTCGGCCATCGACAAGCAAAACCGCGCCGGAGTCTGCCACCCCTGAGATATCCCCCAAAGCGATGAGGATATTTTGATCCGCGCAGGCGCTGACCGCGCCAATTGGCGGCGAAACGAGCTGTGCCGTCGGCGGGGAAAAGATTACACTAATATCGAAGCATGTCGTGTCGGTGTTCGGCGCGCAAAGGTCGGGTGAATCGCCGGCGATAACACAGATTTGCGGGCAATCCGTCCAACTCATTCCAGACGGCCTCGGGTCGAAGGTGACCAAGCCGCCGTCCCAGACGACGCATTCATGCCCGACCTCGTAAAGCCCGCCGCAAAAAGAGAGGGCAATCGTGCTCGGATCGACACCGGTCAACGAATCGAAGAGCGAGATAGTCACCGGCCCAAACTCGTCGCCCCAGAAAATCCCCTCCGGGGGATCGATCAGATCGGCGACCGGCGCTGTGAGATCGGTTAGAAAATCGAACACCAAAGGAGCTTCGATATTGCATCCGACCGTGTTGAAGCAAGTATCGAGGCGAACATTATGCCAGCCCTCGACCCACGACTCGTTTTCGGGAAACTGCGCAACCACAAGCCCGATCGGGGGATCAACGAGCAGGTTTTCATCCACGACAGAGAAGCGAACCTCCCCGTCCGCCCAAATAACAACTCGATCCGGATCGACCATCGTCTCCCCGCCAACATTGACGACTATCTCCTGCCTCGGACAGCTCGAACTCGAGCCGTCCAAGGGCATAACGAGTGCCGCCGTCGGAATATGCGTTCCCGGAATATAGATACAAAGCGTGTGCAGGAAAGGCCCGATAGGATACTGAACCGTCGAAAGGCGGAACTCGTCGATGAAAAGCCCGGCTCGCTGGTCTGAGCTGTTGCTACCAAAGACGAAACGGACTTGGACAATATCATCGGGCTCCAAAACGCCCATTCCGATGAGGTCTTGCGAAACAACCTCAGTCCAACCGGTTCTCGGATAGCAATAGGCCATTTTGTTCGCGATAGGGTTGTCCGAAAATTCGTCGATATAGGCGTCGTATCGCGGGAGCAGAAGCCCTACGCCGAACTCGTCGAGCTGGCGCCAGCCGGTGTAGTTCACATCGATCTCGACGAGAAAGCCGTCCTCGCCGTCACTCGTCCATCCTATTAGATCCGGTGGAGGCACCGAAAGCCAATAGGAAAAGGCAAGATAGGCCTCAGTCCAACCCGACAAGGAAAAAGCGTCGCTGGTGAGTGTCGTCAAGGCATTCGGGGGATAGGTCGCGCTTCCGTTCGAGGGCATCCCCGCAATTCCGAAGCCTGTCACGGCCTCCGATGGCCCGTTCGGAAGGCGAACATCGCAATAGCCGAAATTCGCACCGCCGGTGAATAGATTCTCGTCGCCCTCGAAGTTGTCGCGATAGCCGATAAGCGAGTCGGCGCTCGTCACAACGATATCCCAACAAACCGTCGTATCGTTGAAGGGCGGAAAGGCGACTTCGATTTCCCAGTGTGCGGTATCGATCTCGCCGGGGGTCATTGTCCCGAGAGGCGTCGCTTCCATCCCAAAGGCCAACTCGAATTGGGGCGGAAGCTCGATATGGAGCATTACCTCCTCCGCGGCCTCCCCCCCGATGTTCTCGACAACAAAATCGAGCGGAAAGGGATTTGGATAGACCGCGCAATCGGCAAGACCCAACGAGGTCGGGTATTCAGGCCTGCGAATAAGCTGTGCCTCTTGGAGTCCTCCGCCGACATAGATATCGTCGATGAACCATCCGCGGAAACCATTGTAAAGATTGTCCTCGGTCGCGAAAAGAAACCGGATCATTATATCATGCCCCGAATAGCTCGCATCGAGGAAATATGTCCACTTAATCCAAACACCCGGCGCAAGATAACCCCCCGAGGAATATCCCTCCCAATGATCCCACCCCGACAGCCGCGAGAAGGGCGGGTTCAGCCAGTTTAGTGTATCCCAGCTCGCGCCGGCGTCCTTCGAAACGAGGATATACATCATGTCGAAGTTGTCGATATCGATACATTCGACCTCCCACCATGTCCAAAAGCTGAACATGATATGCGCAAACTCGCTTGTCTCGAAGATAGGACTGGTCAGCGTTCCGCCGTGTTCGTCGTCCGAGTTTCCGCCGGTGTAGGCCGGCCCACCGAAGGGCAAATGGTCGAACGGCTCGCCGATGAAGGTTCCGTTTTCGGGGTTGCCATACCAAAAGCAGGAATTCCCCGAATGCGCACTCGGCAGATATGCCGGGCGCGGGTCTCCAATCTCGACCATAACGCCATAAATATCCGAATGAACCGAAATCGCCTCCGGATAAGTCATTCTCTGCCATTGGCACAAAGAGGTGAAGGCGTTCGCGACCCATCCGCCGACTCCCGCTTCGAAATCCTCCAAATATGGCACAGGCACCGTCATAGGGCGTTCTCGAACAGGAACTTCGCTCGTTGGGCTTTCCTCTTTTGCGGTCAATCTTTCGTTTCTCGGCATCGCCATGGAATAGACAACCGAAGAAAAGGTGGCAATCGCGACCAAGACTATCAGTCTCTTGCTCAAATCGACTCCAGAATGGTTGTCTTTATCCAGTCCCGAAGGACTATTATCTTGCTAACACAACAGTTCCGTTGCAAATTATTTCATCGTTTTGGATTATAAGATAAATGTATAAACCCTCCGGCATTCTCAATCCCTTACTGTCCCGGCCGTCCCAGCTACGTGAGATCAAATCCGTAAGATCGCTGGCCCTCATATCGATATCCCTTCTGAAGACCTCGACATTGCGGGTGGTGTAGATCACCAGCTCGGCGGTCTCGGAGAACATGAACGGGTAATTGAATATGGCGTAATCGTTTACGGCGTCGCCGTTCGGCGTGAACGGGTTCGGGAACACCAGACAGTCGATCTCCGGCTCGACCAAGAACTCCATCGAGTCGGCCGAGCAGTTCGGGCCGCAGGTGTCCGGGCTATCACAAAGCGTCACAACGACTTCCACCGTGTCGCCGCTGACGAACTCCACCCCCTGCCCCGCGGGGTAGAAGGTGACATCCACCGCCCTCACCTCGCCGCCGGCGCCCGTCGAACGGACATTCCAGTCAACCTGAGTCCAGTCGTAGTGCGCGCCGTAGATCGTCGCGTCGAAGCTCGCCGGATCGATGCCGCTACCCTCGTCGGTCAGGCTGAAGCTGATCGGTTGCTGGCGGTTGCGAGTCATGTAAGTCATTGGCTCCGTGAAGGTTATCGTCGGCGCCACGAGGTCCATGATGAA
>DIWU01000013.1:0-31417 GCA_002428525.1 bacterium UBP14_UBA6098
AAACCAGCGTGTCCTCGTTGGGATTGGCGTAAACATCTTCTGCGTGAAGCAAAGAGCAAGTGACGACTTCACCGTCTGAAAAGTATCCTGTAATAGGCGTAAAATAAAGAGTATCGGCACTATAACTTAATAAAGGACTTGAAATATCAAAGTGTAATCCATTGATAGAGAAAAGAATAGTTGATGGAATAACGCCATTAATATCGGAGACGATGAGAGTAATACTTTGTGGATCGCAAGCGGAATATGTTGATGGTAAAGGTGTTACGATTGTTCCAACAGGACCGCCCGTGGGAATCCATAAAAGCCAACATGTATCGAGAACATTTGGAGGACATAGATCTGGGGTGTCCCAAGAACGAACGCAGACTCGAACGGTGTCGCCGCCGACGATTACAAACGGAATCGCGGAAACATCGACCTGATAAGAACCTCCGCCGGTGTGAACAAATGCGGGGTGCGTAACACTATACCAAGTTGTGTCGGATGAGGGGTGATAATCGATCGAAAAAAGAGTGCTGTCGAAGTCGATGCCCGAAGGGGAATCCGCGAGGTGCCAGTTTATTATAGGAGTAAGCGTCCCGGTCGGTCCAAGAGGGGAGATCGCAGAAATATTAGGCGGTGTAAGATCGATGGTATATATCCAACTTAAACCTATAGTGGACAAAGGGTTACCGATTGTGTCGGAGGCCGAAAGGAGTTGAATGGTCACGACCGAGCCGTCGGTCCAAAGGCTCGAAGGTAAAAAGCAAAGTGTATCATCGAAGTAGCTTAATTCCGGATCGGAGATCGTATAGTCTATCCCGTTGACACGCAGAATGATAGAGGATTCGACCACGCCATGAGACAATTCCGGATCGAAGAGCGGAATGCAGATTCCTTGGTCTGCGCACGCCGAAATCAGGCCGTTTATCGGCGTATGAGTGATCGGGTCGATCCCCGGAAGTGCTTGCGGGCCTTGGAGATCGACATAAACAGTCCAGCAGGTTTCGAGGATATTCGGATCGCAGAAATCGGGTGAATCGAAAGCACCTACACAAAGAGCGATCGTATCGTTGTGCTCGAAGCCTATCGCGTGGAGTGTGCTGTCAATCCATATATCGGCCGAAATGCCAAGTGTAAGCCAAGAGTGTGAAAGTGTTCCCATACCGTAATAATAGCGAGTGCCATCAACCGAAATATATATACTCGACTCATCGAGACCGGAGAGTGAATCGGCGATTATCGCTGAAAAATAAGGAAACTCCGTATTTATGATCGAGCCGTCGGGGGGATTGAAATCCCAAGAGATTGGCGAACTGAGATCGACATAAAAAACTCCATGTGGAAGTAAATAAGTCGGTATTCCAAGGTCGTCAGAGAGGGAGTCGAGGCTCCAATGTATTGTATCACCATTAGACCATAACGGTGAAGGCGAATAAACAAGAACAGAATCCATAATGATAGATAGATTCGGGCTTGTGATAGAATGAGCTAAGCCATTAATAGAGAAGCGGATAGACATTGTATCGATTGCGACATCATCATTAACGATGAGTTGAATTTGCTGGTCGGCACAAGCCGTCCAAGCGCCGTCGAAGGGATTTATCAAACTGCTCCACGGTGGATCGCAATCGACAACAGAATACTGCCAAGTCTCGGAGGTGTCCGCGCCGCATAGGTTATGCGCGATCACGAGCCACGAGATATTTTCGCTACAGCTTAAAACTGTGTCGAGATATGTTTCGTCGAGGTCTTCAGCTACGAGAACGCCGTTCATGTAAACATTATAGAAAATCGGTTCGTCGCCGACCGCGGGGTTCCAGCGAAGAGTGATATACCCCGGAACCATATCGGCTGTGTCGTCGGGGGGATAGACAAGCTCGATGCCGGAAGGCGGTTGCATTATAAGCACAACAACGGAGTCGGTGGCTGAACAGCCGATGCCGTCAATCACAGTCAATGTGTAAGTTGTTGTGATGCTTGGAGATGCGTTTGGATTTGAAGCGCCGGGGTTGTCGAGGCCTGTTGCGGGAGTCCAAATATAGGTATAGCTTCCATCGCCGCCGTCGCCCGACGGGATTCCGCCTATATTTACAGCATCGCCGAGGCAGATCGATTGATCCAAGCCGGCATCGGCAATGACCGGCGGATCGACGAGAACACGAACTTCGTCATAACCGAGGCAACCTCCCGGTGAGGTGACAGCGAGACCGTAAACAGTTGACATAGATGGAGATACGATAATTTCGCGGGTTGTTTGGCCATCAGGCGACCAGAGGTAGGTGTATCCCGGGATGTCCGGCGAGATCGTGGGGATGAGCCTCAAGAGCTCGCCCTCGCAAATAGCTGTATCCTCGATGGTCACTGTCGGCGCGGCTTCGACGTAGATTGTCACGGCGTGGGAGTCGATACAGTCGAGCCTGTCTGTGACGGTAGCCCAATAGGTGATCGTGCTTTCGGGGCAGGCGATTGCGTGGGGGCTGTTTGGGTCGGAGAGGAAAAGCGATGGCGACCACGTGTAATTCCATGTGTGTCCCGAGATATCCGATGTATCTATCGTTGTGTGAATCATTGTGCATTCGCCGCGGCAGAGCGCAGTGTCCTCGGCGTATGAATACACATCGAATTCGCCGGGGGCGGGGATATCGAAGCAGTAATTCTCAACAATCGGTCCGCCGCCGGTCCATGAGACCGAAAGGTCGTAGCATACCCTTGTCCCGTAAACTGAGGGGTCGAATGCGAGGCTCCAAGCCGCAAGTCCGCTCCCGCCGAAGCCGGCGAGGGAGCCGAGACTCTGGGGATTTGCCCCGCCGGCAATAGATAATCCCGGCGGCAGGGAGATTGTCACCTCAACATTGTTTGCGGTGGTCGAACCCGGGTTTGTGACAAGCGCGTGTATATCAAATGGGTTTGGCGTGACGGAGCGGCAACCGATGCTGAAGGTCGGCGCTCCTGAAGTGACTGTTAAGTCTGTGCCGGCGACGATTTCGCCGATGCCGTAGTAAGTGACGAAGATCACAGAATCGCCGGGGCAGACATAGCGGGGATTCCATTTGACCATAGTCGCGGAATCGGGGTAGGTCCCACCGGTGTCGCCGATCCAATCGCCGTCAGCCCAGCCGTTGCCACTACTCAAAGGCCAACTGCCGTACCAAAAGACATCCGGCATAACCGCTTCGAAGCCGATGAGTATTCCGAGCGCGGTGAGGGCGCCCGCGGCCGGGGGATACCCGCCCTCGTAAGCGCGCCAAATCGAGGGGATGTCCGGCGCGAAGAAAATCTCGGCGATTCCGGTGTAGCCATAGGAGGTCGAGATGCGCGCGGCGTCGTCGGAATCGAGCATAGTGTCGAAATAAACGATACAACCGACATTGTGGCATGAGTCGTCGGCGGGTTTCATAACAGTCTTAAACTTCACTTGTTCGTTTTCGCCGGGAACTCCGCCGAGGCTTGCGGTTGTAATCTCTTGACGGATATAGACGCCGTTCCAATTCTCCCAGATCGAATAGGCGATATTGCCGACCATGAAGTTTGAGCTTGTGCCGGGCATTGTCGAGGCGGTTTTCGCGGAAACTCCGTCAACATAATACATGGTCCAGCCTGTCCCCGTGGCGGCAGGATAGGAGAAGGTCAGTTTTTGATAGGCCCCGGAGCCTGAGGGGTCGCCGCCTTCGTTGTATTCGCCGCTGGATTCGTCAACAACAGCGCGGACATAGCCGTTTAGCGGCGCCCAAACCATCGGTTCGGCGGGTCTGAGCCTCGGTAGCGATGCTCCTGCGGTTGCCGCGGCGAAATCGAGTTTCCATACAAGGTATTCGTCTGGATTTGTATTAATATCGGGCATAACCTCGAGCAGGGAGTCGGCTGTTTCGCGTGCCGATTCGTCGAGGTATGAAAAATCCGACCCCGATATTCCGAAAAGGGCCGAGGAGATAATATACGAAATAAACAAAACGATTTTTAAACGGTTCACAATCTCTCCCAATTATAAATAATAAAACATTACTTAATCTCTATACTATATTTAAAATAGAATTTTAATTCAATCTAAAAGAACCTCGTCTTTTAAACAGCCGATGCTTTTTATTGATTTAACAGAGTTGCCGAGATACTTTAGCGCTTACGAATAAGGCCTTTAAGGTCGGCATATGTCTATAATGAGTTATCATTAATGCCTTTTAAAAAACATAATCTGCGAGAGGATTGCTATTGAATTAGCTTTTTTTTTCGTTAGCATTGACCCCCATGCAGAGCATTGTTGATATACTGATTTCGCTCAGAGATGCATTCAACGGCGAGCTTCTATTCGCCATCTCGATGCTTCTTTTAGGCGGTTGGTTTTTCGGCTGGTTGGCCGAAAAGCTTAAGCTTCCGGCTGTCACCGGCTATTTAGTCGCAGGGCTTTTCTTGGGCGATTCGATAACTGGAATTATAAACTTCCAGATGTCTGCGCCTTTGAAGACAATCACTGATATTGCCCTTGGAATTATAGCGATCACTATCGGCGCTGAATTCAGCGCTAAAAAAATAAAATTGCTTGGGAAAAAAATTCTAATTGTCACTGTGGTTCAGCTTCTTGCGGCGTTTGTAGCTGTGACAATTGGGCTTTATGTCTTCAAATTGCCGTTGATTTATTCCTTAATTTTGGGCGCAATCGGAACCGCAACTGCTCCTGCGGCAACAGTGGTTATCATTCAGAATTTGCGCGCTCGTGGCGAGTTCGTCGATATGCTCTATGGTATTGTGGCCTTGGATGATGCCGGCTGTGTTATTATTTTTGCTATTGTTTATGCGGCCGCGGATAGTGTTATTGGTGTCGGGGTAGAGTCTGTTGGAGTATTTCGAGTTGTGTTTAATGCTGTCGAAGAGATCGGATTTGCGATAATTGTCGGACTTGGGGGGGGGGGCATTCTCCATTATTTAGTCGCAAAAAAGACAAATTCTAAAGAGGTAATGATCATCTCGTTAGGGATGATCATTTTTATTACCACGATTTGCGTGGTCTATAATTTGTCTTCATTGCTGGCAAACATGACCGCCGGAACGCTTTTAATTAATCTTTCGGACAGGAACGCAAGGATTTTCCACTCTCTTGAGCCGTTAACTATACCTCTCTATGCCGCCTTTTTTGCTATTGCTGGAACCGAGATTAAGCTAAATGTTTTTAAATCCCTCTCAGTTTTACTTTATGGAACAATTTTTGTAATCATGCGGTTTATAGGTAAATACTTCGGAGTGAGGTTTAGCGCCGCCCTTTCCGGTTGCGATCACAAAACCCAGAAGTATCTCGGCTATGCAATGCTCCCTCAAGCCGGAGTTGCTATCGGTCTTATCCTATATATCCAAGCCTCACCCTTGTCTTTAAACGCAACTCCTGATGTAAGGTTGTTTTTCGACCAGATTATAAATATTGTGTTTTTCTCAACAATGATCAACGAACTCGTCGGGCCGCCGATTTCTGAATATGCAATTAAGCGCGGAGCCGATCTTTAAAACTGGAGAATGCTATGCCCCTTTACAAGATGATCAGCAAAGACTTATGCATAGTCGAACTCGAGGGCAAAAAGAAGCTTCCGGTAATCGAGGAGATCGCCGCGAGATTGAAAAACCATTCAGCCTTCGCGGATATACCCCATTCGCGGATAGTCGAGGGCTTCATGGCGCGTGAAAACCTCGGCTCGACGGGTTTCGGCAACGGCCTCGCGATTCCGCATTGCAAGCTCCCCGAACTCGACAGGTTTTTCGTCGGCCTCGCAATCTCGAAAAAAGGCGTCAATTTCGACTCTTTCGACGGGAAGAAGACAAATATATTTTGTTTCATTATTGGGCCGGATAACGATCCCGAGACTCATGTAAAAATCCTTGCCGAGGTCTCATCGGTTCTCAGAGAGGATTTTGTCCGCCGCGAGCTTATGGCCGCTAAATCGCAGACCGCACTATATGAGGAATTTCTCCGCCATTCCACGCCAGAGGACATTTCCGACGGATCGCTTTCGAGCAAACTCGTGATGATCGTGATCCAGAGGGAAGAGCATTTGCTCGAAATAATGGAGCTGTTTATCGAGCTTGGAATCAAAGGTGCCTCGATTTCGGAGTCGAACGGAATGGGGCAATTTCTTTCGAAAGTGCCGCTTTTTGCGGATTTTGTCAACTTTCTCGGACAGACAGATGTTTTTCACAGGACCATCTGGGCGTTGGTTCCTCAGAACAACCTCGAACTCCTCGTTGCAAGCATCGAGAAGATCACCGGCGATTTCAACCGACATTCCGGAACGATGATCTTAGCGCTCGATGTCGCCTTCATCAAGGGTTCGATGGAGACTATTTAATCGAAATTATACCCGAGCGAGAAGTCGATTTGTTGAAGCTTCTCGGTGTTTGTTCCCCAATATAGCTTAAGCGGCCCAAGCGGTGTCGCGATGCCCCAACCGGCCCCCCATCCCCAGATCAGCTCATCGAGGTGGAGTTTGTCGTCTTTTTGCCATGTCCGGCCGCAAGCGACTCCGGCATAGATGAAAACCGGATCCATCGGGTTCGCGCGGAGATCGAATCCGGCCTTAAATAGTGAATTCCCTCGCCGTTCATCGCCGCGAAACCCCCAGAACGGCATGTCCTGCCCAAGCTCGAACTGCTCGAAATAGGGGAGACCGCCGGTCGCGAAGCCCCCGATGGCATAAGGGTGAAAGGTGATCGGATCGCTCCAAGTCCAATAGCTTTGAAAGCCGGCATAGGCTTTGGTGAATGAGAACTCTCCGCCAAGGATATCTTGGCTCATCATGTAATAGCTCTCGTGGTATTTGCCGTCTTTCGGGAATTGCTTGTCGTCGAAGGTGTCCACGAGCGATCTGATCGTCAGGCGGTTCAGGGGATATTCCTTGAGGTTGGTTCGCTCAGGTCCGAATTCGACATACTCCGAGCCGACCTCGACAAAGACCGTCCCAAAGCGCTTTATCTGTTGGCCTAACGAGAGTTTGAGGCCGTAGAAGTTCAAGGAGTGGGTTTCGGAGACAGTGTCGTCTGCCCAAATGTCGAATTCAGTCCCCTGCGCGAAGAGAGTAGCGCTTCCGGTAAGGAACGAGTAGGCTATACGATCGGTTTCGGTTCGAGCATAAGTCGCCCAGCGACGGCCGCCGCCGGAAACACCGCAGTTAAGCCTCCAAGCTATCCCGAACAGGTTGTCGTCACCGACCTCGATAGCTCCCTCAACGCCATTGACGACATCGAAGCGGCTACCGAGTCGAATCCCGAAATAGGGTTTTTCGACGAGCTGAAGTTTAACAACAGCGCTACTGTCGCCGCGTTCGAGTTTGGGAATGACCGACTCGAAAAGATTGGTTGCGTGGAGGTTGTTAATTGCATTTTCAAGCCTCGCATTCTCGAATTTCTGGCCGATTTTAAAACTCGAATAGCTTCGTATAAGCCAGTCTTTCGTGCGTTTGTTGCCCGAGATCTCGACCTTTTCGATAATGCCCTCATCGAAAATAACACCGAGAGCACCGCCGTCAAAGGCCGCGAAGGATATATGAGCCAAGTCGAAACCCTCGTCTTTAAAGCCTCGCTCGATGTGGGTTAGGATCGAATCGATTTGCATAAGGTTGGCAGGTTTGAGCGAGTCGATCTCGAAGAGCGATTCGAGCGAGTCCGAATCGACCGACCGAACTCCGGAGAACTTTACCGCAATTAGGGGTCTGTTGAGTTCGGTGACTATCTCGAGTTCGATCGAGTCTTTTGCGAGCGAATATGCTATCTTCACTCCGCTGTAAATCCCCTCCGAATAGACATCTGCGGCAATAGTTTGGAGATCGCTCAGTGTAATAGAATCGCCCTCGACGATTTCGAGTGGTGCGCTCGAGGTAATTTTGGCGATGCAATACCTCTGCTCGACAGGAAGATCTTGCTCGGGGAGCGCTTCGATTTCCTGCACTCGATCTACCGTTGCCGCTCTTCCGGCCTCGATCAATGAATCCAATTGATCGAAATCGTAGCTTCCGCGGTTGGTGAGGTCGGGTTTAATCACGATATCCGCGAGTTTGCGCTCGTATTTCTTTTTGTCCTCAGACATGATCGTTGTGGTCTGGTCGAGGATGAGTAGGGCGTTGTCGAGCTCGTGCGGGTATTCGAGATCGGCGGTAGCATCCACGGCAACAATCTTGTCGTCGCTAATTGCCTTCGCGATCTCGACAGGGATCGGGTAATTGAGGCCGCCGTCGGCGAGGAGGTCGCCCTCGTTCTCGATTGGCGCAAGAAACAGCGGAATTGCCGAACTCGCACGAAGCGCAACCGCGAGGTCGCCCCCTTTGAAGACAACCGGCGCTCCCGTTCGAAGATCGGTGGCGACTGTCCTGAAAGGGATAGCCAAGCGGTCGAAGTCGCCGTCCGCGGCGTAATTCGGTGCGGCACATTGCATTATCAGAAGCGTCGAGATCATCTGTGCGGCGCTGATTCCCTCGGGGATATAGGGCCGAAAATTCCTGAATCGAAGGTGAAGCAGGAATTTCTCGGTGGCCATGCGCTGGGTTTGAAAAAGCTTGGTTCTTTTCGGGGAGTCGTAGATCAGGTCGTTCCATCGGGTTTTTTTGAGAATCTCGCGCATTTGCGCCGGAGTGTAACCCGCGGAATATAGCCCTCCGACGATCGCGCCCATACTGACGCCGACAACCAGATTCGGTCTTAGGCCGTTTTCCTCGAGAACCTCGAGCACACCGATTTGCGCCAAACCGCGCGCACCGCCGCCGGAGAGAACGAGCGAAAAGGAGCCGGTCTTATTATCAAACCGGCGCCAGACCCTTCCCTTAGGAGGATCGAGCAATTCGAGGCTATATTCATCGATAGTTTTTTCACTGCATTTGGCGGGGGATTCCGCGCGAATAGTGCCGCTTAAAAACATGACGATAAGAACAATCGCTGATAATCTCACAGCAGGTTCCTATTCGTTGCGAATATTTGCGAGGGCCTGCTCCGCCATCATGCGGACGAAGCCCGAGCTATCGTTTTTACAACGTTTGAGAGCGTTGGCCACCTCGAAATTACCCCGGAAATATCCGAGGGCTTGACAAGAGAATCCTCGAACAAGATGCGAGGGGTCTTCGAGGAACTCGAAAAGCATCGGCAGGGATTCTTGATGGCCGAGCATCCCGATCGTCTCGATCAGATGGAACCTTTCGATCTCCCCGACAGCCTCCTCGGAGAGCCTCGCCGAAAGCAAGCTCGGAGCGGCTTTGTCGCCGATAGCCGCGATTGCGTAGGAAGCGGCATAACGGACGAAGGCCGATTCATCCCTCAAAAGAGGTATTAGCTTTGGCATCGCGGATTTTGAGCGAATCTTTCCGAGGCTTGTCGCGGCTGTTCTGCGAATCGTGGGATCGGGATCCGCTAAAGCATCTGTGAGAGTGATAAGGGCGAGTGTATCACCGCAACTTCCGAGGGCGCCGAGCGCGGCGGCTCTGAGCCTTTTCCCTGAGGATTTTGACGCAAGGATCAGAGGCACCGCCGAGGTTTTCGAGCCGATCCTCCCGAGGAGATAGGCCGCGAAGGCGGCTTGGTTTTCGTCGGGTTGGGTCAGCATATGTGTCAATGGTTTCACGGCATGATCCCCAAGCGCGAGGATAACCTTTTCGGCGGTTTCCGACTTGGCCTGCGATTTACGATTCAGATATTCGAGCGAAATCGCGACTGCATCGGCTTTGCCCTTTGTCAATTTTTTAAACGTCGCCTCTCGCTGGTCTGTGAACTCGTTATCATCCGTGGAAAGCATTAAAAAATAATGCCTTAGCTTATCCATATCGGTTTTTGCTAAAGAAGAAAGGCATAGGATGAGCATCATAAAGGAGATAGCGGTTCTTTTCATTTGGGCACATCCGTAAAGATTTTTGCAAATTCGGAGCGAGGCTTTCTCATAATCCTCTCGAGCATCTCGGGGAAAAGCGGTGATATGTAAGCGCCGAGCCTCTCGAAGCCCGCCGTGACGACGACATTCTTCTTAAGCGCGGTCGCGCGAAGAATCTCCTCCGCCACCCTGTGCGGCGAATCGATGCGCCATCCGAATTTCGCGAAAATGGGTCGAATCTTGGAGATAAACGCTGTATCGACTGCGCCGGGGGCGATACAGGTGAGCGAGATCCCACGCTCGCGGAACTCCGGGGCGGCGGATCGGCAGAACGAAATGAGGCCGGACTTTGCCGCCGAATACACCGAGAGAAACGGCAACGGCACAAGTCCTGCGAGGCTCGCGGTCATCGCGATCTTGCCCTGTCCGCGGGGGGACATGGCCTCGAAAAGCGCTCGCGCGATCTCGATTGGGGATATGAGGTTAAGCGTAATCGCCGAGGTTATCGCTTGATCGTCGAGGTCGTCGAGGCGGGCGAGAGTGAAAACACCGGCCGTCAGAAAGGCCGAATCCACCGGCCCAAATGCCCTCTCGGCCGATTCGACGAGGCTCGAACCGCAGATCGGTTTAGAAAGATCAGCGACAATCGTCCCGCAGGTTCCGCCAACCGATTCGATATACTCCCTCAAATCTTCGAGGCGTTCCTCCGAATGGCCTACCGCGCTTATAGAACAACCCTCTCTCGCGAGCCTGATCGCGAGGATCGACCCGATTCCACCTGTGGCACCGGTGATAAGAATATGCTGTCCGGCAAAGGCTCCTGCGAGTTCGATCAATGCTTTATCTCCTTGATATCTGCGGGGAAATCGATCCCGATGCCGTATTTGCCCGAGCTCCACCATGAGGAATCCCCGCCGATTCGGCTATAACTGTCCAAGCCTTGGCAATCGAGCATGATTCCTATAGAGCCGAAGTCCCTCCGCCAGTCGCCGAAGCCCTGAACATTAAGCTCGCTCTTGGCGACATAGCCGTCATCCCCTGAGTAGTCTATAAAAATCCCAACCGCGTTGGCGTTGCCGGCCCCGCGCGAGAGGTCGTGGACAATATAGTTGTCGTCGCCGTCGAGATCGAGGAAGTATGCAACCGCCATATCGTGCGCCGCCCCCTGCGAAACGCCCTTCGAGATATAGGAGTCGTCGCCGCTTTTATCCATCATCATTGCCGCGCTAAGGTGCGTCGAGGTTCCTTGGCAATATTGATAGCCGGTGTAGGAATCGTTTCCGGCGCCGTCCCAAAGGCCGCCGAGCGCGAGCCAATAGCTCGAGCCTTGGCCGAAGATATCGGCAATATATACATCGTTGCCGCTACGGTCGAGGAGGAAGCCGATTCCCCCCGACCAATCCGGCCGGTTGCCGTAGCCGAAGCCCTGAGCCAAGGACAGATGATGACCGGCATAACGCAGAGTGTCGTTTTGCGAGCCTTGGGCGATGTAGGAGTCGTTGCCGTATGAGTCGGCGAGGATTCCGACACCTCCGACGAAGCCGAAGCCTTGTGCGAAGGATCGAGCGCGGAAGAGGTCGTTGCCGGCGCGGTCGAGAAGCAGTCCGAAACCCACGAAACCTGCGCCCTGCGTGAAAGATTCGCCGATATACTTGTCGTCGCCGGCTTTGTCGAGAAGGATTCCCGAGCCGAAGCAACCGCTCGCGATCGAATAATGGCCGGTTTTATAGAGATCGTTTCCGGCCTCGTCGAGGAGGATTCCTATCCCCAAACCGCCGCTACCGAAGGCATAATGCGACCTCGAAGAATACAGATCGTCGCCGGCCATATCGATGCATACAGAGAATTTAGTATGAGGGTTCGCGCCGCCGGCGGCCTCGAGGTAGGAATCGTCGCCGCCCAAGTCGATTATCAGCGCGAAGCGCTTTTTATAGGTTGTTCGACCGAGGCCGCCTATCGCCACGAGCCCGAAATCTGTTTCGCACCAATAAATTATATCGCCGCCGGCGATTGAATCGGGAACATCGCTTGTTCCCGCGCTTTTCGCGGTGATGCCTTCGACCTTTTCGCGGGCGGAAAGTGCCGCTTTGAATACCTTTGCGGTTGCCGAGGCGATTCGGGTGCGGTCGATCTTTGCCGTTATATTAAAAATCCTGTCACTGCGTTTCTCCGCCTCGAGTTGAAGCTTGTCGAAATCCTCCAGCGAGGTTCCCCCTCGCTCCGAATGAAGGTCGAGCGCCGCATCGCGTGTGATATAGCTTAAGCCGAAGGTCTTGATAGTATCCATCTGAAAGCTGTCAACCTCCGAGAAGGCCGTGTTGAATTCAACGGAGCTTTGCTCAAAGGCGGCGAAGATCAAGTCCATCGCCTCGCGAAGGCGCACCGGGATGTCCTTATTGCCCTTCCATGGATAATCCTTCTGAGGGGATTTCACGACAGGGGGGTCGATTTTGAAGCCCATTAGCGAGAAGGCCTTATCGAGCGATTTATAGGGATCGGCCCCGGGATCGGTGATCTTCGTGCCGAATGAGTCGAGCATCGCGGGCATATCGAGCGGCCTGTCCATGCACGAATCTACTAAGGCCAACCGGAGAGGCCCGGAAATCAGAGATATCTGGGAAAGATCCGACTCCCGCATCTTGACAGATACGAGCGCATCGTCAATGAAGGAGTGAATATCCCCGCTTTCGCCCCCGAAGATAATCGAAGCGACTAAAATAACGGACAATAGGGCCGTCTTCTTCATCCTGCCTCCGCTGTTCATTTATGGCCAAATTCGGAAATAGCCTATAATTTATAATATATTTTTACAAAGGCAACCGCAATTTGTCATTCGGAACAAGCGCTTCCGAACGGCTTGCAAGCTGAAAGCCCCGCTATTTCGGCGTTATCGAGATTTATCGATCATCTTGGGAGACGGGGTTCAAATCGAAATTACCCGCAATAATCGTGCCTGTCGAGTCGAGGAACACGGCTTTTATCTCGCTATTCGATTCGAGGAAGACCGAGCCGGCCTCGGGACCCATGACGAAAAGGGCCGTGGACATAATATCCGCTGTGACGGCATCGTTCGCGAGGACAGTGACTGCGGAACATCCTCGGGCGGGCACGCCGTTTGCAGGGTTTAGAATATGATGATAGCGAATTCCATCGACGACAAAGAACCTTTGGTAATCGCCGGCGGTCGCGCAGGCCTTTCCGGAAGCGAGTGAGAATTTCCCGGCGAGTTTATCCGGTGATTCGGGGCTTTGGACGCCAATCTCGAATGCTTTCCCGCCCTCATCCTTCACCCGGATATTTCCCCCGAGGTCGATAATGAAGCGCTCCACGCCCTCGATCGAATCGAGAATAGCAAAAACCGCGTCCGCGGCGAGGCCCTTCGCTATACCGCCGAGGTCGAGTCGCGGGGAAAACCCCGATTTGACGAGGGTGTCACCGCGCATACGAATCGGGCGGTGCATACGGTCGATTGCGGCGGAGAGCTTGCGGGTCTCCGGGACAACGCCGTCGCCGGCAAAGTCCCAGAGTGCAGTGATTTCACCGATACGGATATCGAAATGCCCTCCGGTCGGGATGATCGAATCTAATCCCTTTCCGACTGCGGAGGCAAGCCGCTTAGGTAGAATAATCTGGCTGTCGCATCGGTTCGCCCTGTCGAGGTCGGAGAGGGTATCGTAAAGGTCGAGTTCGCGCTCCCATCCGTCGAGTTCCTCCCAGACTGCCGTGTAAATCCTCGAATAGTCGAGCTCTCCGGGGCCTTCGATATCGATCTTGACGATTGTGTCGAAAAGGACACGGCTCTTGCTCATTCGTTCCGGCTTGCGAATCCCGCTGTAGCCTCCGGTGAGATAGATCGCCACTGCGACAGCGACGAGAATACATGCGAGAACAGCGGTCATTGCCGGGGATGTTTTTTTGCCGAAAAGTTCCATATTAAATTCTAAGGCGAAGCATAGCCGATATTTACACTCCGCCCCAAAGCTCGCGGAGAGGGCCTGCCGAGGAATCGAGCCGACGCTTCTCGCGGGAGGTCAGCTCCTGCGATTCCCAGAAGGTCAGGAGCATCTGGCCGACCTCGAGAACCTCCGGCCCGCCGACCTTCGCGGACAGTTCGATTATAAACAACGCTATTTCGAAGGCCTCCTCGTCTTTGCCTGTCGAGGCGAGTTCGTTGTAGATTGCAATAGATGAATGTAGGATTCGCTTCAAGCCCTCGCGGGTCTTATCGTCGGCGGCGGTCTCGAAGGCCTCTTCGGCCCTTTGAAGGCAGGTGAAGGCCTCGATATGATCGCCGGCCTTTTGCAGGGAGACCGAAAGGGCGAGCTGGAGTTCGCCGACCTCGCTGGCAAAGGGTATATCCGGTGAGAGGCTGTGAAGTTCGCTGTAAAGTTTAACCGCCGCGGAGAAGAAACGCGCGCCGGATGTGTATTTGCCCTTGCGATAGAGTGTCGAGCCTTGAACCCTGAACAGCTTGATCTTGCGCTCGAGAATCGGGACACCGATTCCGTCGCGTTCGGCCTTTTCCGAGAGTATCTTTTCGATCTCCTCGAAAATCGCCTCATCCGGCCTTTCCTCGCCGGAAAGAAGCTCGGCTATTGAGATAAGCGCGTCGATTCTACCGAAGATCGCCTCGTCCGAGGGTTGGATGGAGATCGCGCGTTTGAAATAGCCCTCGGAATCGCGAGCCGCCGAGATCGCAGAGGGGGTATTTTCCACGGAGAGCATCTCGCTTTTTAAAAGCTGAGCCTTGCCCCTTCCGATGAGGCTGTCGGCGTCCGGGCCGCCGATCGTGTCCTCGTATTTGTCGAAGGTGACATGTGTTTTTTTAATGAACTCGAAGGCCGAATCCTCGGAGCCGGAGCGGAACATCAGGCCGGCGAGCGAGGTGAAGATTTTGGCGCGGAAGAGGATTATCCCCGGGTTTGAGACATCGATGATCCCCTCGATTGTGTCGATCTCGGAGAGCGCGGCCTCCAAAAACTCCTCGGCCGGATCGAATTGCTCGCGCATCTCGAATATCTCGCCCTTCATCGCCAGTATCTTCGCGGAAAGCAGGGCGATATCGGGAAGAGGTTTTTTTCTTTGCTCCGAGGCTGTCGCGAGGTTTTCCCTCGCGCGCTCGAGCCATGTCATTGCGGTTCGCGTCTCGCCAAGAGTTTTAAGTGCCGAAGCCGCGGAGACGAAGGCTCTGGCGGTTTTAAGAGAGACCAAGCCGGCGCATTCGAGTCCGCCGTCGCGGGCGCGTTTGAAGGAATCCGCGGATTTCTCGGCGGCGGAGAGCGCGTCTCGGTATGCCCCCGCAGGGAACATAAGCTCGGAGGCCAAGCATAGCGCGTCCCCTCGAACCAACCATAACGCCGGCTCGGCGCCGGAGGACTCGGTAATCGCCGAGGAAAGAAGCGACACGGTGTCGCGAAGCTCGTCAAGAGCCGCCTCTTTGCGGCCCTTATCGGAAAGCGCGCGGGCATAGGCGATCCGCCGCCTTCCCTCGGCCTCCGGAAGGTCGAACTCGAGCTTGTCGAAATACTTCAGACGCGACTCGGGGGGAAGGATCTTCTCGAGCAGTATATCGCCGATATCGTGATGCAGGCTCGCTAGGCCTCGAAGCTCCGCCGGAGGTTTTGCCGCGAACCAAATATCCTCGGCAGGGCCGATTTGGCCGGTATTGTAGTAATGGATAATCTTTTCGATTGCCTCGCAGAGGCCGTTTTGGCTATCGAGTTTCACCTTTATCCGCGTGGATAGAAACTCGAATTGGCCGTTCTCGGAGGTTTGAGCGAGGCTGTCGCACCTTCCTAAAATATTTCTCTCGCCGGGGAGATTCTTAATTTCCGGCATGAATTCAAATCGATTTTGCAATCCCTTGAAAATCTCGATAGGGGACGATTTCGAATAGACCGGCTCGAAGGGGAAGATCGATAGGACGGAGACGATGTTTTCGACAAGGTTCGGTTCCTCGGGGAACAGCTCGCAAAGCGCGCTGATATCGAGGCCTCCGGCGCGAAGCGAGATGAACAATGCCTCGAGCTCGGAGTCGCGAAGCCGTTCGACTATCGCTGTGAGAAGGCCGTTTGTGTAGGGCGTGTTCTCTTTCCTCGCGAAGGTGTCGCTTTTGATGATGTCGCCCGAGCGCGAGATCAACTCGGCCAGCGAAGAGGCTAGCGAGATGACGGCGGGATTTCCGCCGCTTTCGGAGATTATCCCGGCGACTGCATGGTTCGCCTCGATGCCCCGCCGACGGAGCGCGGCCCTAGCCTCAGCCTCGTCGAAGGGTATAACCGGGATCTCGAAGACCTCGCCGAAGAGGCCGTCGGAGGAGGTTGCGACAACTGTCAACAACCGACTTGTCGGCTCGAACAGGTCCGCCCAATGCGGATAAAACCTGTCCATTCGCGTGTCCCAATCGTCGATTAGCAGTGCGATGAAGGGATACTTCTTCCGCTGTAAGCTCGAGTCGATATCCTCCGAGAGCGACAGCGCGAGAGCGCGCAGATGCTCGTAAATCGGCCGCGAGGGGAGTATCCGCTCCCAGTCGTCGCCATAAAGCTTCCTGACCGCGTTCGGGAGTGGGTTTTCCTCCTCGCTTTCGCGGCGGAATGATTTGAAAAACTCCTTGAAGATGCCCGTTTCGGCTTGCTTCTCGAAGGGGGCTATCCCCAAAAAGCGCTTGGCATAAACCTCGTAAACCTTGGCGAATCGAGGTGTTTTTATTCCGAAGCGGCTGTCTATATCGTGGGAGATATATTCGAAGGCCCCCGGAAGGCGGGTGGCCTTAAGCGTGGAATCGAGGACAACACAGGGGATTCGCCTCTCGGCGATTTCCTGAGCGAAGCGGCATAGAAGCCAGCTCTTTCCGGAGCCTTTTTTACCCCTGAGAACCATAGTCGGCATAGGTTTACCGGTTCGAGGGTAGTCGAGTATCTCGCGGAATTGGGCGAGGTATCGCTCCCTGCCGATAAACCGCGAATTCACGACCGAAGAATAGGCCTCCACAAGCTCGTTGCCGGAGATCGTTGCATTATCGTTGCTCATTGGTCTCCGTTTCGCGAAGTGCTTAGTAGTTTTTCGAGCGACTGCCTTGCCCGTAGGTTTGTCGGGTATTTTCGGATATAGTTTTGAAGAGGTTCGATATAGCCCCTCGCGACCTCCTCGGGCATCTCTTTATTGAAGAAGAAAAAAAGCTCGACGGATTGCCAACTCCGCGGAAGCCTCTCTATCGCGATCTGCGCGAGGGACTCGGCGGAGGCGGTGTCGCTATTTTCCAACCAGCGCGCCGCGAGGAATAATAAGCCGTCAGAGTAGGATTGCACGATAGCGTCGGTGCTTTCCGAGAGGCGATCCCATCCGCGGTCCGCCTCAGTGAAGGAATACTCCCGGCCAAGCAGTTCTAAGAAAAGCCGACCGCAGGCCCCCTCGTCCAAGCTGTCCGAATAGAGCCTTCCGGGGCCCAAAAGGCAACCGCGCTTGCCCGGAATCGGAGGGTAGTCCATGCCGATATAGACATCGCGGCCGCTCGAAATGGCCAACCATTCGATAACAGCATCATAGATCCGGACACCGCCGGGATTCTTCTCTATGAAGTCCCGAACTGAATCCGGAAGGGCGAGATCATATCGCTTTTTCATATAGCGATTGTATTTTTCGCTACGGAACAACCGCGGCTCGACCACCGCCACCGAACGGCCCTTGCCGAGCACCTCCTGTGAATAACGCGCCATTCGATAATGTTCCAGCCCGCCGACAACCAGAACCCCGCCCTCGGGGGTTGTGATCAGCATATTCCCGAAATACTCGAGCTTTGTTCGAATATCGCTCTGGTTTATCGTCTCCGGATTGGCCGAGGCGGCGGTGCAGAAGGTCGAGAACAACCCGAGGTATTCCTTCTCGTCGGGGTTCTTCCTGAAGGATTCGCCGAGGATATCGAAGGCCGTCCAGTTATTGTCGATTATCCTCTCGGCGCGAAGCGAATCGGCCATAGCAAGCTCTTTTAGGAGAATCTTTCCTGCGTCGATTCCCGAGGGTTTTCCGCAAGAAAACTGCAGGAGTGCGCAGAAAAGTGAAAGACTCGAGAGGACAAGGTTTTTAATAAATCTCTTCGACACTTTCAAATAGATGGTGCGTGAGGTTGAAGTTAACCATAGTCCATCCGTTGATGCGCGATCTTCTGAAGATCGAGTAGCTCGCGGTGTCGAGGTGAAAGCGCCAGAAATAGGGCGCGGGCAAATCGAGCATCGCCGAAACGAGCGGTTTTATGACAGCTCTGTGTGTAACTACCGCGAAGGTTTCGCCCTCATGGACGGCCGCGAGCTCCTCCAAAGCGGCGAAGGATCTTGCCCTAACCTCATCGATCGCTTCGGCGTCCGGTATAGTTAACTTTTCAGGTTCGGTGATCCATAGCTTCCAAAGCTCGGGGAACATAGCCTCGATCTCCGCTTTCGGCCTGTCCGTCCATTCTCCGAGGTTGATGTTATCGAAACCCGGGTGTATTTTTATCTTTAGGTTTCGGCCTTGGGCAATCGGTTCCGCTGTTTTCAAGGCCCTCGAAAGCGGGCTCGAGTATATCGCCGAAAGGGGGACATTCGAAAGTGCATCGGCGAGGTTCTGTGCCTGAAGCAAGCCGTTTTCGCTCAAGGGGATATCGGCTTTGCCTCGGAAACGACCCTCGACATTGGAGGCCGTTTCGCCATGCCGCACGAGATAGAGTGTCGTGGGAGTTTCGCTCATATCGGCTTGCTCAATGGGCGAGGGATTTTATTGTTCTGAGTGCGGCGTAGGTCAACCAAGGATCGGGGATTCTCTCTCGTTTGACGATCTCGCTACACCACCAACCGTTTTGCCCCTGCTGGCGGAGAAGCCAGTCGTAGGCGCGCGACATGCGCCCGAACGAAAGGTCTAAATCGAGCCGCGCGAGGACATCGAGAGCGGAGAGCGCTTCGGTGAACCAAAACGGATAGGCCAGTTTTCCCCAATACTCGACGCATCGCCTGTCGGGGTATTCGTCGGGTTTGAAAATCGAATCAGCGAGGAATTCGGCCGCGAGCAAGGCCTCTTCGCGGAAGCGCCTCTTCGGGTCAGAGGCGAAGCCGCGAAGGGCCATGCCGGTGACATTGTAGCTGGAGGGGTCCTTCTTGGAATTGCTCCTCAAAACCGGAATCGCCCAACCGCCCTTTGCGCGGCGGACTGAAAGGAGCCAATCGTAAGCCCTTTCGATGACCGTGTCCTCGTCGAAGCCGGCGCGGAAAAGGACATCGAGTGTCATACCGGTGTAGTCCGGCGCGGGGATATCCGAGCCGTAAGCCCCACGGAAGTCGCCGTCTTTGGTCTGTGTTCCGATCAGGAATTGGACGCCGTGGAAGAAGTATTCGTCATTGATATCGGCGCCCAGATCGAGCAGGAGGTAGAGCGAGCGCAGTGTTGTGATGAAGGTCCAAACCTCTTCGTTCTTTTTGCTTCCCGACTCGCGCCAGCTTCCATCCGGCTTTTGCCGTCGAACGACCGATTTGTAGGTGATATCCTCATAGACCGGCTCCTCCGGACAGTCCTCGGCGGACGATAACAAATCGCGCTGAACCCTATTGATTAGGCCGGGTTCGTTCGATTCGAGCAACTGAGGAATTGGGTTGACTTTAAGCACAGATGTCCACTCGGACATATCCCCTCTGACCAAACTTTCTTCTAATATAAACGATTTATTTTCCATAAGTTATAACTATTCAAGAAAAATATAGCGATTCAAATATCAAAGGTCAAGCGAAGTTTGAAATTATGTCTAAAGGGCAAGGTTTCACGGGGCTTTCACGAGAGCTGAAATGTCAATTATCGGAGGACAATGAGGACAGCCTCCTCGCGATAGATTTCCGAGAAAAAAAGCTCTTTGAAATTCGCGGTGCGGGGGCTATGCCTTCTCCGCCAAGGCCTCGCGAAGAACCTTAAGAACATTGTTCATATCGAAGGGCTTCTCTTTGAAGAGCCTCGCCTTGAGACCCTCGCGAGAGGCCTTGACCAAGGCATGGTTCTCGTCATAACCAAAAGCGGTCATCAAAACGACAACAAGATTGGGATCGCATTTCTTTGCCGCCCGAAAAACCTCATAACCGTTGGCGAAGGGCATCTTGATATCGCTGATTACAGCCAAGTATTCAGAATAATTTCGCTGAATGAGATTTATCGCCTCGGCGCCGTCCTTGGCGGTATCGACAATAAAGCCGTGAGCGCGCATAAAATCGGCGATGCCGTTACGAATCCCCTCCTCGTCGTCCGCGACAAGGATTCTCGGGCAGATTCCGGTTATACTGCAAAACTCGTGGTAATGCGTCTCGGTCAGGCCGGATTTGTCCTCTGGGAGCTGGAGCATCTTGATTCCGTCGAGATAATCGTCGATAGCGATCTCCGAGGGGGATTCGACGAGGAGTTTCGTTATCCGCGAGATCCTCATGCCGTTAAGCTTGAGATCGGCAATATAGTTCTCTACGGACTTCTGTGCGGCTTTGTCGGAGAAGGAGGTCTTGTTCTGGATTATCTCCTCGATGTTTTGTCCGCATATGATCATAACTTGAAGGTAGTTATTTATATGGTGCAACAATGTGACGGCGACTAAGCGTATAGTTTCCTTGCGGTTAAGCTCCTCGATATTTCGTTGGAGCGCTTTGTATGGCCGGAGGTCTTTCGATATCCCTTGGGTTCCGATGATCTCGCCCTTTTCATTGTAAAGCAATGCGGCGGAGAGGCTTAGAGGAATGACAGTCCCGTCCTTCGCGCGTGCGCTGACCTCGACGGACTGGACCTTGCCGTCGTTCTCGTGAAGCAGGCGCATGATCTTGCGCGCCTCGTCCTCGGATTCGTAAAGGAGAGTAACAGGTTTGCCGATTATCTCCGATGCGCTGTATCCCAAAATCTTTTCCGCACCGCTGTTAAAGATCACAATCGCGCCGGTCGAATCCGAGGTGACGATGACATCGGCGGAGGACTCGATGAGCCGCGAGAGATACTGTTGCATCCCGAAGAATTTGCGGGTGAGGTCGCTTCGCTCGATTATCTCCGAGGCCTCGCGCGCGAAAAGCTCCGTCAGGCGGAGTTTCTCGACAGAGGGAAACTGCCCGTCGAAGGGGTCGTCCACCGAGATGACCCCGAGCAGTTTGCCGCCGCTTCCACGGAGCGGGATGAAAAGCATGTCCGAGGGGTGCCATCCCTCGGTGAAGTTCGTTGTTTGGAGAGAGCTTTTAATCCCGCCGAGCCTTCTATTCAGCTCGTCTTTGTGGGAGATGAAGAACGAATTGCCCACCCTAAAGCGCTCCGAGAGCACCTCCTGCCATAACTCTTTCGGCATCGAGGGTTTCTTGCGGTGTTGCTCGATTTCCTCGGGGGTGAGGCCGCTATAACCGACATCGAGGCGTGAAAAATCCTCGGAGAAAAGCGAGATTATCGCCCTTCGGAAAAGCCGCGCGTCGGTGATTCCCTCGGCGATATAGTTCAACTGCTCCTCGAGCCCCTCCGACTTGAGAACCTTCGTGGCAATATCGAAGAAGGTCACAAGCTGATTGGTTCGTTCCTCGACTAAGGCCTTCAGCCGGTCGTTTTCTTCTTGCAGGGACATGATTTTATCTTTTTCATTTTGTTCCATAATCTTAGAATATACTCTTTATTTTCAATTATAGCAATAGCTAAAGCTTCGACGGAGTTTTTTTAATGCCGCCCTCAAGCTCGTTTTTTTATCTTGCGGCCGGCGAAAAAATCGGCTTATTTATGGCATCAGCAAAATGAAGGACAAATGGATATTATTTTCGCGACACATAACAAAGACAAACTCAAGGAAATCGAGGCGATACTCGCCGGATTGCCCTTGAAGTTCAGCTCGCTGGCCGATTGGCCGGAGGCGCCGGATACTATCGAGGACGGCGAGACCTTCGAGGAAAATGCATTAAAAAAAGCGCGCGAGGCGATGCTTTTAACAGGCCTTCCGGCGCTCGCGGACGACAGCGGGCTTTGCGTCGATGCCCTCGACGGCGGCCCGGGGCTTTTTTCCGCGCGGTATGCCGGCCCCGGGTGCACCTACGAGGACAACTATCGCAAGCTTCTTCTCGAGCTTTCGAAAATCGGGCCGGTTCCGCGGGATGCCCATTTCGTGTGTGTTGCCGCGCTCGTTCTTCCGGACGGAAGAGGCTTCACGAAGCGCGGAAGAATCGACGGCAGAATCGCTGAAAGACCGCGTGGAGACAACGGCTTCGGTTACGATCCGGTTTTTACTCTTCCCGACGGCAGAACCCTCGCCGAGCTTTCAAAAGTCGAAAAGGACTCGATTAGCCACAGGGCGAAGGCCTTTTCTGCGATGAGGGAGCTTTTGTCCGAACTGCTCGAAACGGGCGAGAAGTTATGACCCTCAGGACACCCCGAGATACCGATATTTCCGAGCTGGCCGCGATAGTCGGGGGCGAATTCGCCCTCACCGACGAGGGAATCGAGAACTACTGCCGCGACGAATCGCCCGATCTCGAGGCCCAGCCCTCGGTAGTCCTGATTCCGGCGGATGAGCGCGAGATTTCGGAGATTCTTCGCTACGCCGACGATCGCCTATTGCCGGTCGTGACGCGCGGCCTCGGAACCGGAGTCGCCGGCGGAGCCGTCCCCTTCGACGGCGCGATTGTTCTTTCCCTCGAACGGCTGAACAGAATCCTCGAGATCGACGAGGACAACCTGATGGTGGTCACTCAGCCGGCGGTTATCACAGGCGAGCTTCGTCGCGCGGTCGAGGCGGTCGGGCTTTTTTATCCGCCCGATCCGGCCAGCCTCGACAGTTGCTCGATAGGGGGCAATTTCGCCACCAACGCCGGCGGAATGACTGCGGTAAAATACGGCGTCACGCGCGATTATGTCAAGGGCTTTCGAGGAGTCCTCGCCGGAGGGGGGATTATCTCCTACGGCGGCAAACTCGTCAAGAATGTCGCCGGTTACGACCTCCTCCAAATCGTTTGTGGAAGCGAGGGGACGCTCGCAGTCGCGACCGAACTGACACTAAAACTTTTACCGCATAAGCGCCATCGCGTCGATCTGCTCGTCGGCTTCGATTCCGTATTCAAGAGCGTTTCCGCGGTCAGCGAGATAATCCGAAGAAGGATTGTCCCCTCGACGATCGAGTTCATGGAGGGGGATATCGTTCGAATAGTCGCGGATGCCCTCGAAAAAAGCGTTCCGATGCCGGAGGCCGGGGCACAGCTTATAATTTCGCTCGAAGCGGACTCCGAGGAGGAGCTTGAAAAGACCTACTTTTCTCTCGGCGAGATCGCGATGGAGCTCGGGGCTATCGATGTTTTCGTCGCGGACACAACACAGACTCGAGAGCGGATTTGGGTGGTTCGCCGGTCGATGCGCGAGGCCCTTCGAGCTGTCAGCCCCACGATAGTTGCCGAGGATATCGCAGTCCCGCGGGCGAGGTTGGCCGAGCTGTGGAAAGGCGCGCGCGAGTTGGGGGAGAGGTTTGGGGTTCGAGTGCTTTCCTTCGGTCATGCCGGCGATGGCAATCTTCATATAGACGTCCTCAAGGACGATCTCTCCGACGACCGCTGGAATACAGCAATGGAGGGATTTATCCCCGCGCTGTTCGAGCTTGCGGTCAAACTCGGCGGGACGATCACGGCCGAGCATGGGATCGGTGTCCTTAAAAAGCCCTATCTTCCGATATGTTTCGGAGAAACTGAGCTTTCGCTTATGGCTGGTATTAAACGCGTCTTCGATCCGAACGGGATTCTCAATCCCGGAAAGGCGATTTAGCGGGTTTTGGCTTTATACTTCAAGTTAGGATCGTCCAACCACGGGTTGTTCGGAGCCTGCGGCTGGGGCCTCGACACCGCGCCGCTCTTGATTCCGGGTTTCTGCTCAGTCTGCCTGTTCTTCCCTAAAACCGGTATTGTGATTCGAGTGTTGTCGTGGCCCTTCATCTCGAGCGTGATCGTAGCGAAAAGGCTTTCCGTGGGTATCTTGCGCTTGATCCTCAGCTTCACGCTTTCCTTCGGGGCTATCGGTTTATTCTGCCAAGAAAGCTCGATGCGGTCTGCTTGATAATCGACCACAACGAGCTCGCGCGCCGCGGCTATATGGTTGGTAAGCTCTATCTCGATTGTCTCGACGGATTGGTCGAACTCGACGATCGGCTTATCGACGCCGATTTGTCCCTCGGTGAAGGGCACGGACATAGTATCCACAAAAGCGTCGAAAAATAGCTGTTTAGTCACCGATTCGCCGCCGGTGTTGTATCTGAGGGCGGCCGATTTGCGCGATTTTCCCCTGTATCCGCGAGAATTGAAGCGAAGCTCGAGCGGAACTGTTTCGCCGGCCCGAATGATTTGAGTTTTCAAGGGCGCGCTGGTGCAACCGCAATGGGGGCGAAGCTCCTCGATGATTATCGAATCGCCGCCGGAGTTTTTAAAATTATATATATGCGTGACAACGACATCCTGCGGGATTCTGCCCCAGTTGAATTCGAGGTGATCGATCTCCGGTTTGGCCGGCCCTACCGGTGTTTTTGCCGAACAACCGCTGAACATCGAAAGACCGATAATAATCGTGAAAACTAATATGCTCATCTTTAACTTCCTGAAACTCATTTCTTAGTGTTAGGGATTATGCATAGGAAGACGAGGTCTTCCGAGCCGTCGTTAACGAAGTTATGCATCGCGCCGCCCTCGATGAAGACGAAGCTTCCGGTCGAAATTTCGGTTGAACTGCCTTCATAGAAGGCCTTGCCCTTGCCGGA
Organism: bacterium UBP14_UBA6098; assembly: GCA_002428525.1. Lineage (GTDB taxonomy): Bacteria > UBP14 > UBA6098 > UBA6098 > UBA6098 > UBA6098. The sequence continues at coordinate 24,555 of DIWU01000013.1, forward strand.
TAGAACGAAGACCTCGTGTTCGTCGTCGTGCGAATGGTAGGGCGTGTGCCCGTCGGGGGCGATCACAAACCTCCGCATCGCAAAATTCGGCGCGCCGTCGGGCTCCGCGATAAGCCATTGAATCGTTGCGCCCACCGCGCCCTCGACCTTAACCTCGCGCCTCGGGACCGAGGCCTCATTTCCTATCTTCATGGGTTTCCTTTCTGTAAATCGCCTCGTCGATAGCGAAGCGAAGCGAAAAACCGAAAAACACACCAAACCAACTTGCCAGATAATAAGATTTCAAAGTGATATTGAAATTAGTGTCGTTTTCGAATATCCCCAAGATCAATAAAGCCGCGCCTAAGCCGGCTATCGCAAACAAGATATATCCGAAAACGGAGGTTCGACTCTTTTTAATAAGCCGCGGAGACATCATTAAGCCGACCAAACCGGCGACAACCGCCGGAGTCGCTAAGTGAATCGCCCGATCGTAGAAGCCAACACCGACGCCGGGGTCGATTATCTCCAATCCGATAGCAAATAAAAGACCCGCCGCGGCAAAGGCTATGAAAACAAAGAGATCCGGCCTATTCTTTTTTTTGTTCGATGGCACGGGCAATCTTTTTGAATCCTTTTCCAATAACTGCAAGCGTGATTATCCACATGATCAGAAAAACAATGCCGGCGATGGTTTTGCAGATCATTCTGCCGACCATCATGGGTGTGTTCGAGTGGCCACAACCGCGGCCTTCTCTATTGCCTTTGCGCATGTGTTTATTCCCGCCCGCGCCGCATTCCTCGTCGCCGGCTTCGCATTGAGCGCCGCGGAAAATCTCCCTTTCGGCACGGATCTTCCTCGGCGTCTCGTCGTCGATATCGGCCTCGTCGAGGGCCTCGACAACGACTGTCGCGACTGTCTTTCCGATGTTTTCGGACAACTTTTGTCCCTCGGCTGAGGTTTTAACAACAGTCGAATCCCCCGATTTTTCGACTTCCTTCACTGCGGTCTGACCGAAAACCGCCGCCGAAAGCGCAAGGATCAGGAAAAGGCAGAAAATTCTTTTCATTTTGCCTCCTATTTATTTTGGATCATTTTATAAACACGCAAGCATTATGCCACGCGCGATCGGGACAAGAAAGACCCTTATCTTTTTTGTAATAAGCGTAATCGCACAAAACGCGAGCCTTCGGGAATAGAGGGAACCTCGGCCCAAAAAAGAACCTCGATATCCGCGCTTTGGGTTTTCAAGAAATCTATGTCGGATAACTTGACGAGGATAAGCTTTCGTTCAGCCGGCCCGAGCAGGAAGTTGTCCGCCGGAACGGAGAACTTCGAGGCGTCGCCGGCCTCGAAGCCGGGACTGAGCGAGATCGCGACTGCCTGAGAACTCGGCTCGATAGACCCGATTCGACATTGAATGGAGTGAAGGACTGTATCGTTATTAGTGACAGCGATTAAGCCTGAGCCGCTTTCGTCGAGTTCGAGCACCGAGGGCGATATCGAGATCGGCAGGCCGCCGGTCGGCGAGCCATCGTGCGATTCCATCTCGAGCAGGTAGTTAGCGACAATCGCGGATTGAATATTGCCGCTCGAGCCGTCCTGAGAAACCCAAAGCTGAACCATGAAGCGCCGATTATAAAGCGATGAGTCCGCCGGTATATCGGCGATCAAGCGCCGGACCGCGGGGGAATCCTTTGAAATATAAATCGGCTGTTCGCCCTCGACGACGAAGAACCCCTCGGGGATATTCTCGAATCCGGCGATCGGGTCGCGAATGATCTGCCCCGGCGAAAGCACTCGCGCGACGAGGTTCATCTCGGACTCCCCCTCGCTCGGGCTGAGAACCAAAGGTATCCCAAGATCGGTGGCCTTTCCGACGGGGATATCGCGGGCGACAAAAACCGCGGGGCTCATCCGAACCGCGAATAGCCCACCGGAAAAAAAAAGGGCGGCGCAGATAGCGCGCCGCCCATGTTTGCACAAGCTCGTCACGGGGCGGTGGCAACCACGAAAACCAAGATTTCGTGAGCGCATCCATCCGAGACTGTAGTAGGAGCAGTTAATTTCGAGTAAAGCCGGAAATCCTCCTCCGGGTCCGCGGAAAAGACGAGGTCCGCGCCGGCAGGGTTGGTGCCGTCGTAAATATTATAGGTCACCGGCGGGGCGCCCACCGTTCCGACGCCCATCTCGAGGACATAGGTGTCCGCACCGCTCGCGGCGCCGGGTGTCCATGCCGTCGGAGTGCCGATTCCGCAGGCCGCGGGGGCCGCGGAGGTGCTATAGGCCTTGAAATCCAGATCGATATTGCTCTGGTTCTTCACGAGCACCTGTTGAGTTCTGGACATAGTCGATGTCGCCGCGGCGTTGAGGTTTCCTATCGCCCAACCGGGATAGGTTACAAGGTCGGCGGAATCGCGCAATGCGAAATCGACGAAATTGACCGTCACCGTGATCGAAAAGCTCTCCGAGGCTTGGCCGTAAAGCGCACCCGCGGCGAGCATTGCGAAAAGGATCATTAAGGTTTTCTTCATCTTCCCTCCATTTAGGATGTTAAGTAAACGTTCTAACTATATCAAAAATCGGGGCTTAGGCCTGCCGATGGCGCGATAGTGAATCTACCCAAAAGGCGATGCCTTTCGCCCATAACCCCCTCAGTCGGTGCGACGAACCAGCCGTAAAGGTAGCGGTTCGTTCCTGCAAAAACGTTCTCGTCGATTAGCGTCGGGGTGGAGGAAACGATTCGGGAGTCGGCAAACTCGGGAGCGACGGGGGGCGAGGAATAGGGCGCCCACCTCAGAACAAAGGCGTTCACGCCGGGGATGATCGAGGGTGACCAGCTATCCCAGAGTGTGTCGGGCGAGGTGCTGTCCGGATTGTCCGAAACCTCGAAATACACATCGATCGGGATATTGCTCCGATTAACGAGTTTAACAATCTGATCGTAATCGGTGGAAGTTGTGTCTCCGAGGGAAACTGAGGAAGCCCACCAAGCTAAATAATTCCCTCCGGCGATGTATTGCAAGTCGAACTCGAGGTAGTTAACTGTGATAGTGATGGAAAAATCGTCGCTCTCGGCAAATGCCGGTTGAATTGATATGGTCAGAATTAGAAGGATAATCGCGAAAAAATATCTCATATTAAAAAAAACGCGCACACAAGTTTAAAACAGTTTTATAAAATTTATCTAAAAATATCTCATTTTCAATCAAGAATTAGAGCATGGGCATGATTGCGGTGTTGAGAAATAGCCGAATCCTTAGAGTTTAACTTTATCCTTATGAGTGGCGATTCCGATTATCACCAAAATTAAGGTGATCACCGCGAGGGCGATCAGCGGACCGCCTATCTGCCAAAGCCCCGGGCCGGAAGAGATATACCACACCCCGATACGCCGCAGCACCTGTATTAACAGCGAGGCCCCGAGGCTAACCAATAGGTATTTTATTATATGCTTACCGATCGGTTCGAAGGCGAGGATGCCGGTTAAAATCACCAGCACATCTGTCACGAAGCGTTTTAAATCGTATGATACATGCTTTGCAATCAACACCTCGATGACGCCGACCCAAATAGCCGCGATGACAAATTGAAGCCAGTAAACTCTAATCGTTCGCTTGGATTTTCCCATATTAACCTAAGAGGTCCTTGAGGCGCGAAAAAAGGCTCTCGTCCTCGTGCTCCGAGGCGTGGCCTTCGTCGAAACTCGCGAGTTCCTCATATAGTTCTTTTTCCCTTTTCGAGAGTTTTGCCGGTGTTCGGACGAAGGCGGTGACTATCAGATCCCCTCTCGCCCTTGAATTAATGATAGGTAGGCCGAGATGCTTCATTCGAAAGGTCTGTCCGAATTGGGTTCCAGAGGGTATTTTTAAGCTCCTTTTTTCGCCGTCGAGGGTTGGAATATCGACCTCGTCGCCGAGGGCTACCTGCGAGAACGACAACGGCAGTCTATAAAAAAGGTCATTTCCGCGGCGGTTGAAACGTTTGTCGGGAAGCTCTTTGAAAAAAACGATCAAATTCCCGGGCGATCCGCCGGCGATACCCGCGTTGCCTTTGTTCTCGATAACGAGGTAGTTTCCCTCCGAAACACCGCGGGGGACATCGAACTCGACGGATTCGCTACCGTCGATGCGCCCCTCACCGGAACACTTTGGGCAGTATGCACTGACTGTATAGCCCAAGCCACCGCATTCCGGGCATGTGACGATAGTGGACATAGAACCGAAGAGCGTGTTTCTGACCGTGCGTTTTTGGCCGGAGCCGCCGCAAGAGGCGCAGGGTTTTTCCTTCGCGCCGGCGGGAATCCCCGAGCCGCCGCACTCCTTGCAAACCACCTTTTTAGTAAGCTTTACAGTCTTGTGAGCGCCCTTGAGTATATCCTCGAGGCTGACCTCGACAGTCAAGCGCAGGTCGTTGCCCTTTCTGCTTCGAGAGGCCCTTTCTCTCTGGCCGAAACCGCCTGTGAAAAACCCTCCGCCAAACGAATCCCCGCCGTTGAATGCTTCCATAAACATCCTGAGCGCGTCCGAGATGTCGAAACCTCCCATGCCTGCGAAGGGATCGCCGTTTCTGCCGGTAGTTCCATAGGCGTCGTATTGCCTGCGTTTATTCGGATCGGACAGCACGGAATATGCTTCAGATAGCTCCTTAAAACGATTCTCCGCGTCGGGTTCCCTGTTTGTATCCGGATGGCATTCCTTGGCTCGTTTTCGATATGCGCTTTTGATCTCGTCTTCGGAAGCCCCTCGCTCCACTCCGAGTATTTCGTAGAGGTCTCTCAACTCTGAGCTTCCTCTCCGGTATTTTTAGTTTCGCTAACAATAACCTTTGCCGGCCTTATCAAGCGGTCGCCGCAACGGTAGCCCTTTTGGAGGATTCCAACGACAGTATTTTCCGCGCAGTCCGAGGGGAGAAGTGCGACCGCTTCGTGAAGTGCCGGGTCGAACTCGTCGCCCACCTCGCAAACCGTGCTTATGCTCTCGGACTTGAGCAAGTCGGAGAATTGCTTGTGAATGAGCTGAATCCCTTCAATGAGCGATTCCTGCGAGAGGGGTTCCTCGGAGCGCTCTATCGCCCTCTCGAAGTTGTCGAGGACCTCGAGTATCTTCAGGATTAAAGCGTCGCGCGCCGCGGAGACCATCTCGCCGAAGTTCTTTGTCTGTCGCTTTTTGTAGTTGTCGTATTCAGCCGCGAGACGGAGATATGCCTCGTTGAGGCGTTCTTTCTCGGTCTGAAGGGATACAACTTCGTCATGAAGGCTCTGAATCTCTTCTGAATGATCTTCTATGTCGCCAGTTTGTTTTTTAGTTTTTTTCTCAGACATATCTCCTCCGATCTAATTTCTAAAGGCCTTCGATAAGGCGTTTCCAGCATAGATCAGTAAACTCGAAGCCTTGGAGTAATCCATACGAATCGGCCCGATGATGCCAATTATCCCCCGGCTTTTCTCGTTGTTGAATTCATAGGTGACAATCGACATTTCTTCGATCGAACCGCTAACAGCTATATTTAAGGGTTCTCCGCGGGAAACAGCGAGCAGTTTGCTCAGATTAGAGCGATTTTCGAGCAATGAGAAGAGGCCGCGAAGACTCTCGCCTTTGCTGAATTCGGGTTTTTGCAGAAGACCGCTCGTGCCTGAATAATATAGGCTTTCCTCTTCATCGAAATGAAAGATAAAGTCCGCCGAGGACACGAGGCGCAGGAGGAAGGCCTCTTTGATGCTGAGGACGTCCTCGAAGCGCCGCTCGATATTCGCGCGAATCTCCCCGAGCGTCCGCCCCGAGAGGCGCTCGTTGATGAGGTCGATGACGACGGAGAGCCTACGGAAATCGATATTGTGTGCGAAACGGAGAGGCACACTCTTCACGATACCGTTGGTCGTTGAGACTACAAGCGAGACCTCCACCGGCGAGGTGGGGATATAGTCTATGCGAAAGAGTTTCAGGTCTTGGCCATGCGGAGCGAGGATAATTCCCAACTGGTTGCTTAGATGCGCGAGTGTCCGCGCCACGCCCTCGAGAAGCTCGCCCGAGTCGGTATAGAAGCTCGACAGCGAGGCCTCGATTGCAGTTTTTTCTTGATCGCTGAGGCTTACTGGGCTCATCAGAGCGGCGACATAATAGCGGAAGCCCTCTTTGGTCGGCACTCTGCCGGCGCTGGTATGCGGTTTTTCGATGAGGCCGAATTCCTCGAGCTCGGCCATGGTGTTTCGAATCGAGGCCGAGGAGAGGGCAAAATCGAGCCTCTCGGCGAGGGCCTTGCTTCCGACCGGATGCGCGGTCTCAACGAAGACCTCGACGAGGTTTTTCAAAATAAGAGATTGTCTATCGTTGAGTTTCAAAATCGATAAGGTGAATTAAGGGGGGCTTTCGCCCCCCCTTTTCGGTGATACTAATTAATACATTCCCATTCCGCCGCCGCCGGGCATCTGCGGTGCGGGCGCCTCTTTTTCCGGGATCTCGGTGACGAGGCATTCGGTCGTCAGAAGGAGCGACGAGATCGAGACCGCGTTCTGAAGGGCGATGCGCACGACCTTGGTCGGGTCGATAACACCTGCGACAAAGAGGTCTTCGAACTCTTCCTTGTCGGCGTTGAAGCCGAAGGCGCCCTCATTCTGCTTGATCGTGTTGACGACCACGCCGCCGTCGTGGCCGGCGTTCTCCGCGATGAGGCGTGCCGGCTCTTCGAGGGCCTTGCGCAGGATACGGATAGCGACATTGGCGTCGCCATCGAAGGCGAGCTCGTCCAGAGCCGGAAGGCAACGGATCAGCGTGACACCGCCGCCGGGGACGATTCCCTCTTCGACAGCCGCGCGAGTGGCGTGAAGGGCGTCCTCGACGCGGGCCTTTTTCTCCTTCATCTCGGTCTCGGTGGCCGCGCCGAC
>DIWU01000013.1:31468-103599 GCA_002428525.1 bacterium UBP14_UBA6098
TCGACGATGGTCGTGTTGTCCTTGTCGATGACGATTCTCTTAGCGTGGCCGAGGTCCTCGACGCGGGTGTTCTCGAGCTTGAAACCGAGCTCCTCGGAGATGACCTTGCCGCCGGTGAGGACTGCGATGTCTTCGAGCATCGACTTTCTGCGGTCGCCGTAACCGGGGGCCTTCACCGCCGCGCAACGGACGACGCCGCGGAGTTTATTCACGACGAGCATAGCAAGGGCCTCGCCCTCGACATCCTCGGAGATGATGACGAGCGGCATCCCGCGCTGGGCGACCTTTTCGAGTAGGGGAAGGAGGTCTTTCATGTTCGAGATTTTCTTGTCGTGGATGAGGATCAGCGCGTCCTCGAAGGAAACCTCCATCGCCTCGGGGTCTGTGATGAAATAGGGCGAAAGGTAGCCGCGGTCGAACTGCATTCCCTCGACGGTGTCGAGCGTGGTCTCGGTGCCCTTGGCCTCTTCGACCGTGATGACGCCGTCTTTGCCGACCTTGTCCATCGCCTCGGCGATAAGCTTGCCGATGACGTGGTCGTTGTTCGCGGAGATAGCGCCGACCTGCGCGATCTCTTGGGAGCTTTTCACCGGAACGGAGATCTCGCGGAGCCTGTCGATGAGGTGCGCCGTTGCGGCCTCGAGGCCTCTGCGAAGGGCCATCGGGTTGACACCGGAGGTGACATTCTTCACGCCCTCGAGGAAGACGGCCTCGGCGAGGACTGTTGCAGTAGTTGTTCCGTCGCCGGCGATATCGCTGGTCTTCGAGGCGACCTCTTTGACGAGCTGAGCGCCCATATTCTCGAAGGGGTCCTCAAGCTCGATCTCTTTAGCGACCGAGACGCCGTCCTTAGTTATTGTAGGGCTTCCCCATTTTTTGTCGAGAACTACATTTCTGCCCTTAGGGCCGAGCGTTACTTTGACGGCCTTCGCGAGCTTGCTGACGCCGATCTTTAGCAGTTCGCGCGATTGATCCGAAAATTCGATTTGTTTTGCCATAATGAAATAATCCTCCTATTCGATGATGGCGAGAATGTTTGATTCCTGCATGATCAGATACTCGGAGCCCTCGATCGTGATCTCGGTTCCGGCGTATTTGCCATAGAGAACCTTCTGCCCGGCCTTGACCGACATAGCGATAAGCTCGCCGCTGTCGGCGATCTTTCCGGGGCCGACCGAGATGATCTCGCCCTCTTGCGGGCGCTCTTTGGCGGTGTCGGGGATGATAATTCCGCCGCGCGCGGTTTTATCCTGCTCGATCGGTTTGACTAAAACGCGATCGGATAGGGGTTTAACATTCATTCGTTCCTCCTTGTTTGTTGTTTTTGAAAGTTGGTTATTTTCGAGATTAGCACTCAAGCAAGGAGAGTGCCAAAATGATGGTGATTATACTCGCATTTCGGGAATTGTCAAGACGGAAAATACATTTTTCGGTGCGGAGATGGAGGATCAGCTCTCGTCTAACTCTTCATCGGTGAGAAGCACCTCGATAAGCCCTTCCCGGCCGTCGGCCTTGAGCCAGTCATCGATGAAGCCCGGGGACTCAGCCCTGCTGGCGAACTCGGCCAAGAACCGCAGATGTTGGCTGGGGTTCTTACTGCTCCCGAGGAGCACAAACGCGGCGTGTATCGACTGATGCGCGGTGGGGAATTCTATTCCCGTGATCGACCGCGCGACTACAAGATAGAAGCTGTCCACTTCGTCCAAGAGCAGGTGCGGAAGTGCGACGCCGTCATCGGCGGGGGTTTCGCCGCGGTAGCTTCTCTCGAGCAAGGAAGAGAGAATTATTTCGGATGAAACCCCGCTTTTTTGGCTGAGAAGCAGTGATGCTTTTTCGAGGAGGTCTTCGATTCGGGTATTATGTTCGGTCTCGATGAAGTCGGCCTCTCGAATTATCTGTGCGAAGGGATCGTCGTGCCGCAGACCTTTTTCTTTCAATATTTGTCTGAGCTCGGCATCGAGGCCGAGGGCGTGGGCGTCATGGTCGAGAAGCCTTTCGGCGATCCGGAGGGCCGCTTGGCCAACCGCCGACGATCCGGTGACTCGGTGGCGGACATAGAGGTTATACCAAATAATCCCAATAGCTAAGAGCAGGAAGGTGAAAAGTGTGGATAGCAAACCCATCTCGGGAATGAGGACTACCGCGACGATTATGCCCATGATCTGAGTATAGGGATAAAATGGGCTTTTAAAGCTGGGATCATAGCTTTTGAGGCCGCTTTCCCTCATAACGAGCACCGCGATATTTATCACCGCAAAAACCAATATCTGAACCGTGCTCGCGAGTTTCGCGATGGATTCGATATCGATGAGTAAAATAACCGCAAGTATTATCCCGACAGTGAAAAGGATTGCGTAGTGCGGTGTTTTCCTCTTGGAGAAGCGTGAGAATGCGTGGGGGATAACATGATCGCGCCCCATAGCCAGTAGGTAACGGCTTGCGGACATAATCCCCGCGTTGCCTGTTGTGGCAAAGGCCAAAATCGCGGCCAATGTGATCGCTCCGGCCCCGAATTTCCCCATAAAGGCGGTCGCGGTATCCGATATCGGTGTTAAACTCGAATACAAAGTCTCTTTGGGCAGAACGCCAACGACGATATAAACACCTAAGCCGTAAATAACTGTCACAACTGATAGCGATAGTATCATGCCCAGCGGAAGGTTGCGCGAGGGGTTTTTCACCTCCTCGGAGACGCTTGCGACCTTATTCAGACCGATAAAACTAATAAAAACCAATCCGGCTGTGGGCAAAACAGCGTTCCAACCGAAGGGCGCAAAGGGGGTAAACCTAAATGACTCGACCTCGGGGAGACCTTTTACAATGAATAGTGCCATAATGGCAACAAGCAGAACAACCATCCCGACTTGCAGACCACTGCTCTCTTTGGCGCCGCGAAGATTGAATACGGTGAATATCAAAAGGCAAATCATGGCTATAAGCTTTGGGTCGAAATCCACATAATATGCGAGATAGACGCCGAGCCCGACCAACGCGAAGGTGCATTTGAGAACCAAGGCCAGCCAATCGCCTATCCCCATAACAGTCCCGAGCATAGGCCCGAGGCTTCGGCTTATAAAAAAATAAGTCCCGCCGGAGCGGGGCATCGCTGTGGAAAGTTCTACTGTGGAGAGGAGAGCAGGCAGGATCATGAAGGCCGCGAGGATGTAGGCGACGATAACCGCCGGCCCGGATTTTGAGGCGGCGATTCCGGGGAGAAGGAAAAAACCCGAACTGATCATTGCGCCGGTTGAAATAGCAAAAACATCGAGAAGACCGAGTGATCTTTTAAGGTTCTTCTTATTACTCATAAGCTCCTTATCATTATAATAAAGTTAGGTGGATAATTCCCTGATCAGCGACGGGACGACCTCGAATAGATCGCCGACAATTCCGATATTTGCGATATCGAAGATCGGCGCGGATTTGTCCTTATTTATCGCAACAATAAATTCCGAGGTTTGCATTCCGACCTTATGCTGAATAGCGCCGCTGATTCCGCAGGCGATATATAGCTTCGGCGCGACGGTTCTGCCGGTTTGGCCGACCTGACGATTATACGGCACCCATCCGGCATCGACTGCCGCACGGCTCGCGGCGATCGTTCCCCCCAGAAGCGAGGCTAATTCCCTTAAAAGCTCGAAGCCCTCGGCACCGCCGACGCCCCTGCCGCCCGCAACGATAATATCCGCCTCGGTGATCGGCATCTCGCATTCGGCGGACTCGTCGATTCGTTCGATGATGGCCTTTGCGAGGGTATTTATCGCGATTTCACCCGAATCGATAGTAACTATTTCGCCCTTCCTCGATGAGTCGGCGGGTGCTTCGGGAAAGACCTTGTGCCGCACCGAGGCCATCTGCGGCCTGTGATTCGGGCAAGCGATAGTCGCCATAATATTGCCGCCGAATGCCGGGCGAGTTTGCAATAAAAGGCCTGTGGCATCGTCGATATCGAGGTCGGTGCAGTCGGCGGTGAGGCCGGTTTTCAGGCGGACTGCAAGGCGCGGCATAAGCCTGCGACCGGAGAGTGTCGATCCGCCGAGAAGGATCTCTGGGGAATATTTGTTAACCGCGAAAGCGATGGCCTCGGCGTGGTTCTCCTCGATGAATTGTTCGAATCTCGGCGAATCGATGAGAAAAACCCTATCGGCGCCGCGCGCAATCGCCTCTTCGGCGAGGTGGGCGATGTTGTGACCGACAATAACAAGACCAAGCTCGCAACGCCTTTTTCCGGCAAGCTTACGGCCGATATTGAGTAGCTCGAAGACTACCGGTGAAAGCCTGCCGCAAGGTTCTATCTCGCCCCAAACCCATACGCCGCTTGAATCGGGTATTTGCGGGGCATTTTGTGAGGCCTCTGAGCGGGCGATCGCCCCGCAGGGGCATGAATCAATGCAAGCACCGCAGAGCGTGCAGGCGGAAAAGTCGATGACGACCTTGTCTTCGCTAAGCGCAATTGCTCCGAAAGGGCAGGCTGTGGAACATACCCCGCAAAGCGAACACAAAGTATCATCGATGATTATCTTTTCATTCATTATTTTAAAAAGCTATGTTTTAGCGAGTTCGATGCAATAAGGTTGTTTTCGAGTTCGACATTGATCAATTTTTCGTAAAGCCGTCGTAGGCAAGGCCGAACTTATGCGTGGAGCCTAAAACACCGAAGTGTTGGAAAGAGTAATCGGCGTGCACTCCCTTATAAACCAGTCCGAAACCCGCGGTGAGGCCGTTGAGGTTTTCGCCGTCGGCCAATTCACCGGAGACCTTCGGGCGAATACGATAGCCCGCGCGCAGGAACAGCGGCTTGAGCTGAATCATCTCGAGGCCGAAACCGCCGGCGAATCCCGAGTCGCGGAAATAATCGCCCTGAGCGAGGGCGTTGAAGGGCAGACCTTTGAGCCTGTAGCTCGCTCCGAGGCTCGCGCCCAAGGAAAGTGTGTCCTTCCTGTCGGTGAAGCCGGAGATTTGGCCGCCGAGGTTTTTAACAACGAGGCCGGCATGGCCCTTGCCGCGGTCGAATTTAAACATCAAGCCGAGGTCGGTGCCGAGGGCGATTGAGGAGTAGGAGTCGATCGAGCTGGAAGCGAAGAACGGCGCGATCCCGAAGGATAGGTTCGAGATCAGCTCTCTGCTGAAAAACACCGAGACGGCCATATCGGTGCTCGAGAATTCGCCGATCTCGTTTCCCGAGGCGTCGGTCTTGTTCATAGTGCCGTAGCTGAGGAACCTGAGAGCGACGCCTACCTTGCCGAAAGGCAATCCCTTCTGAGCGGTGAGATGACCGGCCGAGATTCCGGCATAGAGGGTTCCGAAGCTTGTGCCTACGCTTAAATCCTTGGAGAAGCTCATCGCCGCGGGATTGGAGAGCATTCCGTCCGGCCCCTCGGAGAACCCCGCGCAGGCGCTCCCCAAGGCGGAGGCCTTAGGCGAGAAGTCCATCTTGAGAAAGGTCATTCCGCTCGTCCCTGCGTAGTCCGAGATCGCCAATACGGAACAAGATAGAAATATTATGAAGATAGCCAATCTTTTCATTCGGTCCTTCTTGCCAAATATTTATTCCTCGGGCATTTCAACGACTTGACACTCAAATTCCCGAGCCATAGCGTCGGCTTGAGCCGCCGCCTCGCCTTTAGTAGCAAATTCCCCGCCGAAAATATAGAACATGGTTTTTCCCTCGGAAATTATCGGGGTAATCCATGTCCGAAGGCCCTCCTGCTTGACTTTTACGGCCATCTGTCTCGCGAGGGATTCCATCTCGAAGGCGCCGAACTGGAGTGTCCACGAGCCGAAATGTTCATCGGTCTCCTCGACGGCCGATTCGGAGGCATCTCCATTCGGGAGCGCGAGAGAGACATAGCGGGAAAGGTAATCCATCCCCGAGATCAATCCGATATACTTTTGGCAACTGTCTCGGTCGGCGATATCGCCGCAGTAAAGCTCGGCGAGGCCGAGGGTTGCCAATGGGGAGATATCCGGGTCGGTGATTCGAGAGAAATAGCCCCTTGCCGCGTGGGGTTGCGCGAGTATATGGCAACATTGCCCGAGCATGAGGATATCCGATTGCGAGGGTTCGGAGATACGTTCGGCGAGGTCTTTCGCCGAATGGTAAAGCCCGCGGGCGTAGGCCAACCTCGCCCTCACCGAGAGCGAGGAGTCCGAATCGTGTTCGGCGAGGGCGATTTCCAAAGACTCGGGATTCACCGAAACGACTCCGCCGAATAACGAGGCGCAAATTGTGAGGATGAAGAAAAGGTTTCTCATATTCCGAATGAGTTCCAAGCCCCGCACTCGAAACAATACCACATCGGGTCGTTTATTTTAGTGCCGCAAGAGCTACAGGTATATTTATATTTTCCGCAAGCGCGGAGGCATATTGTGCCGATCAGCTCGCCGATCTCGCCGGCGATGTTGTCTCGCTTTTGGATCAAGGCGAGAAGCTTGATCTCGAGTTCGATCGGAGCCTCGAATTCGCCCTGAAGAGTGGTGATCGCATCGTCGAGCCTGCCCATTCGGACGAAGAGGTCTGAAAGGGCCTCTCTGGCCCGGAAATCCTCTGTATTCGCGGAAATGAACTTGCTATAAAAAGTAATCATGCTCCCGAAATCCGAGAGGTCATAGGCCGCGCGCTCGAGCCTCTCGAAGCTGGTCCATGCTATCTTCGGGAACTTGGCGCAGAACTTCTTCCACCATTCGATCGCGTCTGCGATTCGGCCCTCGGCATAGTAGGCGTCGCCGATACGCAGATAGGCCGAGGGGCATTCCTCGTCGATGCGGATAGCATCTTTGAAAAGGATTCGCGCGTTATGATACTTCTCGTTTTCAGCGGCTGAGTTGCCCATCATTACTTTATATAGCGCGAGCTGGCCTTTGTGTTGGAGTGCGGCGTTTTTGAAGGAGGAAAGCAGGTCGAAGGCCTCCGGCCATCGCCCGAGTTTTTCATATTCTTCGATCAACAGCTCTTTAGTCCAGTTGTCCTGATTCGACTTGAGCGCGCGCGCGAGTATATCCGCGGCCATCTCGTGGTCGCCGATCTTGGAGTAATCGAGGGCGAGGGATTTCGACACGCGGAAACTCTCCGCGGGAGTAAGTGTCTTGCGGTCTGCGACGCTATGGTGAATCTGAAGCGCTTTTCTCGGGCCGATCTCCTCTCTGACGAGGTCGCCGAGAAGGATAAAAGCTTCGGCGTTGGAGGTGTCCTCGATTGCAGTCTCGCGAAGAATTCTCATTGCACGCATTCTATCGCCCACGACAATAGCGCGAAGACCGTCGGCAAACCTTGTTTTATTGCGGTTTGCGGAATTTGTTCTGTTCTTTGAAAACCATATTGCAAGAAGGGCGGACAGGGCGAAGATCAGGAGAATAAAGCCGAGGCTGTCGGAGATCATTTATCCTCCTCGCCGATCGGCAGATCCTCCAAGGGGAGTATTCGGAGCGAGTCGAGTTCCTCGCGAAGCCTCGAATTGAGCCTTTTGAGACGCATGATCTTGATTCTCGAGGAGATTTGAATGAAAAAGAAAACGAGTAGCGCCCAAAGCGCACCGAAAAGGGCACTTTGAACGATGACCATGTTGAGAGGGACATTCGCATAGTCGGCGAAACCCAGCGAGACGAGATCGACGGCGCGTCCGCCGTTGAGAGTGACAATCACGAAGATCGCGGACAGCATTAGCAGAATAAGCACAATCTGAACAACCCACATAGAGACGCTCCTTATAATCGGCTATTCGATTAATATTAAAGGCTCGCGCGAAAATGTCAATATCATATTCTTCGAGCGGCCTGTTTTTTCAAGCAATGAATCAGGGTGAAAGCAGGGGCGGTTCGAGCGGTCGCGGCTTTATAAAATCGTTCCCCGAGAGCCGAAGGACTATTGTTTCCCCCTGTGCCAACGATGAGATCCGATAGAAGACGCCGGCATTCCCGGCCTCGGCGAAGAAGCTCGACCGTCGGCCTCGAATCTGGTCGTCGGAGACATCCTCGATCTGGAGGAACGGCCTATCGAATTTGAAGTAAATGGAGACATTTTCGAGCGTTCCGGGGGGCTCGGCGAAGAAGCTGTAATAGGTGTTTCGATAAAGATTATTGCCGGCCGTGTCCGAGGCGGTGACCTTGAAGACCAGCCTCGAGTTAGCTTTCTTCAGTTTTTCTGTCTGAGCTTCCTGAACCGCCAAAGTAGCGATCGAGTCCCTCGCGGCTTGGACCTTTTTCTGTGCGGCTCTGGCGACCTCGACCATCTTGTCTTTGAGGGCTCGTTTCTCCTTCTCGAGGGCGGCGATGGCATTATCCTTCGAGCGGCGGTTTTTGCTTAGGTCGGCTATCTTAGTTTCGAGCTCGGCCATAGTTTTTTCGAGCGAGGTGAGCTGTGCTTGACTCTCTTCGAGCATAAGGGACATCGCCATCGAATTGGCATCGCGACTCGTGAGCTCCTTTTGAAGGCTGTCGGCAAAGACCCGCGCGGTGGTTAACTGCTGGTCGATATGGTATATATTCACTCTGTTCTCCGCGAAGGCGGAATCGACGAGATACCATGCTGTTGCCGCGGCCGCGATCACGAGCACGGCGAAAAGACCGATAGTTACCTTCGAGAGTAACTTTTTTTCCTCGGTTTTGCCGACCGAGGTCGCGATGAATGCGAACAGGGCGGACAGCAATACCAGCGCGGGTATTATTATCGGCACAAAATCGGTCAGGTTTGGCATATCAGGCTGATCCTTCCGAAACAAGCTCAAGCGATAGGACTTAACATAATTAATCCTATCGATTTGTGATTAATATTAAAATTATAGAATGGAGCTGTAATGTCAAGGAAAATAATAATATCGACCGACAATAGCGGGGGAAAAAGGTTCGCCATCTTTGAGAGGTTTGCAGTGCGAACATCGGATCGCTCCGAATTGATTTGACAAACCGATCGGTAGGAGGTATTTTATAAAAATTGACCTTCACGGAGGGAAAAATGAAGCAACTATGGGCACCATGGCGTATGGAATACATCGCAGAATCCGGGTCGAAGCAGGGGTGTTTCTTTTGTGAGGCACTTCGGGGCAACGACGATAGGGCCAATCTCGTTCTCGCGAGGCGCGACCGCGCCTTTGTCGTGATGAACCGATATCCCTACGCGAACGGCCATCTGATGATCGTCCCGAACAGCCATACCGGCGAGCTTGAAAGGCTATGCCCCGAAGAATACCTCGACCTGAATGCGCTCGTGACCCTCTCGGTGGGGATTCTCAAGAGGGCGGTTTCCGCTCAGGGCTTTAATATAGGTATAAACCTCGGCGCGGTCGCCGGCGCGGGGGTTGTAGATCATGTGCATATACATATAGTCCCGCGGTGGCTCGGCGATACGAATTATATGCCGGTCTTCGGGGAGACCAAGGTCATCGGTGAGCATATCCTCGAAACCTACGACAAACTCAAGCCGTATTACGCAAAATGATGCGGATCTTAGCTTTTCTGACTACCCTGATTTGCCTGCCCTTGCTGATCGTTGGCTTGTTTTTTGCGTGCATTATTTTAAAGATAGTAGGGTTTTTCGGCGCGAGCAAACTCGCTGTCGTGAACGAAAAGGTAAATTTTATAATCGGCAGGCTGGCGTTTTACTCGACACTTTCGAGGATTCGAGTTCACGGTTTGGATCGGATAGGAGGCATTTCGCCCGTTGTGATTTATTCCAATCACTTGAGCTTTGCGGATATTCCTATTCTTTCGGGTTTCGTCTTGCCCTCGGCTATCTATGTCGCGCGGAAGGGGCTAATTCTTTCGCCGCTAATAACAGTGGCCGGTGGGGTTCTCATCGAGCGGAAGAGTAGCAAGAAGGAATTGAAGAATATTCGAGAGATTGTCGCGAAGATAAAGGCCGGTAGGTCATTTATAATCTTTCCCGAGGGCACACGCTCGCGCGACGGCCGTCTCGGAGAGCTGAAAACCGGCTCGATCAAGATCGCCGGGTGGGCGGGTGTGCCGGCGGTGCCGGTCAGGATCGAGGGTTCGCGGAGGCTTCTTCCGAGGGGGGCGTTTCTGCCGAGGCCGACGAGGGTCGAGGTCTTCATCGGAGACCCGATTTTGACGAGGGACGAGGATGAGATGTTGTCGGGAATAAAGGCCTTTTTGATGGGGAATGTTGACGAGGAATCATCTTAAAGGAGAATTGGTTTTTCACGAATTGATTTTTTTCACAAAGGAGAGGTCTTGGGCAAAACCATAGCGGAAAAGATTCTCGCAAAGAATTGCGGGCTAAGCTCGGTAGTTCCCGGGCAAATTGTCACCTCGCGGCCGGATATAGTCCTCTCGCACGACAACAGCGCCGCGATAATCGGGCATTTCGAGAAGCTCGGAGTGGAAAAGGTCAAGTATCCCGATAGAATCGCAATAATCCTCGATCATGTCACACCGGCCGCTACCGAGACCTACGCCGCCGGCCATAAGAAGATACGCGAGTTCGTCGCGCGGCAGGGGATCGAGCATTTTTACGACATCGGCCGGGGGATATGCCATCAGGTGCTCCCCGAGGAGGGGCTTGCGCTTCCGGGAACAGTCATCCTCGGCTCGGACAGCCACACCAACTCGCACGGCGCCTTCGGGGCCTTTGCCGCGGGTATCGGTCGAAGCGAGGCGGCGGTGATTTGGGCCACCGGCGAGCTTTGGCTTCGTGTCCCGGAGAGCTTCAATATAAAGCTTCGCGGCAAGTTCAATAAGTTTATAACTCCTAAAGATTTAGCTCTGAAGATCATGGGCGGGATCGGCGCCGACGGCGCGATTTATAAATCCGTCGAATACTCCGGTTCGGGGCTTAGGGAACTGGGAGTCTCCGGGCGCTTAGTCCTGTCGAATCTATCCGCCGAGATGGGGGCGAAGGCCGGAATATGCGTCCCAGACGAGCAGGTCGTCGAATGGCTGAAGGGCAGGACAGATAAGCCTTTTGAACTTGTCCTTCCGGATTCGGATGCGATCTACGAGCGCGAGTTCGAGTTCGATCTCGGGGCTGTCGGGGCGATGATCGCCCGTCCGCACACTGTCGATAATGTCGATTCCGCGGCCAACGCCAGCGATGTCAAAATCGATCAAGTCCTCATCGGAACCTGCACAAACGGCCGATTGGACGACCTCCATGCCGCCCGTGAGATCCTCGAGGGCCGAAGGATTGCGCGCGGAGTCCGCGTGCTGGTCTTCCCCGCGAGTAGCGAGATCTATATCGCGGCCTCCAACGACGGCACTTTAGCCGCTCTCGCGACCTCCGGCGCAACGATCATGAACCCCGGTTGCGGGCCGTGCCTCGGCGCGCACGAGGGGGCTATGGCCCCCGGCGAGGTGACGATCTCGACAGCAAACCGCAACTTCAAGGGACGTATGGGTTGCCGCGACTCTGAGATTTACCTCGCGAGCCCCTACACCGCCGCGGCCTCCGCGATTACCGGAAGAATCACCGATCCAAGGGAGCTATAATGATTATCGAAGGAAAAATCTTCAGATACGGCGACGATGTTAACACCGATGTCATCTTCCCGGGGAAATACACCTATGAACCGCTGACCCCCGAACAGATGGCCGAACACGCCCTCGAGGATTTAGACCCGGACTTCGTGAAGAAAGTCGAGAAGGGCGATGTCATCGTTGCGGGCAAGAATTTCGGATGCGGTTCGAGCAGGGAACAGGCCGCGGTTGCGATTCGCGCGGCGGGTTGTTCGGCTATTATCGCGCCGAGCTTCGCGCGAATTTTCTACAGAAATTGCCTAAACTGCGGCTTATTCGCATTGACAAACGACCAAATCCAAAGTAAAATTAAGACCGGCGATAAAGTGAAGATCGACATCGATAGGGGATTAATCGAGGTCGAAAGCGGTGTGTTCGAGTTCCCGTCGCCCTCGGAGGATGTCGTGGGTATTCTGTCCGCCGGCGGGCTTATACCCTTCACTCGAAAGAAATTGGAAGAAAAAAGGGGAATCTAATTGAATATTGACAAAGTCAAGGAGATACTCGAACTGGTCGAGAAAAGCCCACTCGAAAACCTCGAGATCGAGGTCAAGGGCTTCGGCGGAAGGGGAGTTCGGGTTCGAAAGGGACAGCTTTCCACCGAGGTTGTCTCGACGGGTGTAAACTCGCCGAAGAGTATTCAAGCCTCCGAGGGTCAAACGCGGCTAAGCGCCTCCGATGAGGATTTCCCGCCGCCCTTAGGCGAGGGCATGGTCGAGATCACCTCGCCGATAGTCGGGACATTCTACCGCGCGCCCTCGCCGGACTCGCCGCCCTATATCGAGGAGGGGGAGTCGATAGTCGCGGGGCAGGTGGTTTGTATCGTCGAGGCGATGAAGCTGATGAACGAGATTCAGTCCGAGGTCTCGGGCGTGGTGAAGAAGATCCTCGTTAAAAACGCCCAGCCGGTTGAGTTCGGCCAAGTTCTCTTTATAATAAAAGTCGATTAAAACGATTGGGTGAAAATGGCAATCGATGTTATTAAGCTCCTTTCCAATATGCCGGCCAAGACCGCCTCGGACCTGCACCTTCGGGTCAATATGCCTCCGATCTACCGAGTTCACGGCAGGCTTTTGCCGGCGGTTCGCGAGTTTTTAAGCAGAGAGGATATGGAAAACCTCATCCATCGAATCCTGACCGAAAAGCAACGCCAGCGATTCGATGAGGAATGGGAACTTGATCTCGGCCTGAATATCCCTACCGGAGAGCGTTTCCGTGTGAATATCTACCGCGAAAGGGGAACGCCGGGTATCGCCTTCAGGTTGATCAGCAATCAGGTGCCGAATTTCAACGAGCTTAACCTGCCGAAGATCCTTAAAAAGCTCTCGACTCAACCGCGCGGGCTTATTCTCGTCACGGGGGTCACAGGCTCCGGAAAATCGACCTCGCTGGCCTCGATGATAGATTATATCAACCGCAATAAGGGCGTGAATATCCTCACGGTCGAGGACCCGATCGAGTATGTCCACACTAACCGCCGGTCGATAATCGCCCAGCGCGAGATCGGTAGCGATTGCCGCACCTTCGCGATGGGCCTTCGCCAAGCGCTACGACAAGACCCCGATGTCATCCTCGTCGGCGAGATCCGCGACGCGGAAACGATGTCTATCGCCCTATCCGCCGCGGATACAGGCCATCTCGTGATGAGCACGCTTCATACCTTGGACAGCCTTCAGGCTATTTATCGAATTTTATCATTTTTCCCTCCGCACCAGCACCAAGAGATACGGCATCTTCTGTCGAGCACTCTGCAGGCTGTTATCTCGCAGAGGCTCGTCCCGCGTTGCGACAAGCCCGGCAGAGTTCCGGCCGTCGAAATCCTGATCGGCACCGGCGCTGTGCGCGAATGCATCGTCGATCCCGCGAAGACCTCCACGATAAGAGACCTAATCGCCGAGGGCGCGAGCCAATACGGCATGCAGAGCTACGACCAGTCGCTGATGTGGTTCTACCAAAACGAGGCGATCTCCCTCGAACTTGCGCTCGAGAACTCGACCAACCCGGACGATTTCAAGTTGCGCGTCGATGGTGTGCTGTCCGGCTCCGACCGCGGATGGGCCGAGTTCGCCTCGACTCAGAGCGATCTTTCCGACGAGAGCGAAGAGCCCGAGAACAACGAAAAAAAGGCGGAATAGCCCCCGATGTTGCGGAAAGTATTAGTCGCAAACCGCGGTGAGATTGCCCTCCGCGTGATTCGAGCCTGCCATGAGCTTGGGATCGCCACTGTCGCGGTCTATTCCACCGCCGATAAATACAGCCTTCCTGTGCTTTTGGCCAAAGAGTCTATCTGTATCGGCGGCCCGAAACCGAACGAGAGCTATCTCGACTCGCGAAGGATACTTTCCGCGGCGGTTATCAGCAATGCAGACGCGATTCACCCCGGCTACGGCTTTCTCTCGGAGAATGCCGATTTCGCCGAGAAGTGCGGTGCGCACAATATCAAATTCATCGGCCCGACAGCCGAGATGATTCGGAAGATGGGGGACAAGGCCGAGGCGCGCAAGCTGATGAAAGAACTCGGTATTCCGACTGTTCCCGGCTCGGAGGGCCTTGTTACGGACCTCGAATCCGCCCTCGGGATCGCCTCGGAGATCGGCTATCCGGTCATGATAAAGGCCGCATTCGGCGGCGGCGGAAAGGGTATGCGAATCGCCTTCGAGGAAAAGGAGCTGAAGGGCTGTTTCTCAATGGCGCGGCTCGAGGCGGAGAACGCCTTCGGAAACGCCGGTGTTTATATCGAAAAATGTGTGATCAATCCGCGGCATGTCGAGATTCAGCTCCTCGGAGACGGTCGGGGCGAGGTTATTCACCTCGGCGAACGCGATTGTTCGATTCAACGGAGGCATCAGAAGCTCATCGAGGAATCTCCCTCGCCCGCAGTCGATGCCGAAACGAGGAATCGCATCGGGCTTATGGCCGCAAGGGCCGCTTCGGCTATCGAATACGAGGGCGCCGGCACTATCGAGTTTCTCCTCGATACCTCGGGCAATTTCTATTTCCTCGAGATGAACACCCGAATTCAAGTCGAGCATCCGGTGACCGAGAGCGTTGTCGATATGGATTTAGTCAAGGAACAGATACTCATCGCCGACGGCCAAGGCCTGCCCCTTGCGCAGAGCGGGGTCGAGCCGCGCGGCCACGCAATCGAATGCCGAATCAACGCCGAAGACCCGAACAAGGGCTTCGCACCATGCCCGGGGAAGATAACGGTCTTTCACCCGCCCGGCGGCCCGGGAGTTCGAGTCGATACCCACGCATATGCCGAGTATGAGATCTCGCCCTATTACGATTCGATGATCGCGAAGCTTATCTGCCGGGGAAAAACCCGCGCCGAGGCCCTCGCCAAGATGAGACGCGCCCTCGACGAGTTCATCATCGAGGGGATTTCGACGACGATTCAGTTTCATAAAACAGTTCTTTCCGATCCCGATTTTATATCGGGAGACTATAACACCTCCTTCATCGAGCGCTTCAATTAAGATTATTGAACTTTGGCTTTGAAATTGCATAGCTTGAAAGGCTTGCTACAACCGAACCTCAACTTTCTATAAGGAGAATACTATGACTAAGAAAATCGCGGTTCTGCCCGGCGATGGCGTGGGCAACGATGTTATGGAGGCGGCGTTTATCGTCCTCGAACAACTTAAACCCGATGTCGATTATGAATGGGGCGATATCGGATGGGAGTTCTGGCGTTCGGAGGGCGAGCCCCTTCCGCAACGGACAATCGACCTTCTCAAGCGCACAGACGCTTGTCTTTTCGGCGCGATTACGAGCAAGCCCAAGGAGGAGTCCGAGGCCGAACTGTTCCCCGAGCTTCGGGGCAAGGGCCTTGTTTATCGCTCCCCGATAGTCCGTCTGCGGCAGATGTTCGATCTTTATGTCAATTATCGGCCCTGCAAAGCCTACAAGAACAACCCGCTTATCTATAAAGAGGGTATAGACTTACATGTCTTCAGAGAAAACACTGAAGACCTCTATTCCGGCGTCGAGTTCTACCCTCTCGCCGACGATCTTCGCGCGAAGATGCTCGAGCACAGCAAGAATATGTCCAGATTCAACTCCGTTCCGGCCGATGAGATCGCAGTGTCTTGTAGGATATGCACCCGCAAGGGTTGCAACAGAATCGCCCGCGCGGCCTTCGAGTTTGCAAAGGAGCGCGGTTATAAATCCGTCGCGGTTGTCGAGAAACCGAATGTTATCCGCGAGACCTCCGGGATGATGGTTCGCGAGGCGCGCAAGGTCGCGGCCGAATTCCCCGGAATCGAGCTTTGGGAGACCAATATCGACGCTATGTGTATGTGGCTTCTGAAGAATCCGCTCGACTATAATGTGCTCGTTTCGAGCAATATGTTCGGCGATATTATCAGCGATCTTTGCGCCCAGCTCGTCGGGGGCCTCGGTTTCGCGGCCTCGGGAAGCTGGGGCGACGGTTACGCCCTCTTCGAGCCGACTCACGGCAGTGCGCCGAAATATCACGGCCTCTACAAGGTCAATCCGATAGCGATGATCATCTCGGCCGCGCTGATGCTCGAGTATATCGGCGAAGATGAAAAGGCAAAAGCCCTCGATAAGGCTATCGCCGAGGTCGTTGCCGACGGCAGGTATCGCACCTACGATATGGGCGGCTCGAACACGAGCCTCGAGATCGGCGAGGCGATCGCCGCTAAGCTTCGTTAGTCAAAAATCGAGTGCAAAAAAAGGCGGGTGAATCCCGCCTTTTTTATTTGATGGAGTTCTGACTCTTAAATCCATTGATCTATTCGATTATAAAAAAATAAAATATTATATTGACAGGTTTTAAACGGATATGTATGTTATTGAGAAACTTGGTTTTTGGTAAAAAACTTTATATAGGGGGGTTCTTAAGGCATATTGCGACCGTTTTAGTTGATTCTACCAGCAAGCAAAGGAACGCGTTGAAAAGCAGGGGAGCCGATAAACGCTTCCATCGTTTAGTATCGCTGGTTAGTTACGGGGCCGCAATATCCCTCCTGACTACACCGGCTGTTGGCTTATCCCAAACACGGGATGCCCGTCCTCTTTGCTGTGTCGGAAATCATTACCCCGCGCTTCAGAGCGATCTTTTTTCTCAAGTCGAGACCTTCATCAAGCTATCTCCTCCCCGCACCGAGTTAAGCAAATTACAAGCTATTATCGTGCCAAACGCCCCTTTTGTTTATGTCGGGCCGATCTTGGGTTCCGCATATTCAAATCTCGCGAACCGAAGTTACGATCGGATCGTTATCCTCGGTCACGATCCCTCCGCGACGGCGCCGGCTCTATATATCGGGACCAAGTTCTCAACACCGCTCGGCCAGCTAAGCTCCGACGATACCTTCGCTAAACAGATCATCGAAAGATGCAAGGTGCAATTCGAGATTGTCGGAGCCGAGTATCCCCTGCCGGCATCGATAGAACCTCAGTTGCCCTTTATCAAATACCTGTATGGCGAGAAGCCGATTGTCGCTATCGGTTTGGGCGTGCAGAGCGTCCTCGATGCGAAGGAGATCGGCCGCGCCCTCTCTGAGCTTGCAAGCGATGGGAAAACGCTGTTCGTCGGTGTGACCAATCTTTCGGAGCTATACGATTCGGGTTCTTGCGAGGGGATGGACAGGCAACTGATCGCCAAGCTTCGTTGCTTCGAGATCGATAAACTCGCCGAAGATTTCGAGCAGGGAAGGATTCAGGTTCAAAGCCCTGCGGTGATTATCTCATTGCTTCGCGCGGTCAGAGGGGGCGGCGCCGATTTCGTGGATATTCTTAGATACTCCAACTCCGGCGGAATTATCGGCGATCACCAATCAGCGGTCGGATATTTGGCCGCGGCTATAGGAAATTCGAAATCCCCGAATGTAAAAAAAGCTGTATGCACGCCGTTCGACGGCTCCTCTTTAGTCGAACTGGCGAGGCAGTCTATCGCCGAAGGGCTCGGTTTTCCCCGTAGAGAGACCAAATGCCCGGAGAATAAAGACATGACTATCGACGGCCTTTACATTACATTGGAGATGGAGGGGAAACTCCGCGGAGCGTCGAGCCTGCTATTCCCCAATCAGCCTATCTCCGAGGCTGTTTCGATGACGGCCAAATCCGCGGCCTTCAACGACCCGAGATTCAATCCGCTTAGTGTCGAGGAAGCCCGCGATCTTGAAATCACAATATATTTGCTCTCAAACGCCCGTCGCATCGAATCGCCGTCGGATTTCGACGCCAGAAAGGACGCGATTTTTATTAGCAGGGGAAGCTATTCGACGCTCCTGTTTCCGGGGGAACTAAATCCTCTGCTCAACAACGAGGATTTGCTCGGAAGGGCTTGTATCAAGGCGGGAATGCTTTCCAATTGCTGGAGGCAGAACGAAACGAGTGTTTGGACTTTCGATGTTCATCTCCTGAAAGGCAATAGATGAGCGGCCCTATCCAGAGAAAATACCGCGGTGGGTTCCAACAGCCGAAAGAAACACCGCGTCGCCCTTCGGGTCTCAGGCTGTTTTATGGCTTCAGGATACCCGGGCTTCTTTTAATTGCAGGGATTTTGACCTTCCTCCTATTTCATTTATTCGGAGGCCAGACTCAAGCCAAGACCACAACACAGGAGATCGATTTTACCGATTACCGGCTCAAATGTCGCCTGTGCGGCGAGATCAAGCAAAACGAATCGCTGTATATCTCCCTTACCAAGGCCGGCATGTCGCCTAAGATGGTTCATGATATTAACTTAGGCTTCAAGGATATTTTCGACCCAAGGAAGATACTCCCCGGCGATAAATACAATCTCGATACCGACAATGTGGGAAACCTTCTTCGGTTCGAACTCGAGCGCTCGCCATGGGAGCGTTATTGCGTCAGGCGCGACGGAGAGAACCTCTGCGGCGTGAAAGATACTATCCCTTTGACCTATGTTATCCGCGCGGCGAAGGGCGAGGTCAAGAATACACTCTGGGAATCGATGGTCAATGAGGGTATTCCCGCCGAGGTCATTCTTCGCTTTACCGACATATTGTCTTTCAATGTCGATTTTCTTACTGAAACCCGCGACGGCCAGAAGTTTTCGCTTCTATACGAGGAGTATATTTTTCAAGGGCAAGTTATCAATGTCGGAAGGGTTATTGCGGCTGAATATTCTCTCTCGGATACCACCTACGGCGGTATCTTCTATGTCGATCCCGACAGCACCAGCGGCTATTATACTCTCAACGGCAAGAACACTCGCAAGGCCCTACTTCGGACGCCGCTGTCGTTCCGGCGCATCTCGAGCAATTTCACCAAGGCACGTTTCCACCCGATTTTGAAAATCTATCGCCCGCATCTCGGCGTCGATTACGCCGCGCCCTCCGGCACGCCGGTTTCGGCCTCGGGTTCCGGCACTGTGACATTCGCCGGTTGGAAGGGCGGCTTCGGCAATTTCATCGAGATCAAGCACGAGGGCAATATCGTAACTCAATACGGCCACTTGAAAGGCTACGCTCGCGGAATTAAAACGGGCGCTAAGGTAAAACAGGGACAGCTTATAGGCTATGTCGGCTCTACGGGATTGTCCACCGGTCCGCATTTGGATTATCGGGTCAAGGTCAAGGGCGAATTTGTGAACCCGCTGAGATACGCCTTCCCCGACGGGCCGCCCGTCAAAGATAAATACCTCGGGGATTTCAAGACGAAAGCGTCCGAGTATTTGGCTCTTTTAAATGTTCTTACACGAGAAGAAATCGTTTTGAATTCTCAATGATTGCGCTTGACTTTTTCATATTAATGGTTTAATTAATAAGCTTATTTAAAATGAAGGTTTGAGTGAAGGGCTTCAAGGCTCCGCAAACCTTGTTGTGTAAATCATCGTTTTAATCCAATACTCCCGAGGAAGGGGGCATTAATGGAATTTAAAGCAAAGTTAACCGGAATCGCAGTCGTTTGCGCGATGCTGTTGGGGCTTGGCACTGCCATCGCCCAGATCGATCCGCCTATCTGCGCAGATTTGACCTCCACCGGCTATGGTCTGGTCGGCGACACCCTCGACGGCGGTTTGATACTCGCCGGGTTTGTTCAGGGACATAGCGCGTCGCTACAGATCGATCCATTCTGTATCGGTGCCGGACTGAACTACCGCTTCTTCCGCACTCCGCGCGGGGCCTCGACGCCGGACCTCCAGACCGACTGGATGCCTATGACTACCGCGAACTTGGACGGCGGCGGAGACGGCGCGGTATTCAAGTATTCCGCCGCTGTCACAAATGGCGACACGGTTATGTTCTCGAATCCGTTAGGTCTGCCGGAGCGCGATGTTTGGCTGATGCACGACTGGTATCGCCCCGACCGCATCGAGGGAATCTCGACCTATTATTATCCGAGCCCCGCGAGAATCCGTATCAATTGGGCGAGAGGTTACGACAGCGCCTCGGGTGTTTACAAATACTACATATACCGCGCACCCGCCGGCTCGGGCTATCTTCTCGAATATATCGACCACACTATGACTCCGCTCGATTCGATCATCGACGACGGCAGGGCTTGGTATGATTGGTCCGATTACGAGATCACACCCGGCGAGTGCTATTGGTATGTTATCGTCCCGATGGACAAGGCTGGCTGGATTCGCAGAGACGGCAATAATCTTTTCCGCCGTTGCGCGACCGGTATCGAGCCGATTTGGCCGCCCTGCGCTCATCTGCGGGAGCTTCCGAGATACCATGTCGGCGGCGGCGTGACGGTTCGAATCGACCTCGACCTCTGCCCCGGTGATCCCGACGAGATGATACAGTATCGCTATCGCAAGTATGGTGTGTTCACTAATCCGGTCTCGGGCGAGCTCGATATGTATCTCATTCAGGAGACCGACTGGTCGGACGCCTCGTCCTATTTCTTCTCGACGACTGAGTGTAGCACCTACACCTTCAGCGCTCAGGCGAGATACCTCGGCGGAACGACAAGCTCGTGGTCGCACCTGATCCCGACCTATCCGCTTACGACCAACGATCCTACTCCTCCCGGCTGTCCGACGACGATGTTCGCCGAGTCCTACGGCGAGGACGGCATCTATGTCCATTTCGAGCAGGATCCTGAAGACGACTGTGGAAGCGGAATCCTCGGCTATCACCTATTCAGGTTCCCCGCCGACTCGATCTCCGCGCACCTTCCTCCGGACTCAAGCGATATCGAGCCATTTAGGCTCTGGCATTATTATGTTAATGAAGAGGGAAGATACACCTTCCAAGACGACGGCCCGACCGATCCGCTCATCGACCTTCTCGATAATGTCACCTATTATTATGTAGTCTGCCCCTACGACTCCGCGGGCTGGACGAACTGGCTCAACTGCGGCGATCTTCAAATAGATACCGCGACGGTGGATAAGGGCGTCACTAATCCGATCGCAATCAGCCTCCCGACCTTCTTCTGCGACGGCGTCGTGAATGTCGAGTTTATCGATACGACCCGTTGCGACGCGACCGAGGTCGAAATCCAATGGTCGGCCGACCCGAGCTTTGACGGAGCATCGTTTGTCGGTGTCGGGCCGTTCCCGATCAACGCCGATACCTCGATCGGAACCCAGTTCACCTATTCGAACCCGATCGACGCGAGTTGCACCGATTGGGACACTATGTTTGTCCAAATCAGCGGTTTGTATGAAACCCAATGGTTCTTCCGCGCCCGCTTCCGCGATCAGTTCGGGAATACCTCGGTTTGGAGCAATATTGTCCTCACTCGTATCGACAACACAGCGCCGACTACTACAAGAATTATCAATGTTCAGTCTTTGGCCGACAGCACGAACCGCGTCGATATCCTTCTGACTTGGGACCCCTCCGAGTTCAACGACGCAGAGGGTATTGGAGTCGATTCCGTTAAGATCTATCGCTCCTCCGCGATAGGCGAGGTCGGTTCCGAAATCGCCACCGTCTCGAGGTTTATCGATAAGTTCGTCGATAGGGATCCCGATCCGGTCGATAACTGGCACAGCAATGTCTATCGCGTTGTGCCCTATGATTATTGCGATCATATGAACTTCGAGGGCGGGCAGGGAACATTCTCTCCCATCGGTCAACACCCGCCGGCGGTGCCCCGCATCGACACGGTTCTCGTTAGCCACTTCCTCGACTCGTTCACCGTTGTTTGGTCGGATACCGGCGCTAGCCCGATGACCACCAGATATGTTCTCCGTCACGGCGGAACAGTTGGCTGGCTTTGGATAGGCGATACGATCATCGCCCCGAACACTCACCTCGGAGTCGTTCCCTCCCACAGGGCGACCTTCCCGATCGAAAACCTCTTCGGCGGCCCGAGGCATTATTTCATGATGTATGCAGTTGACGGCGAGATTCCGGGGAACCAGAGCGGTTGGTCGGCTGTCTATGATTTCGAGCTTCCCGAAGCGCTGAATGTCACCGACACGATTCATATTCGCGCCGGATGGAACCTCATCAGCCTTCCCGTTATGCCCGCGAACCCCGCGGCGAATGTTATCTTCCCGGGCGCCCACAGCTATGCCGAATGGGACCCCGTTTCGGAAGGATATGTCGAGGTTACAAATATGGAGCCGGGCAAGGCTTATTGGGTTCTCATGGGCTCGGCCGCGGATTACCCTGTGACGGGAATTCCCGTTGTCAAGGTCGAGCGCGAGGATATCGGCCCCGGTTGGTGGATGGTTGGCGCGCCGTATGATCCCACGGAGGATGCTCTTGGAAGCGGTTTCTCATGGGACGGTTCCGGCCATGTCACCCCATACGGATTCAATAGAAGCTACTACAACACAATGCGTTTCCACGGCGGAAACGGCTATTGGCTTCTCCTTAACGGCACCGGCGATTTCTATTGCGAGGTCGGAATGCCGAAGGCGATTATCGATCAACCGATTGTAGATTGGAACTTCTTCGTCGATATAGACGGATCGACCTTGGAGATAGCCTACTCGGCGCTCGCCGAGGAGGGAATCGATTTGGCGGATGTCCTAATTCCGCCGCCCGCGCCCGATGGAATAAGATATCCCGCCTTCATCGACGAAAACGGCTATCGCTATATTCGCGATGTCAGGCCGGTTGGCGAGTGGAATATCGACGCACCATTTGGCTCGATTATCTCATGGAACTCGGAGGCCTTGCCCTCGATAAACCTCGAGCTGGTCACCGAATACGGCGCTTTCGATATGCGCACGATCGAGTCGGCGGAGATCCGCGGCTTTGCGAAGATTGTCGCGAAGGGCGCGCTCCCGTCGGAATTCGCCCTCGGCCAGAATATACCTAATCCATTCAACGCGACCTGCGCGGTGCCGTTCACCGTCGCCGAGGATTCGCGTGTAACTATCAAGGTGTTCGATATCAACGGCCATTCGATAGCGACATTACTCGACGGCGAGGTGACCTCCGGCGTTCATAGGGCGATTTGGAACGGCACCGACGATTTCGGAAGGTCGGTTCCGGCCGGAATCTACCTTTGCAGAATGGAAGCCGGGAGCTTCGTCGCCACGAGGCGTATGCTTCTTGTTAAATAACTATCAAATAACTGGATACCACAGTCATGATAAAAATAAACATAAATGATAAGGAGCGAGCCTTGAGAGTAAAGACTATGCCCTTAATACTCGGTATTCTGGCTCTCGGGCTTTTCGGAAGCCTGTTAGCGCAACCGGCACCCGTGTTGACACTCGAACCTGAGTTCACTGCGGGCCATGTCAATCCGGTGCTTTGGTCGGAACCGCCGAGCTATAGTGTCACTATTACAGCTTGGGAGATATGGGTCGATACCGCCTCGGCGGGAATGCCCTCTTGGCCGGATGCCGATTACGAAGACATCTTAGGCCCTGACAGAATCTCCATCGGCCCGATTCCCGTGGCCGACGCGGCTGATTTCGGAACAACCTATGGCGGCGACTACGCCTACCCGGTTGGCAGTGGAGCATACGGCCGCGCCGACGATCCCCTCACCTCGGGTCTGCGGTATTGCTATAAAGTAAGGTATCGTTGGACAATGAGCGGCGAAACCTTTGGTTTCTCGGACTGGTCGGGGACCTACTGTAGCACGCAGGATGCCGCTCCGCCGGCCGTCGTCGTCGATTCCCTGCCCGAGTGGTGGAACACCTCGACGGTGAGAATCCAATACGACGCTGACGACGCCCTCGTCGGGACGGTCGATACTGTGATTCTGTATTACAGGATGCCGCCCTCGACGACTTGGCTTCGCGCTATGGCGATTGTTCCGCCGCCGCCGCTTTATGTCGGCTACTTCGATTTCGATGTCTCCGGAACCGGCGATGGCGAATATGAGTTCTTCGTCGGCGCGTGGGATGCCCTCGGCAACGGAACGATTCCGGTCGGGACGCTTCACGCACCGATGGCCGGAACCAAGGTTGACGACACGAATCCGACGAGCACGATTCTCGAAACCGGTGCTTTACCTTTATATTATACTGGTTGGGCAGGCGGAATCGAGCTTTTCATATCGGCCTCGGATGCCTACAGCGGTCTCACCGCAGTGTATCTCGACACCGATTTCGGCGGATCGCCGACGTTCTCATTCGATAGCGCTTTTTATGGCGCGGTCGAGAGTGTTCCGAGAGACACCTTCGTCTTTTCACGGACTGAGAACGGAATTTGGAATATCCGTAGCAAGGCCATCGATCTCGCGGGAAACCATGAGAACGAGTTAACTTGGGACTGGACATTCTATGTCGATACCCGGGTTCCCATCTTCGACGCTACTGATGTTACCGATACGACGACTGCACCTCATCGTTACGATGTCCCCGCGATGGCCGGTTGGACAAACTCGCGCGTTGTCAAGGTCATTCCGACAGGCGCGAACGATCCTTTGGTTGACGGCTATGCCAGCGGACTCGACACGATTGCTGTCGCCTCGAATTCGCTGTTCACTGCCGATTATATGGGTTTCATACCCTCCGCTTTTTACCTTTGGACAGCGCCAGATGGCGATGGTGAAAAAGAGGTTCACGCGAAGCTCAAGGATAGGGCCGGCAATATCAGCGATTCGCGCTTCGGGCTAATTTCGCTCGATACCGAATCGCCGGTTCTTTCGGCCTGCACGCTTTGGAACCATGCGACTCCGGGGACACCGACCGACACGACGGTTTCGCTAACTGTCGATGTGACGGTTCACCAAGACCCCTACTACGGTTCAGCCAGCGGGATTTTCTTCACGCAGAGCGCCGCGGATTTGAACTCGATCTCCGAGTTAGCTTGGCGCCCGCTCGCCGACAGCTACACCTTCACCTTCACCGGATTCTCCTCCGGCGAATGGATGAAGCTTTACTCGGTTCTGCGCGACAGCGCGGGCAATGTCAGCGAGGCCGCGGTTGACAGCATCCGCTATATTCACGGCAACAAATGGGTCGAGATATACAATATCAGCGATATCGACGGCCCGGATGCCACCGGAAGATACACGGACACCACAGAGGTCTTCATTCATCTGCGTTACGGCAACGGTATCGACACGATCATGGTTTGGGACGGTAGCTCGATGTTGACTCCGCCCGACACTGTTTTCCCTGTGCCCGACCCGGATGGCGAGTCCGATACGATCACGATCGTCGGCAAACTCAACCGCGTCGATGGGTGGCATACGCTCGCGGTTCGCGGCAAAGCCAACTATGATATCATCCTCACGGATGTCGATTCGGCTTCGATAGAGCTCGATACACAGCGCCCGACGGTGCCGAACTTCCATGCTCTCGATCTCACAAATCATACTGAGCCTTTGATTCCGGCGGATGTCGCCGACACCGGCTGGACGAACAGCTCGGATGTCCGCGCGTTGTTCACCGGATCCTACGATACCGGCGGCGAGTCCGGCGGAACGGGTCTTTATCGTTATAAGCTCTCAGTCGGTCCGACGGAGCTCGATTTCGGGCCTTTCCCGGGAACCTATCAGGTCGAGTTCGCCCTGCCCACTGGTGACGGTGTTTATAGTATCCTCGGTGATGTTCAGGATTCCGCGGGAAACTGGGCCTCCGAAGGCCCCGATCCGCTGTTCGAGATCAAGCTCGACACGCGCGTGCCGGTAATCGACTCGATTCAACTTCTCGACGCCTCGAGCCTTTCACCGGATTACACCGACGAGCCGGGAATTATCGTGAAGATCTTCGGGGACGATACACCGTGGACGCCGGCCTATGCCGCTATCTTCGAGAACACCGCATCCTACCCGAACAGTGTTCGCGCGATTCGTAGGCCCTTCGGCTCGGGGACGATAGCTTTCACGCTCACCGATACCCTAACCGGCGGTATAAAGACCGTGTTTGTCGCTCTTATGGACAAAGCCGGAAATATTTCGGCGATGGGTTCCGCGACAATAATATTCAATAAAGAGATAGTCCTCGATATGAGGCTTTTCGACTACGACAGCGACCCGGAGAATCAAGTCTGCACGAACAGCCCGACAATCGGCGTTCATCTGATTTCTTCAGGGACGCCCGCCGCGGCCTATATCCTCTCCGAGACTCCCGGCGAGGCACCACTTCCCGACGATCCGCGTTGGATTCCCTATCCGGTCGGTGGCGACACAATGTTCACAATGGTTGCAGACCCCTCGGAGGGAATGAAGATCATCTACGGATGGCTTCTTTCCGAGAGCTTTATAGTAAGCGAGATGGATCAGGACACGATCTATCTCGATATGACCGCTCCTCAACAGAACGAGGGCTTCTTCGTTTGGGATACCACCTCCTCGGACAATTTCCCGACGGTCTTCAAGGCCGCAATGGGATGGTCGAACGAGCGCTATATCTTCGCTCAGGTGCCCGGTTCTTATGACGAGGGTTGCGGCACCGACAGCATGAAGTTCTCCGGCGGAATCGCGCTGTCACTTTGGCAGGCAATCGATTTCCATGCGGACACAGACGAACACAGTGTTGCACTGTCGTTCCGCACGGACAGCATTCCGCTGATTATGGACACCTCGATCGAGGGTGGAAAGCAGATAACCTCGCGCCTTCGCGACTCCGCGGGCAACTGGGGCAATGTCTTCAATGCTTTAAGCCAGATTACGATCGACGGCGGCTATGATATTACGCCTCCGGACTTCTTCTTCCTCGATGTTTTCTCCGAAGAGGAAACCGACAGCGTCACCTCGGTGCTTCCCGCCTATCTCCCGATTCGCTTCGAGGACGATCCCGCACCGGGATTCCTCTGGAAGGTTTGTTGGCAGATCGACGGCAGTTCGTCTATGATCGATTGCACCACCTTCGATTCGACATGGTGGACTCCGACGAGCGGAATATTCTATGCCGCTTTCCCCGAGGACTTACGCTCGCAATTGCTTCCCGATGTTCACTATCAACTCGGCGCAGTTGTTATCGACTCCGCGGGAAACCCGAGCGAGCTTAAAACAACCGATCTTCTAATCATTCCCGATTCCGTCGAGTTCGCCTTCGAGGTCGTCGATACTAACGACCTTGAAGATAGCGAATACTGCGGGGAACTCACTGTTGCCACTCATATTATGATGGACAACCCGCCGGACTATATGCGTTTCGGCGAAAGCGCCTCCGGTCTCGGAAGCTGGATGGCATTCTCCGAATTCGGCGAGTTCACCTTCGGCTCGAGCCTCAACGGCATGAAGTTCGTTTACGCTCAAGTTCGCTATGGCTCTCAAGAATCGAAGATAGCTCTCGATTCGATTATCCTCGATACGCAGAACCCGAGTGTATCGAATATCGTCGCCTTCGATATCTCCACCGGCGACCGTTACTACTCGGACGATCGCGAGATCGGCTTCAAGGCTATGGGCGCGAGCGATGCCCCTCCCGGAAAGATCGGCTCTATGCTGGTCGCCGAGGATGCGGCCTTCTCAGTCAATCTTCAGAGATGCCCGATCGATCTTGCGGACAGCACCTGCACCTATACTGCGAGCGAGCTTCCCGATATCGCTGAGGGCTCTGTTGCCGGCGGTGCGATCCGTCAGGACGCGAGAACCTTCTGGGTCAAGCTTCTCGACAAGGCCGAAAATGAGTCACAACTCAAGACACCGTCGATAGTTATCGATCTCGATAAAGACCTTGTCACAAACTTCCCGAATCCGTTCAACCCGAATATAGAGCCGACTATTGTTCGTATCAAAGGTCTCGCGACCGGCGGAAGCGTCGAGCTCAATATTTACGATAACTATGGCAACCTCGTTTGGAATACCTCAGCCACCGCCCCCGGCGGAAGCAAGATTGTCGATATCCGTTGGGACGGTAAAAACGGCAAAGGCGATCCGGTGGCCGCCGGAGTTTATATCGCCGTTGTCGAGGTGGAAGGAAAAGTCATCAAACGCAAGTTAGCCGTCTGGAAGGGGGGTGAGTGATCATGAGAAGAAATTCGATTAGATGCTCGTTGATTATCGCCCTTTTCGCTCTGGTCTCATGCACGATTTTCGCTCAAGACGGTAGTGCCGGACAAGCCGGCGAGCTTATCCGTAGCGGTCTCGACGCCCGTAGTTTCTCGATGGGTCGCGCCTATACGGTTATGCCCACCGGCGGCGACGCCCTCGTTTGGAACCCCGCCGGCTTAGGCAAGATCGGCCGCTGGGAGCTTCGCTTCATGCATGCTCAGGGCTATCTCGACAGCCGCACGGAATATGGCAGTTTTGCCCTTCCGATCGGCAAGCTCGGCGGCTTCGGTCTCGGTTTCGCCAATGAGGGTGTCAGCTCAATCGAGGGTAGAGACGCCTTCAACCGCCCGACCGAAGAAATCAAGTGGGGCGAATCGGCCGCACTTTTGGGCTGGGGCCGCTCTTTCATGCAGAACAAACTCTATGCCGGTCTCGCCGCTAAGTATGTTATGCAGAATATGGGCGACGAGTCGGCCAACGGCTTCGGCGGTTTCGATGTCGGACTCATCTCGAAAGAATTCATGTTCAAATATCGCGCTGGTCTGACGATTCAGAACCTCGGCGCAACCGAGATCAACGGCGACGCCTATCCGATGACGATTCGCGCCGGCCTCGGATGGAGGGCCTTGAACGATCTTTACATCACGGCCGACGGTGAGATGGTTTCCGGAAGGGATATCTCGCCGCGTGTTGGTGCTGAATATTATATCGGATGGGTTGTTATCCGCGCCGGTTATGATGTTATGAAGCCGGAATTGACCTTCGGCCTCGGACTTCAACTGGACAACCTGACCGGCAAGGTTGCAGGGATGTATCCCCGCCTCGATTATGCCGGCGGTGCCCTCAGTCCGGTCGGCAATAACTTCGCTCGTGTGTCTCTGACGCTTATGGGCGAGGAGGTCAGTAAAATCGAGGATATCGAGGGCGACCCGTGTTCACAGCTCTCGACGATCGAGCCTCATATGAGCAAGCGCGGTTTCGTTGGCGCAAAGGCGAACCTCATCTATGGTGAGTGTCGCTTCAACGATGAGGCCCTGATGGTGCCCTTGAACATCGATCATAAGCTCGGAGATATTTACTCCTTCTTTAACGCCGCGTATTATGGCAAGTATGGCTCGAATTGGGCTACGGAGATCGTCACCGATACTCTCGCGCAGACGATTTTCAGCCAGAAAACACATTATATGTTCGGCGAGACCCGCATGGCCAAAGGGATGGATATCGAGGCGAAGAGCCTTTTGGAGCAACTCATCGCGGCAGGCGGAGACAGCGCGCATTACGACCTTAGGCTTCAATACGACCTCGCGCTCATTAAAGAGCAACTCGGCGAGACCGACGAGGCCCTCAAGGATTACGAGTCGATCGCCGAGAAGAATGTCAACGATCCGGTCAAGGTGCTTGCACTTTATCGCGGAGCGAATATTCTTCGAGACAGAGACAAAACAAAGGCGATCAACTACCTTGAAACCTTAGTCGGCAAATACGGCACCGGCTTCTGGAACGATCGCGGTGAAAGATTGAGCTATCCTATGTTCCCGAA
Source organism: bacterium UBP14_UBA6098 (assembly GCA_002428525.1). GTDB lineage: Bacteria > UBP14 > UBA6098 > UBA6098 > UBA6098 > UBA6098. Next base: position 60,789 of record DIWU01000013.1, read on the forward strand.
ATACAAGGATAACTCTTTGGCCGACGACGCAAATGTCCTTCTCGCGGACATTATCTTCTCAACCGCCGCGGGCGATCCTTCAATTATTCGCAAAGCGCTCGCGCTTTATCTCGATGTCCTGATCTATTATCCCGATATGGATCAATCGGTTCGCAGGACGGCCGCCGAGAAGGCCGCTATCTGCTATGACGAGTTGGGCGATTCCGCGAGTGCCGCGAAATTGCGCCTTAAAGCGAGTGAGATATAATGAGAATCCTACAACTAATCATAACTCAAGCGTATCCCAAGGAGGAACAAATGAAGTTCAACCGCATCCCATACGGCGTGATGCTGGCAATTCTTGTCGGTATTATCGCGGTCGCAGGTTCGGCTTCTGCGCAGGCTGTTGCAGAATTCGATTCCCTTTGGCTACATACTGCCGACGCAAGATGGGAAAAGACCGAAGAAAGTTTCAACCTCACGATGGAATGGGAGCTTTATATCAAGAAAGCTCAGGACAAAAGAGGATCGAAGTTTGCCGGTGAGTGGACCAAACTTGCCCCCGAGACTGTAGAATATACCTACAGAGTTGAGGTCGCCACAGATTCAGCATTCAACACAATCGAAAAGCAACAGGAAACGACAGAGAGTTCTCTGACAATCCGCGATTTGAATTTCGATCAATTCTATTTCGCAAGGGTTAGGCTTGTTGATGCTCCGATCAATTACAGGGACGATTTTGCCTCTGGAACGATCTACAAACACGAAAAACAGATGGGCGGAAAAAGCGAAGAAAATACGGGGGTTATAGGTTTCATTCGTTTCTCATTTAAAAACGGTGGATGGCAAACCTATGTCATCACTGCACTCGCCCTGTTGGTGATCTTTTTCGTGTGGCCGGTCACATGGTTTAGGCTTCGTTTAACTAATGTTTTCCCTCCGAACAAGCCCGGCTTCCTTTATTCCGCTCTTCCGTTCGATAGAACGGGTAAAACAGACCATATATCCCCGAAGGGCAATGTATATGTTCGAGAAGTAGCCAAGTATTGGTCGCGCGCTATGGCGGCCATGGCTTCCGATCCTTCTAACTGGGCTAGCACGGAAGCCTATATCAAAGCCTCCGCTCAAGAGCAGGAAGAAGTGAAGAAACGCCGCTGGCTCGAGGAAGGTCTTCCCGCTATAGAACAAGCTATCGATGTTTGTAAGAATGGTGTTCCGGGCATCAAACTCAAGAAGAAACCGCTCGAATACCCCTTCCCGCGCGTTCTTCTCGCCGCTCTCGAGAATCAGAGAATCAACCGGAACAACTGGTGGGCTAGTCAAGAAATGGACAGAGCTGTTGAAAATACAGCATATAAGGAGATCGACGAACTCAAGGGCTGGAGTGTCACAGCATTCTGGGCTATTGGTTCTATCGAGCCTATGTTGGGTCTGTTCGGAACGGTTGAGGGTATTCAGAAAGCATTCCAGAGGATTCAGGCAAAGCTCAAAGAAAACCCGGATGCCCCTATGTCGGAAACGGTTGAGAACCTTGCTAGCGGAATCTATCAGGCTCTTATCACCACATTCTTCGGTCTGCTTTTCGGCATTCCTTTCATGATCGGCTACTATTACTATCGTGGAAAGGCAGACTGGATTTTCGGCAAGTTTGAAGAAATCATAATTGACCTTTTAAACAGGGCTTAATCCAAGGAGGGGCAGAATGCCCATAAAACAAGCAGAGGATATACCTTCTCCGGATTGGACCTCCTTGATCGATATTATCTTCCAGCTTCTCATATTTTTTATGATTACGCTGGCTCTGGGCACTGTTACTCAACAAGCAAGTGCCCAAATGGAAGGGGAATTGGATGAGAATCTCCCCGAGTTGCCCGGAATGAGCAACTTGGGGGAGGCCCTCGATATTGGCCCCGGCGTGATACTTATTCATGTCGCTCCCGATGAGGAAGACAAAGTATCCGGCGATATTATGGTTTATCTTCTTAATGAAGAAATCCCTAATGTCGAAGAAGCGGAAAAGGACTCGACTCGTAAAGCGGGTCCCTTCTCTTGGGATGTTGCCTATAAGAATCTTCAAAGGCAACTCACCTTTGCAAGGGATTACAATGAACCTCTTCCAAGAGTTGAGATGAGAGCTTACGCCGGAACACCCTACGGTCTTGTTCTCGATATCATGAATCTTTGCTATCACGATGAACCCGAAATGAGGATCGATCAGGTCTATTTCAGGTTCGCGAGGCTGGCGAAGGAGCAAGCTCTATCGACTGGAGGTGGCGCGTGAGAAGAGTAGAAGCAAGCTACGAAAAGCCCGACTGGACCTCTATGATCGATATCATCTTCCAGTTGATGATCTTTTTCTTGGTGACTATGAGTGTTCTTCCCGCGGTGAAATCCGCACCGCAGGTCGAAGGTAATATGTCCCTTCCGACACCGAGTCAGGGAAGCTCCGAGGTCTCGCATCTCGTCCAGATAATACAAGTCCCATTTAAAACCAACATGTATGGCTATCTCGTTCTCGACGGCACTCCGCAATCTGCCGAATTCTATAAGGATGTTGACAGAAACCGTGCATTCTTGAACGACCAATACGCGTTGGAAAGCGAGATCGTTCTCGCTACCAATATGGGGCTTTGGTTTAATGAACCAGGTCTCAAAGCCAAGTTCCAGGAAGCCTTCAGTCAACAGGATGTCAAAGTGATCATCAGAGCCGCCAGAAATGTCCCGTATGGCGAAGTGGTTAAGGTCCATTCGATATTATACAATATCGGTATCTCCAAAATCGCATGGCTCGATGGGACTGTAGCATCACTCAAAGCAGATATCAAGGAGGTGAGGTAGATGCAGAAACTCGGAATCACCTTCAAGATAGCGCTTTTCAGTGCTCTACTCTTCGCTTTGTCGATGTCTTTCGGTTGTAAAAGCGGTTTAGAGGGCGAGAGTTCCTTCGACTCTGAAGACGGCCCGAAGATCATCTTCCGTGGCGGTTATGGTAACATCGTTATCAAGTATCAACCGCCGCCGGAACCGATCTTCATGATTGGTAACGCCACTCGCTATCTCGATTTCAACGAGCTTCAACAAAAATACGGTGTTGTCGAACAGCCGTTAATTATCTCATATACGGTGAAAACATCGGTTATGAGCACAACTGTCGAGAGCAATACTCTCGATCCGGCCTTCGATAATGAAATCCTCGCTATAATTAAAAGCTGGACATACACCCGTTGGGGCTTCGGAAGAATGAGAATCAAGGTTGAGATGGCAAGAAGCCGTATAACAGTCGATATGAGCGGAGCCAACCTCGCCGATAGGGTGCCTAATATGAGCATGCCTCGTTTCGGTGAGTCCAAGGATATGGTTGCCGCATATGGTTTCAGCAAGATAACCCAAGCTGGCATCGATTAAACAATACGCCCGCCTGTTTCGGGCGGGCGTAATTTTTGACTTTTTTAAAAATTTGCAATTTGAAACATAAGCAAAGAGGATGAAATGAAAAGAATAATTACCGGAATCCTATTCATCGCGCTAATTATGGCAGTGGGCCTTGTGGCGCAAGAGTCCGAAGACACGCCGGAAATTCAAGATATATTGACAGAAGAAGCCGACGCAACGGCTACCGAAGTCGCTGAAGAGGAAGCGTCTGTTGCGAGGCCGAGTGGACGGCAATCCGGTATAGGGGCTATTAATGAATCCTATGAAGCCGGTGCCGAGGCGATTCAAGCTGGTAACACCGAATCCGCGATCACGCATTTCCAGTCGGCAGTCACCGCCGCAGAGGCTTTCCTCGGCGGGATCGTTGACCCGGGTGAAGAGGCTCAAGCCAAGTATTTCAAAGGCCTTGCACTCTATTACTGGGGCAAGTTGGCCAAGGACGACGGCAAACTCGACGAGGCTTCGGCCGCTTTCGGCGAGGCGATAAACGCCTTCAGCGCGATAGAGAAACTCGGCCGTTTCTATCTCGATAGCAAGTATCGCAGAGCATTGTGTTCCCTGCGCCAATTCCAAAACGCCAAGGTCGAGAATACCCAGATTCGCAAGCTCGGTCAAGCCTACGGTGATTTCCGTGACTTCCTCGAGGATCCAGCTCTTCAAGAGGCAAAGGACGAAATGGCGCCCGAGATCGAGAATGCGAAGTATTATTCCGCATTCTGTCTCCTCAGCCGCGGCATGATCAAAACCTACGATCCTTCGGAGTATAAAGCCGCAAAGACCGATTTCACTACCGCCGCCGGATATTTCGGAGAGCTTGCCGATGCAAAAAATCAGCAGATAGCGATCATCTCCAAGTTCTCGGAGGGTATGACACATTATTGTATCGCAAGGCTTTATATGCAGGTCTCTCCGGATAACTGGGGCGACGCCGGTCTTTCGAATAAAGAGCGCGACGAGGCTATTACCGAAGCCCTCGGAACCGCGGATACCCGAATCAAGGCCACGAAGAGTTCGCTCGGAGCCTTCGCTACGGCGGCACCTTATGTCGATTTCGCGAATATTTTCATTACTATAGCTCGTGGTGCTTCCGGCGAAACCGCCAAGCTTCGCGAGGCCCTCGAAATGCTTTCGAGCCAGTCCGCCTCCGGGACATGGGCGAAGGAAAAGGATATGCTCGCCGCAGACGCCCAGATGCTGAGATACCTCTCCGGCGAAGCTAACGCCGGAGCCGCTATTAACGGTTGGAACGCAGTTCTCGGCAAAGATAAAATCGCAAACTACTGGGTCGGATGGATTAAATACATCGAGGCCATCGAAGACCCGAACAACTACGGCCAAGCCTCATCGCAGTTCAATAGCTACCTCGGCGGCGCGGGGTCGTCTGTTCGCGATGCGATTATGCGCGCCGACGCTAAGTTTAGAGATGCCGAGTGTTTGTTCTGGGAATCGACACTCAAAGAGTTAGCGCCTATGCTTCAGGAGGCAAAGGCCGCCTATGACGCACTTATCTCGAGCAACGGCGCATACTTCCGCTACCTCCCGACCGATGTCATTAAGCAGTGCGAAGTTCGTATTCAGATCATCGAAGTCCAGCAAAGAATGGCCTCCGGAACCAGCGATATCAACCGCGTCATTACGAACCTTCGTATGCAGGGCTTGAATCTGCCGGACGACGCCGCCGCCTACCTCAACTTCGGTAAATACTTCCTCGAAAAAGCCAACAGAGAAGCCGGCGAAAAGCGTATCCGCGATGTCGGCTTGGCTATCGGCCTTTTCGATTATGTCGCCTCTAACAACACAGTTAAAGCGGAAATCATTCAAGAGGCAAAATTCCTCAAGGGCGTCGGTTATGTCAAAAAGGCGACCGCCGTTCAGTCGAAGGATGAAGCCTCCTCGGCGATGAAGGAAGCTCAGGATATCCTCAACACCGTCACCGGAAAGCTCGCCACCGAAGCGAAGTATGCCATCGGCGTCGGTTTCTTCAATATCGAAGATAAGGCCAATGCGAGAAATGCACTGAACAGCCTTAAGGACAATTATATCCGCCCCGGCTATGTTTACGGTATGTCCAGCGACGGTTGTGTCTCTAAAGGAACCTATCTTCGCAAGGTAATCGCCAGCACCGACAGGTCGGATACATGGCATCTTAAGGCCTCGCTCGCTTTCGACGCCCTCGAGTGTAAGGGCAATGTTCCGCCTCAATCGAGCGAACTTAAGCCAATCGGCTCGCCTATCACCTACGAGTCGCTCGCGGACGCGAAGGCTCAGATGGACGAGCTTCGCTCGAAGGCCATTCTGATGTGGCAGAAGGTTTCACCTACCATGATCGCCTATCCGGTCGATGATCTCATCCCGGACATGCCTCCGAAGACGACCATCTTGGTTCAATTCGAGATCGTCGATTCCGAAAACAAGAAGATATCCGGCGATCATGTCCTCTCCATCGACGGCGATACCGGTCTTGCGGAGAAGGTTGACGGCTCGACCTATCGCGCGACGCTCAGCAGGGCTACCCACAATATCGAGGTCAATATCAAGGGCTATTACAAATTCTCCGAAGAGATGTCCATCACAGAGGAGCAGACAGTCCCGCTCGTTATGAAAAAGGCCGTTCGTTATATCAGACGAAGCACGGATGTCGATAATTCCGGCCAACCTATGGCCATCGTTTCCGGCACCGACCAGTTCTTCGTCGCGAGCAACGAAAAGCGCGCGATCTATAGGCGCAATGTTGCGGGAGATCTTATCGGTTCAATTAATTACAATGATATCGGTGTTTCCGCTGTGACAGGCCTTGCCCTCGACGGCGATTATCTGCTCGTCGTGGACGGAAGAAACGGGCAGGTCAAGCTCTCGACTGTTGACGGCAGTGATGTTCAGCCTATCGCGGTTAAGGGCGAATCCTACGGCGGAATGGCTTTGGTTAAACCCTCCGCGGCCATTGCTCAAGACGGCAGTTATTATATCGTCGATGCCGGAAACGGCCGTGTGGTCGTTTTCGAGGGAGTCAACTTCCGTAACAAGTTCGGCGAGGGCGAACTCGAGCGCCCGATGGGGATTACCTACAGAGATAGCGATAATCGCCTTCTCGTCACCGATCTTGTTCAGGGTAAGGTTTTCGTCTATTCGAAAACGGGTGAACTCGTCGAGAGCTTTGCCCTCCCCAACCTGAAGAGCCCCAGTAGTATCTTTGTCGATCCCGAGGGCTTCATTCTCGTTTCCGATTATGTCAGCGGCGCGGTTTACAAGTATTCGAACCGCTTCGATTTCATCGGAGAGGTTTCCGGCGATCTTACATTGCCGATCTCGATGACCCAGATCGGCGCCGGTCCGGATGCTACCCTCTTCGTCGCGAACAAGAACGCCGTTGCGGTCTTGAAGGGCGCATGGGATAATGCCTATACGCCTTCGAAATAATAGAATATCATCTATACTCATCCTCGCGGGGGGGCTTTTTCTCAATAAAGCCCCCCTTTTAGGTCAATACACCATCGATCTGACCGACGGCATCTGCTCCGAGGGGTTTTTATCCTCGGCTGAGCAGGTTGCGAGGTCATATTCCGACGATCTCGGCGCACCACCTATGCTCTCGGAGATAATCGACTCATCCTTCGCCTCCGAAGACCATATCTCTACAGTGCTTTACCTCTTCATCGCGCATTTCGCATATGGCCTCGAGGATAAGTATATAGCCGATATTGCCTCGGTTTTCCAAGCGGCGGGATGCTTTAGAATATCGGACTCGCTTTATCGAGTGCATATCGACGCTAATCCGCGCGATTTCAGAGCAATCGGAAATCATGCCCTGCTTTTAGCTCAATATTGGAAGTTCACGGAATCGCGGCAGATCATTCAGGACAATATCGGCAGGTTTCGAGGTGAGGGCAAAACCGCTCTTCAGCGCGATCTCGGGCTGGTAATGATTTCGGAGTTTGTAAAAAACGGCAATGAGAAAGCGCTTTCCGAGGCCTTCGAGGCGTTTCGAAGGGCGAGGTTCGGGTCGGGGAGGTCGCCGACAGTGGTTCGTAGAGGTGTTGTCGAGCTTAAGGTCGCGCCGGTCGAACAAACCGAGCCCGGCAAATACCGTTTCACGGTCGCGGTCGAACATGCCGCCGGTTCGGACATCATCCTGCTTTCGATTCGCGGGCGGGCCTTTTTTGGCCGAGAGATGAACGCGGTTTTGCGAGAAGTCGATCATCTGCAAATAGAAAGGCTATTCGGCGATATATACTTAGCCCCGGGGGATAAGCTTTATAGCGAAGTCGGGGCCTTTGAGATAATCGGCGACTTGGGAGAATTTGCACCGTTTTACGACGGCGGAATCGAACTCGAGTTGGAAGCCATCTTTCCCGACGGTTCAAAACGAACCTTCAAACATCCGCAAGTGATGCTTACGACTAAGCCCGTCGGTTTGAACCATATAACGAGCGAGCTTTTCTACGGCAACGGCGAATGGGCGCTTTCGCTGATGGAATCGATGAACGACACGGGCGCGGCCTTGCCGCCACTTTGGCGTGAATCGGCCTATCTCGCTACTGCACTCGAAGACTCCACTCAATGGGTCGAGGCGGTCGAATTTGTCGATTCGCTTCTTAATCTAAAAATCTATCCGAATCTCTGGGTTTATCGCGGAGCCTTGGACTATCTGCTCGGGAATTATGTTTCCGCGCGCCATCCCCTGCAACAGGCCATCGAGAGCGATCCAAACAATTATTGGGCATATCACAACCTCGCCCTTGTCGAATATGAACTCGGCAACCTCGAGAGAGCCGCCGAGCTATTCATCAAAACAGCGCAGATGAACCCCGAGATGAGCCCGGACTTCATCCTTGCCGGCTTGGTTTATGAGAATTTAGGGCAAGACGAGTTGGCACTGAGATACCTTAGAGCCGGCCACAATAACTCCGCCTTCCGATCGGAAGAGGTCAAGGCTTGGATTCGCGACCTCGAGAGTAAGCTTGGTATAATCACCGGAGATAACTGAAACCCTCAGTCTCAGCAGAATAATTCAAAGACGAGGCCTTTAGTCAACAACGACCTCGGGAGTGATATATGTCTTCGGGTCAACAGGCCTTCCGGAAACCCGCACCTCATAATGAAGGTGAACACCGGTCGTGTTGCCCGAGTTACCGCAGGTTCCAATAATATCGCCGCGTTTGACCGACTGGCCGGGGCGCACCTTGATATCTTCGAGATGGGCGTAGTGGGTCTCGTAATATGAGTGGTTGATCTTTACAGTTTTGCCGTAACCGTGATACCAACCTGAAAAACGGACCTTGCCGTCGGCTGTGGCGCGGATAGGCGTCCCTTTGCGGGCGCAAATATCGATTCCTTCGTGCATCTTCCAAAGGCCGGTGAAGGGATCCAGCCGCTTACCGAAGCCGGAACTGACATAACCGCGCATCGGCCATATCGAAGGCGTATGGTCGAACACCGAACTGCGTTTCACAAAATGCTCTTTCGCGGCCTCGATCGATTTATTCTCGGCCCTTGCGGCGACAATGAGCGAATCGAGCTTTCGATCTATTTCCTTAGCACGGGCGTAAATTATCGGTTTGTGGGGATCGAGGATATCCAGCTCCGGACCGCCGATGCCGTAGGAAAAATCGGATGCATCGAGCTGGGGGAGGTCGGCGAAATCTCTGATGTCGGAATTGACCGAATGGAGCTTGCTTATAATATACGCGAGCGAATCCGCGCGTTGCGACATTCTGTCGAGGTTCTCTGAGAGTTCGGTGTTGTATTTATTCGAGGACTGGTTTTGGATCACCTTTCCCATAAAAAGGAAATTGAACCCGAAGATGGCCAAGTTGATCAAAATAAGGGCCCCGACGGCGAGCAGAACCCACCTGAGCCGGGACCCTTCTATTCTCAGTTGCCTTACTTTGCCTGAGTGAGGCGGAACTATTTGGAAACTATACTTCCCCATTATTGCAAACAATAATGATTCTTTGCACTCCGGTCAAGGACTAATATTTTATCTTCTCTATCGCTTTAAAATCAAGCGCTTTGACGGTCTCGACGAGCAAAGCGATGAGATTATCGACATCGTCGCGGTGGAGAATGCTGTAATGGCTGTGAATATACCTCGTCGCGATGCTGAGCGTGAGGCTCGGGATGCCGTTTCTGGTGGTCGCAAAACGGCCGCCGTCGGTTCCGCCCTTGCTGAGGCTTCCCATCTGGTAGGGGATGCCCTTTTTGTCGGCGATTTCCAAGACGAAATCGAGAAGCCTCGGGTTCGGGAGCAGGCTTCCGTCCATAACGCTGATGGATGGGCCTTTACCGATCTTCTCGCCCCACTCGGAGTTCGGGCTTCCCGGGATGTCCGCCGCGAGCGTGACATCAATCGCGATGGCGATGTCCGGATTGACGAAATAAGCGCAGGTTCCGGCGCCGCGAAGGCCGACCTCTTCCTGAACTGATCCGCCGGCGTAAAGCGTGTTCGGGTGCTTTTGGCCCTTTAGAGCTTTCGCGACCTCGATCGCAACCGCGACGCCTATGCGGTTGTCCCAAGCCTTTGCCATGAGGAACTTGCCGTCGGGGCCGAGCTTCTCGAACTGGGCGTAGGGGACCACCGGGTCGCCGACGCGGACGCCGAATTTCTTGTAGGCCTCGTTGTCCTCGGAGGCGCCGATGTCGATATAGAGGTCTTCGATCTCCATAACCTTGGTGCGTTCCTCGGGCTTGAGTGAATGCGGCGCCTTCGAGCCGATTAGGCCGTGAACGAGCTTGCCTTCGCGCGTCTTGATGACGACGCGCTGGCTGAGGAGCACATGCGGCCACCATCCGCCGAGGGGGTTGATCTTGAGATAGCCGCCCTTTGTGACGCCGGCGACCATAAAGCCGACCTCGTCCATATGGCCGGCGATAAGGATGCTCGGTGTTTCGGACGCACCGACCAATTTGCCGACTGTGCTACCGAGGCCGTCGCGCATAACTTCGCAGAAACCGCCGAGGTGTTTTTCGACGATAACGCCGACCTCGTCCTCGAACCCGCTCGGGCCGAATGCGTCTGTTATCTCCTGAAGGAACAGCTCGCGTTCGTCCATTTTAATAGCCTTCGCCATGATCTATCCTTTCATAAAGATGGTTAATTCCTGAGCGCCGCCTGAGCCGCCGCGAGTCTCGCGACGGGGACTCTATAGGGACTACAACTAACATAATTCAGGCCAACTCTGTGGCAAAAATCGATAGAATTCGGCTCGCCGCCGTGTTCGCCGCAGATTCCCGCCTTGAGGTTGGGCCTTGTTTTTCTGCCGAGCTCGACCGCGATCGACACTAACTTGCCGATGCCATTTTGGTCCAGCGACTGGAAGGGATCGACATCGTAAACCCCGAGCTTGAGATAGTCCGGGAGGAACTTGCCTGCGTCGTCGCGGGAGAAGCCGCAACCCATCTGCGTGAGGTCGTTCGTGCCGAAGCTGAAGAACTCCGCCGCGACCGCGATCTCGTCGGCTGTGACCGCCGCGCGGGGGATCTCGATCATCGTCCCGACTAAGTAGGGGATATCGGACTTCGTCAGCTTGGCCTCATCGAGAACCTCCTCGGCCGTCTTCACGACGACCTTCTTCTGAAGTTCGAGTTCCTTGACATTGCCGACAAGCGGGATCATGATCTCGGGGTGAACCTCGATGCCCTGCTTATAGACCGCGACCGCGGCCTCCATAATCGCCCGGGCTTGCATTGCGGTGATTTCGGGATAGGTGATTCCGAGCCGGCAACCGCGGTGGCCGAGCATCGGGTTCGATTCGTGGAGGCTATCGACCTTTTTCTTGATCACCTCGGGTTTGACCCCGATCTGCTCTGCGACCTGCTTCTGGCCCTCAGCGTCGTGGGGGAGGAACTCGTGAAGCGGCGGATCGAGCGTGCGGATCGTGGCCGGCCGGCCCTCGAGCGCGCGGAAGATGCCCTCGAAATCGGCGCGCTGAATCGGCAAAATCTTATCGAGCGCCTTTTTACGGCCTTCGACATCAGCGGCGACAATCATCTCTCGGAATGCGATAATTCTGTCGCCCTCGAAGAACATATGCTCCGTCCTGCAAAGCCCGATCCCCTCCGCTCCGAACTTGACGGCGACGGCGGTGTCGCGCGGGGTGTCGGCGTTTGTGCGGACACCGAGCCTTCGGACCTCGTCGGCCCAACCCATAAATTTTTCATATTGAAGATAGAGCAGGGATTCCTCGGCGGGAAGAGTGCCGTTCAACACTTGCAGGATTTCCGAGGGTTTCACGGAAATCGGCCTGCCGTAAACCTCGCCGGAAAAGCCGTCGATAGAGACGAAATCGCCCTCTTTGAAGGTTTTGCCGGCGACCTTGAGAGTGCCTTCTTTGTAATCGATGACCAGCTCGCCGGCGCCTGCAACGCAGGGAACACCCATTCCGCGAGCGACGACCGCCGCGTGCGAGGTCATTCCTCCGCGGGCGGTGAGGATACCCTTCGAGATAGCCATACCGCCGATATCCTCCGGTGTGGTCTCGATTCTTGTCAGGATGACACAGGCTTTGCGGTCGATATAGGCCTTGCGCTCGTGCTTCGGGAGCTTGGCCGCCTCGGCCTTAACTTTCGCGATAAATTCCTCTGCGTCCTCGGCGCTGAACATGATAGCGCCGGTGGCGCCGCCGGGGGAGGCCGGAAGTGCGTGCGCGATGACTGTTCCTTCTTCGCGCGCCTTCTTTTGATCCTTCGAATCGAGGACCGGCGCGAAGAGCTGGTTTAGCTGGTCGGCCGGGACGCGCATAATCGCCTCTTCCTTGGAGATGAGGCCCTCTTCGGCCATCTCGACCGCGGCGCGGAGGGCCGCGAAGATTGTCCGCTTGCCGGAGCGCGTCTGGAGCATCCAGAGCTTATTGTTTTCAATAGTGAACTCGACATCCTGCATATCGCGGTAGCGGTTTTCGAGTTTCTCGCGTATCTGCAGTAGCTCGTCGTAGGCCGCAGGCATTTGCTCGTGGAGCTTGCTGATCGGGTTCGGTGTGCGGATTCCCGCGACGACATCCTCGCCCTGAGCGTTCATGAGATATTCGCCGTAGAAGCAGTTCTCGCCGGTCGAGGGATTTCTCGTGAAGGCGACGCCTGTGCCGCAGTTTTCGCCCATATTTCCGAAGACCATGGCCTGAACATTGACTGCGGTTCCCAAGAGGCCGCGGATATTCTCCATCTTGCGATAGTAAATCGCCCTTGGGTTGTTCCAGCTTCCGACGACCGCTCCGATCGAGCTTTTCAACTGCTCGAACGGCTCTGTCGGGAACTGTCTGCCGGTGGTTTTCTCGACGATCTTGAGATATTCCGCGACGAGCTCTTTGAGGTCGGCGGTGGTTAAGTCCATATCGTGCTTGACCTTACGAGCGTCCTTCTTGGCTTGGATCGCCTTCTCGAACTCCTCGTGCGGAACCGACATCACGACATCGGCGAACATATTGATGAACCTGCGATAGGCGTCCCAAGCGAAGCGTTCGTTGCCGGACTTCTTCGCCAAGCCCTCGACGGTCTCGGGGTTCAGGCCGAGGTTGAGGACAGTGTCCATCATCCCCGGCATCGAGGCCGCCGCACCGGAGCGCACAGAGACGAGAAGCGGGTCCTCGCTGTCGCCGAACTTCTTGCCCATATGCTGTTCGAGCTTTTCGAGGTATTTTTCAACCTCTTCCCAGAGGCCCTCGGGATAGGTCTCGTTATTTTTGTAATAATAATCGCAAACATGCGTGGAAATCGTGAAGCCGGGCGGAACCGGCAGGCCGAGTATCGACATCTCGGCGAGATTCGCGCCCTTTCCGCCAAGGATTTCCTTCATGCTCGCGTCGCCTTCGGTCGAATGAGATCCGAAGAAATAGACATACTTCATTCTAAAAAAGCCTCCTAATTGGTATTACTCGTCGGATGCGGAGGCATTTGCCTTCGCACCGTTTGCGTTTTTCATCTTATCCTTATTTGGATTGTCTGTCACTCCGATTGGGTAATGCCCGTCGAAACAGGCAGTGCAGAAGCTCGTGTGTGGAAGCCCTTCGATAGAGAGCATTCCCTCGAGAGATATATAGCCCAAGCTGTCCGCGCCCATAAACCTCGCCGATTCCTCGATCGTTGAATGGCTGGCGAGGAGCTGGTCGGCCGTGGGCGTGTCGATGCCATAATGGCATGGGAATTTGATCGGGGGGCTGGCAATTCGGAGGTGAACCTCCTTAGCGCCGGCCTCGCGGATCATCGAAACCAAAGCGCGCGAGGTCGTCCCGCGGACAATTGAATCATCGACTACGACAACGCGTTTGTTGTAAAGGACGCCCCTCACCGGGTTATATTTGATTCGCGCGCCGAAGTCGCGTATCGCCTGCCTCGGCTGAATGAAGGTTCGGCCGATATAATGATTTCGTATCAGCCCGAACTCGAAGGGAATCCCGCTCTCGTTCGAGTAGCCGAGCGCCGCCGTGTTCGAGCTGTCCGGCACGCTGATAACGATATCCGCCTCGGCGGGTTGCTCGATGGCCAAGACCTGCCCCATTCTGCGGCGAATCTTGTCAACATTGGTGTCGAAGATTCGGCTGTCCGGGCGGGAGAAATAGATGAACTCGAAGATACAGGGGGAGGGCATTACCGGCTTGAAGGGGTAACGCGACTCGACATTTCCTTTTGAATCCGCGATAATCATCTCGCCCGGCTCGAGCGAACGCCCGGGCTGTAGATCCAAAAGGTCGAAGGCGCAGGACTCGCTGGCGAAAACCGTTCCGCCCTCCGGGGTCTTCGTGATTCCGAGCGGGCGAAATCCCGAGGGATCGCGAACAGCGATGAGCAACTCCGGTGTTAAAAAGAGCAGGCTGAATGCGCCCTTAACCTGTGAGAGCGCGTCGGCGATCGCCTCCGGAGTGGTTTTGCTGGGGCTTTTCGCGAGAAGATGCAGAATGACCTCGGTGTCCGTCGAGGTCCTAAAGATAGAGCCGTCGCGCTCCATCCTCGCGCGGATCTCGAGGGCGTTGACGAGGTTGCCGTTGTGGGCGCCGGCGATCGAGCCGCGCTTATAATCGATAGTAAAGGGTTGGGCGTTAGCGAAATTCGTCGATCCGGTTGTCGAGTATCGGACATGGCCGATAGCCGCGGTTCCAACCATATTCCTGAGAGCTTCCGGCGCGCCGAAAACCTGATTGACGAGGCCGAGGCCTTTGTTTTCAACAAGCTCTTTCCCGTCAGAAACGACTATCCCCGCGGATTCCTGTCCGCGGTGTTGAAGGGCGTAGAGGCCCATGTATGCTTTAATTGCGGCGTCCCGGACTCCGATTAGGCCGACCAGTCCGCACGATTCCTTCAATTCGATGTCCATCGATTGCCTTATTTTAAATGTGAAACCACCGAGGAATGAAGCCGACCGCTTCCGAGCTTGAAAACCTTGTCCGAGAACTCGGGATAGTCTTTGAGGGCGTTTCTGCCGTCGAAAACCAAGCGGGATTTCTTGACGATTCGGTCCCAATCATAGGTCTTATGCTTGGTCGAAATCAGGACGAGATCGGCCGACTCAAGAAGTTCATCGGTCAGCTCGACCGATTTCAACTCGCCGTTTTTCCAATGAATGCTCGGAACCAACGGATCGTTATAGACAACCTCGGCGCCCTTCGATTCGAGTATCTCGAGAAGGTCCAAAGAGGGGGATTCGCGAAGATCTGAGATGTCCTGTTTGTAGGCCATTCCGAGGAGCACAATCTTGCATCCCCTGATGGCCTTGCCATAATTGTTTAAAAGCTCAGCCACCTGCGAGACGACATAGGCCGGCATATTGCTGTTGATCTCGCCGGCAAGCTCGATAAATCGGGCGTAATAGTTGAGGCTCTTCAATTTCCAAGACAAATAGTGCGGGTCGATCGGAATGCAATGCCCGCCGAGGCCGGGGCCGGGGTAGAACGGCATGAAGCCGAAGGGCTTGGTCGCCGCGGCGTCGATTATCTCCCAGACATCGACGCCGAGGCGGTCGCACATCAGCGCGAGCTCGTTCACGAGGCCGATGTTCACACTTCTGAAGGTGTTTTCGAGGAGCTTCACCATCTCCGCGGCCTTGGTCGAGGAGACAGGTATAGCTTTGTCAATAGTCTTTTCATAGAATGCAACCGCGATCCTCGTGCACTCCGGTGTCACTCCGCCGACAACCTTCGGTGTGTTTTTCGTTTGATAAACAGGATTCCCCGGATCGACGCGTTCCGGCGAGAATGCGAGGAAGAAGTCCTGCCCGACCTTGAGGCCCGTGCTCTCGATCATCGGCAGAATAAGCTCTTCGGTTGTGCCGGGGTAGGTTGTCGATTCGAGGACGACAATCGTTCCGGGCTTGATGAACTTCACAATATTCTCGGTTGCATCGAGAATATATGAGACATCGGGATCCTTTGTTTTGTTCAGCGGTGTCGGAACACAGATGAGTATTATATCGGCATCCTTCATGACCGAGGGATCGGTTGTGTTCTTAAGGAGCTTGCTCTCGATGAGGCGCGCGACTGTCGAAGCCGGTATATCATCGACATCGGAACCGCCTGAATTGAGGATGCTCACCTTTTTTTGAGAAACATCGAAACCATCGACCACAAAGCCGACTTTACAGGCCTCCACCGCGAGGGGAAGGCCGACATAACCCATTCCGATAACACATACGCGAGCCGAGCTGTCCTCGATTTTTTTCGATAAAACTTCTGCGGTTGTCTTGAGCATCGAATTCTCCCTTACACATGACTCCAAAGGTTTATCTTATTGATGTTCCCGGCGGAAGTTCACCGTCGATAGTCAAGACTCGGACGCAATCGCCGGTTCCGGCCGCGAGAAGCATTCCCTGAGACTCGTAACCGCGGATCTTCGCGGGGGCGAGATTAATAACTATAACAATTGTCCTGCCAATAAGCTCCTCGGGTTTATACCAAGGCGCGATTCCCGCAACTATCTGTCGAATCTCGGTTCCGAGATCGACCTTCAAAAGGAGTAGCTTGTCGGCGTTCGGTGCGTTGGAGCAATCGAGAACCCTCCCGAGGGCGAGCTTGATCTTCGCGAAATGGCCGATATCGATCAGGCCCTCGGTTGTTTCCGTTTCTGGAAGCGCCGGCTCTTTGCCTTCGATCTTCTCCATCATGGCCTTTTCGTCGATTCTCGGGAACAGCGGTTGGCCGACGACTATCTTCCGGTTCGAGGGCAGGATGCCCCACTCGAAGGCATTATCGAGCTCGATGGCCTTTTTCTCGATACCGAGCCGGCGGCGGATCTCGTCGCAGGAGTCCGGCATAACCGGCCAGAAAAGGATCGACGTGACGCGAAGAGCTTCCGCGGCATTATAAAGCACGGTAGCCAAGCGCTCATATTCGCCCTGTTTGGCGAGGCTCCATGGTGCGGTGCGTTCGAGATAGCGGTTAGTTTCGCAAACGAGGTTGTTCACAGCCTCGAGTCCGCGCGAGAGTCGGAACTCCCAGATATCCTCGCGAATCGATTCTGCGGCCTTCAGCGCTACTTCTTTCAAGGCGGTTTCCTCGGAGGTCGCCGCGCGCGGAACTGGGATAACCCCCTCGAAGTTCTGTTGAATCAACCCCAAAACCCTGCTCGCGAGATTGCCGAGGTCGTTGGCGAGATCGGTATTTATCCTACGGAACATTGATTCGTAGGAAAACTGCGAATCGTTGCTGATCACACTGTCGCGAATCAGGAAGTATCGAAGAGCATCGCAAC
Source organism: bacterium UBP14_UBA6098 (assembly GCA_002428525.1). Lineage (GTDB taxonomy): Bacteria > UBP14 > UBA6098 > UBA6098 > UBA6098 > UBA6098. The sequence goes on from DIWU01000013.1 coordinate 77,871, forward strand.
CGAGCAGATCGATGAGCTTAGATATCGGAACCGCATTGCCCATAGATTTGCCCATCTTGACCTCTTCGACCATCCACCAGCCGTGGCTGAAAACTGTTTTCGGCGGCTCGATCCCGAGGGCGTGAAGCATTGTCGGCCAATAGACAGCGTGCGTAGTGACGATATCCTTAGCCATGAGGTGGACATCGGCCGGCCAATGATACTCGAATTTGCCCATCTGCTCCGGCCAACCGATAGCGGTGATATAATTAAGCAGGGCGTCGAACCAGACATAACAAACGAAATCTTTATCGAAGGGAAGTTCGATCCCCCATGAAAGCCTGTCCTTAGGGCGCGAGATACAAAGGTCGTTCAGGGGCTGGCGCAGAAAACCGAGTATCTCGTTTCGGCGCGATTCCGGCTGAATGAATTCGGGGTTTGCCTTGATATGCTCGATGAGCCATTCTTGATGTTTGCTCATCCTGAAGAAATAATTCTTCTCGGTAAGTTCCTTGACCGGCCGTTTGCAGTCCGGGCATAGCCCGCCGACCAGATCCTTTTCAGTCCAAAAGCGTTCGCATGGCGTGCAATACCAGCCCGAGTATTCGGATTGGTATATCTCGCCGGCTTCCCACAGAATCTGTAGCGCTTTTTTAACCGCTGATATATGCTCTTTGTCCGTTGTGCGGATGAAGTAATCATATTGGATTTGAAGCATTTGCCAAAAATTCTTAAAATTCTTGACATAAATATCGCAATGCTGTTTCGGGGTCAAACCGCGGGCGGAGGCCGCCTCGGCCACTTTTTGGCCATGCTCGTCCGTGCCGGTCAGAAGGAAAACACTTTCCCCTGCGATGCGCCTGTATCTTGCTATAGTATCGGCGAGCACCGTCGTATAGGCGTGTCCGAGGTGTGGGTTGTCATTAACATAATACAAGGGAGTTGTGATATAAAAGGGTTTTTCCATAAAATCCTCTCTTTGGGTCTGTAAGTAAGAATTCAATATTATAAATCTCGTGAACCAAGTTGTCAATAGCGTTCGTTATCTTTACAGAAAGTTTATACATTTGATATTAAAAGCCGGCGGATTAGAATATGCACTGGAATCGGGTTGAGACAATGGGGGGAAAATATATTCGGTTGCCATACCGAATATAAGTAGTTATAATTGCCTCTGGAATATTGCCAAAAGATGTTTTCAAATTGAACGACAAAAGCACCGAAGTAGCTGATTCTATGGTTTCCTCCAAGCCTAATTCTGTTTTCCCAAAGCTTCTCCTCGCGATGGCGACCGCGTTCGTTGTTCGAATCCTACCGCTTTTCATGCTCGATCCTGCGAAGTTTAGTTTCGGCGATCAGAGGGTATATCTCGAGGTTGCCGTGAAACTTTTCAAAAGCGGTTTCCTATATGAGGGCAATCCCACCGCGATGTTCCCGCCGGTGTATCCAATCTTCATCGCGCTGGTTTCAGTTCTTTCGCGCGATCCGATGGCTGTCCGATTGGCGCAAATCATCATCGCCTCATTACTTGTCTTCCCGATCTACAAGCTCTCGCTGAGGTTCTCCTCCCGAAAAGGGGCGATGCTCGCAGTGTTCTTCTACGCGCTCTATATCCCGGCGGCATCGATGCCGGTTTTCATCTATCCGCAGATGCTTGCGTCGGTCTGGGCGATAGGCTTTTTAGCCTTCAACTTGAGTCTATCGGGGCGGCCTTTCCGGTGGTTTCGCGACCTCCTCTATGGCGCATATATCGCTATCGGCGGGCTTTTGGTCACGATGATGTTGCCCTTGGCGTTTTTGCCCACAATTTTTCTTTTGAAAAAAGATCTTCGTCGATGGTTTCTCGTCGCGGCGGGATTCTTAGTAATTCTATCACCATGGGCTGTAAGGAATTACGCTGTTTTCAACAAGCCGGTTTTATTCTCGAGCACCGGAGGAAAAAACCTTTGGGCCGGCAACTGCCAATGGGCGACGTCGAATTCGGGATCGAACCCAATCTACCGAACCGAAGAGGGGGTGGAGATTCTATCGAAAGGGGAGATAGATGGGGAGGCGGAGTTTAAAGCCCGAGCGTTGGATTGGATTTTCAATAATCCCCTGAACTGCTTCACCTTATATATCAAAAAATTTATCAATTTCTGGAGACTTTACTCCGCTCCAGTGAGTTTCGGCGAGGTGAAAATCGGAAAAGAGGAGATCGTATTTGCGTTCTCGTGGCTCGCGCTTTTATCGGTTTGGCTTGCAAGTAGTTTCAAAAATCGCAGAGACTCCACCCATCTTGTTTTTACACTGTCGATAATTCTCTTCGCATTGAGCTATTCTGTTTTCTTCACACGCGTCAGGTTCCGAATGCCGATCGAGCCGTTGATGATAATTTTGGCCTCCGGGCTTTTCAAGAGTAAAAAGAAAGCCTGCGATCAGAGAAATTGAAACATGAGAAATGATTCTCCAATTTGAATCCCCGCCATTCATTCAAGTAAGGCCGGAAAAATCCCGTTCATCGAATCTCGATACTCCAAGTGTTTTCAGGCAAAAAAAATACCTTGACCAATCGAACCTGTGTAATTATAATTACCAAATGTTTGTTTTACGGTTCCCATTGTTTGACATTTTGCAGGGCGAAACAAGACACCGACTTATAATTGCGCCCTCGGATATCGATCTCGAATACGGCGGTGTCGAGTTTTTCGAGGATATTACTGTCGATTTGCTCTTTTCAAGGTTTGCCGGAACTATCTCGATTAAAGCCAATATATCGACCCCGTTGCGAATGACCTGTGCAAGGTGCCTGAACGCCTTCGAGTTAACCCTCGAGTCGGCAGTCGAATTGCAGGTCAAAACCGAAAGGCGCGGAGCCGGTTTAGCGGACTTTTTAGACGAAGATTTTGCTTTTTTAAATGACACTAATGGAGTTATCGATATTCGAGAGAGGATTCGCGAGGAGATCATCCTCGATATTCCAAGGATACCGCTTTGTCGTCAGGACTGCCGGGGTATTGATTACACTCAAAGCGTCGGCAAAGCTATTTCGGATCCTCGATGGGAAACCCTAACCAAGATTAACAAAGAAATCGATTAATTGAAAGGATAATTATGGCATTACCTAAGCACAGAATAGGTAAAACACGTAAGGCTAAGAGGAGAACTCATCAAAAAGCCACTATGCCCAATGTCGTCGAATGCCCGCAGTGCAAAGGCCCCATGCTTTCGCATCAGGCGTGCAAGGGGTGTGGCTATTATTCCGGGCGAACCGCAATTGCAATTAAAACAGCCTAATTAGGACGATGAGCGCTATGGGGCGCTGGTCCTACTATACAAAGAAACTCGCTAACCGCTGGGCAAGCGAGACCTCCGCCGGCGACAGACCGATAGCTATCGCTCTCGACGCAATGGGCGGCGATTTCGGCCCCGAGGTGACTCTCGAGGGTGCGCTTCTCGCGGCCGCGGAACAGAAGAATCTAAAGATTCTGCTGGTGGGCAGAAAAACCGACCTCGATGCTCAGCTCGGCAAGAAATTTCTCCCTCCAGAGATCGAGATAATCAATTCCGAGGACGCTTTCGGAATGGACGAAAACCCTACTGCCGCGCTTCGCAGACCTAACTGCAGTATCATGATGGGCGTCGATTTAGTAGCCTCGGGCATTGTCGACGGTTTTGTCAGCATGGGAAACACCGGTGCGGTTGTTGCCTCCGCCCTCGTGAAGATCGGACGCATTCCGGGGATCGAAAGACCCGCGCTGATGACCCTTTTCCCCACCTTGGCCGGAAGGCCCACTCTGATACTCGACGTCGGCGCAAACATCGACTGTAAACCTATACACCTCTTGCGTTTCGGCGAAATGGCCTCTCTGTATGCCGAGAAGGTTCTCGAGCGGGAAAATCCAAAAGTCGCGCTACTATCGAACGGAGAAGAGGATTCGAAAGGTAATGCGTTAACTAAAGCGGCTAATAAACTCCTTGCTTCGAGCGGCCTGAACTTCATCGGAAATGTCGAAGGCGGAGCGCTTTTTGCCGGTGAGACAGATGTCGTTGTTGCCGACGGTTTCATCGGTAACATTCTTCTTAAATTCGGCGAAAGCAGTGTCGGCTTTTTTAAAAAAATCGCCAAAAAGGGCAGAAGATATAATCTCTTCTCACTCGCAAGAGGCCTCTTGATCAAAGGCCATTTCAAGAAGATCATGAAGGAGTTCGATTACGCCGAGTACGGCGGCGCGCCGCTACTCGGGATCAAGGGGAATGTCGTGATCGGCCACGGTAAATCGACCTCGGCGGCGGTTTCCAACGCGATCACTTTGGCCTCCGTTATGGCCTATGCCGATATCGCTAAGGTAATCAGCGAAAGCATTTCAGGAAAAGAGAGGGAACTTGAGAACAAAGATTCTTGGGACAGGCTCGAATCTGCCCCGCAAAATATTGACGAATGCTGATTTAGAGAAGATAGTTGACACAGACAGCGAATGGATTGTCACTCGATCGGGGATTCACGAACGCAGAATCGCCGATGAACAAGACACGGCATCTTCATTGGCCTTGCCGGCCGTGCAAACAGCCTTGACCCGCGCCGGCCTGACACCTTCCGACCTCGATGCGATCGTTGTCGGAACAATCACACCAGATATGGTTTTTCCGAGCACGGCCTGCATCCTTCAAAACAAGCTCGGATGCCGACAGATCCCCGCATTCGATGTGTCCGCCGGTTGCACAGGTTTTCTTTATAGCCTGATTATTTCCGACGCGCTTATTAAAGCCGGAGGCTATCGTAATATTCTTGCCGTAGGTGTCGAATTATTGACAAAAATCACTAATTGGCAAGATAGGGGCACCTGCGTTCTTTTCGGAGACGGCGCCGGTGCGGCCGTTATCGGGCTTTCCGAGGATCCGAATTCGGGGGTTTTAGGCAGTTTTTGGTCGGCCGATGGTTCCTTCGGGAACCTGCTCGAGATGCCCGCCGGCGGTAGCAAAATGCCCGCCAGCGCAGAAACGGTGGCAAAAAACCTCCATACAGTCAAGATGCTCGGCAACGAGACCTTCAAAGCCGCAGTCCGCGCGATGGAGGAGGCAAGCCTCGAGGGGATCAAGGCCGCCGGCCTCAAAGTCGAGGATATCGATTGGTTGATTCCGCATCAGGCGAATATCAGAATTATCGAGTTCACCGCAAAGCGCCTGAATATACCGATGGAAAGGGTAATTGTTACGCTCGACAAATACGGTAACACTAGCTCGTCGAGCGTGCCGATCGCTATGGATGAGGCCTTCACGTCGGGCAAGATACAGAAGGGCGATAATGTCCTATTAGTGGCATTTGGCGCGGGTTTCACATGGGGAAGCCTAGTCTTTAAAGCTTAGGATGGGATTATGAGAGCCTTTTTATTCCCCGGACAAGGTAGCCAGCAACCCGGAATGGGCAAAGACCTTTTTTACGCATTTTCGGAGTATCGCGGTATCTTCAGAAGAGCCAATGAGTTAACAGGAATAGATTGGTTCAAGATTATCGAAGAAGCTGAGGCCTCTGTTCTCGCTCAAACCGAAAACACTCAGCCCTGCCTTTTTCTGACCTGCGCGTCAATTCTCTCCTGCCCGGGAGTCGCGGGAAAATTCGATGCCACAGCCGGTCATTCTTTGGGCGAGTATTCGGCCCTCTATGCCTCGGGAGTATTGAGTTTCGAGGATGCCCTTGCTTGTGTTGTCGAGCGGGGGAGGCTTATGTCTCAAGCTAAGAAGGGCGGAATGCTGGCCCCGATGGGTATCGAGTTGGAGCAAATCGAAAAAATTATTACTGAGTTTGAGGATAGTATTATTCTTATCGCGAACTATAATTCTCCCGGGCAGTATATCCTTTCCGGCGAAGAGGCTATTCTTGAGAGTGTTTCCCGAAGGCTTGTCGAATGCGGCGCAAAGCGAGTCGTGAGACTACCGGTTTCCGGCGCTTTCCACTCACCGCTCATGGAGCCTGCGAAAATCGGAATGGCTCATATAATTGAAAAAATCGAATTCCATTCGCCAAAAATAGCCTATTATAGTAATGTATCAGGCAAAAAAGAAGATGACCCTAAAACGATCAAAGATCTTCTACTCCGCCAGATCACGAGTCCGGTGCGTTGGATCGACTTGATCCGTTCGATGCAACACGATGATATTAATGAATTTATCGAGATTGGACCGGGTAAGGTTCTATCGGGATTGGTCAAGCGGATTATACCCGAAGCAAAGCTTTATAGTATTTCCGATCTTGATACTCTGCGAGAATATACAAATGAATAGGATCGTAACACTATTAGTTATAATAGTAATACTATTTTCGGCGTGCATTTTAAATGCTTACGAAAATAAGTTTTCGCTGATGGCCGAAGCGAAATTAGGGGATAGAAGCAAGTTCTCATCGAATTCGGGCGGTTTCGGGGGAACACTCGATTTTCCAGTCATCGGCCAAAACGGTCGCTTGGGCTTCGAGGCCGGAATAATTATCCTATCGAATTGGACAGATACACTCGATCTCTGGCAAAGTCCCACTCTCGACGATACCCTTATGTATGACCTTTGGATCAAGAACGGCACCGATTTAGATTTCTTCATCGGTCCCTCTGCAAGATATAAGCTCGATTTAACCGAAAATACAGCGCTTTCAGCCATCGTTGGCTCGGGGATTCTGATAAATATTTCAGCCTACGATGAGACCAAGAAAGCCCTCGATCCCCCACCGCTCTATAGCAAAAGCGAAGCGCCCGCAAATATCGAGTTCTATATCAAACCTAAGCTTGTTTTTCATTTGAAGAGAATATATATAGGGTATGAGTTTTTCGGAATCACCGAGGAGTTGGAGCATGTTGTTTGCCTCGGTATTACTTTTTAGTTAATAGTAACACTTTAATAGAGGGGTTGAAAATGAGAAGAGGAATTCTCCCGATTATTGGATGTATCGCTATGATTCTATTAGCTTTAGGCTGTGGTGGCGATAAAAAACTCGTTGGCGATTATGCTGAGAAGGGTGTTGTCGTATCCTATAAACCGGCTCAAGGCAAGACAGTGTTTTTCCGCTCTGATGCCGATAATCTAACCGAGTTCACGCAACAAGGTTACAACCAAAGCACCCTCTCAAAAACGACAAGTTGGGAATCTTTCACAATCGATTCCGTGACGGACGCCATCACCGCAGTGACCTACAAATTCTTGGCCAGCGAAACGGGTATTTTTCAAGGTAGCAATTATGAGCAACAGCAAGAAGAGGACGAGATTATCGGCCAGAGGCTCTCTATTGCGGTTGGAAACGATGGGAAATTAGTATCTTGGGGCGGCCTCGAGGATCTCGAGCGCGATGATTCCGGTGTCGATCGTGGCGAGATGATGGCAAGCAATTATGCCTCGATTTACTTCGACCATTTCCCCACAGAACCGATCAAGGTCGGCTCCAAATGGGAGCGCAAGAACGCGATGGATGTCAATACAAAAGAAGGCGACTTACATCAATCGACAACCAAGAAATATACTGTTCAAGACTTCGTTATGAAGAACGGCAGGCCGTGTGTTAAATGCAAGATTGAGATTATCATAGATAACACCGGAGAAGGCTCTGTAACGAACGAGGGCAAGAGCTATAAATACTTCAATGAGGGCCGTGGCGAGGGTAACGGAACGGTTTACTTCGATTTCGAGGGCGGTCATCCGGTATTCTCGACCTTCAACTGGATTCTCGATTTCACAATTACAAGCATCGAGGAGGCCAGTCAGGAGGAGAACAGCTTTACATATTATCAAGAACAGAAAGTGACATACAATCTTGTCGATGAATCGGCGGTTCCAAAAAAATAATTTGTATAGGCTATAGACACCGAAAATAAAGATAGTCTTTATTGGAATAGTATAGAAAAATTATATTATATATTATAGCGCTTGACATCGCTATATAATACACTATTTTTATAAGCTCAAAAAGCAGTCACCGATGAAGATGTTTAAACTCTACTTCGGAGGTATTGAGTGAAACGAAAACTCTTGATTGTTGGTTTAGTCCTCCTTGCGTTGCCTTTCCTCTTAGGTAGCAAATGCGATTATGGGATTAAACCGAGATATACCGCGGTCGAAGGGGATGTGATTTTTCGTGGTGAATGGCCTGAGCAGGCGATAATGAGTTTCATAGTTGTGGTTGACGAGAAACCGGCCGAACTTGTCCTTGACACAAAGCTACTTAAGGGCTTCTTTCAAATTCCCGAATACGATGTTATGTCGCGGACAGACTCCGTTCATTTCAACATCGAGCTGAATGAGGGAGTTTACAATTGGATTTTCGTCGCGATATTGGACAGTAGCGCCCTGAACAACCCGGAGAACGGCCTCGGATGGCGGAATTTAGCCGGCGAATATCGCGATGAGAGTTTCCCTTCTCAACTCGGGTCGGTCAATATCGGCGAGGATTCCAAGCCATATATTAAAATCATCGTGGATTTCGAAACTCCCTATCAGGGAGTGGGTAATCCCGGTTATTTTCATCTTGAAGGTTAATAAATAAGAGGTAATTTATGGAAAGATATAGACTTATATTCTCATCATATTTAGCCTCGCTTGTTGTTTTCACGGTTTTTGCCGGACCTAATCATTCGATTAACGGCAAAATCACCGACGAAAAGGGAAAGGGTCTTCCGGGCGCTAATATTGTCGTCACCGGAACCGGAAAAGGCGCATCGACTAACCTCTCCGGCGAATACATCATTTCGGATCTACCCTCGGGCACATATGAGTTCAACGTCTCCATGATCGGATACGAGACGACAAGCCAAGATGTGACTGTTGTAGCCGACCAACAGATAACCTTCAGCCTTTTGCCAAAGGCTTATCAATCACAACCTGTCATCGTCACTGCCAGCCGAACGAGGCAGAAATTGCAGGACAGCCCGGTGACGACTAGTGTGATAGAGGCCGAACAGATCGCTGAGCGTAACTTCATGTCTGCCGATGAGGCGATGCGCTTTGTTCCCGGTGTGACGATGAACAAATCGCAGATTTCGATTCGCAATTCGACCGGTTTTGCCCATGGCGCCGGCACGAGGGTTCTCGTCATGATCGACGGTGTTCCTATGTCTGCGGGTGATACCGGCGAGATCAAGTGGGATTCCATGCCGATTGGCCAGATCGAACAACTCGAGGTTGTGAAATCCGCGGGAAGCGCACTATACGGCTCGAATGCTATGGGCGGTGTTATCAATATTATTACACGCAAGCCTGATGAGAAAAGCACCTATCGAATCGGCACGGATTTCGGGGTTTGGGATAAACCGGCCTATGAGGATTGGGAGTGGACGGACAATATTCGTGTTTTTCACAGGGTTGGAGTCGAGCATACGCGCCAGATCAAGGATTGGGGAATTTTGCTTTCCCTCGAAGAAAAACAAGATAAGAGTTTTCGTGAGGCCGACGATTTCTATCGCGGCCAATTTTTTGCCAAAGCAACTAAGAACTTCGGCAATTCGAGCTCTCTCAGTTTCATGACGAATATCGCCTATGAGGACAGAGGTTGCGGTCTCGAATGGACGAGCCAAGCTACGGCGCTTCGTGTCGATCCGGAGAAGATCAACGATAGAGTTTGGTCTTCTAAGGTTCAAGCCAATGTTATATACTCCGGCAACGCCAAGGGCGGAAAACAGGTTTGGAGCGTTAAGGGCTACACGAATTACAACAATTGGACGGACCACCTTTACAGCGGTCTGAACAGCGAAGGCCAAGAATCATTCGATAATCATCAGAGCGCTTCCAACAAAGTCGGTATCGACGGCCAGTTTACCTTTGTCCCGACGGACGATCATCGCTTCACGGCCGGCGGCGATATGAACTTTGTTTCAATCGACGCGAATATCTTCGGTCAGAGAACTGGTTTCGGCGGTGCCCTTTATGTCCAAGACGAGATCAATACATTCAACCCGCTCGTCGCTACTATAGGTATTCGCGGGGATGTTTTCCATGTCAATACCGCGGATGACTATGACGGCGAGACATATGCTCAATTTAACCCTAAGATCGGTGTTGTATATCATGTTTCGGACAATTTTGCGGTTAGGTCGAATTTTGGAACCGGATTCCGAATACCGACTATGGCCGAGCTTTTCACCGAGCTTAGCGCCGCAGGCATTCTTAAGGTTCAGCCGAACCCCAACCTCAAAGCCGAACAAGCATACAGCGCCGAGGGCGGAATCAACTGGATTTCCCGCGGGCAGATGATCGATCTTGCCGTGTTCAATACTTGGTACACAGACATGATCGAACCGACGCCTATTGTTGGCAATCAGGTTAAATTCATGAATATTCAGGATGCAAATATCTTCGGGGTAGAGACCTCACTCAAATGGAACCTCGGAGAGGTAGTCGGGATGATCGTAAGCGGTGAGGAGAGCGAGATTCTTAAACGTGCGAATTTCAATCTAAACTATCTTTTCACAAAGGCGACAAACACCGACGAATCGGATGCCTCCGACGAGACCGTCTATCTTCCCTATCGGCCGGAGCATAATCTCACATTGATTACTACGGTTGATTATTGGAAGCACGGATCGGTTTCCGTCGATGCACGGTATAAGAGCAAGCCGATTCTCGGCCTCTATGTTGACGACCCGACTGTGGATCAGCGCATCATCGATATCACTAACAGATTCACTTATAACCGTTGGTCGCTACAGCTTAAGGTTTCCAACCTACTCAATTGGAACTATGTCGAGATCGACAGGAATATCGCACCGATACGCCGCTTCTCGGCCTCGGTGAGTGTGGATTTCTAAAAGGATTTCGGGAAAAATCGCCGGCGGGGCCTAAAAATGGCGCCAGCCGGCTTTTTTTATATCCACAGGTTTGTTGTCGAATCGAGGATGTAAACCCGAACCGGAAGAAAGCCTACCGATAGTAGTAGTTTTGAAGGGCAATTCCTCTGTTGCCGCTATCTTCGCTTCCGGGATCGTGAAGGCCAGCTGGTATTCTTCGCCGCTCGTTGCCGCGAGGATATAAGGATTTTCGCCGATATATTCCGCGATTTCGAAGACTCCGGGGAGGATCGGGAGTTTTTCGAGCTCGACTGAAATCCCAAGCCCGCTCGAATCGGCTATATGGCGGATGTCCGCCAACAGGCCGTCGGATATATCGATCATCGAGGTTGCGCCGATTTTCGCGAGTATCTTTCCGAGGCCGAAGGGCGGCTCGGGGCGAAGGAATCTCGCCGCGAGTTCAACGGAGCGCAGTTCCTCGGGCACCTCATTCATAACGACCATCCTTCCGGCCTCGGAGCCGCCAAGTTCCCCAGAAACGAGCAAAAGATCGCCCTCTGCCGCATTGTCGCGCGCAAGTGGCCTCTCGCATAACCCGAAAACGGAGATAGTTGCCGAGAATTGTTCGCTCCGTGTGATATTGCCGCCTAAGAGCGGAATTCCGAAACGCACCGAGCAGGCCGATAGGCCGCCGATAAATGCGTCGAAACCCTCGAGGCTCAGGGCTTTCGGGATGTTCAGCGCCAGAAGCGCTCCGATTGGTTCGCCGGCGGAGGCGTTAATATCCGAGGCCGCACCCGCGAGCGCTCGAAAACCGGCATCTGCGAGAAATTCTTCGCCCTCGGGAAAATGGACTCCCTGCACGGCGCTATCGGTTGTGAGGAGCAGAGTTCCGGGAAAGGGGATATTTACAGACGCGCAATCGTCGGTGAGGTCGCTCTTTGGAAAGCTCGCTCGAATCCGATCGATGAGGCCAAATTCGCCAATATCCCATGCCGGCGCGCGCAAGGCCCTATTCCCTCCGGCTTTGCCGAATCGCGTTGACCCTCGCTTCGTAATCTTCGGTTCCCCTGAGCTTGGCGATTATAACGCCGGCAAGAATCACTGCGATCACTATAAGCCATCCGAAGATGAATTCTTGGCTCCTGAGGGCGAAATCGCCGTAAGGCCCGGCCCGGATTTCACGACCTCGGCCACGGGAACGCCATCGAGAGCGGCTTTGTGACCGAGAGCGCCGAAAACCGCGAATCCGGCGACAACCGCCGTCAGTGCGTCCGCGATTCCGATGATCCATGCATTGCTTACTATGCAGGTTTCCTTATTTATAAAACTGCCGTAGGCGATCATCACTCCGAAACCGACCGTGAGGCTGAAGAAAACCTGCGAAACCGCGGCAAGCCAAACCTGCGGAATGAGCAGTTTCGACCAAACCGGCGTGAGATAGTAGCGTAGTCCCTCGCCGGCGCCATCCAATGTGACTCCGCGAATCACGAAAACGATCAGCAACAGCCAAGGCCCCAAAACCGTCACCCAAACAACCTTGCCGACAGTCTTCGTCCCGTTCCAAATCGAGGCAATAATCCATATCCATGCGATCACAAGGCCGATGAAAAGGGGGAGTTGGAAGCTACCGACTGCCCATGGTTTGTCGGTGATCCCGAGGACATCGTTAAAAAAGAAACCGCTCGGATCGTTGCCCCATGCGCATTTGAAACTATAGGCGAAATAGTTGATACAGTAGGACATAATGCCCGAATAGTATGTCGTGATCACAAAGCCGATCCCGACCGCGAACCAACCGAACCATTCAAAACCGCCGCGAATCGTCATGAAAGACCCCGGGGCGGCATTGTTCATCCTTTTGCCGATTCCGAATTCGAGCATGAGAAGAGGTATTCCGGCGACAAGCAGGCAAACCGCATAGGCAATTAAAAAAGCGCCGCCGCCGTTGGCATAGCAAACATAGGGGAAGCGCCAGATATTTCCAAGACCGATAGCCGAGCCGATCGCCGCAAGAACGAAGGTGCTCTTGCTACTCCACGTGTCCCTCTTTTCCATGATCCCTCCTATTCCATCGATTCGATTAACTCGCGAAGCTTTCGATTGTCCTCTTTCAAACGGTTTAATTCATCTTGCAATTTATCGACCTCTTCGACCACCGGTGCGGGTGAAGAGGTTTTTGCTGTGCCGGTTTCGACCTTCGAGGAGTTGAGCTTCTTTTTCACCGTCTCGAGTTCGTCTGCGGCAACACGATATTTTTCGAGTAGCTTTCGCCAAACATCGGCATCGAAGACCCATTCGCTTTTCGGATAGTCGTCGATTAGCGTGACGAAGAAGCCCTCGGCATCGAAATACTTTCCCTGCACGCAAGAAATATATCCAAGCCTGTAGAGTGCGTCGTCCGCCAAATTGGATTCGGGGAAATTATTCACGAATTGTCTGAACTCGTATTTTGCCTCCTCGAAACGTTGTTTTTTTAGATTATCCGACGCCGAGGCGAAAAGGTCCGAGGGGCCTCGTGTCACGCTCGAGGTGTGAGCGCACGAAATGAACAGGGTTCCGAGAATGAAAATTATGCTACAGTAAAACTTCCGGGCCACCATAACAATTGCCCCCTCGAGCTTTTAGATTTTTTTTAATTCTGCCCGCGAGTTCGGGCAATTCGGACGGCGCCAAAGATGAACCGACAAGAGCGATACTTACAGCGAAAAACGGGAAGAAGCGCGGGTTGCCCTCTCTGTCGGTCGAGTCGATTCCTCCGGCCTCGCGGTGTTCGCGGCTATAGTATTCCGGGGCAACTCTCTTCACCTCGGCAACTATTTTCTGGGCCATATCGACGGAAACCTCCGGCCGGGCGATGAAAATGAAATCGTCCCCTCCGATATGGCCGATGAAGGTGTCGCGATGAACAGACACTGCTGAGCGGAGAATCTCGGCCACGCACAGAATAACACGGTCGCCGTTTTGGAAACCATAGATATCGTTATACGCTTTGAAGTTGTCGATGTCGATATAGCCGACACAAAAAGGTTCGCCGAGGGCAAATCGGTGCTTGAGCTCGGCGTCGATAGCGCGGTTTCCGGGGAGCCTTGTCAGTGGGTTGGCCGAGATTGAGTCGCGCGTTCGCCGAAGAATTGAGCGGATTCGCGCGGCGATTTCGCGGTGGTCGATCTCGTCTTTGATGAGATAATCGTCAGCGCCCGCGCCCTCGAGGCCCTCAATTTTATAATCAGTGTCGTCCATGCATGTCAACATGATCACCGGAATATTGTTTGTGGCAAAATCCGCCTTGAGACGCCGGCAAACCTCGAAACCGTTAAGGCCGGGCATATTGACGTCGAGGAGGATGACCTCCGGCGATAGGTTGTGGGCTATCTCCAAACCCTTATATGGATCGTCGGCGGTAAGCACCTCGAAGTTCTCATGTTCGAGGCGGATTTTAAGCATAAATAGATTGCCGATCTCATCATCTATAATAAGAACTTTTTCTTTATTCAAACCTCATTCCTCCATTGCAAATCGGGATAGAGAAGGCAAAACATGTCCCCGATCCCGGAAGGCTGTCCGCCCAAATCCTTCCGGAATGTGCCTCGATTATCTGTTTTGAGATCGCGAGGCCTAAGCCTGTGCCCTTGGCGGCCTTGGTTTTGCCCTCGACTTGATAAAATTCGCCGAAGACTTTATCTATATGTTCTTTGGGTATTCCAATCCCGGTGTCGAACACCTTGACTATGAGGTTTCGCTCCTCTGTATATGCGTCGATTATTATCTTGTCGCCATTAGTGGTATATTTCAAGGCATTTGTTATCAGGTTGTCGAGGACACGATCGATCTGGCGTTGGTCGAACTGCGCCTCCAGTTCATCGAAACCGATCTTCACACCCATCACGATGCCCTTTTCGAGAAAAACCGTGGCGTGTTGCTCGAGGCTGTCGAGGATGAACTTCTTAACATTAACCTTAGTGATATCGAGTTTGAAGGCCCCCGCCTTGATCTTTTGAAGATCGAGGATATCGTGAATCAAACGAGAGAGTTTATCGACATCGCGAGCCATCATATTGAGAAGCTCGGCCTGTCCGCCTGAAACCGGTCCCAAAAGGCCGTCCTGCAGGTTCGCGATGTTCCCCCGAACCCTGCCTATCGGGCTTTTCAGGTCGTGCGTGATGCTCGCCAAAAAACGGCTTTTCATCTCGTCGAGTTTGCCCAATTCGACGAGCATCGTGTTGAAATCGTCGGTTAAATCTCCTATCTCGTCGTTGGTCGAACGTTCGATGCGCTTGTCCCATTCGCCCCTGCTGGCGCTGTTTGTGGCTACTCGAAGTTTCCCGATCGGCGAGGCGATTTTATTTGCGATCCAATAGGCGATAAGCAATCCGAAAACGAGTAGAATCAGTGTTCCCCATGTATCGAGCTGGCGTGTGATGCTAACCGCCCGATGAGATTGCTCGAGGGTGACTCCGAGGGCGGAAAGCTCTGTTACCAGTATGTTCTCCAGCGTGTCGTTCAAGGCGCTGTAAACACTGTCCCAAATATGTGAATTAACTTCGCCGGTTTCGATTTCCCGCCTGAAGAGCGAATCGAGCTCTTGTGAAAGCGAGGCGATCAGCCCGGGAACCGGGTTCGAGGGCCTGCTCAGCACCGCTAAGGATTCAGCGCCGGCGAGGAAGTCGCGATTCTCCAGCGAAAACCGTTCGATATAGAAAAGAGGCTTGATATAAAGGTCGATCGACTCCAACAATTTCGCTAAATCGTTAGTTCCAAGGTCAATATTATGCTTCTTGCCCGCCTCGAGTAGATTCGCTCTAATCGAATTAATCAGCGCTTTTGTCTCATTGCTTGAGATTAGGGCGTTTGCCGCCGTCGCCGAGCTATCCTCCGCAAGCCTTGTCGCTCGTCTCGATATCTCGATGAATCGCGGGATTTCGACCGATAGCGAGTCGAGCGCCGATCTTTCGCCCTTAGATTTCCGCGCCTTCTTTATCTCCTCTGTAGCGATTTGTCCGAATTGCCTTAGAGTGGCCTCGGTTTTAGATCTGTCGGCCGATCCTCCAAAATGGTTGTAAAGCGCTCGAGAGCTCCGCTGTTGCCGAAGTTTCCCGCGGAGCTGTTGCGACAACGCAACACGATACATCCCGGAACTCGTCGATCTGATAACATTGTCCAGCTTAGTGAGTTGCGATAAGAAAACCAGATTCCCAATTAGCACGAAGAATAATATCACCGTGAAACCAAAAAATATCTTCAGCGCTATCGGGATGCGTCTATGCATCGAGCAAAACCTCTTTCGTTATCCTCAAATTATTCAGGTTAGAACTTTAACTCTTCAATATATTTCTACCGCCGCAACTGTCAAGCCCTCATAGAGCGCTAAGTGCAGTTTAATTTATGAGTTCATCGGCAAAAGCTCGGCGCTCGGAGGGGGGGCGTCGGCACGACCTGCCCTTGGCAGGTCGTCGGGGTCGCGGCGCGAGTAGGATTTTTCATTAACACAGGTTTTTCCCCGCGCCGCGACCCTCCGCGCGGAGCGCGGTCCGACGCCCCCCGGGTTGTTGAGGGACGAGTTATTTCTCCGGTTGCAGGGTGAAATCTTTAAAGGCCTCGAAGGCGATGGGCGTTATTTTTTCAACGATTTGGGCGATGACCTTGGCATATTCGCGGATCTCCCACTGCGCATGGACATCGAGACGCAGTTTCAGAAAGTTGAACAGGTTGTGCAGATCCATCTGCCAATACCATTCCGTATAAGTATTCAAAGGTAAAACTATACGCGCTACCTCCCGCGAAACCCCGCTTTCTAACAACGAATTGTAAGCGCTAAATGCCGCCTTGCAGGTATTGTCTATTTCCTCGACCGCTTTCTTCTGAACATCCGGCGGAAGCTGGTCACCGCTTCCCTGTCTGTTGATATTGTCTTGCTCGCAGATGCGCGAGGTTTCCGGCAAGTAATAGTCTTCGGGGAGGACGCTATATCTTCCCGAGACCTCGTTCAAACGCGCCGTGCGGTGACGTATCCACTGCCGCGCAACAAAAATTGGCAATTTGATATGAAAAGTGAAGACCACCTGCTCGAAGGGTGAGGTATGTTGATTCTCATAAAGATATCTAATAAGCTGTGTGTCGCGGCGAAGAGTCGTAGTGCCTTTGCCGTAGGATACACGCGCCGCTTGAACGATCCGTTCGTCGTCGCCGAGGAAATCCACCAAGCGGACAAAACCTTTATCGAGGACCTTAAATTCCTTGTTTATCAAGCTTTGTTTCTCGTCTCTGTTCATTGAATATTCCCTTTCATGCTACTCATTTAATAAATCTTTCTATGAATCGCTATTCTTTTATTATTTAATCTTTTCTTTTCATACATTCGCTTATCGGCCTTAGCGATTAGAACATCGATGTTGCAGGGGTCGCTCTCTTCGCAACAATAAACTCCGATGCTGATCGAGAGGTCGAAAGAGCGCTCGGGATTTGAGTTAACACTCTCGATCGCCTGTTGGAGTCGATTCAGCGGTTCTAAGGTGCATGTATCGTCGGGGCCGGTTATAAGGGCTACGAATTCGTCGCCACCGAGCCTCGCCGCGATATCCGATTCCCTGAACGTGTCTTTTAAAATTCCGCCGAACGATTGTAGCGCTTCATCGCCATAATCGTGTCCGAGATTATCGTTTATTGTTTTTAGGCCGTCAAGGTCGGCGTAAATCAACGAAACGGACAGTCCGTTTCTTCGGGAAAGGCTAAGAGTATATTGAGCCGTCTCGAAAAATCCCCTTCGATTGAGAAGACCGGTCAGCTCGTCGTGATTGGAGAGAAACTCGAGTTTGTCTTCGGCTTGCTTTCTCGAAGTAATATCCGGAAAAATCGATATAGCTCCAATAATCCGGTTTTCACTATCGAGAATCGGAGTGGCACTTATAAGTATCCAGCGCTCGGTTTCGTCGGCGCGTTTAATCTTCATAAGGCAGTTTACGGCTCGCTCCCCTTTTATTGCGGCTCTCGCTATGGAGAAATCCTCCGAGCCGATCTGATTTCCGTCGATATCGTAGGCCGTCCAATTAGGCTTATAATCGATGAGGGACTTTCCTATTATCTTACTCTCGTCTTTTATACCGAAAATCTCTTTGGTCATATCGTTGAAAACGTGAATGGTCAAATCGGGTGCAGAGATAATAACTAACCCGGCCGGTGTTGTGTTGATAGCGGCATTCATGAAAGCGCGCGCCTCAAAGAGGTCCTTTTCGCGACGCATTCTTTCAGTAACATCTCTCGCAATCGACTGAATATATAAAGGTTTTCCATCCTCGTCGAAGACCATACTCGCGGAAACCTCCGCATAAAGAACTCTACCGTCTTTGGTCGTATATCGGCGAGAGTAAACGGCCTCTCCTCCACCGTGTTTTAACAGCTCTCTGCGCTGTCTGAGGCTCTCATAATCCTCGATAGGCACAATATCGCGGATATTCATATTCAATAGCTCGTCTCTCGAATAACCGAGCATCTCGCAAGCTCGATTATTGACATCGATATATTGATCGTCGAGATCGATCATGAAAATCGCTTCGTTAACGTGCTCGAAAAGCGTGCGATAGCGTGCTTCGCTCTGCGTTAAAGTCACGCAATCGTGAATGCCCTGAGGACAGACGGCTTTATTGAGATCTTCTTTTTTCATTTTTCCCCAAAATATTTTTAAAGAAATATAATAAACGATATTTTTTTCACAAGGGACTTGTTAAAAACAGTCGAACGAATTATTATAGTAAAGATTTTTTGTTATCTCACAAAAGGAGTATTATGATCCTTCGAGTGTCGGTTGTTCTCGCCTATGTCGCTATGATAGTGACCATGGGTATTCTCGGGATGAAAAAAACTCGCACGTTCACAGATTTCTTTCTCGGTGGCCGCGATGTCGGTCCGTGGTTCACTGCCTTCACCTACGGCACTGCTTATTTTTCCGCGGTCATTTTCATCGGTTTCGCGGGGAAAATCGGCTGGGGATTTGGCCTTTCCGGTTTATGGGTGGCTATTGGAAATACGCTCATCGGAACGCTTGGCGTTTGGCTCCTCCTTGGTAAGAGAATCAGGCGGGAGACTACCGCCCGCAATGTTTCTACAATGCCCGAGTATCTCGACTCACGTTATGGTAGTAAATTTCTGAAGTATTACTCCGCCATAGCGATCTTTGTATTCCTGATTCCCTATACCGCGGCGGTTTTTATGGGCCTATCCTACCTCTTCGAGGCGAACTTTGGCCTGCCGTATTGGGCTGTCCTCGCGTTTATGGGAATCTTTACCGCGGTCTATCTTGTCCTCGGCGGCTACAAATCGATGACAATGGTCGATTTCATCTTCGGACTTATCATGGTCGTCGGTGTTACAATTCTACTCGCGAGTTGTATCGTCAAGGGCAACGGCCTCTCCGGAATCGTATCTCAGCTCAGAGCAATTGACCCGCGCCTTGTGGGGCCGGTAGGTCCCCCGGGGCTTTGGCCGCTTTTCTCGATTGTCTTTCTGACAAGTGTCGCGCCGCTCGCGATGCCGCAACTTATTCAGAAATTCTATGCCATCCGCGATGACCGCTCGATAAAGATCGGTATGATCGCATCGACAGTCTTCGGGCTACTCGTGAGCGGGACAGCCTATTTCACCGGCTCTTTAACGAGGATCTTCCTCAACCCGGCGCAGAACCCCGCGGCCTTCAACGCCAACGGTTCCCCGAATTTCGATTCGTTGATGCCCGAACTGCTAACCTTCACTATCCCGCAGTCGCTATCCGTGGTCATTCTCCTGCTGATGCTCTCGGCGTCGATGTCAACCCTTGCGGCTTTGGTTCTCATCTCGAGCTCGTCCATTGTCAAAGACCTCTACGGCGGCTTGGCCCACGAACGCACAGCGGATCAAAGGGGGATAATTCGGCTTTTAACCCCGGGCGAGCGCGCCTCGGACAAGCGCCTCATGATCCTCATGCGGGTGATGAGCGGAGTTTTTGTTTTCCTGTCGGTGATATTGGCGTTGCTGAAACCCGCGGTCATCGTCACAATACTCTCGATCTCATGGGGCGCGATTGCCTCGGTCTTCCTCGGGCCGTTCATTTGGGGTCTTCTAACGAAACGCGCCGGCAAGTTCGGTGCGATTGCTTCGAGTGTCTGCGGACTCGGGACATGCCTCGTCTTGTTCTTCCTGTGGGGAGGCCCAAGGGCCTCCGAAGCCGGAACCGTCGGTATGATAGTTTCGCTCGCTTCGGGGCTTCTGCTCGTTCCCTTCGGAAAGCCCTCTAAGAAGTAAGGCGATCGATATTCAACTTAAGCCCTTCGAAGGAATTTTCGAGGGGCTTAGTTTCTTTGTTGAAAAATTCAAAAAAATATATATAATAACTTGATAGTATTTTTCGGAAGGATAAGAATAGACATTTCGCTCCGAATTTGTTGCAAAATCTTTATTGTCTTATCGGAGGATAGATGTCTATTTTAAAAACCGCTTTCATTATCGCATTGCTGTCCGCTATTGTTGCCTTTGCCATTGTTCCCTTCGAGGATTACGGCCCTAAAAGCACTCTGACCTATCGACCGATACCGGAGCCGGCCTCCTTCGGCCTGACCGGCGAACTCCCCGGCGGAGAAACCCTCACCGAATCGCCATGCTTCTATCGGCTCGATCCGATCACCGGCAAGGCATCCCTGCTGACCGGCTATCCTCAGCGAATAGAAGGTTTTCAGGCTATCGATGAGGCCTCTGCCGGCGTGGCTTTGCTCGGTTTCATCGATTCGCATCGCGAACTATTTGGAGTTAGCTCCCAAGACCTCGAAATCACCTCGGTCGAATGGGTGAGGGGCCGCGCAACGGTCGGGCTTCGCCAGATGTTCGAGGGGTTGCCGGTCTGGGGCACAAATCTCGCGGCGATTATCACACCGGACGCGAAGATCAGTTACATCTCGAATAGGCTGATTCCCGAAATCGAGGTATTCGGCGCGGCCTCGATCGGCGAGGCTGAGGGCCTTGCGAACGCCCTTCGTGCGCTCGATCCGAAAGGCCAACCGCGAAGGATCGACAAACTGGGCGAGTTCGTCTTCCCTGTCTGGCAAAAGGACGGATACGAGGCTCATCGCGCTTGGGTTTTCCGAGTCTTCTGCGACGATCCTATCGGCCTTTGGCAGATAGCAGTCTCGTCGAATTCAGGCCAAATCCTCGCGATCTCGAACGAGCTTCGAACCATCGAGCATTCGGGAAAGGTCAGCGGCCAGTATCATCCCGAATTCAAAGACGATCCTCTGGAGACCTCCGACTGGTTCTTCGCCCGTGTCCGCCTGAACTCCTCGGTGAATGTATTCGCCGATGTCGCCGGTAATTGGGTGTTAGATATTGATGTTGCCGCGCCGACCTACAACACGACCCATTACGGCCGCTACGCCGATGTCCAAAACGATGCCGGCGCTCGAGCCTCCTTCACCGCCGCGAGCTTCACCTCGCCCTACCACTTCACATGGACGACCGCCACCTCGCCCGACGACGAGATGAACGCCTACTACCACACAAACGCGATGCACAACTATGTCAAGGACACACTCGGTTTCACGAGTATGGATTATTCTATGGTCACGACGGTGAATTATTCCGTTATGGCCGACAACGCCAATTGGGACGGCTCTGGCATTAACTTCGGTGGCGGCGAAACGGTTTTCTACGACATGGCGCTTTTCTGCGATGTAATATACCACGAATACACTCACGGTGTAACACATTATATCTATCCCTCCGGCGGCTTGCCCTATTCCGGCCAATCCGGCGCGATCGACGAAGCGCTCAGCGATTATTTCGCCTGTAGCAAAACCGACAACCCTCTTATGGGCGACGGCGGTCTCTATCGCGGTTCGACGGCTTACATGCGTCGAGTCAACGGCCCGAAAGTATATCCGATCGATTTCTTGAACGAGGTTCACGCCGATGGCGAGATTATTAGCCCCTGTTGGTGGTCGATTCGCGAGGAATTGGGGAGGGCGTTCACCGATTCACTGGTTCACCTTGCCAGATTCCTTTATCCCGAGGATTTCGAGGCCTTCTTCTGGGCCACGGTCAATATCGACGACGACGACGGAAATATCCTGAATGGAACCCCCAACGGCAGGCTTATTTACGAGAGTTATTTCGAGCATGGTATCGGCCCGGGCTTCAATCTCGAGGTTTCGCACAGGCCGCTGAAAAATACCGAGGCCACAACCGGAACCTATCGAGTCGAGGCGACCTTCAACGCGACCCTCGGGGTCTCGGCCGAGTCTATCGGTGTTTTCTGGCGCGTCGGTGGTGGCGAGTTCTCCAGACTATCGATGGTCGATGTCTTCGGGGTGCATAAGGCCTATATTCCTGCGCAACCGCACGGTTCGGTCATCAATTACTACATCGCCGCCTCCGACAACGGCGGCAACCCTATGTCCTCACCGGTCGGAGCGCCCACGAGCTGGCACACCTTCGCTGTCCGAATCGATAGCACCGCGCCGTCGGTTGTCGCTATGCCGGTCGGGCCGTGGTTCCAGTTCGCTTGGCCCCCAAAATGGGAATTGACAATCACCGACGACCAGAGTATCGGCTCGGCGACTATCGGCGGAAGAATCCGAGGCGTCGAGCTGACGCCAACGGTTTTAACCGAAACCTCCGTTTGGGACAAATGGGCGGGCAATCTCCCCGGAATGCCCGACGGCGGCGACACCCTCGAATACTGGGCTACCGCAATCGATAACTCAGCCGCGCGACATACGACGATTTACCCGCCGAGCGGTTTCTTCAGGCTTTATGTTTACCCCGGCTACCTCGAAGATTTCGAGATCACCGGCAGAGGATACAGTAGTAATGCGATTCGCGCCGGTTATATCGACCAGTGGAACCGCGTTCCCCAGAATAACCCGATGAGCGCCGGAGACTACTGCTTCTTCTTCGGAAGCGGCACAGCATACACCGACCTCGCCGACGGCGCGCTTTCAACCCCCGATCTCAATATCGGATCGGTGGCATGGCTCAAATTCTGGCATACGATCGACGCGGAGATGGACGGAAGCTATCAAGCGTGGGACGGCGGAATCGTCGAGGTCTCCACCGACGGCGGCGAGAACTGGCAACAGGTCGAACCACTGCCCGGCTACAACCGCACAATCCGATCGAACCCGGCAAGCCCCTTCGCCGCCGGAACCCGTTGCTATTCGGGCAATATTTCATGGCGTAAAGACTCCCTCGACCTCGCACCATTCTCGCCAAAGGCGCGAGTTCGATTCCATTTCGGCTCGGACGCCCGTGTCACCGGCGGCGGCTGGTTCATCGACGATATCGAGCTGGTCACAAACATCTCCGAGATCGCCGAGGGGCTCTTCAAGCCCTCCGAACTAAGCCTCCATCTCGCGCCGAATCCGTTCAACGCGGCTTTAACAATCGAATTCACCCCGACGAGCGAGTCGATGAAGATCGAAATATTTAACATCTCGGGAAGAATTCTGCGGGACTTCGAGTTCGGTATCGAGCAAAATCGTATTGTCTGGGACGGCCGCGACCAATCCGGCGCCCAAATGCCCGCCGGTATCTATCTTGTCAGAATCTCCGACGGAAAAACCTATAAAACCCATAAAGCCGCTTTAATCAAATAATCACCGTTAAATTTAGCTCCCCCCAAAGGCGGGCGATTGTGCCCGCCTTTTTTCATGCCGGATGGCGCGGGCGGCCGGGGGAGAGGTCGAGGGGGTTTTTGCCCCTGTCGAGCCTTTCCTTAAGCTGGATTTAGATTAGCAAAAACCGTGACATCCGGCGCTCACTCGGCTAAAGGTCGATTCCCCCCCCCGGCCTCAGGATAATTACCTCGATATCGGGATTTTTCACCATTCGCTGGAAAACCTCCGGCGAACCCGAAAGCACCGGCCATGTTCCATAATGCATCGGAACGACAATCCTCGGTTTCAGAAGATTCGCCGCAAATGCGGCATCCTCGGGACCCATCGTGAAATTGTCGCCTATAGGCAGTAGCGCAAGATCGAGCGGCGTCCGTTGGCCGATCAGGGCCATATCGCCGAAAAGTCCCGTGTCGCCGGCGTGGTATATGTTTTTCCCCGCGATCGAAACTACGAACCCGCATGGCATTCCGGTATAAATAATATTGCCGTTTTCGATAACCGCACTGCCGTGAAAGGCCTGCGTTAACTTGATTTGCCCGAAATCGAACTTGGCCGAGCCGCCTATATGCATCCTATGGGTCTTTAGCCCCTTGCCTTCCAAATAATGACCCAACTCGTTCGGTGCGACGACCACCGAGCCGGAACGCTTCGCGATCGAGACCGTGTCGCCGAGATGGTCGCCGTGACCGTGCGTGACGAGGATATACTCCGCGCTCAGCTCGTTCGCTTTTACTGGTGCTAACGGATTCCCGTCGATAAAGGGGTCGATCAAGATCCGCGTCTCGCCGGATGAGATCAAAAAAGCTGAATGACCGAACCATTTTACCTTGACCATACTAACCTCCGATGCTTATTATTATACATATAAAATACGAAACCATATCGACGAGGTCAAGTATTACTCGAAAGAGCCAAGATTAAATTTGAATGACATCAATTAAGGAGTTAAAATGCCCTTCGCCGAACTATTCTATCATATTGTGCTTGGAATCGAGCCCGGCAACGCCCTTCATCCCGTGACCGCGAAGCTTGTCGATACTAAGATCGCCGGAATCGTCGAGGAGATCGGCGGGAAGATGATCGCCCACAAATCCCTTGACGATCATATGCATTTCCTCATTGCGATGCCGCATATGGCCTCGCCCGACGACATTGTCGCCGAGATAAAAGAGAGATCGACCGAGCTCGTCTCCGGCCTCGGGCGAAATGAAAAACTCGAATGGGCAAAGGGCTACGGCATAGTCACCGTATCGAATTCTCATTTGGAGCTCGTCGAAAAATACATCGATTCGCAGGAAAAGCGCCACCTCGAGGGCAAAACCAACGCGACTCTCGAGCGCATCGAGCCATAGAGCAAATCCCGCTTGACTTTTCAGGGGCTTGAGATAAGATATGTGATTGCCATGATTGAATTTTCCAACGAAAACCATATCGACCGAAAGGCATGGTCGCCCTTCAATTCCGACCGCTGGAAGCGCCGGAGCCGTTATCCGTAAATTATTTACGCATATTCAAATATTAAATATCATAATAACAACATGGAGGATTAATGTCTATTATACTCGACGGCAACAGCCTGACCTTAGATAAACTCGTTAGAATCGCCCGTTATGGCGAGAAGGTCGAACTTCCCGAAAGCGCAGTTGCGCGAATCGTCAAATGTAGGGCGGTTCTTGAAAAAAAGATCGATGCCCACGAGATCATGTATGGCGTCAATACCGGCATCGGCGAGTTCTCGGAGATTGTCCTGAGCGACGAGCAGATTAAGGAATTCCAGAAGTATTTAATTTACAACCATGCCGCCGGAATCGGCGAGCCGGTCGATATCGAGTTCGTCCGCGCCGCGATGGTTGCCCGAATCAATGTCCACGCGCACGGCCAGTCCGGCGTCCGCCCCGAGGTGACTAAAACCTATGTCGAGATGCTTAACAAGGGTGTCACACCGGTGGTTTGCCAAAAAGGCTCTGTCGGAGCCTGTGGCGATTTGGCCCCGATGTCCCAGATCGCCCTCCTCATGATGGGCGAGGGCGAGGCGTTCTACAAGGGCGAGCGCCTTCCCGGAAAGGCCGCCCTCGACAAAGCCGGAATCGAGATCCCCGGCCTCAAAGCCCGCGACGGCCTCGCTTGTATCAACGGCTCGAACCTGCTTACATCGATAAGCGCAATTGCGCTCTTCGATATCGACCGCTGGCTCAAGCAGGCCGAAATCGCCGCCGCGATGGCGCTCGAAGCGCTGTTTGCAAACATGAAGCCCTACGACGAACGGCTTCACAAGGCGCGCGGATTCGCCGGGTCGATACGCTCCGCCGCCGCGATACGCAAACTCATCGAGGGTAGCGACCTCGTCACAGGCAAGGTCAAGGTCAAGGTGCAGGA
>DIWU01000032.1:0-189 GCA_002428525.1 bacterium UBP14_UBA6098
TGATCGGAATGTCGTCTCCGGGGAACTTGTTCTTGGTGAGAAGGTCTCTCACTTCGAGTTCGACGAGATCGAGAAGCTCCGGATCGTCAACCATGTCGCACTTATTCATGAACACGACCATGGCCGGCACATTAACCTGACGCGCTAAAAGCACGTGCTCGGCCGTCTGCGGCATCGGGCCGTCGGCGG
>DIWU01000032.1:204-80263 GCA_002428525.1 bacterium UBP14_UBA6098
AGTCCGCGTGGCCGGGGCAGTCGATATGGGCATAGTGCCTTTTTTCGGTCTGATACTCGACATGCGCGGTGTTGATCGTTATACCGCGGGCCTTTTCTTCGGGGGCGTTGTCGATGTCCTCGAACTTCTCGACGGCCGCTAAGCCCTTACGGCTCAGCACCATCGTGATAGCCGCGGTGAGCGTGGTCTTGCCGTGGTCGATATGGCCGATCGTGCCAATATTGACGTGAGGCTTGTTGCGTTCGAAATGTTCCTTTGCCATTCTATCTCCTCTCTTCCTTTATAATGAGAGTGGTTAATTGATTGTTGCCAAATCAGCTTAAAAAATCGACAAAAATATCAGCAAGCCGGCCAACGACCGAACGACCGAGAAAACCTTTGCGAATCGCGGCTGTCTCGGGGTCTTCCCCTTTAGGTTCGTCGAATATCAATTGAAGACCCTTCGAGGCGAAAACCTCGCGAGACTTGGAATCCCAAACCTCATCGAAGGCCTTGAGCGCTTCGAGTTCGCCGGCGTCGAGCCAGATACCGCAACCGTTGAGGCACCTGTCTATCACTATCCCCGTGTCGTAAGCGTAAACGCTTCGGTTCAGGCGGGCATGACAAACAGGACACTCGAGGACGTCTTGGAGCTCGCTTTTTGGAATACGGCGAACCCGCCATTCGTGAGCGGCCTCGATTGCCTCCGGAGGAAGACTGACCTTCCGGCGACTTAGGATTTTCAAAAGAACGGAACCTTCTATCCAAATGCCTTTGCAACTCGAACAACAGTAAACTGGAAAGCCCTCGTATAGAGCCTCTTTAAGCCTTCCCTTGCAACTCGGACATTCCATAAAAACTCCGAAAAAGTAGCCCACGACCAGAATTGAACTGGTNNCTGGTGACCTCATCCTTACCAAGGAGGTGCTCTACCATCTGAGCTACGTGGGCGATATACTTTCAAAAAGCGGGAAACGGGGTTCGAACCCGCGACATTCAGCTTGGAAGGCTGACGCTCTAGCCAGCTGAGCTATTCCCGCTAAATAACGGCCGAACCATGTAGCTCGAAACAAAAATGGTGGGGGGAGGATTCGAACCTCCGAAGGCGTCGCCGACAGATTTACAGTCTGTTCCCTTTGGCCGCTCGGGAACCCCACCCTAAAAGAGCAAAAGAATTTCAACAGCCGACGGTGGGAATCGAACCCACAACCTGCGGTTTACAAGACCGCTGCTCTACCCTTGAGCTACATCGGCGAAATCGCCGGGTCACAGTTTCGCCAAATAAATACATCGGAGCCATAAAAGTCAAGGAATTTTTTTATTTTTTTAACTTTTTTTATTATTGTTGTTGACTTTCGATATGTTCAGGAATATTATAAAGCTCGTTTTTAGCCCGGATAACGAAATCGATTGATTGTATAGGAGGAGATAGTGGCCAAGAAACAGAAGAGTTTTACCGATAAAATCGCCAAGGGGACAGGTGTCCGCGGGCAGGTTTGCCCCGTCTGCGAACAGGTCATTCGCGAGATCAAGGTCATCCGCGCGGCGCGGAACGAGGAAAAGGATTCGTGGCGATTTCTCGAGTCGGTCGAGAAGGTTTGCAAATGCAACGAAAAGGAAGTCCTCGGTTAAGTTCCGTTGGGGACTCCCCTGCTATTATCGAACGGCCGAAACCTTTTCGGCCGTTTTCTATTATGGATCGCTCTCCTTCTCATGCCGGCATAACGATTCCGAGCCTGCGAGAGGGATTCTCGAGCTCTGGAAAAAGTGTTTATTTTTTAACAAAATAATATTTATTTCCGCTTGAAATGGCCCGCGTAAATTTATATAATCTAAACAGAAAGCGAAACCAATTAGAGTAATATATTAGGGGGTTATAATGGATTTGGCATATTTTCAGGCTCTCGAAGAGAAGGTCAACGGTCTTATAAACCGTATGGTCACGCTTCGCAACGAGAACAGCGAAATGGCTCAGGCTAACCGCCTCCTCGAGGAGAAGATGCAGAACCTTATGGGCGAGATAACCCATCTTCGCGAGGAAAACGACAGGCTTAATTCCAAGGCGAGCGAGCTTTCCGCCTCGAGCGCTCACGATAACGAGATCGCAAGCCGTCTTCAAGAGATACTTCGCAAGATTGACGAGGTCGTCGAGGCTTGAATTTAGGACTATCGGGATGATAGACGAAAACAGGAATAGCAAATCAACGATAAGAGTTAATATCTTCGGAAAAGAATATTCTATCCGAAGTAACGAAAATACCGAGTATGTCGCCGAGGTCGCGCGATTCGTCGATAGCAAAATGATCGAGGTCGATCGGAGTATAGCCTCGTCCAATCCGGTGCAGGTCGCGGTTCTCGCGGCGATGAATATCACGGACGAGTTCTTTTCCGAGCGAAAAAAGACCGAGGATAATCTTTCCAAGGTCGATCAGCGATGCAAGGAGCTTATAGAACGGATTTCTTCGGTTCTACACCCGGATTAAGCTGAAAATTCCCCTATCGTCTACCCTCCCCTCCGCTTTTCGAGCGGCGGTGTTTTTTATTTTGACCCGCCCCGAAAGATCATAGTCCTCCATTTACAAGTTTTGAAAACCATTGAAGGTCGTATAATCACTCGCAGGCTTATTTACTGCGGACGGCCGGATAGTTCGATATAAATCGGAGGTCATTTTGGAAGCGATCCTTATCCCTGCAATCGTTGCAATATTAGGCCTTTTGGCGGGTGGAACTGTAGGCTGGATTATCGCCAGCAAGGCCGGTAAAAGCCGCCTTCGCGACGCCGAGGCCAAGGCCCAACAGATAATCGCCGAGGCAAACCACCGCTCGGAGATCCTCATCAAAGAGGCCGATCTCGCCGCAAGAGACAAATTAATTCAAATAAAACAAGATTTCGAGCGTGAAACTCAGACCAAACGGAACGAAATCATCCGTGAGGATAAAAAGCTCATTGAAAAAGAAAGCTCGATAGAACGAAAGATGGACCTCCTCCGAAAAAAGGAACGCGATATACAAACGCGCGAGCGCCTCACCGCGATAGAGGAAAAACAGCTTAAGTCCAAACAGAACGAACTCGACGATTTAATCGAGCATCAGAATAAACAGCTCGAGAAGGTCGCGATGATGAGCGCCGGCGAGGCCAAAGCGCTTCTTATGGAGAACCTCGAAAACGAGGCGCGTGCCGAGGCGGCCAAGATCATCAAGGATATCAAGGAAAGAGCCGAGGCAAACGCCGAACGCGAAGCCCGTCAGATCATCGTCGATTCGATTCAACGCTGTGCCGCGGACACCACCGCGGAATCGACGGTTAGTGTGGTCAGCCTTCCGACGGACGAGCTGAAGGGCAGAATTATCGGCAGAGAAGGCCGAAATATCAGAGCCTTCGAGACCGCGACCGGTGTCGATGTCATTGTTGACGACACACCGGACACCGTTATTCTGTCTGCCTTCGACCCGATTCGCAGAGAAACCGCGCGAATCGCCCTCGAGAAGCTGATCGTCGATGGAAGAATCCACCCCGCAAGGATTGAAGAGGCCGTTAAAAAGGCCGAAAAGGAGATGGAGGTCATAATCCGCGAGGCCGGCGAACAGGCCTGTTTCGAGGTGGGAATACACGATCTCGACCCCGAGCTGGTGAAACTCCTCGGTCGCTTGAAATACAGAACTTCCTACGGACAGAATGTTTTGCTCCACGCTATCGAGGTCGCCCATCTTTCGGGCTATATTGCCTCGATGCTCGAGCTGGATCCAATTATGGCAAAGCGTTGCGGCCTGCTCCACGATATAGGTAAATCGGTCGATAAAGGCCAAGAGGGAACACACACCGAACTTGGATATGCAATCGCGAGAAGGCATAATGAAAATCAGATTGTCCTCAATGCGATCCTATCGCATCATGAGGATGTCGATGCCGAAACCCCCTATGCGATCATCACAAAGGCCGCCGATGCGATTTCTGGGGCTCGCCCCGGCGCTCGCAGGGAAACCTTGGAGAACTACGTCAAGCGCCTCGAGCGCCTCGAGAAGGTCGCGGACGGCTTCCCGGGAGTCGAGAAGTCCTACGCAATTCAGGCGGGCAGAGAGATTCGCGTGATAGTCGAACCGGAGGAGGTTAGCGACAAAGAATCCACGCTCATCGCTTCCGAGGTGGCACAGAAAATCCAAGAGGAACTCGAATACCCCGGTCAGATCAAGGTGACGGTTATTCGCGAGACCCGAGCAGTCGATTACGCGAGATAACCGATGCGAGTCCTTTTCATCGGAGATATCTTCGGAAAACCCGGCAGGATGGCCCTTTATGAGTATCTTACTGCGCTGAAGGAGGATTATTCGCCCGATTTCACCGTCGCAAATGCCGAGAATATCGCCGGCGGTTTCGGGATTACGGACAATCTCTGCAAGAAGATATTCAAATACGGTGTCGATGTTATCACTACCGGCAATCATGTATGGGACAGGCCCGAGGCGGATGAGTTTCTCCAGAGGGAGAGGTTGATCCTTCGGCCTATTAATTTCCCCGAGGGAACTCCGGGATTCTCTTCGGCGATCGTCGAGAAGAGCGGAGGCCCGAAACTGGCGGTGATCAACGCTCAGGGGCGGATATTCATGCGCGCTATCGACGACCCCTTCAGAACTGTGCTTGCCGAGGTCGAGAGGCTCAGAGAGATAACACCCAATATACTTATCGATTTCCACGCCGAGGCCACCTCCGAAAAGATGGCGATGGCCTATTTCCTCGACGGCAAGGTCAGCGCGGTTCTCGGAACACATACTCATGTCCAAACCGCGGACGAGCGCATCCTCGAACACGGCACCGCCGCAATTACCGATGCCGGCATGACCGGCCCTCACGATTCGATCATCGGGGTCAAATCCGAGCTTGCGCTCAAATTCGCGATGTCGGGGCGCAATGTCCGCTTCTCCCCCGCCGAGGGCAATGTCCGAATTCAGGGATGTATAGTCGATATCGAAGAGGCCACCGGCAAAGCCCAATCGATCGAAAGAATAGATATTAGCGTCGAGACAAATTTAAGTTCGGGAGAAGGGTGATGTCAAACTCAAGCGAAGTGCTTTACACAAATCTCGGAAGAAAGCCCGATTATTCGGGAAAGGTGCGGGATATTTACGAACTCGGCGATAGGCTGATGATCGTCGCCACCGATAGGCTCAGCGCCTATGACCGAATCCTCCCGAATGGAATCCCCGAAAGAGGCAAAATCCTCACCGAGATGAGCGTCTTTTGGTTCAATATGATGTCGCCGCTCGTCCCAAATCACCTGATCTCGGCCGATGTGGCCGATTTTCCGCCCGAAATCGCAAAATACCGCGATCAGCTCGAAGGCCGGACGATGCTTTGCCGTAAAGCCCAAAGAGTCGATATCGAGTGCGTCGCGCGTGGATACCTCGCAGGTAGCGGATGGAAAGAGTATCGCCAGACCGGAAAGGTATGCGGTATCGAACTTCCCCCCGGGCTTCGCGAGTCGGATAGGCTCCCCGAGCCGATCTTCACGCCCGCAACCAAGGCCGAACAGGGCGAGCACGACATCAATATCTCGGTCGAACGGGCTGGAGAGCTTGTCGGAACCGAACTTGCCTATCAGCTGAAAAAACTTACACTCGATATCTACTCCAAAGCCGCCGAGTTCGCTCTCTCGAAGGGTATTATAATCGCCGACACAAAGTTCGAGTTCGGCTTCATCGAGGGCAAACTCAGCCTCATAGACGAAATCCTCTCGCCCGACAGCAGTCGCTTCTGGGACGCGGAAACCTATGCCCCCGGCAAACCCCAAGACAGTTTCGATAAGCAGTTCGTCCGCGATTGGCTCACGAAAACAGGCTTCACCGGCGATGGAACTCCCCCCTCGCTTCCCAGCGAAGTCGTCCAAGGAACACTCGAAAGATACTCGCAAGTCCGCGATCGATTGATAGGCTGACCGAAACCACCCCGCGTGCGGCGTCGGCCCGACCGAAGGTCGGCGCGGGGCGATCGAGAGGTAATTTCCAACAATAAGCGATCTGCGCCTCGACCGCCCCGCCGGCGTCCGAAGGACGCGCCGACGCCGCACGCGATCGCCGCAAGCTGTCGAGTTTATATCCAAAACCGATTTTGCTTGACTTTTTTTTATTAAAGAGTAGTTTTGCTTTCCGAAAAATAACAAATTTATGTTAAGAGAGGTTGAGATGAAACGCGACTTTTTATCGATCGACGACTTGAATGCTAAGGAGATAAAGGATATCCTCGCCGGCGCGAAGGTTTTGAAGCACATGTCGAGTTGGGGCGACAACAGGCGTCCTCTCGAGGGGAAATCTGTTGCGCTTATCTTCCGCAAGCCGAGCCTCAGAACACGCGTCAGCTTCGATGTCGGTGTTTCGCAGTTCGGCGGACATCCGATAGTTATCTCGGACGCCGAGATCGGAATGGGCAAGCGCGAAACGGTGCATGATATTGCGAAGGTTCTTTCGCGTTATGTTTCCATGATCGTGATTCGCACCTTCGAGCAATCCGAGGTCGAGGAGTTGGCGAAGTATGCCGATGTTCCGGTTATCAACGCCTTAACGAATCTCCTTCATCCTTGCCAGATTATGGGCGATGCGCTTACAATCATGGAGCACAAGGGTTCTATCGACGGCATGAAGATCGCCTATGTCGGCGACGGCAATAATATTGTAAATAGCTGGTTGAATTTTGCAAAGAAGATCAAGATCGACCTTCGAATCGGGACCTCGGCCAACACGCATCCGGATACCGCAATCCTTTCGGCGGCGAAGGCGGCGGGTATGAGCCAGATCACTCTCACTCACGACCCGATCGAGGCTGTGCGGGATGCCGATGTCGTTTATACAGATGTTTGGGCGAGTATGGGCGAGAAGGAAAGGGCCGCTGAAAAGGCCGCTCAGCTCGGAAATTTCCAGATTAACAGTGAGCTTATGAAAAACGCGTCACCGAACGCTATCGTGCTCCATTGTCTTCCGGCGGAACGCGGCCGAGAGATCACAGACGAGGTTATCGACGGACCGCAAAGCGTCGTCTTCGACGAGGCAGAAAACAGGCTTCATATACAGAAGGCGATTATGCAGTTCTTGACTACCGGATTAGTCTAATCTATTATTAGACAATCGCTTAGGAGCCTCGCCAGTATTTTCTGTCGAGGCTTCTGTATTGTATGGCCTCGGAAACATGGTGCGGTGCGATCTCGGGCGAATCGTCGAGGTCGGCGATTGTTCGCGAAAGCTTTAGGATTCGGTCGTAAGCCCTCGCCGAGAGGCCGAGCTTTGTGATAGCCATTCGAATAAGGGCCTCGGAGGGCTCGTCGAGTTGGCAAAAAGTCCGAATGAGCTTTGTTCCCATATGCGCGTTGCAGAAGACCTTCTCGATGCCCCTGAATCTTTCGCTTTGGTGCCTTCGACTTCGTGAAACACGCTCGCGGATTTTGTCCGAATGGTCGCCGGAACTCGGGCCGGAGAGCTCGTGATACTTCACAGCCGGAACCTCGATATGAATATCTATTCGATCTAAAAGCGGGCCTGATATCCTGCCGACATAGTTTTGAATCTGCGCCGGAGTGCAGGTGCATTCGTGGTAGGGATCGCCGAAATAGCCGCACGGACATGGGTTCATCGCCGCGACGAGTGTGAACTGCGAGGGAAAGGTCAGAGTCACCGCCGCTCTTCCGATCGTCACATGGCCGTCCTCCATGGGCTGGCGCATCACCTCGAGGACATTCTTCTTGAATTCGGGAAGCTCGTCGAGAAAGAGCACGCCGTGATGGGCAAGCGAGACCTCCCCCGGCCTCGGATAGACCCCGCCGCCGATGAGGCCGGCGTCCGAGATAGTGTGGTGCGGCGCTCTGAAGGGTCGTGTCGCGATGAGGGCCGTTTCACCGGGGAGTGTGCCGGCAACCGAGTGAATCTTTGTCGTCTCGAGCGATTCCTCGATAGAAAGAGGCGGGAGTATCGATGGGAAGCGCCTCGCGAGCATGGTCTTGCCCGACCCGGGGGGACCGATCATGAGGACATTATGCCCGCCCGCCGCGGCGACCTCGAGCGCGCGTTTGACATGATCTTGGCCGCGCACATCGCTAAAATCCGCCGAATATATACTCGCCGCTTGAAAAACATCCTGCACGCTCGCCTTGAAGGGATCGATGTCGAGATTCCCGCATATGAAATCGACGGCTTCCTTCAAGTTCGATACCGGATACACCGGCGCTCCCTGCGCGATAGCCGCTTCACGGGCGTTCGCCATCGGGACTATCATTCCGGCCGCTTTTTCCTTTTTTGCCAAAATCGAGATCGGAAGCATACCCCTAACCGGCGCGACCGAGCCGTCGAGCCCAAGCTCACCCGCAATATAATAGCCCTCGATATTCTGTAGCGGGATTATCCCGATAGCCCCCAAAAGCCCTAAAGCTATCGGAAGATCGAAGGCGCTACCCTCTTTCTTGATATCCGCAGGGGCTAAATTGAGTGTGATCTTCCCCTGCGGAAACGGTAGGCCGGCGTTCTTTATAGCGCTCATCACGCGCTCGCGGCTCTCCCTGACAGCGTTGTCCGGAAGGCCGACTACATTGAACGACGGCAACTTAGCCGAGACATCGGTCTCGACATCGACACGATATGCGTCGATTCCGAAAAGTGCGGCTGTGATAATTCGAGAAAACATATCATCCAGACTCAGTGGCGCGCAGAACGAATGCGCTCCGAAGCGCCTTGTTAACAGGTTGCTTTAAAGCCCTCGTGAAAAAAGACAAAACCTTGCGGAAAAGTTCCATCAAACGAAAGAACGGAGAAAACCTCCGGCGGCACACCTTCGTGCGATAGCTCATCAATATTTTCAAAGCCGAATTGTCGATAGTATTGTGGGTGCCCGACAACACGGCCATTCACCTCTGCAACCAATGAAACTGTAAGCGCATTTGCGGATCTAAGTGCATCGACGATATAATGTTCCGTATGATTGCTGATCTCCATTTTTTCAAATGCCACACAAGTAACTTCCGAGATGGCGGGATGATCATCGCTCGTCTCGTCTCTGATCAATAACTCAAGCTTCGCCAAACTAATTGCCTCCAATTGGCATTCTCAAACTATTCAGTCAGTATTTGAATATACTCTCGATTTATAGCCCTGTAAAGCGCTTTCTGTAAATTCCGTATTCTTTTTGTCTCCATAAGATCCCGCAAACTGACACCCGCGCTCACAAAAGGGGGCTTCGGGCGAGCATGCTCGCACCGAAGCGGTCGGCGAACAATCTCGCAAGAACTGAAATCGCCGAGCCGACCGCTTCGGGCTGATCTGCGTATTCGCAGATCAGCCGAAGCCCCCGAGGCCTCTGCCGGCGCCGGATTTTCAAAATAGGTCGATTAGGTTAAATGATTTATTCGGATGGTTTTAGGGCGAATTTATTGCCCTGTTCGAAGGAAAGGCGTATTCGCGAGTCGAGGGCGGTGCACCTATGGCTCGATTCTGATCGACCGATGGCGATAGACAATGCCGAGGGCTGGCCGACTAATACACAAAGGCGTTTTGCGCGGGTGATCGCGGTATATAAAAGATTTCTATTTAAAAGGATGAAATGCTCTTTGTAAACCGGCATCACAACGCAGGGGACCTCTCCCCCTTGCGACTTATGGGCGGTGATCGCATAGGCCAAAACGATATCCTCGGCCGAGTCGCGGTCATATGTCACAAGGCGATTGAAATCGACTGTTAAAGAATCCTTTGTGATGGATTCTACGAAACCTATATCGCCGTTGAAAACATTAAGGTCGTAATTATTGCGGGTTTGCATCACTTTGTCGCCCTGAAAAAACCTTGAATCGGATCGCTTATCGGCGAAATTTAGCTCTCGGCGTAGCGATTCGTTGAGGGCGTTGGCTCCGCAGATGCCCTTATACATTGGGACAATGACCTGAATATCGCGTATCGGGTCCAGACCGTATGTTTTCGGCAACCGCCTCGACACTAAGTCAACTATCGTTTTCAGGCCTGCTTCTCGGTCTTCTTCATGGATGAAAAAGAAGTCGCCGGAGGGGTCGTTGCGAAGATCGGGCATTCTGCCATTGATAATATTGTAAGATTCATGTATAATTCTGCTTTTCTCGGCTTGTCGGTGTATCGATTCGAGCCTGACAACCGGAACTTTACCGCTCGAGATGATATCCGACAGAACCTGTCCCGGACCGACACTCGGGAGCTGATCGGCGTCGCCGACGACGATAACGCGCGTTCCGGGCTTCAAGGCCGTAAGTAACGAAGAAAGAAGCTCGATATCGACCATGCTCGCTTCGTCGAGGATCAGCATTCCGGTGTCGAGTGTTCGGCCTTGGCCGTATTTGAATCCTTGTCCGGGCGTCCATTCTAAAAGCCTGTGAATCGTGAAAGCCTCGTGGTCGGTGGTCTGCGAAAGCCTATTCGCGGCCCTTCCGGTCGGGGCGCATAGTAGCGGCTGAAAAGAGGCTTTTCGCGCCAACGAGACTATTGCTTCGATAACAGTAGTTTTGCCGGTTCCGGGGCCGCCGGTTATCACTGAAACACAATTTTCGCATAAACCCGACTCCACCGCGGCCCTTTGCTCTCGTGTAAAGACAATCCCCCTTTCGCGTTCGAAGGCCTCAAGGCGCTTTTCCACTTCCTCCCTCGGCAACGACCTCGACGGGTTGCGCGCCAATAATGCGAGGGCTTCGGCGGATTGGATCTCTGCACGATAAAGCGATGGCGGATAGACCCTGTCCTGATCGGCGATCAGCTTTCCCGAAAGCGCTAACACCTCTATAGATTTAGCGATCGGGGCGCGGTCGAGGCCGAGCAAGCTCGATGCGTTGTCGGCGAGCGCATAACTCGGAACAAAGCAATGGCCGTCCTCGGTGGCTTTTTTTAGGGTATATAGAACACCGGCGCGGATTCTCGAGGGCGAGTCCTTCGGCGTGTTCATCTTCTTCGCGATTTTATCGGCGATCTGAAAGCCGATTCCCTCCATCTCGTCCGCGAGCCTGAAGGGATCGCGCGAAAGGATATCGAGCGCCGCGCCCTTATATTTGCTGTAAATCTTTCGAACCTTTGCCGGGCCTATGCCCTCACCGAGCAGTCTTATCGAAAGCTCGCGAATGATCTGCGCCTCTCGGTCCTCCGCGGTAATCGCCTTACATATAGATTCGGCCTTTTTCTTGCCGATTCCCTCGACCTCGAGAAGCCTCTCCGGATGTTCGCGAATTATCTCGAGGAGGTTTTCGCCGAAATGGGACACCAATCTCGCGGCAAACTTCGGCCCTATCCCCTCGATCAGGTCGCTTGCGAGGTATTTTTTCAAGGACTCCAGACTATCCGGCTCGGCAACCGTGAAACTATCGACAACAAACCTGAAGCCCCAACCCTCCTTCATTTCCCATTTGCCCGAAAGCAAGAGCCGTTCGCCCGGAGTTCTTCTGCCGAGCGAACCGACAGCATCCAAAACTCCGCCTTTGCCGGTCTTCAGCTTGATCACGGAATAACCGTTCTCTTCGTTGTAGTAAACAACACGCTCGACCGACCCGGATATCTTTTCAGCCCCGGTTTTCCCGCCATCGTTTTTCATGATTGAAAAATACTGCATACCGAGCTCTATGTCAAAGCATTTCGATGAACACTCACCGACGGTGCCTCGGGAGATTCTGTTTGAGTTAAGTGAAATAAATCTTTTTAGGGCATATTGTCTTTGACAAATTCGTATTCGAGAGTTATATTTATTAGATTTTTTCAATCTGAGTTCTGCGAGGTTTTTACCCCGAAATAAATCGGAAGGTCACAATGGACGAGAATTATATTGGCGACGTAATGCCGGTCGATATCGAAGATGAGATGCGTAGAAGCTACATCGATTATGCGATGAGCACAATCATCAGCCGCGCCCTGCCGGATGTCACCGACGGACTGAAACCGGTGCACCGCAGGTGCCTTTATGCCATGTTCGACATGGGAATCCTGCACAACCGCTCCCATGTCAAATCCGCAAGGCTTGTCGGCGAGGTCATGGGTAAATACCACCCGCATTCGGACTCCGCTATCTACGACACCGTTGTCAGGCTGGCACAGGATTTCCGAATGAGATACCCGCTCGTCGATGGGCAGGGCAATTTCGGCTCGATCGACGGCGACCCCGCGGCCGCCACGCGATATACCGAGGTTCGCATGGCGAGGATCGCAGAGGAGCTTCTTCAAGATATCGACAAAGAGACGGTCGATTTCGTCCCAAACTACGACAACTCGCTTACAGAGCCCATGCTCCTTCCCGCGAGATTCCCTAACTTCCTCGTTAACGGCAGTTCCGGCATCGCGGTAGGCATGGCCACCAATGTTCCGCCTCACAACCTTGTCGAGGTATGCGATGCTGTAATCCATCTCGTCGATCATCCGGACGCCACGATCAAAGACCTCATGCAATTCGTCCTCGGGCCGGATTTCCCGACCGGCGGAGTTATACTCGGGACCAGAGGGATCAGGGAGGCCTACGAAACAGGCAGAGGCTCTATAGTCATGCGAGCGCGAGCCTTCATCGAGCCGGTTCACAAGGGCACCAAAGAGGCGATTATCGTCAACGAGATCCCCTATATGGTCAATAAATCGACACTCATCGAGCAGATCGCAGATCTTGTCAAGGATAAAAAAATCGAATCGATCTCGGATATTCGCGACGAATCCGACCGCGAGGGAATGCGTATCTATATCGAACTCAAACGCGGCGAGAATGCGCAAGTCGTTCTCAATAAACTCTTTAAGATGACACGCCTCACCGAGAACTTCGGTGTCATTATGCTCGCTATCGACAAAGGCGTGCCGAAAGAAATGAACCTAAAAGAGGTGCTTAAGGCCTATGTCGAGCATCGCCGACAGGTTATCATAAGAAGAACGATCTTCGATCTGCGCAAAGCGAAAGAACGCGCTCATATATTGAAGGGGCTCGCTATCGCCCTTCAAAATATCGATTTGGTTGTCAAGATAATAAAAGAGTCCAGAACCGTCGGAGAAGCCTCCGAAACGCTACAGGCTAAGCTCGGCCTATCGGAGATTCAGGCCAAGGCCATCCTCGATATGCGGCTCGCGCGCCTCACCGGCCTCGAGCGCGACAAGATTATCTCCGAGCTCGAGGATATTTTGAAGCTCATCGAGTATTTGCAGGGCATCCTCGACGACGAGACCAAGGTCATGGACTTGATCAAAGCGGATATGGCCGACATCAAAGAAAAATTCGGCGACAAGCGCCGGACCCAGATCGTTCCGAACTTCGAGGAGATGTCCGCCGAGGATTTCATCGTCGATGAGGAGGTCGTCGTCAGTGTGACGCACCGGGGTTATATCAAACGCACCCCGACGAGTATCTATCGCCAACAACACCGCGGCGGAAAGGGCATTCAGGCAATGGGCACCCGCGACGAGGATTTCGTCGAAAAGCTCTTCACCGCAACAAACCACGACACTATACTTCTCTTCAGCTCGAGCGGAAAGGCTTATTCGCTCAAGGTTTACGAGATCCCCGAGGCCTCGAGGACAGCCCGCGGCATGGCGATCGTCAATCTGATCGGCCTCGCCGGCGGCGACAGCATCGCGAGCTGTTGCAAAATTCGGGACTATGAGGAAGAAAAGGATATTATCTTCGCGACTGCAAAGGGCAAGGTTAAACGGACATGCCTGTCCGAATATGTCAACGCCAAGAAAACCGGCGTCATCGCGATAAATGTCAACGACGGCGACCGCCTTATCTCGGCGGAGCTGGTCGATGAGCCGGATCGCGAGATTCTGCTCTTCACCCGCGAGGGTATGTGTATTCGCTTCAATGTCGAAGAAGTCCGCCAGATGGGCCGTTCCGCTCAGGGGGTCATCGGAATCGGTCTTCGAGATAAGGACGAGCTTGTCGCGATGATCGCCCTCACGCCCGAGGGCAAGATCCTCACCGCGACCGAGAAGGGCTATAGCAAACGTAGCAATCTCGAGGAATACCGCCAACAACACCGCGGCGGTGTCGGCATTATAGGCCATAAGATCACTCCGAAAACCGGCGGGGTCGTTGCGGCACTTCAGGTAAACGAGGACGAGGAGATTATCGTCATCACCTCCGAGGGAGTCCTGCTACGCACCACTGTCTCGAGCATCAGCGAATACGGCCGATCGACGCAGGGCGTCAAGCTCATGCGCGTGCCGGCCGGACACGCAATCTCGGGGGTTGCCAGAGTGATGGACAACGACGAGGAACCGGCCGATGAGACCGATCAAACCGAGTTGGATGTTTAAAGGGTGAAATCCCTTACGATGAATTGATCCCCAACCTGAACGACGGTTTTGCCGAAATCGCCTGAAAAGGCCTCCTTGGCCTCTTCGAGGACAATCTTTGGAAGATTGTTCGCGCGCGAAAGATGGCTGAGAAGAAGCGCTTCGAGGTTGCATCGGTTCATCTCACGAAGGAGCGCTCCCGAGGTCTTGTTGGAAAGGTGACCCACCTCGCTGGCTATCCTCGCTTTCAGATATTCCGGATAAGGCCCGTATTTAAGCATATGCTCGTCGTGGTTCGACTCGAGCACCAGCACTCTCGCTCCATCTACAACCTGTCTGATCTCGTCGGTTACCTTGCCGGTATCTGTCGCGAGGACAATATCCCCCTCGTCCGAGAAGATTCGAAAGCCCACCGGATCGACCGCGTCGTGCGATACCGGGAATGGCAGTATCTTCAGGTTGCCCTTCTCAAACGGCCTCCCGGAGTGAAAGAAACTGACCTCTTCGACCTGCCGGTGTTTGGAAACCTCGGTATAGGTTCTGAAGCTCATGAATGCGGGAATACCTAAACGCTTAGTCAGAGTATAGGCTCCTCCGATATGATCGGAGTGTTCGTGGGTAATCAGCAGGGCATCGATTTTCTTTGTATCGACACCGTTCTCCGCAAGCCGCTCGATAGCCGAGCGGGCGGAAATGCCGCAATCCACGAGGATGTTTGTGTTCGCGGCGGATACAAAGTAACAGTTTCCCGAAGATCCGCTCGCCAGGGAGAGAACACGCATCTCGTCCTTTCGCGTCAAATTTTTACTTCAAAAATATAAAGACTTATTGGCGACTTTGCAAAGCCTTTCTGAGGAAAATACGCCGGGGATACCCTGCGATTCGATTTGCATATTCGGGAAAAAGTATATATATTTGATAGATTTTAACTTGAAGGAGCGGACGATGGCCTTTTATAACGACGGCCTGAGATTTACTTGCCAAAGATGCGGCGACTGTTGCAAGGGCGCCGACGCCTATGTTTGGCTTTATTCCGACGACCTCTCGAATATGGCGGCCTATCTCGGCATTACCGAACGCGAATTCCGCGCCGAATATACCTCGGTATTCGATAAAGCGCTTGTCCTGAAGAGCTTTCCGAACGGCGATTGCATCTTCTTTGACGAGAAAAAGGGTTGCCGCGTTCATCCCGCCCGACCGACTCAATGCCGAACATTCCCTTTTTGGGCGGAGTATCTTCGCAACGAGAATTCGTGGGCGTTAGTCGCAAAGCGATGCCCGGGGGTCAATATCGGAGAGCTCCACTCGAAGGAGGAGATTATGCATAACCTCAAAGAAATGGGCGGTTTTTAGTGGATTGCTACGAAGTGCGTCGCGAAATAATCGGCTTCATCCGCTCCTATTTAGCCGAAACTCCCTGTAAAGGCGTTGTTATAGGCCTTTCGGGGGGGCTCGATTCTGCGGTCGTCGCGGCGCTTTGTATCGAGGCCGCCGGCGCGGAGGCGGTCGATCTCGTGGCAATGCCCTATCGTTCGAGCGACGGCTCGAGCCTCGAGGATGCGCGCAGGATCGCTCGTCATCTCGACCGACCGCTCGAGGTGATCGATATATCCCCCCCGGTCGATTCGCTCGCAGAAACGCTCGGGAGTTTGACTAACCTTCGATTAGGCAATATGTTAGCTCGAATGAGGATGATAATCCTCTATGACCTCTCAGCCTCCCGCGGAAGGCTTGTTGTAGGGACTGGCAACCTTAGCGAGGCTTTGCTCGGATATTCGACCCTCTGGGGCGATACGGCCTGCGCATTCACTCCAATTGGCGGGCTTTACAAAACACAAGAGCGCAAACTCGCGTCTGTGCTTGGCCTTCCGCAATGGATAATCGAGAAAACCCCGACAGCCGACCTCTGGAAAGGCCAAACCGACGAAGGCGAGATGGGCATTTCATACGAAACTGCGGACAAAATCCTATTCAATATCAACGAGCGGGGTCTTTCGCCCGAAGAGCTCGAGTCCCTCGGCATCTCGGCCAAAGATATAAAAATCGTGCTCGAAAGAGTGAAAAGAAGCGAATTTAAAAGGAGAATGCCGGTTTACCCGACTTTTGAGGGTCTGCCGCTTTAAGTAATATGAGTGTAAAAGTAATATCTGAGCTTCTTCAGGCCGAATCGGCCGCAATCGCAAACCTCGTCGGAAAAATCGAGGGGCAGATAGTAAGCGCCGCAGACCTCTGCAGTTCATGCTCCGGTCGCATAATCGTAATGGGCCTCGGCAAAAGCGGCCTCGTCGGCCGCAAGATCGCCTCAACTCTGGCCTCGACTGGAACATCGAGTGTCTTTATCCACGCCGCTGAGGCGCTCCACGGCGATTTGGGCATGATAACCGATCGCGACTGCGCAATACTTATATCGAAAAGCGGTTGCACGCCCGAAACACTGATGCTGATCCCGCCGTTAAAGCGTTTGGGCGTGAAAATAATTGTCATCACCGGGAATCCGGCCTCGCCGGCGGCCAAAGAGGCCGATGTAGTCCTCGATATAGGCGTTTCAACCGAGGCCGAACCGATAGGCGTCGTCCCGACGACCTCGACTACTGTGACTATGGCCATCGGCGATGCGCTCGCTATCGCGCTTATGACGCGAAAGGGTTTCTCGAAGTCCGATTTCGCCCAGATACATCCGGCCGGCAACCTCGGAAGCCTTTTGAAGCGAGTCTCAGAGGTGATGCACACTGGGAATGCAATTCCACAGGTGCCGCCATCGGCCTCGACCATGGAGGGGATATTAGAAATGAGCGAAAAGCGCCTCGGGCATGTTTTAGTGGTCAAAGAAGGGAAACTGCTCGGGATCTTCTCCGACGGCGACCTGCGAAGAGCGCTTCAAGCGCATCCTAACGAGGACATCACCTCGCTTTCGATAACCGCCCTCGCCACAGCCGGACCTAAAACAATCGACGCCGGTGCTCTCGTCGAGGAGGCGGTCCGGACAATGGAGACGAAGAAGATCACAGCATTGCCCGTGCTTTCGGACGGTCTTCTCGT
Organism: bacterium UBP14_UBA6098; assembly: GCA_002428525.1. Taxonomy (GTDB): domain Bacteria; phylum UBP14; class UBA6098; order UBA6098; family UBA6098; genus UBA6098. The sequence goes on from DIWU01000032.1 coordinate 17,461, forward strand.
CGGAATAGTGCATCTTCATGATATTTTATCTGCGAGGGCCGTTTAGGCGATGTCCCTCAAGCGCGATCTGATACGCGATACGGCCCTTTACGGCCTCGGCGATATTCTCACAAAGGCTATCGCTTTCCTGCTTATACCCCTCTATACGAACTCCCTCGTGCCGGAGGAATACGGTATCTACCAGTTGGTCGTCCTGTATGTCACAGTCGCGATGGTTTTCTCTCTGAGCGGTATGAATGTCGCATTGTTCAAGCATTTTGTCGTCACACCGGAGGAGGGGAAGCGGCGAGAGCTTTTTACGATTACTGTTTTGTGGGTGTTTTTAAGCTCGGCGCTGATAATCGGTCTTTCGATGCTTCTTTCCGGGCCGCTTTCGGAGCTTGTGGCCGGCAATACCGGCCGAAGAGATATCGTCGGGCTCGCGGCGCTCAGTTCCGGCCTCGACACGCTTTTACTCGTGCTCCTTTTGATCTTTCGCATGGAAAAACGCCCGATCGGCTATATAACCTTTTCCCTGATAAAGATTGTCGTTATTTTGGCCGGCAATTATTTTCTGGTTTGGAAGATGGGCATGGGCGTCGTCGGGATATTGATCGCGGGGATAATCGCGAATCTTGTTATCCTGATTCCGCTTTTGATCAAGGTCGGTAACTACTTCATCTGGCCGGTTTCGAGAAAGCTATTCATTGAGCTCCTTGTATGGGGAATCCCGTTCATCCCTTCATCGCTGTCTTCGGTGATCTTGACGCTTTCCGACAGGCTCGTTCTTCGTTATATGGCGGGTTTCGACTCGGCGGGGATTTATTCGGTGGGCTATAAGATCGGCGGTGCGGTTTTACTTCTATATACAGCTTTCAGGTTCGCGTGGGGGCCGTATATGTTCGAGCTTGCGAAGGATATCGAAACCGCCCGAAAGACCTACCCGAGGGTTTTAAATGTGCTTATTGCACTGCTCGGGTTGGCGGCGCTCGGGCTGGTCGGCTTTTCGAGCGAGATCTTCCGGTTTTTCGTTGGAGAGCTTTATTATTCGGCGCGTGCGGTGCTGATCCCAATATCGCTGTCCGTTCTCTTCGACGCCTCCTCGCTGTTCTTCGGCGCGGCACTCCAGACGCGCGATAGGACAATCTATATCCCCGTGGTCACCGGTCTTGCGGCTGTCTCGAATATCCTGCTGAATATACTGCTCATCCCGAAATACGGTTTCATGGGCGCGGCTTGGGCGACACTCGCTTCCTATATCGCCTTGGCCTATATGAACTTCCGTGTTGCGAACCCCTTCATGCCGGTGAAATACGATTGGCTTAAGCTGACCTCGATAGTCGCCTCGGTGTCCGGCGGGATGGCGCTTATGTGGTTCGTGGAATCCTTTGTTTTAAGGATAGTATTATTTATTGGAGTCAGTGTGATAGTTTTCTTTATCTCCTGTGAAAACCCTAAAAACTTTGTTAATAGTATTTACCGCTCGTCGAATATGTATCATCGGCGATGCTCTAAATAACAATATTCAGACTCAAATACAGCAGACTTGAACAAATGATGAATGACAACAACTACATTCAACAAAATGGGCAATTATCCCGATCTGTAGTTTCTGGTGGTATATGGATTACATTATCTAAGATATTACAACATAGTTTAAATTTCATTAGGACAATAACACTTGCTCGTTTGCTCTCTCCAGACAACTTCGGCCTTTTCGGCATAGCAATGCTCGCGCTTACAGCAATAGATAAATTTTCTTTCACTGGTTTCGATCAAGCACTGATTCAGAAAAGAGAGAATATTGAGCCTTATCTCGATTCTGCATGGACTATTCAGGTTATTCGCGGTTTAATCTTAGGATTATTATTGTTTTGCACAGCACCTCTTGTCGCGAAATTCTTCCATGAACCGCAGGTTACATTACTATTAAAAGTTCTGGGCTTTTCAATTTTCATTGGAGGTTTCAGAAACATAGGTATCGTGTTTTTCCATAAGAATATCCAGTTCAATAGAATGTTTATATATGAATTAAGTGGTACAATAACTGATTTTGGAGTCGCGCTAACTGCCGCCATTATATTGCGTAACGCATGGGCGCTAGTCTTTGGTTTCACGGCAAGGAATATTGTCCAAACAATTGTTTCGTATGTCATCCATCAATATAAACCGCGCTTTAAAATTAATTGGAAGCATACAAAGGACCTCTTGAGTTTCGGCCAATGGATTTGGGGTAGCACGATACTGATATTTCTGCTAACTCAAGGAGACGATATTTTAGTTGGAAAGATACTTGGAACAACAGCGTTAGGGTTTTACCAAATGGGATATAAAATCTCGAACCTTCCAGCTACAGAGATTACTCATGCCCTTTCGCAAGTGATTTTCCCAGCCTATTCAAGACTGCAGGACAATATTCCAAAGCTTAGAGCCGCTTTCTTGAGAGTTTTCCAAATGATGACATTTATCACCTTTCCAATTGCGATACTGATATTCGTCCTCGCGCCAGATTTTACTATTGTTTTTCTCGGCGAAAAATGGATGCCTATGGTGCCGGTGATGAAAACACTATGCTATTTTGCTGTTATTAGGACGATTAATTCTGTGTTTTCAGCTGTGTTAACTGCATTGGGCAAGCCGCGTATTTCAACGATAGGATCGTTTTTCCAATTGATATTATTCGTAATAATTGTGTATCCATTGATAATAAACTTCGGACTAGTTGGTGTAGCTTATGCCACTATTATCCCGAATGCTTTCTTCCTGATATATATCGGCATCAGGCTACTGAAAGAAATTGACACACAGTTTTCAAAGCTGTTGAGTGTTATCCTTCCATCGATTGCGGGATGTCTATCAACTTATTTATCTGTAACCTTTGTGAATAATACGTTTTCTTTTAATGCCTCTGTGATCTCCATTATTTCACTCGCTATTTTAGGGGGTGGAGTATATATTGTTGTTGTTTATTTGTCGGATATTCTAACAAAGGGAAGTCTTACTAATAGTGTTAAACAGATTCTTTTATATAAACGAGCGGATTTATTATGAGCGATGAACTAAATAAATTCAACGAAGCATATACCGGTAACAGGCCGGATGTCCAACAATTGATTCCCGATAATGTTCAGAGGGTTCTGGATTGTGGTTGTAGTGTAGGCGCTCTCGGGGAAGAGATCGCAAAAAGGCCTAATAAACCCGAGGTCTGCGGGATAGAATTAGACGAACAAACTGCACAAATCGCTAAGAGTAAGTTAGATCGTGTCATTATCGGAAATCTCGACACGATCGATTTCGCGGAACACTTCCAAAAGGGATACTTCGATTGTATAATATTCTCCGATGTGCTCGAACATACACAAGACCCATGGGGTATTCTAAAGAATGCAATGCCTTTTCTAAACAACGATGGTTTCGTGATAATCAGTATTCCAAATATTCGTCACTACACCACGATATGCAATCTAATCTTTCGCGATTATTGGCCATATAGAGAAAGAGGTCTTCACGATAAAACACACCTAAGGTTCTTCACGCTTAAAAGTATTAAAGAACTATGTGAAAATGCCGGCCTCCAAATCCAAAGATTGGAACGCAATTATCGGATCTACGAAAGGCCACATTATAGGAACAGGTTCGCGAAATACTTAGCCATCCCGTTCTTGCGCGGTTTTCTTGTTTTCCAGTATCTCATTGTCGCAAAAAAAAGAGGGCCGCATGGCGGGGAATAGAAAAACTACAATGAGACTTAAAATATCCTCATACTTGAGGAGAATAGCATCTAAAGAAAAAAATTCATTTTCGGAGAAGCTCGCACTTTTTGCACGAGCTATTTATTTGAAGCTAAAAAGTGTGTATAAAGCTATCATGCTGTCAATGTCGAAAAGTAACTCAAAAATGGTCTCAAGGCTTTACCTGAAGCAAAGAAGTTTCATGAGAGCCAAGCTTGAAGGGCGCTATTCTTTCGTCACAATCGACGAACTCGTTCTGTGGACGATGGATTGGATTAAAACCAACAAAATCGACCACGACATTATTGTCGGAATACCGCGGAGCGGATTATTAGTCGCTAATATACTGGCATTAAAACTTGGGAAACCTTTATCTACGCCGGAGCTTTTCGTGCAAGGTTCCCTCTGGAATAGCAAGTATATTGAATTAACCGAAAACATTAAGAGTGTTCTATTGGTCGATGACACAGTTAGTTCGGGTAAAACTCTGGATGATAATCTGCAAGTTATACTCCCCTATTGCGAAAAACGAGGAATTTCGATTACCAAAGCGGCTCTTATCGTTACCGACGAAGCGCTTTCTTCAGTGGATGCTTTCTATAAGATCCTTCCTCAACCGAGGCTATTCGAATGGAACTTGATGCACTCCAAAAAGGGGATTATTTGTTCGGATATGGACGGCGTTATATGTGAAAATTGTCCTCCCGGCGTGGATGCCGATGAAGACCGGTATCTCGAGTGGCTCGATAATGCAAAGCCATATATGATACCTGCTTTTGAAATCGATGTTATTGTTTCGGGGCGTCTGGAAAAGTATCGGGAGCAAACAGAACATTGGCTCAAAAAATATAAAGTCCGATATAAAGAGCTTTGCCTTTGGGATTTGGAATCCAAAGAACTAAGATTAGGCAATTATGTTAAACATAAAATCGATGTAATCTTGAAGACAAAGCCGGATATGGTATTCGAAAGCGAGCATAACCAAGCTGAAGAGATATGGAAAGCTACTCATGTCACTACAATATGCACTGACGATATGATTATCTTCTCATAATACATTCAAAGAAGAGGATATATTGCAAATTCGTCTGACAAGCTTGATAATCCATGGGTTAATAATCGACAAAGAACACTTCGAGAAATAGAGTGAGTATTCTTTGAGAATCTTCAGAAACATAAATAAACTTGGCCAAAAACCCCATAATCAGCTTAAGTTCTGTAGATATCCATACGACATCTCTTCCATAATCAAAGAGGTGTATATTTGATATGAAGATACTCTTTACCACAGGAAGGATACATCAAATCGGAGGCGGTGCTGAAAGATCGGCGACGACTCTCATAAGAAAACTATCTGAAAAGCATCATGTATGTGTGTTCAATATAGTATTTGAACCACAGCCTGAAAAGAATCCAGGGCTTATAGGAAGCAACATCGAGATAATCGACTGGAATTTCCCCATAAAGACAAAGAAAACTCTTAGAATGCCATATCACGCCAGATTACTCTCCTGCGATATTCAAGCACAGAGGGAACTTAACAAGATAGCGAGAAACTTCCAGCCGGAAATTGTAATAGCTCAGAAACCTCCTGTGGTATATGAAGATCCTATTCCGAGCAATAAAGCACCAATCATCACATTTGTTAGAGATACGGAGTATTTAGACCCATTCAACATAGAACATAAGTGTTTTATTCATTACAACACCCTATTTATGAAATTAAGGCAAAAAAGGATGCTAAAATTATTGAAAAAAAGTAACTTGCTTATTGTCGCAAGTGATTTTATGCGGGAGAAGCTCAATGGATTCGGCTTGTCCGCTGAGGTCGTTCCACCCTTTATTGAATTTGAAAAATATGCCTCTAACCCTGCGGGTGATAGAGATTCCATTACAATGATAGCCGCAAATCTTGCAAAACATAAAGGGGTAGATATCTTTTTGCGTATTGCTGAGAAGTGTCCCGATTTGAAGTTTCTGTTGGTAGGGCGTTTGCCAGAAGAGCATGGAGATTTGCCTTCCAATGTTGTCCATTTGAGATGGACAGACGATATCAAGTCGATACTTGCGAAAACGATGCTTCTTCTTGTTCCGTCCCGCTGGGAAGAACCTTTTGGTAGATTGCCGGTAGAGGCGGGAGTTAACGGCATTCCCTCTATTGCAAGCAACAGAGGAGGGCTGGTCGAAGCCGTTGGAGAAGGAGGTATATTGATTCAAAATTACGAGGATATCGACCTTTGGGTTGAGGCAATTACAAGTGTTCTCAATAATTCTGCTATATATAACTCTCTGTCAAAAAACGCTATAGAGAATGCTAATCGTTTTGAATTTTGCTATTCTTATGCTAAATTTACATCTTTGGTAAAAGAGTATTTTGGGATTGAGCTGTGAAATCGGCCGCAGTTTATTCCCTTTGGTTTTTGTCGTTTATTAAGTCCATTAAAACAGTAATGAATACATCTTGTATTTCAAGGCGGAGTTCATGAGAATAGCAATCGACATTTCTACATTGTGTAGATCGCGGACTGGCGTAGCACTATTCACATATTATACATTGCGTGAGCTTACACTTATTGATAATTCCAATACGTACTTTCTCTATGTTAATAAGGCCGTTTCCCTCGATTTCCCTCTGCCGCCGAACTTCTTCATCCGCCCGACGCAGATCCCCTTGCCGCAGTTCCAGCTGTGGTTTCACATCGGCCTGCCGATGTTTTTGCGAAGTGATAAAATCGACATCTTCCACGGGACGAATTTCCTCATCCCGCCTTTCCCCGGGTGCAAGACGGTCTCGACGGTTCACGACCTTTCGAGCCTTGTTATGCCATCACAACATAAGACTTTTCATCGAATCTCTCACGGCCTTTTCCTCAAAAACTCTATGCGCAGAGCGGATGCGATTATCGCAGTCAGCGAGTTCACGCGGAGCGAGATTTCCCGCCTCTTTCCCGAAATGTCTGATAAGACTGTCGTTATTCACGAGGCAGTATCGCCGGAATTTCGGGCAATAGAAGATGTCGCCCTATTGCGCAATATCAGCGAAAAACACGGCCTCCCCGAACGCTTCATTCTCTTCGTCGGCACGCTGGAGCCGAGGAAAAACATCGAGGGCCTCATGCGAGCGTTCGCTGGAATCAAGGGCCAAATTCCCCATAAACTCGTTATCGTCGGCGGAAGGGGTTGGAAGTTCTCCGGAATATTCGATCTGGTGAAAAGGCTCGATATCGAGGATGATATAATTTTCACCGATTATGTCCTCGCAGGGGATCTCCCGGTGATATACAACCTCGCTGATATTTTCTGCTATCCATCTTTTTACGAGGGCTTCGGACTGCCGGTGCTCGAGGCGATGGCCTGTGGAACTCCGGTGTTGACCTCTAATGTCAGCTCCTTGCCGGAGGTCGCCGGGAATGCGGCCCTACTATTCGACCCCCGTTCACCGGAGGATATCGCGGAGAGGATAATTCAGCTGGCCAATAACGAGACCCTCCGCGCGGAGCTTTCCAAAGCGGGCCTTCGACGCGCGTCCGAATTCTCTTGGGCGGATACCGCGAAAAAAACACTCGAGACCTACCGCCGCGCCCTCGAATAAAGACCCTCTTTTCCCACTTGTTAATAAAGCCGAATTTTATATATTACTATAGAAACTTTCTATCGAGCTATTTGGAGGAACGATGAAAAAAGCCCTTATAACCGGCATTACCGGACAGGACGGCTCCTATCTCGCCGATTTTCTTCTCGAAAAGAGATACAGCGTTTACGGCATGATCCGGCGTAATTCCACGGAAAACCTCGGGCGCATCGAGCATATTAGAGATAGAATACAGCTTGTTCAAGCGGATCTTCTCGACCAGATGTCGATAATGAAACTTATTCGCGAGATACAGCCCGACGAAATATATAATCTTGCGGCTCAGTCCTTCGTCCCGACATCGTGGAGCCAGCCGCTTTACACCGGAGAGGCTACCGCCCTCGGCGTCACGCGCATGCTCGAGGCTATGCGTTATGAAAAAAGCGACAGCAAATTCTACCAAGCCTCGTCTTCCGAGATGTTCGGCAAGGTGCTCGAAATGCCCCAAAGCGAGAACACACCGTTCTATCCGCGAAGCCCCTACGGCGTCGCCAAGGTTTACGGCCATTTTATTACTGTGAACTATCGCGAAAGCTACGACCTCTTCGCCGCTTCGGGGATTCTTTTCAACCACGAATCGCCGCGCCGCGGCAAGGAGTTCGTCACGCGCAAGATCACAAACGCGGCGGCAAGAATCAAGTTCGGCCTGCAGGATATTCTCGAGCTGGGAAACCTCGACGCCAAGCGCGACTGGGGTTTCGCCGGCGATTATGTCCGAATGATCTGGCTTATGCTCCAGCAGGACAGCCCCGACGATTATGTCATCGGAACCGGTGTCGCCCATTCGGTGCGCGAATTCGCCACACACGCCTTCGAGACCGCCGGCTTCGATATCGCGTGGGAAGGAACCGGTATCGACGAGGTCGGGTTCGACCGAAAGACCGGCAAGCCCTTGGTGAGGTTGTCCGAGGAGTTCTTCCGCCCGGCCGATGTCAATCACCTTTTGGCGAACCCCTCCAAGGCGAAGGCCAAACTCGGATGGGAACCGACGGTGAGCTTCGAGGAACTCGTTCGTAAGATGACCGAGGCCGACATCGAAAGCTATCGGAGGTAGGGTTTGCGTGTTTTTATAACAGGCATCGAGGGATTCGTCGGCCGACACCTTGTCATGGAGTTGGTCAAAGCCGGCCACGAGGTTTCGGGTTTATACTTCGACAAGATGGATCTCGATGAAATCGAAGCTTTGGCTGAGAGGCTTTATCGCGGCGATCTTCGCGATAGTGTTTCGTTGAACCAAATCCTCGATTCCGCCCGACCCGATGCGATCGTCCACCTCGCGGCGATCAGCTTCGTCCCGGCCGCGTCGAGCGATCCGCGAACCGCTTGGGATATCAACCTTGGCGGGACTTTAAACATACTGGAGTGGATCAGGGTGGCAAAGCCCGATACACACCTGCTTTTCGTCTCAACCTCCGAGGTTTACGGCCGTTCGGATGGCGGCGACTTGCCCTTCACCGAGGAAACCCCGCTCAGGCCGGCGAATATGTATTCCGCAACCAAGGCCTCCGCGGATATGGCCGCGGATCAGTATCGAAGCCTCTTCAGTTTGCGAATCGCAACCCTGCGCCCGGCCAATCATATCGGCCCCGGCCAGTCGGAGAATTTCGTTGTATCGAGTTTTGCCAGACAGGTCGCGGAGGCCGCCTTGGGACTCGGCGATGGAGTTATTCGCGTCGGCAACCTCTCCGCGATGCGCGATTTTCTCGATGTCCGCGATGTCGTTCGGGCATATAGGCTCGTTCTCGAACAGCAAATCACCGGCATCTTCAACCTCGGCTCCGGCAAAGCGGAGCGAATCTCAGATATTTTGGATAGCTTGGTCGAGATCGCCGGTGCGAGGATCTCGGTCGTGGTCGATAAAGAAAGGCTTCGTCCCGTCGATGTCCCGATTATCTTCATCAGCCGTGAAAAACTTTCGGCCGAATCGGGCTGGACTCCCGAGATTCCGCTGATAAAAACCCTCGAGGATACTCTCAAATGCTGGAAAGACAAGCTCCGCAAATAATTACCGCTCGCGGAACAAAACCGAGAGTCGCGATAGTTCACGATTTTCTCAACCAATCCGGCGGAGCCGAGGAGGTGCTCCGCGAGATTAAGGGCCTTTTCCCCGAAGCGCCGATTTTCACCCTCGCTTACGACAAGAAGCGCGTCCCGTCGGACTTCAACGAATGGAAGATCGAACCTTTGGGCTGGTCGAAGCGGCTTCCTAAAATGCACAAATGGTATAAGTATTACATGCCGCTTTACCCCACGATGATCGAGCAGATGAACCTTCAGGACTTCGACCTCGTGATCTCGAGTAGCTATCTCGTCGCCCATGGCGTTCTGACGCGAAGCGAGACGGCTCATCTGTCCTATTGCTACACTCCAATGCGTCAGGCATGGGAGCTGTATTTCGACTACAAACATGATTACACGAAAACCGGCTTCAAACCGAAACGCGACCTATTCAAATTCTTCTATCCGATTGTCTTCAACTATGTTCGAATGTGGGACCGCCTCGCCTCCGAAAGGGTTGATTTTTATTCATGCATCTCGGAAACGACAAGGCGAAGGATCGATAAATTCTACTCGAGAACCGCGGATATTATCTATCCGCCTGTTCACACAGGCAAGTTCAAAGTCAGGCCGAAGAATGAAATTGGCGAATTTTACCTTTGTCTTTCGCGTCTCGTGCCTTATAAGCGGATCGATATTGCGGTCGAGGCCTTCAGGAAACTCGATCTTCCGCTGATAATCGCGGGTGATGGCGTTCAAATCAACTATTTGAAGAAGATTGCCGGCCCGAAAACCAAGTTCTTGGGATGGATCGACGAGGCAGAGAAAATCGAGCTTTTAGAAAGTTGCAGGGCCTTAGTTTTCCCCGGTGTCGAGGATTTCGGGATCGTTCCGGTCGAGGCTCAGGCCGCCGGTCGGCCGGTAATCGCGCTCGGCGAGGGCGGCGCGACCGAAACTGTTATTCCCGAACAGACCGGTGTTTTCTTCGAACACCAGTCGGCCGAGTCTTTGCTCGATGCTGTCGAGAGGTTTCAAAGGCTCGACTTCGATCCGGCGATCATCGCAAACTCGGCTAAGCGTTTCGATACCGCGGTATTCCGCGAAAATTTCAAGCTGTGGGTGGAAAAGAGATTCTCGGAATTCTCAAGAAAAATTCAGGAGGGGAAATGAAACAAACAGCCATCTTTTTATGCGCAATTTGTATTCTTTTTGCGGAGACATCGCCCGCATCTTTTTCGGGCTTCGAGCCGGAGGCCTCGCCCTTCGATTCGACGATAACCCCGACATTCTTTTCACTTGTCGCGCTCTCCGATTGGATTCCGGACGGCGGTGCGCAGGTAGTTATTCTGTTTCCGAAAACACCTATCGGTTACGGCATCGATCCGGGCTGGTCGGGGTCGGCGCGACCGAACATTTTCTGCGAGAGCACTGTCGATATGCCGTTCTTGCAGGATCCGATGACCGGCCTTCCGATCGAAACTATCGCGAGTTCGGCCTCGATGGGCCTCGCATTGCTTCGGGCCTCTGGAAGCGGCTATTTCAGTATTTCGGCTAAGGACAATCTCGGCCTTATAAAACCATCGATGCCGCTTCTATTCGAGGTGATCCCATCCGGCACCTCCGCGATCGAATGGCAAATACACGGGCCGAGCCGGATGAATTACCCCGGCGATTTCTCGATTCATTGGGCCGTCGCGGCGGATTTCGAGGGCAGACCGGTTCCCTCGGCCTTTCCGGGCCTTGTCAGCAGTGTAGTCCGCGTCAGGATCGCCGGTGAAAGCAGGCCGGACTCGAGCGCCCGCGTCGCTAACGCCTTCGACAGAACACCTGTTTTCGAGGCAAGCCTCACAGGCTTCTACGGCATCTTCCCGTTTATCATCACAAACGACCAGCCGGAGACAGTCACTGTGGTGGCGGAGGACCTCGCCGGAACATTAGCCGGTAGCGATACCTTCGAGGTAGTCTTCTTGCCGGGGGACGATCCCGCCAACCTGCTGATCTTCCCCGCCAACGGCATCCGAGTAGCCCGGAATACTAACGCCGGCCTCGTTGCGATGGCCTTTTCGAACGGCTTTCCCGATCCGGTGAACTACTCGACGCGCGTCCGGATCAGCTCTGTCGATCTTTCGGGCGCTCCGAGCGTCTCGATCACGCCCTCGGGATGGCAAACCCTGATCGGCGGGGTCGCAGGCTTCACATTCAGGGACACCGAGGCCGACACAAACTGGGTCTTTTTCCGCGCTGATATCGATTCCACGCCGCTCCTATTCGCCCCGATCAAAACACCGATTCAGGTCGTTCCCGAAGAAACAGCGATCAAGCTCGATATCGAATGCCCGAGCGTTGGCTTTCCCTTGGACTCGATCCCGCTAATAGTCTCGGCCCTGAACTCGCGCGGCGAGATTGACAACGATTGCGCGGGCTGGTTTATCCTCGACCTCCAATGCGAAGGGCCCGGAGCAATTTCGATAATCGATTCGCTCAGCGGTGAGGTTTTTTCGCCCTCGGAACTCGCCTCGCGAGGGATCCAGCTCAATGCAGGTCGGCGGGTTTTCACTATTTACGAAGACTCGGGGGCAACCATCGAGATTCAGCTCTCAGCCTCGGATGCCGAAATCGTCGGGCTTTTCGACAACGGCATGCTTCTTCCCGGCGCTACTGAAAACCTCTCCATCGGGATGCCGGACACCGGCGCTGTGGCCTACTCCTTCGTCACACCTTCAGAGGAGTATTTCCGCACGGGCGAGGAATTGATCATCACCGTCACCGCGCGAACCGGCATGACCTCGCTAATCGACCGTAGCTATTACGGAAGCGCGTCGATATCGGTCACCGGCGGCGCCTTCACCGTTCCCTCAGACGGCATCATCGATTTTCACGGCGGAATCGCGACCTTCGCGCTGATCGACACAGTCTCCGAGGCGGTCGATATCGAGGTTAGCGGCCCGCTTTTCCCCGACACGCTAAGGGTTCGCTTCGTCCGCACCGGGGTTATGGCCTATTCGCAGGATTACAACTGGATTCCCCTCGGTGCGCAGAGAAATATGCGCATGGCGATTTTCAACGAGACCTTCATCGCCACCGAATTCTGCGGCCCCGCCACGATCTCGGCCATCGAGCCGGATGGCGATGCGAGCGCGGTATTTCCAACCACCGTCGATTTCGTCTCGGGGATCGGGTTTTTCCCGCTTTCGAACTCCGATGCCGAGATAGTGACAGTCTTTGTCGATGGCGGCCCCGATGTCGGTTCCACGAGTTTTATCCTCGAAAGCCGTGCGCGGGTGAATTTCTCTTTGCCCCCGGTCACTCAGGTCGCCGCGGCCTTAGATACAATCCTCTTCGAGCTGACCGATTTTTACGGCGCGCATTACTCCGCCGATTGCACAATCACAATCGATATCTCGGAGCAATTCGAAAACACCTCCGTTTCTTACGAAAACACGCTTGTCTTCGAGGATGGCAGTGCGGTTTTCACTCTCGAAAACTCCGAACCCGAATCGATATGGCTTCATGTTAGAATCCCCGAAGGACAGCTTCTCTATATGGATTCCGAGGAAATAGCCGATTGGGAATACTATATCGGCGCCCTCGATTATGTCGTCTGCGATATCGAGGAGACCGATCTTCCGCGAACGATCTCGCTCAGCGCTCATCCGAACCCATTCAACTCCGCGGTCAAGATCGTTCTCGATTCACCAAGCGGCCTCGATGCCTCGAGCTTGGAGATGGAAATCTTCGATATCGCGGGGCGGATCGTCGCCCGCACGGGCACCGAAGACCCGGTTGGCAACCCCTCAAACGAATTAAGCCGGAATACAAAGAGCGCTTCGACGGCTCATGAGTTCATATGGCACCCCGGAGAGTCCCACGGTTCGGGCGTTTATTTCGTTCGAGTATCCTTACCGACTGGCGTTCCGATGACTATTAAGGCGGTTTATTTGAAATGACGCTCGCGAGAGTTGGAATTAGTCTCGGCGACCCGGGCGGAATCGGCCCGGAGGTTCTATGCAAGGCTTTGCCGCAGTTTGCCGAATCGAATGCGACCTTTAAAATATTCTGCGACCGGTTTTTCTTCGAGCGCTTGGCTAATCGTTGCTTATGGATTCGGCCCTTCCTCGATTTCGCCGAGATCTCCGGAAAGATTGAATTCTCCGAGGATTGCACCTTCGAATGGAACGGCTTGTTCGGTCGAGAAGATCCCCTTAACGGCCTCTTTGCCTTCAGGTCTCTTGAAGCCGCCGTCGATTCCGCACTTAGCGGCGAAATCACCGCCCTCGTGACGGCCCCGCTCTCGAAGAATGCCGTCGAGATGGCCACTCGAAGCGGCTTCCGCGGTCATACCGAATACCTTCGCGACCGCACGGGGGTCGAAGATATCGTTATGATGCTGATCGCCGGAGATTTCAGGGTAGTCCCCGTGACAAGGCACATCCCGATATCGGAGGTTCCGTCGAATCTTAACGAGCGCTTGATCCGCAGGTCGGTCGAAATAGTTGCGCTGGCGATGTCGAGATACGAGCACCTCGAGCGCCCATCGATAGGGGTTCTCGCGCTCAACCCGCACGCCGGCGACAACGGCCTTTTCGGCACCGAGGAGGCAATGATCGCACGTGCGGTGAAATCCTTCGAGGGTGCTAACTTCGAGGTCGTCGGGCCGCTTGTCCCGGATATCGCTTTCATTCCGCGGTTTCGGACTAAATACGACGCAATCGTCGGGATGTTCCACGACCAAGTGCTGATACCATTAAAAATGGCCGGCTTTGACCACGGAGTCAATGCCACATTGGGTTTGCCCTTCATCCGAACAAGCCCGGATCACGGCACCGGCTTCGATATCGCCGGCGAGAATATTGCCGATCCCTCCAGCATGATCGAGGCGATCTCCCTCGCGATCCGCTGGGCGGATAAATAAGATAATATGTTTACTTCGATATATAATTTATTATAATTTATAATAACGATACGAGGTGGCTTTTCATGATGAAAAAAATAATCTTACTGCTTGTAATACCCATCTTTAGCCTATTTGCGTGGGAGGAGATCGGCCCGATAGGCTTCTCCGCCAATCGTGTTCTCCCCGACCCAACTCGGCCGGACTCGATCTATGCAATAATCGGCGGAGGCGCTTCGGAAAGGCGTCTCGAACTCGTGCGAACACCGGACCGAGGCGCTAGCTGGGATTCCCTCGGCGAGTACGAAAGCGCCGTCCTTCATCCGGCGACCGCAGAGACCGTTTTCGCCTCTCTCGGCATCGGCTCTTTCTCCGACGGAGTTTGGCGAAGCAACGATTTCGGGCGAACCTTCGAGTTCCCGCCGCCGGACTGGCTTTATCTCGCAAAAGGTGCGATTTATGATCCCCGAGACCCCTCGAGGCTCTTCGCTTGGGGCTCTACGATCGACCGATCGACCGACGGCGGGAGTAGCTGGGAGGTTGTCTATTCGACAATCGGCACACCGGACATGTATTTCACCGGTGTTGCAGTTGACCCGGTTTATAACCACCGCGTCTATGCTTGGGACGGCATGGGCCGCCTCTTTCACTCGCTCGACTACGGCTCCTCATGGCGCCTTCTTTTCACCTTCACCGAGCATATGTCGCCCAACGAGATAGCGGTTTCCCCTCGGGATTCTTGCATCCTTTACGCCGCTTGTTGGTGCGGCTTCGCCTTCAGCCGAAACTGCGGTTTTGATTGGGAATATGTTGACCTCGATCCGCAACCCTCGAATTGTATCTTCGTTCAGGGCGGAGCAACAGAGCATATATATATCGGCGGGGCTTACGGCGCGTTGGCCTCGGAGGACGAGGGCATGTCATGGGCGCCGCTCGGCGACGATATACCCTGCGCGGTTTTCGATATTGCCCAAGGCCCGGAACCATCCGGGGGACAGTATTTATACGTAGGCACCGAGCGCTTTGGCGCAATGCGTATGCCGATCGGGCCTTCCTCAGAGGGGCCTATCGTCGGGCCATACAGCCCGCTAAACGGCGCATGGGTCTCTCTCGATAGTTTCGCTATCTTCGTAGGTTTGCGCGATCCCGATGGCATCGACGAGGCAAGCCTGATTTTTTCGGTTAATGACGTAGAATTCGATTGCTCTAATCCTCAGCTTTCCTTGGCAGATTCTGGCATGTTATTTATAAGCGAATATACTGATGGCGAGACCCTGCACCTCGCCCTCGAACGGGCAAACGACTGCTTGGGTAATCCCTCGGACATGCTCCCCCTCGAATGGACGATCTATATCGACCGCTCACCCGCGGCAATGCTTTATCGCCATCCGGATTCGGCCGATGTCGTGATTGGCTCGGATATTACTGCAAAATTCTATATCCGCGATCTCGGCGCAGGAATCGACACTTCAACCTTTTACGCCGTTTTCGGCTCCGATACCGTCAGATTGTCCTCCATGGCGGCCATCTTCGATGCGGACACGTTCATTATACACCTCCCCACCGCTGGAATTTCCCCCGCACCCGGCGAGACCGTGTCGGTGGAGGTCGGAATCGCCGACAAAGCAACATTTGCGGGGCCAAACTCGATGCTTCGCAGATGGTTTTTCAGCGTCAGCCCGACAGGCCTTTCCGAGGCCAGTTTGCCGTCCGGTCTTGAGCTCTCTGTTCATCCCAATCCATTCAACTCCGCTCTAACAGTCGAGACCAATCTACCCGTAAAGATAGAAATCATCGATATTTCCGGCCGATCCGTCGCAAAACTCGATTACCCCGGCGGTGTTGCACATTGGCAACCGGATGTTTCTATTCGTTCCGGGCTATATCTTCTCCTCATCAGGACTGAGAGGGGAGAGGTTTTCACGAGAAAGATATTCTTATTGAAGTAAATTATTATTATTGTTATTCATAGTATTCATTATGTAATATTACTCTTTAAACATTTAACCGCATCATTAAAGCATTTGTCAATAATTAGTATTATATCATAAAGGAGTATGATGAGAGATATAAATATCGATAGAATACTATCGCTTCATACGAAAGCACCGCTAGTCGATCTTCACGCGGATACCTTCTCGATGTCGAAAGATTCGCCTCGTTTCGTCGAGGGATCGTTCGAAACCAAGCTCGATCTCCCTCGGATGTTCGAGGTAGGGCTTTGGGCGGAGGCCTTCAGCCTCTTTGTATATCCTAAATGGGGTGACGAAATCCCCGAAAAATGGCGCGAAATAGCGCATAAACAACTTATCGGGATAGAAAGTGCAATAGCGAGTTCCGGCGGAAAGCTCCGTCTTGCGAGGAACTCGACCGAGCTTCTCGAAAACCGCAATAACGGGGCAGTTAGCGCGATAATAGAGGTAGAGGGTTTACATTCCCTTTGCGGCAACCTCGAAGATATTAACATGCTTTTCAATCGCGGAGTCCGTATTTTTACTCTTACTTGGAACAACTCAAACGATTGGGCGACCTCGTGTATGGATCCCTCGGCTAACTCCAAGGGGCTCACAGCTTTAGGAGAAGAGGCAGTGCGCAAAATCGACGCTCTCGGCGGACTGATCGATTTTTCTCATTCAGGTGAAAAAACATTCTGGGAAACAATGAGTATCATCAGGAAACCACCGATTTGCACCCATTCGTGTTGCATGTCCCTTCAAACCTCGCCGAGGAACCTCACCGACGAACAAATTTGCGCAATCATAGACAAACAAGGCATCATCGGTGTTAATTTCTATCCCGGATTTCTCTCCCCTAAGGACAAATCCGAGGTCACTTCGGCGGATATCGTCGATCATATCGAGCACATAGTTTCGCTCGGCGGTGAAGAAAATGTCGGCCTCGGCTCGGATTTCGACGGCGTCAGTTACCTGCCGACAGACATCTCCGACTGTCACGGGCTTGTCAATATCACTCGAGAAATGATCATTCGCGGCTTCGACGAAGAAACCTTGCTTAGGGTTTTAGGAGGAAATTTTCTTAGAGTATTTCAATAGAATATTTCGTAAATATTGAAGTGAGAAAAAAATCAGCAAAGTTAAAAATTGTTTGAAATTCTAAGCATTTATTTGTAAATTATGTCGAGCATCCTAAAACCAGTGGTGAATTAGGCCATGGAGAAATCGAAATGAGCGCATCAAACAACGAAAATCGTAACTGCGTCGAACCGAATCTTAGCGATCGAGACGACCCCGGACCACGACGAAAGTTCCTCGCGGCCGCTCCCGCGAAAGCGCCTACGCTCTGATCGAGCCTTCCCGCTTCGCCTCCGGCCGCAATGGAAATAGTCTGCGGCGGATAGGAGGCGAGAGATGAAAAATACAAATCCCCTTCTCGTTCCGGAACTTCGCGAACTGCTCGCGACGAAGGACGGCAAAACAATCCGCGATCTCTGCGAGACAGGCCATCCGGCTAATGTCGCGGATCTGATCTCCCCGCTCGAGCCTAAAGAGGTTTGGGCGATCCTCGAGTATTTGAACTCAGAGCTTCGAGCCGAGATTTTCCGGCATTTAGACGAGGATGTTCAAATCGAAATAATGGAGGATCTCCCCCGAAAGGAGGTTGCCCATATACTCGCCGAGATGCACCCCGACGACAGAGCCGACCTTTTCAAACAGCTTCCCGAAAGCCTTCAGGAATCGGTCCTTCCAGCCATGGCACAAGCCGAACGCGAGGATATTCGCAGGCTGATCTCCTTCCGTGAAGGAACCGCGGGGGCCGTGATGACCTCCGATTACGCCGCTCTTCCTCCGCAACTCACTGCCGCGCAAGCGATAGACAGGCTTCGAGAGGTCGCACCCGACAAAGAAACGATCTACTATGCTTATGTAGTCGATGACGAGCGCAAATTGCTCGGTTATGTTTCCTTGAAAGACTTGATCATCGCGCGGAGGGATGCGAGAGTCGAGGCGATTATGCAAACCGAAGCAGTTTACTGCCGTGTTGACGACGACCAAGAGGACGCCGCGAGGAAGATCCAAAAATACGACCTTTTGGCACTGCCGGTCCTCAACGGCGGCGACGCGCTCGTCGGCATCATCACTCATGACGACGCCCTCGATATCATCACTCAAGAGCATACCGAGGATATGGAGAAATTCATGGCGATCGCGGGGAGCCACGAGGATTCGGTTTATATTAAAACCTCGGCTTGGAGGCATTTCAAGAACCGCGCTCCGTGGGTCGTGCTCCTCGCTATCCTCGGACTTTTATCGGGGTTTATCGTGCAGTCGTTCGAGGGCCTTCTTTTTCAGTTTGCGATACTCCTCACATTCATGCCGATGCTCGCCGCTACCGGCGGTAACACCGGTAGCCAAGCCGCTTCCCTCGTTGTGCGAGCCCTCGCACTCCGCGAAATCCACCCGAGGGATATCCTCGGGATATTAACTAAGGAATTCCAAGTCTCACTGATGCTCGCTATATTGCTCGGTGTAATTGCCTTCGCCAGAGTGATGATCTTCGAAGGCAACGCCAATACCCCCGGAAACTCACTCCTAACAGTGGGTTTAGCGATATCTATCGCCCTCGGGCTTCAAGTTATAACCTCGACTCTCATCGGAGCGCTTCTTCCACTCGGAGCCGCAAAACTCAAACTCGACCCCGCGGTGGTTGCAAGCCCGGCACTTACAACCATCGTCGATATTACAGGCCTCCTCATCTTCTTCCTCACAGCGAAAACAATGCTCAGTATATAAACTTCAGCCCCTTCGTTCAGGGGCGTCGGGATTTCGGCGGCCTCCGGAAAGCTCGCTTTCCTCTGGCCGTCGAAATCGCCGTCGAGCCGGAGCACGATCGCGCCCATAACTCCTCTATCGTCCCGGCCCGACGGCCCGCGCATGCGCGACCGACGCCCCGAAGCGCGGAACATGATCTGTTCAAACCACTAATCTCTTGGGCGATGAACATTTGTGGAGGTCCGAAGCGGAATTTGAAAATCTATTATTAATAATAATGGCTTGACAATACCGTTTATCGACTTATATTTCACCGATTATTGTAAAATTTGGAGAGGACTCCAAAGGGGTATTGATTTGTCTGGAAAGAAGATAAGAATTGCAATCGACGGACCTGCAGGTTCAGGGAAATCCACAATAGCGAGGCTTTTAGCCGAACGCCTTGGCTACACCTATCTCGACACGGGTGCGATGTATCGCGCCCTGACACTGATCGCGATCGAGGAGGGCATCGATCCCGCGGACGGCGAAGCGCTTGCCGAAAGGTTGCATTCGATGGAGATACGCCTTGAGCCGGGAAGAACGTTTATCGGCTACGACGATGTGTCCGAGGCGATTCGCACACCTCGGGTCGATGCATTGGTCTCGCAGGTTTGCGCTCATCCGGCGGTTCGGCGCGAGATGGTTCGGCGACAACGCGAAGGGGCGCAAATAAATTCTATTATCATGGAGGGCCGCGATATAGGCACTGTAGTTCTCCCAGATGCGGAAATCAAGCTTTTTCTGACAGCGACTTCCCTTTCGAGGGCCAAACGCAGGGCAAAACAACTCGAGCAAGCCGGGATCGATTTCGATTTAGAGGCGCTCGAAAGCGACATAATCCGCCGAGACAGGATGGACTCCACTCGCGCGGACAGCCCCCTTCGCAAGGCCGAGGACGCGATCGAGATCGACAATACCGACGAAACACTAATCGAATCGGTAGATCATATCGAACGAATTGTCCGTAACTACTTGGAAGATAATAACTAACCCATAATTAAGGAGAAACCCGATGAACCAACAAGTCCCAGAGGAGTATTTCGAGGAGGCTCAATCGAGCCCGACTCCCGAATACCAACCGACCGATGAGGCCGGCGACGAGATCGCCGAAAAGGCCTCAACGGCCGAACCGGACCCCGTTCCGGAAGAAGAAACCTCTTTCGCCGGCCGCGAAGAGCTGGCCGATGAGTCAATCGCTACTAAAACAGCGGAAAAAACAAAGCCGGAAAAGGCCTTTACTCCTCAGCCTTCCAAACTCGTCCCCCTCTTCTCCGAGGGCGATGTTCCCGACGACGACGACCTCTCCGAGGACTACACCCCGGAAGAGCGCCTCGCTATGTTAGAGCGCATGGAAGAGACTATGACCACGCTCAAACAACACGAGGTCATCGAGGGTAAAATCCTTCGTTTTTCAGGCGAAGATGTCGTTGTCGATATCGGCTTCAAGTCCGAGGGTATTGTCCCGCGCGCAGAGTTCGAGGGCGAGATCAAGATAGGCGAAACTATACTCGTTTTTGTCGAACAACTCGAAGACGAACACGGACAGGTTGTTATCTCCAAGCGCAAGGCCGATTTCGTCCGCGTTTGGAAGGAGATCCGCGAGGCCTATGAATCGGGCGAGCTCGTAAAGGGCATCATCCGCAAGCGCATCAAGGGCGGCATGGTAGTGGATATCATGGGCGTCGATGCCTTCCTCCCCGGAAGCCAGATCGCCCTTCGCCAAGTCCCCGACTTCGACGCGCTCATCAATCAAGAGATGGACTTCCGCGTTATCAAGCTCAATAAGATCCGTAGGAATATAGTCGTCAGCAGGCGTATCGTCCTCGAGGACGAGCGTTGCAACAAGCGCCAAGACCTGCTCTCGGAGATCGAGGAGGAACAGGTTCGCCTCGGTATCGTCAAGAACATCACCGACTTCGGCGTGTTCATCGACCTCGGCGGCCTCGACGGCCTTCTGCACATCACCGATATGTCTTGGTCGAGGATCAAACACCCCTCCGAGATGGTCAAGATCGGCGACGAGATCAATGTCAAGATATTGAAATACGACAAAAAGAAGGAAAGAATCAGCCTCGGACTCAAACAGCTCACGCCTTCGCCTTGGGAGGCCGTCGAGGAGAAATACCCCGAAGGCGCCCGTATTCGCGGCAAGGTCGTCAATATCACCAAGTATGGTGCGTTTGTCGAGCTTGAAGAGGGCATCGAGGGGCTGGTTCATATCTCCGAGATGTCTTGGACGAAGCATATCAACCACCCCTCCGAGGTCATCGCCCTCGGCGACGAGATCGATGTCATCGTCCTTTCGGTCGATAAGGAAAACCAGAAGATCTCCCTCGGCGTCAAACAACTTCAGCCCGATCCGTGGACGATGCTTGCGGCCAAGTATCCCCCCGGAACGAGAATCACCGGCGTCGTCCGCAACCTCACAAGCTTCGGCGCATTCGTCGAGGTCGAGGAGGGGATCGACGGTTTGGTTCACATCTCCGATATGTCTTGGACGAAGCGCATTATGCACCCCTCCGAGATCATGAAGAAGGGCGACGAGAAGGAACTCACCGTCCTGAATATCGACCCGGAGAACAGGCGCGTCAGCCTCGGCCTCAAACAGCTCGAGAAAGACCCATGGCCGGAGCTTTCCGGCAAATACTCGGTCGGGCGCGAGACAGAGGGCAGAATCCTCCGTATGAACGACCGCGGCGTCACAGTCAAGCTCCCCGACGATGTCGAGGGCTTCGTTCCGGTGACCCAGCTCGGAAAAGAGGTCAACAGGCCGCAGGACGCCTTTGCGGACGGCGATCTTCTTCCTCTCAAGGTGCTCGAGTTCGACAAAAACGAGCGCCGAATCGTCCTCAGCGTGAACGCCTTCTTCGATACCAAAGAGCAATCCGATCTCGAACGCTACCTCGGCGCGCATCCCACCAAGACAGCGGCCTTTGGCGACGCACTCGGCGAGGCGCTCAATATCGAGAACGAGCCTGAGGCTCAGGACTTCGGGTCGGCCGAAGAGCCGGTAGCTTTTGAAGAGGCTCCGGTCGAGGCTCCTGTCGAAGAGCCTGTTGAGGAGACTCTTGAGGAGACTATCGAGGAAACGGTCGAAGAACCGGTTGTCCTCGAGGAGGCTCCAGTCGAAGCCCCTATCGAAGAACCGGCCGAAGAACCGGCTGTTTCCGAGGAGGCTCCGATCGAGGAAATCGCAGAGACCACTGACGAAACTGAAAAAAAATAATCTATCGATGTTTCGCATCATCGACAAAAACAGCGTGATCGGCTATTGGGCGGCTCTCCGCCCGATAGCCGTCGCCGTTTTGACCCTATTTGCCCCGCTGAACGCCGCGCCAGTTGTTCGCTTCGGCGTTGAAGCCAACCTCGCCAATCAAAACTATTCCGAGATTACAAGCTCTGAGATGAACTCGGGGGCCTTTCTCGAGTTTTCGAGAAGCGTCGATTGCCCGATGAGATTATCCGGCGGCGTCAGAGCTGTCTCGATAACCTCGGACGACTTAGGTTATCTTCTTGTGGGGCCGGAGGTTAACGCATTTTACTATCTTCCCCTCGCGAGAAGGATAAGCCTATCCGGCGGCCTCGGCGCTGGATATCTTATCTCGAATGCAGACGAGATCGAGAGCGGAGCTTATTGTCGCGTCGCGGTTGGCGCGAAAATTAACCCCTTGCCCGTTATAGATTTACGGTTATCACTATCCGCGATTCCATTTAAATCGCCCAACGAAACAGCATTCTCGAACTACGGTTTCGGCCTCGGGATTTCCTATATGTTCGGCTTTAAGGACAGAGACCGCGACTGGGTTTCAAACGATCTTGACATATGCCCGAATACACCTCGCGGCGCTAAGGTTGACGAGATGGGTTGCGCCTTCGACAACGACGGCGACGGCGTTTTCGACGGTCTGGACAAATGCCCGAACACCGCTTCGGGATGTATCGTTGACGAGGATGGTTGCCCGGTGGACTCCGATGACGACGGAGTTTGCGACGGTGTAGATAAATGCTCAGAAACTCCGGGCCATATTGAGGTCGATTCGACCGGTTGCCCCAAGGACTCCGATGGCGACGGCGTGCCGGATTACATGGATAAATGCCCGGGCACTCCTCGAAAAGCGATAGTTGACGAGTTCGGTTGCCCCAAAGACTCCGACGAGGACGGCGTGCCCGACGGCCTCGACCAATGCCCGCAAACACCGAGCGGATTTATCGTAAATTCGGTCGGTTGTCCCTTTGTCTCCCCCGTCGAATATGAGGAGATCCGCGACGCCTACGATATCAGTCTGAGCCTCAAGGCCGCCGCGATGCAGAAACTGGAAAACATCGCCGAACGGCTCAGGGCCTACCCATTCCGCATCGTGGAAATCGGCGTTTATACAGACAGCGAGGGCAGTGTCACCTATAATATCAACCGCGGAATGCGTGTCGCGGAAAAGGTTAGAGATGTGTTGGTCGCGCGTGGCGTCACGGCCGACCAGCTTAAGCTCAAGGGCTACGGCGAGGCCGATCCCGTGGCGCCGAACTCCACCTCGGAGGGCCTTCTTCAGAATAGAAGAATTGTGTTCAAATATATAAACGATAAGTAAAAACAAAGCCATTTTGCCCCGACAGGAGGGAAAATGAAGAAATTGCTGTTAGCTCTAGTGATGTTAGTTCTCGTCGGAAGTTTAGCCTTCGGCGAAGAGGTGCTCTACAAGTTTTCCGCAGGCCCAAGCGCCGGTTTAGTCAAAACCGGTGGAGTCTTCGACTATTGGGCACTCGGACAAACCTACGGCGGCGTGTTTAAGTTCGGGATTACTAAAGAATTCGAAATTGGTATTCAAGGGGCTTATAACTATTCCTACCCGGGGAATAATATCAGCATCTTCCCCTTCCCCCTCAGAGATGCGGAAACAAAGGTTTTGCTCCCCCTTACCGACTTCCATCCTCCGGGAAACGCCTTCGTTGTCATTCCGGATTCTACAAACATCAACGGCTATCGGCTCGAGAGCTACAAAAAGATCCGCTTCTCAATGGATAGGCACCCCAACCTGCCGATTAAGCTCACAGCTATACCGATCGAGCTTTTCATGCAGTGGCGCAGTTTCACGCATACAATCTTCAATCCATATATCCAAATCGGCGGCGGCCTGATGTCATGGAAGGCTGTCAATGACGAAACCGGCAAGCTGTTCGAGGTCGCATATGAACCGGACGCTAGGTATGGCGATGTTCTGCCCGAAACGACATGGGTCGAGTTCAAGGGTCGCCATTTCCATATGATGCTCGGTCTCGGCTTCGAGGTATTCCCCGTCGAACAGGTCGGTATCGATGTCGGTTTCCGCGGATACTATCCGTTCATGGACGATATGGCTGTCTTCACCCTCGACACTATCGTCGGTTGGGCGGAGATCTCCGCGAGGCTGAATTTCTACTACGGCGGTGTCCGCGATAGCGATAAGGACGGCGTCTTCGATAAGGACGATAAGTGCCCGCATACACCATTCGGCGCTATCGTCGATGAATTCGGCTGTCCCGTGGATACCGACGGCGATGGTATCTTTGACGG
Organism: bacterium UBP14_UBA6098; assembly: GCA_002428525.1. Taxonomy (GTDB): domain Bacteria; phylum UBP14; class UBA6098; order UBA6098; family UBA6098; genus UBA6098. The sequence continues at coordinate 42,011 of DIWU01000032.1, forward strand.
CCTCGACAAATGCCCCAACACGGCGATCGGCTGTATCGTCGATATTGAGGGCTGTCCGTTAGATATCGATGGCGACGCTATTTGCGACGGTATCGATAGATGTCCCGAAACACCCTCCGGCGTGAAAGTTGACGAATTCGGATGTCCGGTCGATTCCGACGGCGACGGCGTGCCGGATTATTTGGACAATTGTCCGAATACACCGCTCGGGGCCTTGGTCGATGTCAGCGGCTGTCCGATGGACACCGACGGCGACGGCGTTTACGACGGCCTCGACAAATGCCCCAACACTCCTATCGGCACTGTTGTTAACCAGTTCGGTTGCCCGCAAACGAAGGCCGATACCGATGGCGACGGCATCTCCGACGATCAGGACAGGTGCCCCGACACACCGCGTGGCGCAAGGGTCGATGATTTCGGTTGTCCGGTCGATTCCGACAGCGATATGGTGCCCGATCATAAGGACAAATGCCCGAACACCACAAAGGGCTGTATCGTCGATGCCGATGGTTGCCCGCTCGATTCCGACGGCGACGGCGTCTGCGACGGCCTCGACAAATGCCCGAATACTCCAAAGGACATCGAAGTCAACGAGGACGGCTGTCCTAAGCTGAAGAAGCTCAAGAAGGGCGAATCGATTCGTGTTAAGGTCTATTTCGAAACGGCCAAATGGGACATCACTCCTCAAGGTGCTAAAGACCTGCAAATCGCCTTTAACACCCTCAAGGCCTACCCCGAAATGATGGTCGTGATCGAGGGCCACACAGACGCGAGAGGCGCTGAGGATTACAACCGTGAGCTATCGATCAAACGCGCGAAGAGCATCAAGGAATGGCTCGTCAAACAGGGCATCGAGGATAGCCGCCTCGAAACTGTAGGCTATGGCGAATCCCGCCCGGTTGACACAAACGAAACCGCGGAGGGAATGGCGAACAACCGCAGAATCGAATTCAGATGCACGAGCGGTTGTGCCGAAGAGGTCGAATTCGAATAGATGAAGCCCTTCATCCTGATAATAACGCTTTTCATCGTGGCAGGGGCGGCGTTTGCCGCCCCCTTGCCCGATGAAGAGGTCGGGGACAGTATCCCAACCCTCGAAAGGCCGCTTGCACTTCAACTTTACAATCCCCCTGAACCACAAATCGTGCCGTGGAGATTGGGAGTCTATTCCGCGATGACACTCGGACTTGTCGGCTACTGCTTTTCCCGCATGGACGACTGGTGGGGCCGAATTTACTGTCCCTTTCATATCAAACACAACGACTGGGCGGGGGATAATCTCGCTCAAACCGACGAAGTAAGCCACGCCTTCGTATCTTACAAGATCGCTCAGGCCGCGACAGGTTTGTCCAATTGGAGCGGCTTCAAGCCCGGGACATCGCGGATAATCGGAGGCGCCTTCGCGGGATCTATTATGCTCTTCGTCGAGTATCCGGTGGACGCACACAACCTGTATCAGGGGTTCGGCTACTCGGATATGATCGCAAATTCCCTCGGAATTACCCTCGCCCTCGCGAAGAACAGATGGCCGAAATACCTCGACCCTATCGATTTTCGTTTCTCGATAAAGGATTTGAGCGAAACGCCCAACGAGCTTATAGCTCAAACATTCGCGCAGAATGACAACTACATCTATTGGTTGACTGTCAATCCAATAGATGATTACCCTTTCCATTTCGGTGTGGGATATTCGGCGAACCATGATAATCCGGAGTTTGCGGCCGAGCGCGAAGTTTACCTCGGCTTTGGGACAAGCATCGCGGAACTCGCCGGTCTATATAACCCAAAATGGAAAAAGAGCCTTCAAACCTTTAATTTCTACGAACTCTCCTTTGCTTTGAGGGTTCATTAGGCACCGCGACTTAAGATATTAGTTTAACATTTTGAACTAATCTTAATATTGGGCTTGATTTACACCGTCAGTTTACTATTATTTTAATTACTATGTCGTCTGAAGATAAAAAAAGTATTTTCATCGAGACACTCGGATGCCCCAAAAACCAAGTGGATTCGGATATTCTCGCGCAATCCTTGGTTGGCTCGGGATGGCATATCGTCGATCGCGCCGCCGACGCAAATATTGTAATTGTCAATACCTGCGGATTCATTGAGGACGCCAAGGCGGAGAGCATCGAGTCGATATGGGAATACATCAGGGCAAAGCAATGCGGTCAAATCGACTCGGTCGTCGTCACGGGATGCCTCGCTGAGAGGTATCCCTCGGTTCTCGAGCAAGAAATGCCCGAAATCGACCTCGTTTTCGGCAACCGTAACCCAAAGCTCATAGCCGAAGCGATACTCGGAGGCACCGCCCAAAAACCCCGCCTTTCTGTTCCATCGAATTTCCTTGTGGATTGGTATGAACACCCCCTTGGCACTAACGGTCACTATTGGGCATATCTGAAAGTCACCGAGGGATGCAACAACCGCTGTAGCTATTGCGCTATCCCCTCGATTCGCGGCGGTTTGCGGAGCGCGCCAATAGAATCCCTTATAGCTCAAGCGAGGTTTTATATCGAGTCCGGTATCAAGGAGATTATCTTAGTCGGGCAAGACACAAGCGCATACGGCCTCGACACCGGCAGGTCTCGATTCCCGGAGCTTCTGCGCCGAGTCTCGGAGATCGAGGGCGATTTCTGGATTCGGATTCTCTATACCCATCCGCGAAATATGACCGACGAGGCTATCGCCGCGATAGTTGAAACACCCAAGGTCTTACCCTATATCGATATGCCGATTCAGCATATCTCCGATCGTTTGCTGGCGCGTATGGAACGCCACGTGAATAGCGAGCAGATCAGGGAAATAGTCCGCAAACTCAAATCCGGCAAGCCGGATATCGTCCTTAGGACAAGCGTTATCGTCGGCTTCCCCGGAGAAACACAGGAGGATTTCGAGCAACTCTCCGCCTATCTCGACGAGGGGCATTTCATCCACGGCGGTGTTTTCGCCTATTCGCCGGAGGATGGCACGCCGGCTGTTAGCTTTAAAGATGAACTTGAACGCGACACGATAGCCGAGCGCAAGATGTTCATCGAGATGATCTTCGATAGGATAAGACAGGAGACAAATTCGGCTTTGCAGAACCGAGTTTTAGAGGTTCTCGTCGAAAAAGAGGGATCGCGATCCGGCGTTATGTGGGGCCGAACGCGCTACGATGCCCCCGAGATCGACAGGACTGTCCGTTTCCGCGGCTCGGCGAAGATAGGTTCTTTCGCTCAGGTGATGATAATAAAAGGCTCGGGATTTCATCTTCTGGGAGTGCAAAAATGAGGCGATTGCCATGCATCGCTTTGCTTCTCGCCCCCGCCTTCGTCGCGACGGCCGCGCCTAATTATAATGCGGTTTACAACGAGGCCTATCAGCTCCTCGAAGCGGGACGGAACTCCGAGGCGCGAAGCAAGTTCCAGATAGTACTCGAGGCCCCGCCGGAAAGCGGCCTCCTCGATAACGCCGAGTATTGGATCGCAAACAGCTTTCTTCGGGAGTCCAACTACAACGAAGCGGTCAGGCACTACAAGCGCGCGCAGGTTCTTCCCGACGGCAATAAGCACGCCGCCTCGCAGTTCGAGCTTGCAAAGGCGCTCTCTATGGCCGGCGACTCGATCGGTGCGGTGATCGAATACTACAAGGTTTTAACACTCTATCCCGACGAGGACGAGGGGAATCTTGCAAAACGGGCTCTCGCCCGAATCGATTCTCTGGGAGATTTCTCAAAACCCGCCGCGACCGACTCCCAATCCACCTCGCCACCTCTGTATTCCCCGCAAACACGCCCCACACCCGCTTCGATAGCTTCAATAAAACCACGGGTTCAAACCCAGACTCAAACTCCACCACCGCCAAAGCCTGAAGCTGTAAAACCCGAAGCGCAAACCGCCGCCCCTAAAGCGTATGCGCAGGTTCAACCCCAATCCAAACCGGAGACTGCACCTGCACCTCCACAGACAATCGCGGTGAAACCGGAGTCAGCCGCGGTAGGCAAACCCGCCGAGGGAAACGCTCAGCAGAAGACGACTCCGCCACCGCCGGTAACTCAGCCACAGGGGGAAACCGCACAGGCTCAACAACCTCCCGCCCCGGCTCCGATAACCCCTCAACCCGCGCAAACCGCCGAAGGGCAAGACTCTACCGGCTCCGCGCCTGCGATCGGCGGACTTGCGCAGTATTCACAGGATTCGATGAATACCCAATATACCCAAGATTACCCCGAGGGCGAGGTCCCCGGAGTGCCATGGGATCAGCCTTCACCAGTTAAACGCGAAGACGGGATTCTCACACTGCCCCTCCACGCCGATCCGCGAACATTAATCTTACCTAAAGACAAGCAGGGATTTTGATGAATTTTCCACGATTTCTCACAGGCCTTATCTTGATTTCCACACTCTTTTTTGCATGCTCGAAAGCCCCAGTCCTTACGAACCAAGGGGATTCCGCGAAATCCGACCTTCTCTTCGAGCGGGGGATGAAGTTTTTCGACGCGGGCAAATTCGACAAAGCGGCCACAGTTTTCAACGAGTTCGTCTATTCCTATCCATACCATGAAGATATCGCCAAAGGAACATTCATGTTGGCGGAATCCTATTTCAAAGACGGCCAATTCGAGTTGGCCTCGATGGAATACCGCCGAATCTCACAGCGCTTCGAGGATAGCGAATATGCCGAGCGTGCCGAACTCATGATCGGCGAATCCTATCTTTCTGCCTCGCCGAGAACCGACCTCGAGCAGGACAAAACCAAGACCGCGCTCGAATACTTCAAAGATTTCCTGACCTTCCGCCCCGGCTCCGAGTTTGTCCCGATGGCCGAGGACGGTATCCGCCGATGCCGGGAAAAGCTCGCAAAGAAGGAATTCGATATCGCCCTTAGCTATTTCAAGCTGACACAGTTCGACGCGGCGATCCTCTATTGCGATCTCATCGAGGAGGAATACGGCGGCACTATTTATGTGCCTCGAGCAAGACTATTGAAGGCGAGATCGTTGATAGGCCTCGAAAAAATCGAGGACGCGCGCCCGATTTTAAACGAACTCGCCGATTCCTCGGCAACAGATGAGACCTCGAAAGAGGCGACTAAACTTTTAAAAAAAATAGACCAACGATAACGGTTTTTATAAGCTGACGAAAATCGGCCTTCCGGAACAAAACTTTTCTATTGCTCGCTTAGGTCGATGCATTGAACACTCGAGACTTATAAACCGGCCAATCCGGCACTCAAGAGGGAAAATGTCACGGCGAGGAATATTCGGTGGCACATTCGACCCCCCTCATGTGGGGCATATCTCCTTGGCCTCGAATATGGCCGACCTAATTCCCCTCGACACAGTCCATTGGGTTCCCGCAAAAACACCGCCACACAAGAACGAACGGGCGATCTCCCCCGCAGAACATCGCGTCGCCCTGCTCGAACTTATCATCGATATGGACCCTCGATGGGAACTTTGCAGATTCGAGCTGGAGTCCGAGCAACCGCCGTGGACTGTCTTCCTGCTCGAACGCTTCAAGCGCGAATACCCCGGCGACAAGCTTCATCTTTTGATCGGCGGAGATTCGCTCGCCGAACTGACAACTTGGCGGGACTATCGCCGCCTTTGGGAACTCGCCGAGATCGATGTCGCGGTGAGGCCCGGCTGGAAACTCTCGGAGGTCGATGAGGAGGTTGTTTCCAATGTCGTCCTTATCCCCTGTCCTCAGATAGAGATCGGATCGACCGAGATTCGCGGCCGAATCCGCCGCGGAGAGCCTGTCGATGGCCTTGTGCCGGCGAGGGTTCTCGATTATATTGTGCAGAACGGCCTTTTTTCAAACATTCTTCACGGGAGTGAAAATGAGTAAAGAATTTCTCGCCGAGTCGATCGCTGTAGCCCTTGGAGAAAGACCCGCCGATCTCGTTTTGCGCGGGGCAAAGATTGTCAACACGTTGTCCGGCGAGGTGCACGGCGGCGATGTCGCAATATTCGCCGGAAGGATAGCCGGTATCGGGAGTTACGACGGCGAAAGCATCGTCGATCTCCACGGAGGCTATCTCGTTCCCGGGCTTATAGATAGCCATTGCCATATCGAATCCGGAATGCTCGCGCCGGCCGGTTACGCCGCGGCGGTTCTCCCCTTCGGAACGACGACGGTCTTCGCCGACCCCCATGAGATCGCCAATGTTATGGGCATCGAGGGAATCGAGCTGATGATTCGCCTTTCCGAGCACCTGCCCCTGTCGATACGATTCTTAGTGCCTTCCTGCGTTCCGGCCACCGATATGGAAAGCTCCGGCGCATCGATAGGCGCCGAGGAGGTCGCGGCTTTGCTTGGAAATAAAGCGATCGTCGGCCTCGCCGAGATGATGAATTACCCGGGGGTTATATATCGTGTTCCGGCAGTTCTCGACAAGATCGAAGCCGCGTTAGGGCGAATAATAGACGGCCATGCGCCGGGGCTTTCGGGGAAAGCCCTCAACGCTTACGTCTCCGCCGGAATCAGCTCCGAGCATGAGGCGACGACGGTCGAAGAGGCGGCGGAGAAACTTCGTGCAGGCATGTATCTCATGATTCGCGAGGGAACCGGCGCGCGCAACCTCGAGGCCCTACTGCCCGTTATCAATCGTGCCAATTCGCGCAGAATCCTCTTCGCCTCCGACGACCTCCATCCGCCCGAATTACTCTGTAGAGGCCATATCGACTACATGATCCGCAAAGCAATCGATTTCGGGGTCGAACCGATAGAGGCTATCCGAATGGGAACATTGAATGCCGCAGAGCATTTCGAGCAAACCGATATCGGCGCTATCGCCCCGGGGCGAGCGGCGAATTTAGTCTGGGTCGAGAGCCTCGAGGAATTCCACCCGAGGATGGTCTGGGCAAAGGGTGTCCTTCGCGCCGAGGACGGCCTTTTGATCGACAACAAATGGCAATCCGGCAGAATAGAGCCGCCAAACACTATGAATACGGCCCCCTTCGACGAATCCGATTTTGCGATTATCGCCGAAGACCAAAAAAAGGCCCATATCATCGGTCTCATTCACGGCCAGATCGTCACCGATAACCTCCTCGAACCGGTGAAGGTCGAGGGCGGCCTCGCGGTCGCGGACATCGAACGCGATATCCTCAAACTCGCGGTAATAGAGCGCCATCGCGCCACCGGAAATATCGGCCTCGGATTCGTGAAGGGCTTCGGCTTGAAGCGCGGGGCGCTTGCAAGCTCAGTCGCGCACGATTCGCATAACCTCATAGTCGTAGGAACAAACGACGCCGATATGAGCCTCGCCGCAAAGGCGGTTGTCGAGATGCGCGGCGGTTTCGCGGCGGTAGCCGAGGGGAGGGTTTTGGGAACCCTCGCCCTTCCGCTGGCCGGCTTGATGGCCATCGATAACGCGGCCAATATCGACCGACGTCTCGGGGAGATGAAATCGCTTGCCGAGTCGATGGGATGCGTGATCGAGGATCCATTCATGTTGCTCGGTTTTCTTGCACTGCCCGTGATACCGAAGCTAAAGCTAACCGACCGGGGCCTCGTCGATGTCGAACGGTTCGCGCCGATAGGCCTTTTCGATTAAAATAAGCCGCATCGTGCCGTCACACAAGCATTTGCGGATTTCCTTGCCTCAATTCAATGCTGGAAAGCGCAAGCTTTTTTCTATCCCGCCTTTCGGGGACTTAAGAAAATTTTTAGTTGAACGAACTTAAGTTAATGCATATTATTATAATTGAGTGTTTCATAAGCGCTTTCGCGCTGTATTCGTTCAACGGAGGTTGAGATGGCTCTTCGACTCGGCGAGATGTTAATTAGAGCTGGTAGGATAACTCAAGCCCAACTCGACGAAGCCCTTGTGGCACAAAAGGATTCCGGCGAAAAACTCGGGCAGGTGCTTCTCAATCTCGGCTATATCCGCGACGAGAATGTCATCAACGAGTTCGTCGCGAAACAGCTCAATGTCGGCACAATCAAGCTCGAAGACCTCGAGCTGGACCCCAATGTCGTCGAGCTGATCCCTGTCGATATCGCCCGCAAATTCTTTGTTATCGCAACGATCAAGGTCGGGCGAATGCTCTTCGTCGCAACCGAAGACCCCACTAACCTTTTCGTCCTCGACACCCTGAAATTCGTGACGAACTGCGATATTCAGCCGGTGATGGCCACTAAAGGCCAGATTACCACCGCAATCGATAAGTATTACGGCTCGGATGTCGAAACCATCGACGATATTCTCGAGGACATGGCCGGTGAAGAAGACCTCGATGTTATCGAGGACAAAGACGACGATTTCTCCGAATCCGACCTCCAACAGGCAATCCAAGAAAAACCGCTTGTTAAATTAGTGAACTCGATTATCATGGACGCAATCCGCCGAAACGCCTCGGATATCCATATCGAGACCTTCGAGAAGCGAACCCGTTGCCGAATGCGTATCGACGGCCGCCTCTACGAGATGGCGCCGATGCCCTTCAGGCTTAGATACGCCGTTGTCAGCCGTATCAAGATCATGGCCAAGCTGAATATCTCGGAGCGAAGGCTTCCTCAGGACGGCAGAATCAAGGTTCACGCACAGGGCAGGTCTATCGACCTTCGTGTGTCCGTACTTCCGACGATCTTCGGGGAAAAGGTCGTTATGCGTCTCCTCGACCCGGAAACCCTCATGCTTGATGTCACGAAGCTGGGCTTCCCGAAGCGGGCGCTCAAAGAATTCAACAAGGCCATTCATATGCCATTCGGGATGGTGCTCGTCACGGGGCCTACAGGCTCGGGTAAAACGACTACGCTTTATTCGGCATTGAGCCAACTCAACACGCCGGAGATCAACATCATGACCGCGGAGGACCCGGTCGAGTTCAACCTCGACGGAATCAATCAGGTGCATATGCATTCCGAGATCGGACTCACCTTCGCCGCGGCGCTAAGAAGCTTCTTGCGTCAGGACCCCGATGTCATCCTCGTCGGCGAGATCCGCGACGGCGAAACCGCCTCGACGGCAATCAAAGCCGCTCTTACCGGTCATTTGGTCTTCAGCACGCTTCACACAAACGACGCCCCGAGCACGATCACAAGGCTTGTCGATATGGGCACGCCGCCGTTCTTGGTCGCCAGCTCGATCAGGCTGATCATGGCGCAGAGGCTTCTGCGGCGTGTATGCAAGTTCTGTAAACACGAGATAAAACCGGATCCGGAGATGCTCGAGATCATCGGAATGAGCTCCGAGGACGCCGAAAAGGTGACCTTTTATGAAGGTGCCGGCTGTCCGCAGTGCAACGGCTCGGGATACAAGGGCCGTATCGCGGTTTTCGAGGTCATGCCGATGTCAATCGGGCTTGAAAAGATGATTATCGAGGGTGCGAGCGCTCTCGAACTCAGCGAACAGGCCGCAAAGGACGGAATGAGAACGCTCCGTCAAGAGGCCATCAGGTTTATGATCGAGGGGATCACCTCGATAGAGCAGGTTATCACCGAAACAGCCGCTCATTAGGGCTTTTAGGAAGATCTTTGATAGAGACTCAAACATCGGTTAAAAGCGAGAGTTTACTGAAGATGCTTCTCGGAGAGATGATCCGAAAGCAGGCGACCGATATGCATATATCGGCGGATAGCTCGCCGATGCTCAGGATCGACGGGAAGCTTATTATGATGCAATTGCGACCGTTTTCAGAAGAAATGACCAAGATGTTGGCCTATTCGCTTATGACCAACGCCCAAAGACGCAAATTCGAGCGAGATCTCGATCTCGATTTTTCTTTCGGGGTGAAGGGGCTTTCGAGGTTTCGTTGCAATGTTTTTCACCAGCGCGAATCGATAGCGATCTCGATAAAATCGATACCTTACGAAATAAAGACTCCGCAAGACCTCAGGATTCCACCGGAGGTTTTTCAATTCGGCGAGGTCAAGAACGGCTTGGTTTTAGTCACCGGCCCGAGAGGTTCCGGCAAATCCACGACCTTGAGCGCTTTGATCAAACGGCTTAACGAAGAGCGGCGCTCGCATATTCTAACTGTCGAAGACCCTATTGAACTTGTGTATAATTCGATGAGCGGAATAGTGAACCAGCGTGAGGTTTTGAAGGACACCAAGGCCTATGAGATAGCCCTCGCATCGGTGCCGAGGCAGGATGTGGACATTCTGTTCGTTAGCGAAGCGAACGACGCCGAAAAACTGCTCTCCACCTTGAAGGTGGCCGATATGGGCCTTTTGGTTTTTGCAACTATGCGTTCGAGAGACGCGGTGAGCGCGGTGATGAGGTTTATCGATCTGAATATGCCGTATTATCTGATAAACGGCGCTTTGAGGATGATCATCTCTCAGAGGTTGCTTCGACGAATATGCCCTAATTGCCGGCGCGTCGTGACCCCCGACGACGACCTTCTAAGGTCGATCGGGATCGATCCGATGAAGGTGAAAAACTACAATTTTTACCGGGGGTCGGGTTGCCCGAAATGCAACGGCACCGGTTATCAGGGAAGGATCCCTGTTTTCGAGTCTTTAAAAATAACGCCCGTCATAAGGACGATGATCCAAGCCGGAACCTCGGTGATCGAACTCTGGCGCGAGGCGGTGAACGAGGGCATGATACCCATGAGAAAAGTAGCGCTTAGATATATGCTCGAAGGCGAAACGACGCTCGATCAGGTCGCCTCGGAGACTATTAGTTACCAATAGAGGGAGAACCATGCAGAAAGAAGAGCAAAACAATTTCGATCAGGGCGATGATTTTTTGGGGAGTGAACTGCCCGAAGAGATTAAGGATAAAAAACCCGCCCCGAAACCTTCGGACAATAAAACTCAAGCGCCACCGCCGAAGCGCGATCTCTCGATGCGCACACTGCTCGACGAGATGATCCACCGCGGTGCCTCGGATTTGCATATCACTGTTGGCTCGCCGCCGGTCTTTCGCCTCGACGGTAGCCTTCATAAGATGGCCGCGGATATTGTCACAGAGGATACCGCAAAGCGCTTCGCCTATTCGATCATGACCGAAAAACAAAAACAGCAATTTGAGGAGAACTGGGAGGTTGACCTTTCTTTCGGGATCAAGGGTCTCTCGCGCTTCAGATGCAATGCCTTCCTTCAGCGCGGCTCGGTTGCTTTAGCGGTTCGTGCGGTGCCGTTTAAGATTCACACGCTCGAAGAACTCGGTCTTCCCGCGACGGTTAACAAATTCTCGGATTACCCGCGCGGGCTTATTCTCGTGTGCGGCCCTACAGGCTCGGGCAAATCGACAACGCTCGCCGCGATTATCGATAAGATCAACCGCGAGCGCCACGAGCATATTCTCACCGTCGAGGACCCGATCGAGTTCGTCCATCGCCATAAGAACTGCATTGTAAACCAGCGCGAGGTTCACAGCGACACTCTCTCCTTCTCCCGCGCCCTGAAATACGCCCTCCGCGAGGACCCCGATGTTGTCCTGATCGGCGAGATGCGCGATCTGGAGACGATCTCCTCCGCGCTGACAATCGCAGAAACAGGCCATTTGGCCTTCGCGACTCTGCACACAAACTCCGCCGCGGAAACTATCAACCGTATTATCGATGTCTTCCCTACGAACCAACAAACACAGGTCAGGGTTCAGCTTTCGTTCGTCCTGCAGGCTGTTCTTACACAGACCTTGGTGCCGAAGATCGGCGGCGGCCGCGTGGTTGCCACCGAGGTTATGGTCGCGACGGCCGCTATCCGCGCCCAGATCCGCGACGACAAAGTTCATCAGCTCTATAGCTCGATTCAAGCCGGCGGGAAATATGGAATGCAGACCCTCAACTCGTCCCTCGCGGAACGCTATCTCGAGGGTGTCATCACTCTCGAGGATTGCCTCGGCCGTAGCCCCGACCAACAGGAGTTAAACGACATTATTGCCCGCAAGAGAATACAGAGCGAAGAGGGCAGATAGGCGGTAAATTATGCCTCAATTTAAATACGAGGGAAAAAGCGCGAGCGGCCAGATGGTCGAGGGGGTTCTCGAGGCGAGGAGCGCGGAGGAACTCACCGCTTTTCTGAGACGGCAGAGAATCGTCGTCACGAAGATCAAGAAAAAGCCCAAGGCGATGAGTATGACAATCGGCACCGGCGTGAAGGCCGTCGAGATCTCGCGCTTCACCCGGCAGTTCGCGGTTATGATCGAGGCCGGTTTACCGCTGGTTCAATGTCTCGATATCCTCTCAGAGCAATCGGAGAATCCGGTTCTTGCTTCGACAATAGGCAAGGTCAGGGACACGGTTGCCTCAGGAACTACCCTCGCCGCGGCCCTCGCGAAGCATAAGAAGATATTCAACGAGCTCTACGTCAACATGATCGAAGCCGGTGAAATAGGCGGCGCTCTCGAATCTATTCTCAGAAGGCTGGCGGATTATCAAGAAAAAGCGGACAGGCTCGCGCGAAAGGTCAAGGGCGCGCTCATCTATCCTGCTATGATGTTGGTCATGACTATCGGCATGACCTTCGTTATGCTCACATTCATTATCCCGATCTTCGCGGACATGTTCAACGAGCTTGGCGGAACCCTCCCCGCACCGACGAGATTTGTGATGTCGATCTCGAATGTGCTTGTCTCAAACCTTGTTTTCATTATTATCGGGGTTGCCGCTTTGATTGGCGCTTATGTTTTCTTCAACAGCAGAAAAGCCTCGCGGTATTATATCGATATGGCAAAACTGCAAATGCCGATGATCGGCTCGCTACTGAGAAAAACAGCTGTCGCGAGATTCTGCCGAACACTCGGAACCCTGCTTCGAAGCGGTGTTAACCTCATCGACGCCCTGAATATCACCGCAAAAACCGCCGGAAACTTAGTCCTCACGAGGGCGATTCACAAATCGATGGTTTCTATCTCCGAGGGCGAGACTATCACCGCCCCGCTCGGCGAATCCAAGGTCTTCCCGACGATGGTGATTCAGATGATCGGCGTCGGCGAAAAGACCGGTAATATGGACGAGATGCTCGAGAAGATCGCGGAGTTCTACGACGAAGAGGTCGATGCGGCGGTATCCTCGCTCACCGCGATGATCGAGCCGGTGGTTATTGTCGTCATGGGAACGGTCATCGGAGGTATGCTTATCGCCATGTATCTTCCCATGTTCGATATTATCGGTCAGATTAAATAGCCGAAAGGAAAGCGATCACCGATGTTCGATGAGACACGGGCGGAGAATATAGCCGGAACCTCGATCCCCTTCGAGCCTATCGACACGGGCGATTACTTCCGGAGCAAGATCCGCTGGCTTCTCATCGCGCGATTCGCGATGTTTGTCTTCATCACCTCGGCGGTGTTGATTATTTTCGAAGGCAAAGGCCTGCTGTCAACCTTGCTCTTCTCCTACGGCCTTATCACTCTCGGCTATCTGCTGACCCTGTTCTATTGGGAAAAAACCCGCAGGGAACTCAGCTTTAGGTTTATTTGCGCTGTTCAGCTTTTCTTCGAGCTTTTGGTCGAGATAGGGATTATTCATTACTCCGGTGGCGCCGGGTCGCCTTTCATTCTGCTCTTCGCGCTATCGGTGATCACCTCGGCATTTATATTTCAACTGACAGGAACACTCATCACCGCCACCGGCTCGGTCCTGCTTCTCAGTGCGCTTGTGATTCTCGAATACAGGGGCGTTATCGAGCTTGTCACCGACCGCTTTCCGATCACCGCGATGCTCTACACCGACGGCGACCTGCTGTTCTTAACGACCTATATTTACGCGCTCTTCATCTACCTCGTCGCGTTCATGATGGGCTATATATCCGGCAAATTGGGCGTCCGAACCGGAGAGCTGAAGGTGACCGGCGAGGCCCTGCGCCGAATCAGTATGGACACCGACGACATACTCATGCATATGCGAAGCGGTCTCATCACACTCGACGCCGAGGGCAGAGTCGTTTATTTGAACAAGGCCGCGAGCGTGCTCTTGGGCATCGACGCGAAAAAGCTCAGGGGGAGGTTTCTCGACGAGATACTGCCTCCGGCCTCGAAGGTCTTCGCTACCAAGCTCGCCGAACTGCTCGGCGAGGGCGTTCACAGCGAGCGCACCGGCGAGTTCTTCCTGAAATCCGACGAGGGCATGCGGACAATGTATCTGACATGCAGTTTCCTCAATGCCCCCGATGGCGGGCTTCGAGGGATAATCGCGCTTTTCGAGGATGTCACCGAACAGAAGCGGCGCGAGGTTTATCTCAAGGAGGTCGAGAAAATGGCCGCTATCGGCGAGCTTTCGGCCAGCCTCGCCCACGAGATTCGCAACCCGCTCGCCTCGATACGAGGCTCCGTCGAAACGATTATGAGCTCGGATAACTTCGCCGAGGGCGATTACGAACGGCGCTTGATGAACCTCATCGTGAAAGAAACCGACCGACTCACCAACGTCCTCGAGGAATTCCTCGTTTTCGCGAGGCTCAAGGAACTCCCCGTCGATCACATCATATATAACAAAATCGATCTTTCGAGGCTGATCGCGGAGATCGTCCTGATGATTCGACATACCCCCGACTTCGCGGATCATATCGTAATAGAGAACCTGCTCGAGGGCGAGCTTTGGACGCTCGGCCGCGAAGAGCAACTCAAAGACGCCTTTTACAACCTGATAATCAACGCAAAGGACGCAATCGGGAATCAACCGGGGACAATTCGTATCGAGCAGGCGCGCGAAAGATCGGGCTTCTACGCCGAAAAGCGCTTGATCGGAGTATGCATCAGCGACACCGGCCCGGGGATTCCCGAGGATATCCTGCCGCGGATATTCACACCCTTCTTCAGCACAAAACCGCGTGGAACCGGCCTCGGCCTCGCGATCGCTCAGGGGATAGTCAACCGCCATCGCGGTATTATCGAGGCTGAAAATATCGAAGGCGGAGGCGCCAGATTTACCGTATTTTTGCTCAAAGCGATCTCCCAACAGGAAAACCTTTTCGGACCTGATTCCATGTAACTCATTGGGAGGAAAAATGTTGAACAAGTCTATTATTGCCGCGCTGTGCCTTTATATCTTGACCGCGATGGCCTATTCGCTCAATCCCGATATTCCATACTACCCCGAGGGCACAGCCCCGAATCCGCCTAAAAATATGCTCGATGTCTATGTCCCGAGCGGGATTATCGAGGCGGCTCCCGTTTTGTTCTTCGTTCACGGCGGGACATGGACCTACGGCGACCGATCAGACTACACGGCCGTCGGCGCTTATCTTGCCGATCAAGAGGGCTATGTCACGGTCGTGATTTCATACAGCCTCAGCGATTCGCTCCATCCCGAGGTCTCGCACCCCGACCATATCCTCGATGTTGCGCAGGCCTTCAAATGGACTGTGGACAATATTGCCGATTACGGCGGCGATCCCTCGCGCATCGTTGTGATCGGGCATTCCGCCGGAGCGCACCTCGCGACGTTGCTCGCTACCAACACGCGTTTTCTCGACTCGCTGTCGATCGGGATCGAGTCAATCAAGGCCGTTGTGTCATTCAATATGGGCATCTATGATATTCCCAAGCTCTATCGCGATTGCGGCATGCTCGGACCCACAGGATATAGCATGATGGGTTTTTCGGCGATCTTCGGCCCGATTGCCGACAGCTCCTTCAATTGGTATGACGCCTCGCCGAAGTATCATGTCTCCGAGGAAACTCCGCCTTTCGTGTTCTTCGTTTCGACAGCGGATATGGAACAGATCATCGGCGGCGACTTCGGCGGTTACGGTGTTCTGATTCTTCCCGGCGAGGTTCAGTTCACATACAGCGATTTCCGCGCCTATCAGCCTTCGGACACCTTTTGGCTCGTCGGCGACCACAACAGCGCATTCTCGGACTTTGTTTACGATCGGCTCTCGCGCGGGCGGGTTCTGACTATGGCCTTCCTCGACGAGGTTTTCACTGGAATCGAGGAAGACAGGGACTTGCCGACAGACCTTGTGATTTCCGCCCACCCGAACCCCTTCAACTCCGCGGTGACGATTTCCCTCGACGGCGCGGCCATTTGTCATTCCCGCGAAAGCGGGAATCCAGAAGGCGTTCGCGTGGAGATTTTCGACCTCGCGGGGCGAATCGTCGAAACCCTCCGGCCTTCGGCCACCACCCTTGAAAAGGGAGGCCAAGAAATCCAAATTCTTGAGGGGGGTTCCGTCCTTTGGACACCCGCCCCCTCGGTCGGCTCGGGCGTATATCTCGTGCGTGTTGGGTTCGGCCCTTCGGACGTTAAGGCCGCGGCGAAGAGGCTGGTTTATCTGAAATAGCGAGTTTCACTCGAAAACCCGCTTTAAAGATCGAGTTCAACTCGGCAAAACTTCCTTCAAAGAATTAAGCTTTTCCGGCTTGATTTCGCTTTAATTCGCCAATTCTTTCAATATAATATGGCGAATTTACAAGCTGGAAAAACGCATGAAAAAAACCGCTCAAAAGAAAAGACTTTTCAAAATAGTATTGTTCGCGATCGCGCTTTTGCCCCTGCTTGCGGCGGCAAAGATCGCCTTCGCCGTTTATGTTCGCCCGAATATCGACAGCATCGAGAAGGGCTTTCCAAAGGAAACCGCTATGATGCGCCACAACGGCGACGCAGGCAAGGTCAAGCTTTCGCCGGTTCCGCTTTCGAGCATCTCGCCCAAGCTCATTCGCGCCGTGCTTTTGTCCGAGGATATCTCGTTCTTCTATCACAACGGTATCGACTGGGCGGAATTTCGCCTCTCGATGGAATATAACTGGAAGAGGAAGGAGATTCGCCGCGGCGGTTCGACAATCACGATGCAACTCGCGCGGAACCTTTTCCTGTCGCCGGCGAGAAATCCCTTCAGGAAAATCGAGGAGATGCTACTCGCAAAGCGCATCGAACGCCGGCTTTCCAAGCGGCGCATTCTGGAGCTTTACCTGAATATCGCCGAGATGGGGCCTCATATCTATGGTATAGAGCCGGCCGCGCGGCACCATTTCGGGGTCTCGCCATGGCAGTTGAGTGTCGAGCAATCCTGCGCGATCGCTTCTATCCTGCCCTCGCCGAAGAAATGGGATCCAGCCAATCCAAGCAAGGGCGTTCAAAAAAGGATAGATTCTTTGATCAAGCGTTATCAAACCTCACCGCTGAGGTTGCCGGAGGATCTTTCGTAAAGTTAGGGGGTCTTTCTCGATTTAGCGCTCATAGCTCGCGGGAAGCTCGATATAGAAGGCACAACCCTCACCGAGAGTCGATTCGACCCAAACCTTGCCGGCGTGCTTCTCGACAATCTTCTTCACAACGGATAGCCCCAAACCTTCGCCGTTGCCGGAATTGGTGTCGATCTTGTAGAACAAAAGGAAGATGTCCTCGATCTTATCCTTTGGAATTCCAATTCCGTCATCGCGGACACAATAGACTACTCGCTTCCCCTTTTTCTTTCCGCTGATCCATATATGGCCTTGCTTTTCCGGCTTTTGGAACTTTATCGAGTTCTCGATGAGGTTCGAGAAGACCTGTGTGATCTTCGCCTTGTCGGCCACACAGGGCGGAAGTGTTTCGAGGTCGAAACTCAATCCTGTCTCGCCGATATGGAACATCGCGGAATCGAGGATTTTTCGGACAATTTCGGTCATATCGACCAGCTCGAGATTCAACTCTTGGCGTCCGGTTCGCGAATAAACAAGCAGGGCATCGAGCATCAACTGAATCCTGTCAACACCCGAGGACATGAACTTGAGCGACGAGAGGATATCCTCGTCGATGAGGAATTTGATCTCGCTCGCGTTTTCGCCTAAATCGATATCCTCTGATTCGAGGTGCGAGATTATGCTCTTGAGGGCCAATGCGATCTCGTGGCTGAAGCCGGCGATGGTCACGAGCGGGGTTCGCATATCGTGGGATGCGACGAAGATTATCTGCTCGAGTTCTCGATTTTTCTCTTTAAGCTCGATATTTGCGCGGTCGAGTTTTTCCTCGGCGGCCTTTCTCTCCTCGATCTCGCGCTTCAAGTCGTCCATAAGGTTGAGCATCGAGCGCTGAATCGTCCGCAGTTCTTCATTCGCGAGGTGAAGCTCGGTGCTCCTTTTTTTCTCGATCTCAGCGATATGCGAGGCCTTCTCGCGAAGGGATTTTATCTCGCCGAGCTTGCCAATCCATCCCGCGAGTGCTTCGATGAAGACCGCCTCGTGCTCATCTATAAGCGGGCGTTCGCATTCCTCATCGACTGCAACCTCGATCTCGCCGACCTTGTTGCCATATTCGAGGATATCGTATTTGAAATGACTTTGTGCATTTTCGACAAGGCCGCTCTCGAATTGGTTGAATTTGTAGGAGATTTTAAAATAGACATCTTCGGGGCAGTGAAAGAGCGCGGGCAGGTTTTCCACTATCGAGTCGAAGATATCCATCTCTGTGGTGTCGGCGGCCATCGCCAAATCGGCGATCTCGTATATACAGCGCTTCCGATCACAGGCGAATTCGAGCTGTTCTCGGGGGATCGGTTCGGTTTTTCGAACGAAACACCAAATCTCGGGGGGATTCCCCGACTCGCTGAGAATCGAGATCGCAAAGACCTCTGCGGGAAACTCCGCACCGTCCGATTTGTCAAATCCAATCTCGAGCAACTCGGTCTCGGCCTTTCCAGAGCTTAATTCTCGGAGGGCTTTTTCAACGCGCCTCTGAAAGCGCCTCGAGATCATCTCCAAGAATGAGGCGCCTTCGAGGCTCGAGAGCGCTCTCCCGACCAGCTGAGCGAATACATCGTCCGCCTCGACAACTTCGCCCTCGGCCGAAAGCCTTAGCGCACCCTCCCGAGGGTTGTGTTTAAGTTTGTCCCAGATTGCATTTTTACTTCGATTATTGATCATGATCTTTTCAATATAATGTGTTTTTTCTCGAGAACAAGCGATTTGTCAATCGGAGATGGAGTATTTCGGCTTCTCGCCTCTCTCGGTTAGAAACCGGTTAACCTCCTCCTTAAGCTCGATCATCTTAAGCTCCCTTCCGCTCAAGAAACCGATCACATTCTTAAGATCCTCGATCTTTTCAGCAATCTCGATCCTCGCTTTGCTGATCTCGCACATATCACGAATGATCGCGATGACTATTCCCCTGCCGTTTATCGTCCCGAAGGTCGCTTTGATATTCACAGGAAGCTCCGTGCCGTCCGCGCAGACAAGGCTTTCGTTGATATCGTTATCCGGAGGCCGGCCGAGCAGTTCCTCGAATCGGGTCCGTGTCTGTTTTGGAGAATACTTTGGGAAAAGCCTGTTAGCGGCCATTTGAGTGAACTCGTTTTTTGAATAGCCGAATATCTCGACGGCCTCTTTGTTCGTCTCGACTATCGAGAGGGTTTCGAGGTCGATAACGATTATCGCATCCTTAATGGCATCGAATAGCGAGCGAAACTTGATCTCGCTCTCGACGACCGCCCTTGCGGATCTTTCCCGATTGATAAGCGCAAGAGCGATACAGTATATCCCAAAGGAGACTAAACCGCCGAATGTTAGTGCCGAAACGATGAATATCATTTTAATAGCGATTTCCATAGTATCCCAGAAACTCCAAGCCATAATGTATAGCTGAAAATCAGCGATACGGTGTTAAGGTTGTAGTTGTCGTTGAAGGATTTGGCGAGGTAGAACGACACTACCATCTGGAAGCAGAAAAAAACAAGGAAACTGAAAGTGATAATGAACAACTCGAGGTTCACGCGAAGTGCGTCTCCAATTATAATCTTGCCGAGCACAAAGAAGCATATTCCTGTCTTCACGACCAACGCTAAGAAATCGACGATATTCAGCAGATCGAAGGAGTTGGCAATAAGCGTCGCGATCATAGCGATGATCATCAGCTCGGAGATAAGGATAGCGAGCAGTGTCACTGCGGAGTTCTTAGCGGAGAATTCGGCGGAGATCGAGCCGATGATGAAGAACTCGTAAACCACTATCGCCGTGAAGAATATTGTGAATACAACATTGCTGAAACCGGAGGCTATCATCGCCATATCCTGCGCGAGTATCGCAGTGAAATAGACGACAAGCATAGCCTCCAGCCTCGGAACAACAGGCCCGTCGCTATTGGAGTGGCGTGTCGAGAGTGAATTCGACGAAGACAGGGGTTTCCGTCGATCTCTCCTGAACAGCAAAAACCACGAGGCAAGATTAGCGATCACCAGTATTTCGGTGATAACCGCCATTGCGCGCTATTCCTCGGATTCTCTTCCGCCCCAACCCTTGGGCTTCCATGCCGATCTCGAGCCTGTAATGGAGATAGGCACTACAGTGCCGGATGCGGCGTAAATACCGATTGTCGAGATAGTCGAGTTCGGCTCGAGCTTGTAAGTCTGCCCTTGCGCATCCATATACTCGCCATCCCCGACAAAAGAACCGACATAGACCGTTGTCGGGCCGTCGGGAAACTCGACTCGGTTATTGCCTAAAAGCTCTGCGACATACGTTTGGCCGTTGGTGTTTCGAGCCTCGTAGTTCTCAAGCATCGCTTGGCCTTGCGTGGCGGGCATCCACTGCGAATAGGGAGTTTTATATTCCGTTTCCTTGGGGACTACCGTCAGGTATGCCACCACAGACCT
Organism: bacterium UBP14_UBA6098; assembly: GCA_002428525.1. Taxonomy (GTDB): domain Bacteria; phylum UBP14; class UBA6098; order UBA6098; family UBA6098; genus UBA6098. Next base: position 62,467 of record DIWU01000032.1, read on the forward strand.
CGTCTCGGCTTCTTCGGTTGCAATAACCGAGCAGGCAATGGTCGCGAGAATCAAATAGATCAGGCCTTTCATTCAACCTCCTTTAAGTTGTTTTTGGGGATCATCCCTTTTGTGATTGAGAGTATAACAATCGTATTTGGGATTTCAAGACAAATCAAATATTACATCGATTATTGTTAATATTTTTAATTAGTATAATTTCAACAAATATCTATTTAGTGAATTTATTACATTAATATGTGCACATTATCCTTATCTTATTACTTTAACTCCTTGTTTTATAAATATTTTTCATTTTGCTATTGAAATATGTTGATAAATATGTATTATGTTTTTAAAATTATACTATGATATGAATATCTAATATTTAGAAAGAATTACAAGAATTGAAGCCTCAATGATGAACCAGAACACGCAAATCGTGATATCCGAAGACAACGACGGCCATGCCGCGCTGATCGAGAGAAACCTGCGTCGAGCAGGTATCAAAAACGATATCATTCGATTCGAGGACGGGTATAAAACACTCGAATACTTCGCTAAGTTCAAAGAGGACATCGACTTTCGGCCATACAACAGCTTCATTCTAATCCTCGACCTCAAGATGCCGAAAATCGGCGGAATCGAGGTCCTGAACGAGGTCAAAAAGAGCCTGCTCCTGCGCAAGATCCCAATCATCGTTTTCACGACAACAAACAGCCCCCAAGAGGTCGATAGATGCTACTCCCTAGGATGTAGCAACTATGTCCAAAAACCGATAGACTACACGGAGTTCGTCAACGCGATCAATCTCATAGGCAAATTCCTGCTGGTCAATGAGATGCCCAGCCTCGAAAGAGAGGTTATCTATGATATTTCAAGATAAGGCTCAGAAGGCGATTGAGCCGGACAAATGGACCATCCTTGTCGTCGAGGATGACGAGGGGCTGAACTCTCTCCTTCGAAAGAATCTCGAACGCGCCGGTTTCACCGCCCTTGGCGCGACAACCGCGGAGGGCGCACTCGAATTATTTCCAACTAAAAGCGATATACTGGTCATACTCGACTATTGCCTTCCGGAAATGGATGGAATCCGCTTCGTCGAAGAACTCACCAAACGCGAAAAGGCGGTTCCCTTTCTGGTCCTCACCGGCCAAGGCGACGAGCGAACCGCGGTCGAGATGATGAAGCTCGGAGCGAGGGACTATCTCGTAAAAGAGCCGAGCATTCTCGAATACCTTCCGGAGAGCGTCGAGAAGGTTATCAGAGACATCGAGACCGAGCGGCGCCTGCGCTTAGCGGAACGGGCACTTGTCGAGAGCGAGGAAAGATATAGGGCGCTTCTTCAGAACCTGAACGAGGGCGTCGCGGTCTTCAATCGCGAGGGAACTCTTACCTACGCTAATCCCTCCGCGGAGAGCATCTTCGGCTTTGAAACAAACTCACAGCTGGGGAAAAACACGGTTGAGTTTCTCTCAGAATCACAGATCGAAGCTGTCAAAAAACAGATTGAAAAATCGGATAATAAGTCCGTCTCAAACATCGACCTGATAATCTCAAAACCTGACGGCGAGCCGCGCGATATCATCGCGAGTGTCGTTATGTTGCCCCCTTCGGAAAGCCGAATCGAGGGCTATTTAGTGACCTTCAGGGATATCACCGAGCGCATTCAAGCGCAGGAGAAGGTTAAATACCTTGCAAAACTCGTCGAGGGCGTTTCCGACGCAATTATATCCACCGACTCGGATTTCAATATCGCCTCTTGGAACTCCGCCGCAGAGAAGCTTTACGGTTGGAAGGCCGAGGAGGTGATCGGGAAACCGATCGGCGAGGTTTTGAAAACCGAATACCCCGAAAAGAGCGAAGATGAGGAGTTCGGCGAGGTCAATCAGTTGAGCAAATGCGGGAAGAAGATCTTCGCTTTGCCCTCGGTTTCCTTTCTTCGAGAAAACGGCAAAGAAACTAACGGCATGGTCGTCGTCTATCACGATATCACCGAGCGGCGAAACGCAGAGATCGAGCTGAAAAAGAGCTTCGAGAAGCTGAAGCAGATCTTCAACAGCGTTGTCGATATCGTGGGACGAATCGTCGAGGTCAGAGACCCCTACACCGCCGGGCACGAGCGTAGAGTCGCGAAGCTCTCCGTTGCGATCGCCAAGAAAATGGGCCTTACTCAGGACAAGATCGACGCGATTCGAACCTCGGCGCTCGTTCATGATATTGGAAAAATCTATGTTCCCTCGGAGATACTCAGCAAGCCGGGACGACTCACCAAGCAGGAATTCGACCTCATAAAGGCCCATCCGTTAAAGGGTTATGAGATTTTAGAGGCTGTGGAGTTCCCATGGCCGGTCTCGACTATCGTCCTACAACACCATGAGAGACTCGACGGCTCCGGCTATCCCAACGGCCTGAAATCCCCCGAAATCCTGACCGAGGCGAAGATACTCGCCGTCGCCGATGTCGTCGAGGCTATGTCCTCGCATCGGCCATACAGGCCGGCCCCGGGCGTCGATGCCGCCCTCGAAGAGGTCATCCAAAACCGAGGCAAGCTGTTCGACCCGCAAGTCGTCGATATATGTCTCAACCTATTGCGAGACAATAGCTTCACTTTTTAAAGGATTGTCCATGGGCGAAAGCGATCATATCATTCCCTACAGTAACGGCAACGGAAAACCAATTGTAATCGTTGTCGAGGACGATGTCTGCCTCAACCGACTACTCCAGCGGATTATCGCGCGCTCGGGCTACAAGGTCGCGGGTGCGACAAGCGGCGAGAAGGGCATCGACCTGATCTCCTCGTCGCAAAACAGCTTCCTCGTTTTGGACTATTTCCTGCCGGACATGAACGGCAACGAGCTTGTCCAAACCTTGCGCGAACGAAGCCTCGAGGTGCCCTTTTTGGTGCTCACCGGCCAAGGCGACGAGCGGACCGCGGTCGATATGATGAAACACGGCGCTGTCGATTATGTAATGAAAACCCCCGACCTCATCGAGTTCATTCCGCAGATACTTCAGAGCGCTATCGAAAAAGTTTCGGCGTCGAAAAAACTCGCCCGAGCCGAGGATGAACTCCGAAAGGCAAACGAGGAGCTTGAAACAAGGGTTCAAATTCGGACTCGCGAGCTGTCCGAGACAAACCTCAGATTGAAAAGGGAGATCGAGATCAGGCATGCGGCCGAAAGGAGCCTTCAACAGACGATGGCCGACCTCGAACGCTCCAATAGCGAGTTGGAATACTTCGCCTATCAGGCGGGGCACGACCTCAAAGAGCCTATTCGCAAGGTTCTCGCCTTCGGCAACCTGCTCAAGGAGTCTCTCGAATCCCGCCTCGACGACGACCAGCGGGAGAACCTCGACTATCTTATCGACGGCGCGGAACGTATGATGAAAATGATCGACGGCCTCCTCTCCTATTCCCGCGTGACAAGCAAATCCGGACTATTCGAGAACATCGACCCGCGCGAGGTTATCGATGAGCTTATCCATTTCGAGATAGCGGAGAAGCTCAACGAAACCGGTGGAGAGGTTACGCTCTCGGGCGAACTGCCAAGCCTGTTCGGGGATAGAACTCAAATTCACCAGCTCTTTCAAAACCTTCTATCCAACGCGCTCAAATTCCACCGCCAAGGGGTTTTGCCGAAGGTGACAGTCTTCGGTAAGAAAAACGGCAAATTCATCGAGTTCGGCGTTGCGGACAACGGTATCGGAATCGACGAGAAAATCGACGGTGACATTTTCACGATGTTCACTCGCTTGAAAACCTCGAAATGCGAGGGCAGTGGAATCGGTCTCGCGATATGCAAGAAAATCGTCGATCGCCACCGCGGCGAGATCGGTTATAACGGAAACCCTGATGGCGGAACGACATTTTGGTTTAAGATCCCATACTCGAACGACGATGGCCCATAATTCTATGGCTTATAACAAGATATGGGAGTGTTACTCCTCTATCACCGAATAGTATTCTTTAAAACTTCAACTGAAGGGGCATTCATGAAAGACACACAGGACAGACCGATTAAAATCCTCATCTGCGACGACGATCCCGCCGATCGCAAGCTCATCAAGAGTATCTTCTCGAAGATTCGCGATCGAAGCTTCGAGATCTTCGAGGCCGGTGGGGCTGAACAAATCCAAGACTTTCTCGATAACAAGCCTATCGACCTGATTCTCCTCGATTTGGCCATGCCAGAAAAATCCGGCAAAGTCTGGCTTTCCGAAATAGTCGAAAAAAATATAGCCCCGGTTGTGATAATCACCGGGCACGGCGAGCTCGAGGACAGCTTCGAGGCTATGCGCTTCGGGGCATACGCCTATATCTCCAAAAGCTGGCTCTCGGATATGAACACAGCCGTCTCGACGATCAAGCGCACGATCAATTACAGCATCGACCAATGGGACCTCGAGCGTAGCCTCGATGCTCAGATGAAGGACTTGCACGGTCACGCGAAAATCCTCATCTGCGACGACGACCCTGCCGACCGCAGATTGATCTCCACCTATCTTCGCCAGCTGAAGAAACTCAACCTCGAAATCGACGAGGCCGGCTCGAGCGACGAGATCGAGAACGCTATCGAAAACAAGCGCTTCGACGTCATCCTTATGGATCATTCGATGCCCTACAAATCCGGCATCGAATGGGCAAGTGAGATTATCAGCCGAAAACTCGCGCCGGTTGTGATGATCACCTCGCACGGCTCGGAGAACCTTGCCGTCGAGGCCCTGAAACTCGGCATCTCGGACTATATCCCGAAAGACACGCTTTGCGCTAATAGGCTCTATCGATCGATCAGCGGATTATTAAAATAAGGACGGGCTATCCTGTTTCCCCTGTTAAGCAACCCGACTGGGAATCCAGCCCGTCCATAAAGTTTCCTCCTTCAAAAAAAACCCCCGTCGAGGTCGTAAGTCGGCGGGGGTTTTAATTCTTAAATGCCTGTCAAGACCTAAACCACAAGGTTGTTTTTCATGAATCGGTTTTTGCGATTAACCCTTCACTGGTATATACTCGGTTTCGATATAAATTTCCAAACCCTTCCTTGACATGAGGGCTTAAAATATCTACACTTATTGGTTGAATTTCATTCGTGAAAGGCGCCTATGATTACGGAAAAGCTTCCGGTTCGAGCGGTCAAAATCCCGCTCACAAGTAAAGACAAAGCGTCGATTATCGACGAGCTTGTTCAGCTCCTTTGCGATGTCTATTCCCTTGACTTCTATGACGAAATCCTCGACTCGGTGCTCGAGCGCGAGGAGATGATGAGCACCGGAGTCGGCTTTGGAATCGCGATCCCCCATGCCAAAAACGATAAAATTACCGCCCCGAAGATGGTCGCCGGAATTGCCGAGAACGGCATCTACTTCGATTCGATCGACCACAGACCGGCGAAGATATTCTTCCTGCTCGTCTCTCCAAAAAACGACTCGGGCGAACATGTTCGAATCCTCTCCGAGCTTTCGAGGATTCTCAATAATCCGAAGGCTCGCGACGAGGTAGCCGCCGCTATCGACGGCCAGCAATTGGTCGATGCGCTTCACCGATTCGAGGGATAGCTTGAGGTTTCTATTCGTTTCGATTTTCGCATCATTCCTGCTCCTTGTGTCATGTAGTAGCAAACAGAAAACCCTTCGTCCCTCAGAGCAGACGAGGCAGTTTGCAGTTAGTCTCGTCCTGAGCGATTCATCCTTCGCCCTCGGCTCGAAGATCGATTTTTCGATGATCTTTGAAAACACCTCGAAGGACACGCTCGAGCTGGTTTTCCCGAATACATGTCGCTTTGATTTCGTGATCTCGCGCGACGGCGCGGAGATTTGGAGCTTGCTCGCCGCAAAGTCTTGCGCTCAGGTTATCAGCAGAAATAGGCTCGCCCCGGGGGCGGTTATGACCCTCGATTCTTCATGGGACGGCCAGACCTCCCTTCCGGAGGCCAAGGTCTTGCTTGGCAAACACTCGGTGAAGGGAATTCTGCGGTGCTCTCCCCCAATCGAGACCGAAGAGGTCGAATTCTACCTAACCGATTGATATGATTAGATATATCGAGTCGGATGAGCATTATCGCGAGGTCGTCGAATGCTTAATGTGCGGCGCGAGCGAGAGGCTCGATATCGCGACCGCAAATATCAAGGCGATAAGGATTCTTACTGGAAAACGCCCAATCGACCTGCTCGCCTTCTTCAGGAAAAGGATATCCGAGGGCGTGAGGGTTCGGGTGCTTCATTCGGCGGTGCCTTCGGAATACCTGCTCCGAATCGCGGGCAAAAGGCCGATGCCGGAGGGCTTCGCGATGAGGCGCTGTCCGCGTGTTCATCAGAAAACGATCATCGCCGACGACAGATTGCTTTATATCGGTTCGGCGAACCTCACAGGCGCGGGGATAGGCGCAAAATCCTCCTCGCGGCGCAACTTCGAGGTCGGTGTGCTTACCGACGAGCAGAGCTTCATCGACAAGGCCTCCTCGCTGTTCGAGATGATTTGGTGCGGCGATATGTGCCTCGAATGCGGCCGCAAGGGTTTTTGCCCGATCCCGCTCGAGGAGTTTTAGGCTCGTTATCGGCCTGCGAATCGGCCTGAAATCCTTTATTTACCTAAATCGGACCTGTCCTCGAGGGGGCAGGTTTTTTCGAACGGACAACCCGCGCATTTTCTGCCCCGCGCATTGCGGACGAGTTTTATAATCAAGACCGCAAGGCCTAAGATTAAAGCTAATATCGGGATAATCCATTCCATTATGACAACCCAATAAGCAAGCCGACCCTGTAAATCAAGGTCGCGAGAATCCATGCGATCGATAGCCCCAGTCCGACGGAAGTAGCAGTCCATTTCCAGCTCTGGGTTTCTTTGCGGATCACCGCGACAGTCGCTACACAGGGCGTGTAAATCAGCGTGAAAACCATGAATGCGTAAGCCGACAGCGGCGAAAAAACCGCCCTCATAGATAGATCGACCGACTCCCCTCCCGCGCCGGACAGGACTGTCAGCGTCGCCACAACGATCTCCTTGGCGGCGAATCCGAAAAGAAGCGCCACCGCCCCAATCCAGTTCGACCCGAACGGTTTCACGATCGGCTCGATGAACTTGCCTATCGAGGCCGCCCATGAGCCTTCGCCCGCGTATTCCACTCCCGGCGGCATACTCCCGAGCGCCCAAATAATAATCGATCCGACGAGGATTATCGTTCCGGCCTTGCGAATAAAGGCCCACGAGCGTTCCCATGTGTGAAGAAGAATCCCGCGTAGGCTCGGCACATGATAGGGCGGCAATTCCATCACAAAAGGCGTCGTCAGCCCCGGAAAGATCGCGAGCTTGAGGAGTTTCGCGGTGAGAATCGCGACGAGAATGCTAAGCAAATACATGCTGAACATAACAAGCCCTGCATTTTTTGCGAAAAAGACACTCGACAACAGGACAAACACCGGAATGCGCGCGCTACAAAGCACAAACGGCAGGATGAGTATTGTGAGGAGGCGATCCTCGCGGTTCTCGAGGGTGCGCGTTGCCATCACGGCCGGCACAGTGCATCCGAAACCGAGGATAATAGGGATGAAGCTCTTCCCATGTAATCCCATGCGGTGCATGATGTTATCCACAAGGAAGGCCGCACGGGCCATATAGCCCGAGTCCTCGAGAATCGCCACAAAGAAGAAAAGAATGGCGATATTCGGCAGAAAGACCAGCACCCCTCCGACTCCCTCGATAATCCCGTCGAGAATCAGCGAATTCAGTATTTCCGGCGCGTTGACCGCCGCGAGTGCGCCGCCGATCGCTTGACCGAAGACACCGAAGAATAAATCGATCCATTCTGCGGGGTATTTCCCGAGACCGAAGGTCAACATGAAGATGAAGAACATCGCGAGCGCGAAAATCGGCAGTCCTAAATATCGATGCAGTAAATAATTATCTATCCTATCGGTGGCTGTGGGTCTTTCGTGCGTAGGCTTCGCGACGACCTCATGGTAAACGCCGCTCGCCCAACCGTGGCGGGCGTTCGAGATGATAGCCTCCCCGTCGAGACCGGCGCGAAGCTCGAGCTTCTTCCGGATTCGATCGATTTCCTCCTCGAGCCCCTTATCGCGAGAAGCCTTAAAGACGAGGTCTTTCACCTCGGAATCGCCGGCGAGAAGCATCGCGGAGATGAAGCGGCCGGTATGGCATCGCTCGACGAAATCCGGCGCTGTCGAAACGCGATTCATCACCTCGACTATCGCCTTTTCAGTCTCGCGGCCGTATCTTAAAGGTGGGGGGCAATATTCGGCTGAGGCCGTCTCGACGAGCTTCGCCTTCAGCTCTTCCAAGCCCCTCGAGGTTCTGGCGACGGTTTTCACAACCGGCGCTCCGATAAGAACCGACAGCTTTTCAGTGTCGATCGCTATCCCGCGCGATTCGACCATATCCATCATATTAAGCGCAACAACGAACGGGATGTCGAGTTCCACTATCTGAGCGACGAAAAAAAGCCCCCGCTCGAGACTTAGGCCGTCGATGACCACGCAAACGACATCAGGCCGCTCGAAAAGCAGAAAATCGCGCGCGACCTTCTCGTCCGGGCTGTAGGGCGATAGGGAGTATGTGCCCGGAAGGTCGATCATCTCGATCTTTCGATCTCCGATCATCGCGCTCCCGACCACCTTTTCGACTGTCACACCTGCCCAATTGCCAATATGCTGGCGCATTCCGGTAATCGCGTTGAAAACAGAGGTTTTCCCCGAGTTTGGGTTGCCGGCGATTGCGGCGCGGATCGCTTTAACTTCCTTATTTATCGTTATCTCGGTCATCTCTGAAAAAACCTAACATTCTATGCAAAAATCGGTGCTCATGGTGGTTGTGCCGACCTCCGCCGCGATGTCTCCATCTGATCGGGAAAACCTCGACCAGACGCGCCTCTTCGGGCCGGAGGGAGATTAGCGTCCCTTTGATCCTCACCTCGATAGGGCCGCTCAGGGGCGCGCGGCGAATAACCTCGATTACTTCGCCATGGACAAAACCCATGTCCATCAGCCGCGCCCGAATATTTCCCCCGCCGAGGATGCGGTGGATCTTCGCAAATTGCAGGTCGTTTAACTCATCGAGTGTCATAGTATAATGTTAAGCCTCCCTAACTTTTCTATATCTTATAAATATAAATCGTAAATGTCAATGCCATTTTGATAAATCTTATCAGAAACGACCCGCCTGCACTTCGCCCAAAACTATATGAATCATCGGTTTGATGAATCGCCCTGAATGAATTGCCCTTTAATGAGCCAAGACCGAAACATCCCGCCTTCGAGAATTCGAGTTCTCCTCGAGATCGACAGAAGAATTACTTCGGCTGAATCCGCGAAAAACATTGATTTTTCATTCGAGATGGGATATTTTGTTATTATTCAATTCGGAGGAAAAATGAAAAAAGCGGCGATAGTCCTTCTTCTTCTAATCGGCTCTGCGATGGCGACTAAGTATGCCGCCGAATTCACCGACCTCGGAGTCGGTGTCCGCGCGGCCGGAATGGGCGGTGCTTTCACGAGCTTCGACGGCGACCCTCAAACAATTTGGTGGAACCCCGCCGGCCTGCAAAACCTATCTGAAAAGTTGCGTTTTTACTATATGCACGCCACGATGTTCGATAACCTTTACAGCGTCGATGCCGGCGCCGCCGCACGAAAGCTCGGCGAGTCGTATTTGGGCATCGGCTTTTTCAGAAACGGCACGGAGAATATCCCATTCACAAACGATGACGGCTATTACGATTACGGCATCGACAGAATCCCCGGGACAGGCGATTTCGGCGAGGGGAACGGCCAATGGGACCCGGGCGAGCGTATCGATCCGGACGCTGTTCTTTACTCGAACGAGGGGGATTATCTTTTCACCGCGGCAATCTCGCACCGCTTCGGCGAAAGGCTCGCCCTCGGGGTTTCGATAAAGCATTTACAATCTTATATCGGCGAATACTCCGCCTTCGGTTTCGGCGCGGATATCGGGGCGACATATAACCTCTCCGAACGAGTCGTCCTCGGCGCGACAATGCGCGACGCAGTCGGAACCCATATTCGCTGGTCAACGGGGCTTTGGGAACACAAATCGCCATCGCTCTGGCTCGGCGGGAAATACTCGATCCCGCTTTCCGGGATTCGCGGAGGGCTTAATCTCACAGCCGATCTCGAAAACCGCTTCGAGAATTACGACGCCGCCGTCAACCTCGGCGAGGTTTCGATCGACCCGCATATCGGCGCCGAACTGACTGTTCTCAAGCATATCTTCCTTCGGCTCGGCCTCGACAGGACGGATATCTCCGCGGGTGCAGGCCTCGCGCTCGGTTTCTTCCGCGTCGATTACGCCTTCGTCGATAACTCCGCCCTCGATGTCACTCATCGAATCGGGGTCAACTTCGAGATTCCCGAGGTTCATATCAAACTCCCGAAACGGAAAAAGCCGATTGTGAGTGAGGTCGAGGAGAAGATCACTCCGGCTAAAGAGGAAGTTCCGGTTTATAGTGCGGCGCTACCGGACGAACCGCCGGTTGGTGAGCGGCTCGCCGATGTCAAGTTCCCATTCAGCTCGATCGACCTCACCGATGAAACCAAGGCCCAGCTTGACTCGGTTTGCGCTATATGGCAAAAGTTCCGAACGCATCGTATTTACATCGAGGGCCACACCGATAATGTTCGTATCGACACGCCCGAGTTCCCCGACAACTATGCCCTTTCAAAAACCCGCGCCGAGGCCGCGGCAGAGTATTTGCGGACATCATGCTCGATTCCGGCAAACCGAATCATAACGGCTTGGTTCGGCCCCGATCACCCGAAATCGACAAACTCAACTGCAGAGGGTCGGTCAATAAATCGCAGGGTCGAAATCTTCCTTTGGGAACCGTAAACCAACCTGTGAGTGGGGAAAAAGGCGGCCGAAGCCGCCTTTTTTATCGCTAATCGCGATCGATATCGCGATCAATGCCGGAAATGCCGCATGCCCGTATGAATCATCGCCACGCCTAATTCGTTTGCACGAGCGGTGACATCGGCGTCCCGGAGAGAGCCGCCCGGCTGGACGATTGCCTTCACGCCGGCCTGCGCGAGAACCTCCATGCCATCGGGGAATGGGAAAAATGCGTCAGAGGCCGCGACAGCGCCGATTGCCCTTTCGCCGGCCTTCTCGATCGCGAGTTTTGCCGCATCGACGCGGCTTGGAAGCCCCCCGCCGATCCCGAAAACCGCCCTTGGGCCGGCAACGAGCACAGCATTGGATTTGATTCCCTTAACAGCGCGCCACGCGAACCTCAGCGCCAGATCCTCTTCCTCTGTGGGTTTGCGCTCGGTGACCGCCTCCCATTTTTGGGTGGCGGAACCCGGGGGGTCTGCGGTTTGAGCCAAAAATCCGCCATAAACCCCGCGCAGGAATGTCGGTGGTGTTTTCGGCCGTTCGATCGCAAGCCTCAGCAGACGAAGATTCTTCTTCTGCATCAATATATCGAGGGCTTTCGGCTCAAAATCAGGCGCGAGGACACACTCAAAGAAATGTTCGTTGATCTTCATCGCAGTCGAAACATCAACCGGCCTTGTGAACCCGGCGATTCCGCCGAAAGCGCTGACCGGATCGCAAGAAAGCGCGCCGAGATAGGCCTCGAGCGTATCCGCGCCCAGTGCGACACCGCAGGGGCTGACATGCTTGACTATCACCGAGGCGACCTCGTCGGCGAACTCGAGAAGGACTGTATATACAGCGTCTAAATCGAGTATGTTGTTGTAACTTAATTGTTTACCCCACAACACCTCGGCATGTGTCACACCGCTTTTTTGCGTTGGATCGGTGAAAAGCGCCGCCATTTGATGGGGATTTTCACCGTAACGAAGCTCATCCACCAATTTCATGGGCTTCGCCGAATATTTGGGGTTATGCGCCCCTCCTGCGAATGTGTCCGCAATCAATGCATCATAGTATGAACTTGTGTCAAACGCTTTAACAGCCAATTTGCGTAGCGATTCCTCAGAGATTTCCCCGGAGTTCTTTATCTCGGAAATAACATCGGAGTAGTCCTCCGGATCGCAGATTACCGCGACCGATTTGTAGTTTTTCCCGGCCGCTCTAATCAAAGAAACTCCGCCGATATCGATCATCTCGACACGTTCGTCGAATTTTTCGGTCTTTGCCAAGGTCGCTTCGAAGGGATAAAGATTGACAACAACCATATCGAATGCCGGAATGCCCTCTTCCTCGATAGATTTCATATGCTCTTCCGATTCGCGACGGGCGAGAATTCCTGCGAACACTTTGGGGTGCAATGTCTTAACCCTTCCGCCGATAAGCTGGGAGAAGCCTGTCAGGGTTTCGAGTGGAATATACTTAATTCCAGCATTATCTAATGCCTTTCCCGTTCCTCCTGTGGTATATATCTCAACCCCGAGGCTCACAAGACCTCGTGCGAATTCCTCCAAATTCGCCTTATCCCAAACGGAAATCAGCGCTCTTTTTACTTTAGTTGACATTTTTCCTCCCTAATATAATGTTGGTATTATCAGGTATTTTAAAAATGACCGATATACATAAGTTGTAATAATACTCCCGTGAGAAGCGGAACCGTCAGATTGTCATCGATACCGAGGGGCAAGGATTCGAGCACCGTCGCGGTCAGCGAGCCCATGAAAAGCGCAGTCCAAGGCGCCTCGATCCCCGCGAACACTTTGAAGGCGATCCCACCGAAGTATGCCGCGATGAAGAAAGCCATACTCCCTTCGAGGGTTTTATTTTCAATCGTATGGTGCTTTCCGAATCTCTTCCCAAAAATGGCCGCGGCGATATCACCGAGTATGATAAATGTTAATACGATAATTGTCACCCATTTATCGAATGCAACCAACGCGATAAGCGCAGAACAAAGAATATAGGAGGAGGCGGTGAAACGCTTTATCTCGTGCGGCCGCAATAGTTTTCCGCCTATTTTAACATACAATAATCTAAACCTTTTGTCATAATATTTGAACAGGTCCATTAATATCGATATAAATGCGAATACCGCCAATATTAACATAGATAAATATTGCGGGACAATTAAGTATAATAGCGGAATTACAAGTGCAAAAAGATGCACCGATTTTCGCTTCACTTCGGCAATAATTTCGGCCTTAGTAGCGGAAGAGTTCTTCAGGTCTTCGCGGAGCGTTGTCTTTTGCATATTTATATAGATTCCTGTGTTGCTGTTCGTTGTAGTATTCCGCGCCGGTGAAGCTACCATAAACGTTGCCGATATAGAACACCACCCCCGAGACGATCAATCCAATCGAAAAACTCCGGTCTTCGTCCCAAAGGTAATACCCACCGGCAAAAGAACCGCCCACCGCCACAAGATTCACGAGAGCATCCCCCCATCTGCCGAGATAGGCCCTCCCCGCACCGGGCATCACCGCGCTCATCGAGGCCGCAAGCCAAGGTGAACGGTTCGGAAGCGCCTCGCCGAGTGAACACATATCGGCCATAAAGGCAAACGATGGGACTAAATCCCCCTCGACGCCCGCGCAAAATACCCCGTCGGCAAAGCTGTAATCTCTCAACCAAAAATAATTCCATCCTCGCAAATAATCAAGCGAAATTCTCGATTCAAGGCCAATATCAGAATAATAATCGTCGATTAACTCGAGCGATCGCCTCGAATCGCCGTGCTTAAAGAATAATAGCGAGTGGCGATACATCGCGGCATTTTTAAGCGAATCCGCTTTGCTTTCGGCAATTATCTCGCTGAATAACATCTGAGAGCGCGAATCCCAGTCTCCGTCTTCGAATAAAACTGCGGCGCGATATCTGGCCAATTCTGCAATAATATCATCTGAATAATTGTAATATACACGTAGATATTCTACGCCTGCGCGCTCATCCTTGCCCAACTTCGCGAGCTGGTCTGCAAACTCGAACTGCTTGAGCGCATCCGAACGCGCGACAAGAGAAAACGCTATCAGGGCGATTGCAATCGAGTGCCGCATTTTAGGTATCTTTCGACATCGTCCTTAAGTTTGCCCTTGTCGTCCTTAGAATAATATCTATCCGCAAAGCTGTTATCGCGAAGCAATCTGTCCGCGGTCATCGCAAATGCACTCAAGCTATTCGTTTTCTCGAAGGCTTGTCTTGAGAAATCCGAACAGCTCGGCGAAAACTTGCATCTTTCGCTGTCGAGATCTGTGATATATTTTTGATAGATTTTATGCATTGAATGCGCAATTATTTTTACAACATTAAATGATTTATGTTGAGGTACTTTTATGTTGCTATACAGCGTATCACTCGAAAATGTTACACTAATAAAGAAGACCATAGTAAATATTATCATTCGCAACATAACCTATCCCCCACAGCCTCGCGTGCGGCCCTCGTTCTCTCGTTTCGATTTAACCTCTCCGCGAAATCCCCCGATATCTCGGATCCTCCAAGCCAATAATGCGAACCGAAAAAGTAAAATAAAACAATAGCCCTCGGATAAAGCCCTCGCGAAATCCCATCGACAAAGGCCCATCCGAAAAGGCCGTTCACAAACGCCGAGCGAAGGCCCTCATCTGTTTTACCGGTTAACAACATGCCGCTCCCGGGGACAATGAACGACATAATCCGTGCCAGCTCGGGCGATCGATAGCGAGGCCTTCGAACCCCTGAAAAGGCCCAATCCCCTTCGCTCGCAAGAACAATCGCATCATAAAACTCGCCGCGAAATTCATCGGGGCACAGAACGCGACCATCCTCGACAAATCGGCTCGCGCGGCAATAATCCCCATCGATAAAAGCCAACAAAATAAGCAATTCCAAGCTTTTCCGCTTAAGCTCGCCGCTCTCGGTCTCGTTAAAAATACTTAACAAAAGTCTTTGCGAATTCTGCAGGTCGCCGTTCTCCGCGCAGTCGATCGCGAGATTCAGTTTCGCAAAATGACATTCCTCGCCGCCAACACGCAAGATCTCAACCTCGGCGTCGTCGGTAAGGCCATATCGCGAGAGTGCCTCCGCAAAATCATAACCCGAGACTTCGATCTTATCGGGGCATTCACTCTCGGCTTGCGAGGCCGAGGAAAGTGATAGATAAATAATCAAACAAAAAAACGCGGCGGTGAGCGGCTTAGGCATCGCTTGGTTCCGGTGCATATACATTGATCCCGAACCTATAGGAAATAGGCAGTTCGCTGTGGGTCGTCAGGGCCGCGCCGACAGTGATTCCCTTAAATACCGAAAAGTCCGCACCGGCGGAGACAGCGCCGTTATCGGTTCCCGCGCGAAAAGCGACTATCGACCGGTAAGACACCTCCGCTCCGGCGGAGTATTCGAGATACTTAGCCGAGGTTACAAGCGCGACCTCGGATGTAATCCTCCCGACAAAGCCGGAACCGAGATTCACGCGGTAGTTTCCACCGACGCGAAGATCGGGTGGGCCGAATTCATTAGTGCCGGTGCTCCATGACCCAGCCGATATATTGGCGGCCACAAATCCGAGGTGGAGATTGGGCTTGGCCTCCCAATCGAGGCCGGCGGAGGCGAATCCACCGAAAGCGGTTTCATCGATAAGCGCGCGAAACATACCACCGGCGGATAAACCGATAGAGATATTTCTATTGATAGGTATAGCAAAGGCACCGCCGAGAGCCAAATCGTGGTGGCCCTTCGTTTCGGTCGAATAGGGGCGATTGTTCGGCCCGACCGGGGCGTCCGGATCGGGCAAGGCCGTGACATCGATTCCGCCGCCGCCGAGATATAGCGCAGTAAGGGCCAAATTGCCCCGAGGCGTCCTTATCGTGCCGCCGAGGGCGTCGGAGACAAGCAGGTTGCCGTAAAGCCCTTCGTGGCTCGCGTAAAAGCGAGGCCCGGAGATATTCGCCATCGCGGGGTTTCCGAAAACCGAGGTCGCGCCGCCCTCGATGAAACTCGAGCCGCCGAATCCAACTGAGATCATATCGCAATCCGCCGAAAGGAAATCCGCGACAAAGGCCTCGCCCATCGCGAACTGTGCGAGGACAAACATAAAAACTGTAATTGCAAATACTCTCATACCGAAAGGGTTCGCAATAGGCGTGCCATTCTCTAAACGAGGGATTTTTATCCGCACTTGCTGAAGCCGCAACTGTGGCACTTCTGGCAACCTTCCTCATAGAAGAGCCGAGAGCCGCAGTCCGGACAAATCGTGCCCATCTCGCCGTCGTTGTCGAAACCGGAATCGACCAGCTCGAAGGTGTTCGTCCGCTCGATTTTATCGGTCAAGGCCAACGAGTCGAACTCCGAAACCTCGGAGTTTCCGGAATCCGCGCGTTTCAGCGCCTCGACATACCAGCGCATCGACTTAGCAATAGCATCCGGACAGGACTTGATCATCTCGCCGCGATCCCATACAGGCGTAGGGCAAGCTATCCCCTTGAGTTGTTCGATGATCTCCTCGATATCGACACCGCTCCGAAGGGCAAGGCTAATCAGCCGGGCGATCCCCTCCGACCAGCTCTGAGCGCATCCGCCGGATTTCCCGAGATGGGTGAACAGCTCGCAAGGCCCCTTTTCGTCCTCATTTAGAGTAATGTATAAGTTTCCGCAACCGGCGGCCACCTTGAAGGTCATTCCGCGAGTAATAATCGGCCTGTCGCGCTTGGTTCGGACATTGTCGATCGCCGGCGGAAGCGGCTTCGGGGCCTCTTTTTCCTGTGCGGCCTTCTTGAGGTTGAGCACCTGATTCTGGCGACTGCCGTCGCGATAGATGGTCACGCCTTTGCATCCGAGCTTATAGGAAAGCAGATATACATCGCGAACCTCCGCCTCGGTAGCCTGTTCGGGGAAATTGACGGTCTTGGAGACAGCGTTGTCGGTGTATTTTTGGAATGCGGCTTGAATCTTGACATGCCATTCCGGCGAGATATCGTGGCTCGTGACGAAAACCTTCCTGATCGATTCGGGTATCTCCTCGATATGGGCCACCGTGCCCTCTTCGATTATACGGCGCATTATCTTCTCCGAGAAAACACCCGCGCTCTTGAGGCTGTCCTCGAGATAGGGATTAACCTCGAGCATCCGCGTGCCGTCGAGGACATTGCGCTCGAAGGCCAGCGCGAAAGCGGGTTCGATTCCGCCCGAGCAGGAGGAGATGATGCTGATAGTGCCGGTCGGCGCGATTGTCGTCACAGTGGCGTTGCGAACTCGCGGCATATCGGGATGATCGAAAGCGCTACCCTGAAAATTAGGGAATACCCCGCGCTCAGAGGCCAATTCCGCGGACTTCTTTCTCCCCTCATTCTGAATGATCCCCATAACCTCCTCGGCCGCCGAAACCGCGGCCTCGGAATTGTAGGCGATACCCATTTTATAGAGCATATCGGCAAAACCCATAACCCCGAGCCCGATCTTGCGGTTGCCCTTGGTCTGTTCGGCAATCTGCGGTAGGGGATATTGGTTGGCGTCGATGACATTGTCGAGGAAATGCACCGCTTCGCGGACAACACTCCTGAGCTTGCGCGCATCGATCTTTCCGTTGGAAACGAATTCGGCGAGGTTTATGCTCCCGAGGTTGCAACTCTCATAGGGCAAAAGCGGTTGTTCGCCGCATGGATTAGTGGATTCGATCTCGCCGACATGCGGCGTCGGGTTGTCGCGGTTGATTCGGTCGATGAAGATGATTCCCGGCTCGCCGGTGCACCATGCCTGATGGATTATCTTGTTGAAAATATCGCGCGCGTTCTTCTCGCCGGCAACCTGCCCCGAGCGGGGGTTGCGAAGCTCGTAGTTCTCGCCGCTCTCAAAGGCTTGCATAAATTTATCCGTCACCGCAACCGAGATATTGAAGTTGTTAAGTTGCGAAAGATCGGCCTTGCAGGTGACAAACTCCTCGATATC
>DIWU01000026.1 GCA_002428525.1 bacterium UBP14_UBA6098
TTGGCGCCGCGGCGCGTGCCGCCCTGTTTGACAGTCTCCGTCGCGGCATCGTAAACCTTCATGAAACTTATCGGGCCGCTCGAGATGCCCGCAGTGCTGTGCACCACATCGCGCGAGGGCCTGACCCGGCTGAAGGAAAAGCCGGTTCCTCCGCCGGACTTATGGATCATCGCGGTGTTCTTCAGCGTCTCGAAGATAGCGTCCATCGAGTCCTCGATCGGCAAAACAAAACAGGCCGACAGCTGGCCGAGATAGCGTCCGGCGTTCATCAGGGTCGGCGAATTCGGCATGAACAGCCTATCGACCATAATCTCGTAGAAGCCCTGAGCGGTAGCACTCGCATCGCAATGGGGATCGTAGATTTTATCGATGTTCGCGATTGTCTGCGCGACCCTGCGGAACATATCCTCCGGCTCTTCGATAACAGCGCCGTTAAGATCCCGCTTCAAATACCTCTTTTTAAGCACAGTTATGGCGTTAGGCGTGAGCTGTGCCTTCTTGGAAAACCTCGCCCTCTCGGCGGGATAATCCATCGGCAGTTCGAGGGAGCTTTGGGAAAAGACACCCCTGCGATTTTTATCCTCATTCTTCATGGTAAGACCTCAAATCGTTTAATTATCGGCGAACCGACATAGATTCAAAATTCTTTTTAGCTGAAACTTAAGTTAAGTTTTATAAAACTGCATGTCAAGGCCAATCCCACATATTGTGTTTTTTTTTCAGGGAACACAATAGATTGTGGATAAACCCGGTAGATTAAATCAAAAACTCGCGCTGTGCATAGTCGTTATTGGACATCGCGATGTTAATAACTTATCAACTTCGCGTTGATAAATATCCGCGGGTAGTTTTTGCGAAAAAATTGATAAAGAATATCCGAGTTTTAAAAAATAATCCGCACGCTCGCGCCGGCGGTATGCTCGGGCAGGCGTCCGCTTCGGGAAATAAGCTCGTAAGACAGGGTCATCATGGTTCCTGTCGCGATATCGATATTCGCGGAGAGTGTTATTCTGCCGTTGTTTCCGATGAAATCGCCCTGCGCCATATCGTAGGGAAGTATTCCGGCGAAATCGTCGGAGGCGGACACCCTCGAATACATGAGGTCGGCGCGGAGATTCCCTCCCTCGAAGAAATAGCTCGAGCTCGGCGAGACCCCCCGGCGCACGATCCGGACATCCTGCACAGGCCACTTGTCGGTCTCGGAGAGGAACGAGATCGAAACACCGCTCTGGAACTTCGATTTGATAAGCCTGCTCCACGAGATATCGACACCGCACCCGGAGATCTCCGTCCCGGTTCGCGAATCCTCCGGGTAAAGCCTCGTGGTTTCGGTGAATTTTACCGATGAGATAAAACTCCCCAATGCCGAGTTCGCCCTGCCCTCGATACTGTATTCGCCGGATTTGCGGATCTCCTCGCCTGTTGTGAATTGTGCGCTTCGCGATTGACTGTATTTCCGGCGCATCGTGAGACCGCGCGGGCGCCGGGCGCCGATCTTCAGATTCCCCTCGGCTGAAAACTGGCCGGAGAGTAGGTCGCTGTCTTCGAGCATTGTCGATGGATTCGCAAGGTAGGCCTTCGCGGATTCGCTCGAATAGCTTCCCTCCGATTTCACGAGTCCGTCGAAGGAGAGCAGTTTCAGAAACCGAAGGCTCGTGCGCCGTGTCTCGAGATTCGACAGATCGAGGGAAAGATTCCCGCGAAGGTCGGAACCCACAGCGGGCGTGAAATCGCCGGTCGGAAGGTATCTTTTCAAATAATCACCACCGGTCGATGGAATATACTCATTGCGGTCAGGATCATATTCATAATTGCCCGCACCGGTTCCGACATAATCGAAAACCGGTTGCAAAACCTCGGATTGCTTCTTCGAAAGCTCGTATCGAACTCGAAGATCGCTCTTCGGAACAGAAAGCTTGATCGTGCCCTCGATACGTGCGAGATCGGATTTTATGTCGGAGGAAAGACCGCTTAAGTCTTTGTATTCCCGATGGTTAGCCGTTAATTTCCAATCATAAATTTGCGAGGTTAGCCTGATCGTCCGAACCTCGGACTCCGGCGCGAGACCGGTTTCCCCTCGAAGCTCGTCCTTTCGGAGATCGAAACCGGGGCTGAAGCTGAGTCTCTCGGCGGCCTTTATCCCCACTTCGTTGAAGAACTCATAGAACCGAAACCCCTCGGTGCCGGTCTTATCCTCGAAGCGCGCTTTTATTTTCGGAGTAAAACGCCATAGCTTTGCCGAAATATCGCCCCAATACTTGTCCCAGAACCAGTCCGAGCTGATTCGCGAGGAATTCGCCGAAACCGAAAGCTTGTCGGTCCGAAGCGACACGCTCGAGGCCATACGGTCTCGAGTCTCCGCCCCGACAGTGTTTCGCCCGAGCGATCCGCCGATTGACAGGGGCGGCGTGGGGATATAGGTAACCTGTGCCTCGGCGATATCCTCCGCGCCGGTGGCGCCGGAAAGTCCCCAGTCGCGCTTGAATTCGGCCTCGTCGAGCCTGCCGATAGTCGCGAAATTCGGGGCCTTATGGCGTATCCTTCCCCCGACGGCCGCTCTCCCGAGCTGTTTTCCGAAAAGCCCGACCTCCCTGTTCAGATCGAGTTTCAATGAGTAGGCACCCCCCGTGTTATCGCCGTCGTTCAGGTCGGATAGGCGATTTCGGTCGAGCGAGGA
The DNA here is from genome assembly GCA_002428525.1 of bacterium UBP14_UBA6098. GTDB lineage: Bacteria > UBP14 > UBA6098 > UBA6098 > UBA6098 > UBA6098. The sequence continues at coordinate 2,678 of DIWU01000026.1, forward strand.
CGAGGCGATTTCGCCCGAGACGCTGACACTCTCGGCCACCTCGAACACAGCCCCGAACCCGAGGAGGGAGTGGGATGCCGGAAGCGGAAGCCTTCTAATCGGGCGATAGCTTCCGAGGCCGGCACCGACCCATTCGTATCTGCCCGCAGAGATATAGTTATAATCGCCTTTTCCCGAGCCGACATAGGTAAACTGCACACTCCAGTTACCCGCTCCCTCTCCGGCCCATTGAAAATGCTCGTTCTCGGTCGCGGAATCGGCCAAAAAATAGCTACCGGAATCCGAGAGCGATGCGCTTGTAATATAGGCGGAATCTGCAGAATCCCCCGCGCGCGCTATCGCGGCCAAATCCAATTCGGAGAACTCGGTCGTCAGCGGGTTTCGAGAATCGTCCGCCTCGAGCATCACACTATAATCGAAGCGAAGCCGTTCGATCGGCTCTATCATCCCCGAAGCGCCGTAGAAACTCCGCCTAAAATCGAGATCGGTGTATTGAAAATCCACAACAACACGGTCTTTCTCGCCGACCGGCCGGTTCGTCGTGAAGGTGATCTGTCCGAGGTTATAGTCGATTGTGTAGTCGTTGTCTTGGCCTCGACGAACCTTCTCGCCGTTAAGCCAGACAGTTTCGGTTCCCGCGAGTATCTGCACCGCACCCGCGGATACAGTGATCTGATACGGCCCTTGGTTGCCCTCGACACATGCGAATTCCTGCGAGCTCCATGCACCCTCGAGCACCGCGCCTACCGCCTCGCCGGTGACCCTCTTCGAGAATCCCTTCAGCTGAACACCGGAGAGCCTGCGCGAATAGGCCGCAAACTCCCCAGAGGCGAAATTCGCAGTAAAATCGCCGAAGACGGCCTCGAAGAACGGCCCCTTCACTCCGATATGAACCTGATCGAGCTGGGCGAGTTTTTCCGAGGTCCCCTCCGGCTGAATCGGCAGGTCTTGATCGCTCAGAAGCGCGGTGATTTCGATATTCTCGCCGATTCCGCCGTAAGCCTCGAGCTGAAAGGCCGATTCCATCGAGGCGTCCCTTCGGCTTCCGATCTTGATCCCGCGAAGGAGGCTCCCCGAGTGCACGAGCCGGTTGTTCTCGGGGTCCATGCCTATATTGATTCGCGGCCGCCGCTCGACAAGTTGTCCCCCCGCGCCGCGCGGGGCCTGATGGAATATGCTCAGCGGTATTTCGAGGTCGAGGAAGCGGTATATCACTGTCAACGAATCGCAATCGGGGGATTCGAGAAAACGCAACGAGCCGCGAAGTCCGTCAAGCGAATAGGTCTCGCGATCGAGAGGGTTTCCGGCGCAGAGGATAGTTTCGCTCTCGGCGACGATGAAGCTGTCGGGCAACTGAAAGGCCGCACCGTTCGTTGAAATCGCGATTTCGCGCCGGGAAACCGCAAGGGCGGCAATCGCGAGGAGCACTCCGATCGCTAATATTTTACCGGTCTGTCGCAAGGTCTCTCAAGGATTCGATTTGAAAAATGCGCCCCTCGGATACCACGGTCAGTCTCGCGGAAAGGTCCTGCGATACCGCAACTATCGGCGCGCGGAAATCGACTATTTTCAGGGAGTCTGCGCCAAAAACCGCGCCAGACCTTCGACCGATGATACAGAATTCGTCCTGCAAAGTGAAGGCCGCGATTGGCTCCTTCACCGCGCCGATCTCGAGCCTCCGCTCGAGCAAACCGAAAAGCGAGTAGGTGAAAACCTCCTCGTCGGTCACGACCGAAAAGACCTTCTCGATGCGGTCGAAGAACACGCCCCTCACATCGCCGAACTCGGGGAGGACAAGCTCCAACGGCTTGAGGTCTTTCCAGCTCGAGAGAATATAGAGAGCGCCCCTGTCGTCGTCGGAGATCATTATTCTGCCGTCGGTGGAGACCGCGAACCTCGACGGCCGAATCTCATTGCGATTATTCTGAAGCGGGATTTTCATGGGCGAGCGAAGGGTTTTGTCCGTGATAAAAAGCGCCGAGCCCTCGCGATCGGCGAGATAAAGCCATCCGGCGCTGAACGAGATGTCGGACAGATTCGTTATATCCGCCGAGATAGCCGTCGGCTCGATCCTCGCCGAGATCTCGCCGTCAGCGGTCATTGCTATAACAGAGCCTCCCGATTCGAGGATAAAAATCGTCCCGAGGCCGTCAGCCGCAATCCCTAACGGTTCGATACTCTCCGGCAGTTCGATCGCGTGTTCCAAATCACCGCCGAAAGCGGCGATAGCCGCGAGGATTATTATCAGCCTTTTCATCGCGACCTCGATTCGAGATAGGCCTGCTCGATCGATAGAGGATCGCATTCGATCTCTCGAGCAATTCGGCCGGATTCCATGAAGACAGCCCTTTGTGCGCATTTAACCGCGAAGTCGAAATCGTGGGTGATAATCGCGACAGTCACCCCATCCCGCGACAGCGCCTCGATAATATCGCGGAATCGGCGCTTTCCGGCAGAATCGAGCGAGGCCGTCGGCTCGTCGAAAAGGATGAAGTCGGGCTTCATCGCGAGAACACCGGCAATCCCGACCCAGCGCTGTTGGCCGTCTGAGAGCTTGAAGGGCGAGCGCTGATAAAATTCCTCGCCAAGGCCGACCGAAGAAAGCGCCTCCCTCGCGCTGGCGAGCGGATTCTCCAAACCGAGGTTCCGCGGGCCGAAGGCGACATCCTCGAGAACAGTCTCCGCGAAAAGTTGCTTCGCCGGAAACTGAAAACTGACCGCAATTCGCATCTTTGAAGCGCCAAGAGCTTCGCCCGCAAAAGCGATCTCCCCCGTATCCGGCCGATACAACCCTGCAAACACCCTCGCCAGTGTGGTTTTTCCCGAGCCGTTCGGCCCGAAAATCGCTATCCGCTCGCCCCTTCGAACCTTAAGGTTAATTCCGGCCAATATCCTCTTCGAGTCGAAGCTGAAGTAGATTCCCCTCAGCTCGAAGAATTCGTCGGTCTTAGGGTTTTCATGGCGAATCGGCTCTATCGGCAAAGCCTCCGGCCTCTCCCGCCGAAGCGAGCCGCCTTCGAGGATGAGCATATCGTCACATTTCCCCGCGCTCTCCACCGATTGGGTAATATATATTATCGCTGTTCCAGCCCTTTTCAGGCCGTCGATCTTCTCCCAAAACAAGCGCTTGCCCTCGACATCGAGGAAGGCGTCCGGCTCGTCGAGGATGAGAAGCCTCGGATCGGCCGCCATCGATGCGGCCAGCGCGCACCGCTCGATAGATCCGCCCGAAAGCTCGTCGATATTTTTACGGAGGTCGCCGAGCAGATCGAAATCTCGCGCGAGGCCGTCAACGATAGCGCGAATCCTCTCGGCGGGGAGCTGTGCGTTCTCGGGTGTGAAGGCTATCTCGCGCTCGACCGTTGTCGCGAGGATACCGTCCGCGGGGTCTTGAAACATAAGGCCGACCTCCCCCGCTTTCGCGCGATAGGCCTCATCGAAGATATTTGCGCCGCAATAAATAACCTTTCCGGAGTCGGGCTTGAGCACCCCGGCGATAATCATTGCGAGGGTAGTCTTGCCGGCGCCGTTGGCCCCGAGGATGGCTATCGACTCGCCGCCTCTCACTTTAAGATCGAGGCCGTGAAGTATAGGTTTCACCGAACCGTTGTATGAAAAGCTAACCTCAGATAATTCAAGAAGATAGGACATAATCAACCGTGCTATTCTTTGCCCGCATCAATGGGAAAACCGCAAAGAAATAATATACGCAAAACCGATGCCTCGGCAAGCTCGTTTAGGCCGAATCAGGCGAGATGCCACCTTGTTCGCTTTAACAGCGAAACGACGACGAAGGCCTCGGGGATCAGCGCAATCGCCTCTCCGAGTATGATTATAGTCACCGGGGCGAGATACCACGGAGTATTTGCGACGCCGAACAACATCGCGACCTCGCCGGCCAGAGGGATGACCTTCGTGATGTAGAAGAATATGAGCGCGGCGAGAAAAACAACCTGCGCAAACGAGGCGACGAGCAGGAGTATTCTGCCGATTCTGCCCTTTAGTATCAACAAAACAGCCGATGCGAGAAATATTACCGAAATGATAAGTAGCGCCGAGCCGATAATATTCACCGGCCGGATGAACTGCGGCATCTGAGCGATCTGGCTATAGGGAAAACCGAGGCCGGTCAGAACCTTCGGGAGCGCGAGAAAGCGAAGGCCGATGAAGGCCTCCGCCACGCCGTATAATGCCGCCGCGACCGCGACGATTATCTTAAAAACACCGATCTTCTTGCTCTCTATCATCGATACAGCCTTTGAAAAGATTGCGCAGGGCTTTAAAACGCCGTCTGATTTGATTATTATACATCATTCTTGAGTTTTGGCAAGCGCTTTCTATCTCGATGGAGCATGGACAAAAAAGTGCGGCCTCTCCTGGGGGAGAGAGGCCGCGGGGGTCGCGTAGGTGAGATAGATAAGGAGGGTGTTAGACCGGGGTCGGCGAGCGCCGCCCCGACATACAATAATGGGCTTTCGCCCGATTATTTTCTTCTTCTCATAAAAGCCGGAACCTCGAAATCGTCCGGCGCGAACGAGTTGACCTTCGGGCGTTCTTCGATAATAACCGCCGCCGTTTCGGGCTCCGGCTCGCGCTCGAAGTCGAACCTCTCGTTCGTCGGCTCTTGGCGAAGATCGAGATCGTCGAACTTCGGTGGTGTAAAGGTCGGAGCCACCTTCGGGATCACATGCTCCCGCTCGACGGTGGGGATACTCGTCGCGAAGATATCGCTGGCCGGCTTGCTCGCACGTGCGCTGTCGAAGGCTCTCGTCCTTCTGCTCGAGCGGTTGAATCCCGCCGCGATCACAGTGACGCGCATCTCGTCCTTGATCTCCGGATCGACTACCGCACCGAAGATGATATTCGCTTCGGCGCCGGCGGCCTCCGAGATAAGCGTCGCCGCCTCGTTGACCTCGGACAGTGACATATCGGGGCTTCCGGTGACATTGATCAACACGCCCTTTGCCCCCTCGATCGACATATCCTCGAGCAGGCTACTTGAAATAGCCCCTCTCGCGGCCTCGAGGGCGCGGTTCTCGCCGGAGGCAATACCGGTGCCCATCAGGGCGTCGCCGCCCATGCCGGACAGCACCGAGCGAACATCGGCGAAGTCGAGGTTGACCATACCGTGGATCGTGATGAGGTCGCTGATCCCGCGGGTCGCATGATGCAGGATCTCGTCCGCGATCGAGAAGGCCTCGACGAGCGGCGTGTTCTTTTCGACCACGCTAAGAAGCCTCTGGTTGGGGATCACGATGAGCGTATCGACGTGATCCTTCAGGGAATCGATTCCGCCCTCGGCGTTCTGGGCGCGCTTTCTTCCCTCGAAATCGAAGGGCTTGGAGAGCACCGCGACGGTGAGGGCGCCGATCTCTTTCGAGCAGATCTCGGCCACGACGCTCGCCGCACCGGTTCCTGTTCCGCCGCCCATTCCGGCCGTGATGAAAACCATATCGGAGCCGGAGAGCGCCGTGAGGAGCTGATCGCGGTCTTCCTCTGCGGCCTTTCGTCCGACCTCGGGATTCCCGCCGGCGCCGAGGCCCTTGGTTATCCTCGTTCCGATGGAGATCTTCTGCGCCGCGCTACTGCGCGTCAGCGCTTGCTGATCCGTGTTGACATAGATGAATTCCACGCCCCTAAGTCCGGCGGAGATCATCCGCTCGACGGCGTTGCCGCCGGCCCCGCCGATACCGACGACCTTGATCTTGGCCGGTCCGGCGATCTCTTCGTTTCTCTCGAGTTCAAATACCACCTTGCACCTCCTATGGTGACGGTTCCTGTTTAAAAAAGATAATTTGCTATATACGCTTCACGAACCATTTGCGAAGCTTGGCAAAAAGCCCCTTCTTATCCTCCATGAGTTCGATCCTGTGCCTTCTGTCCGAGGCGCAAAGCACCGCCCCGATCACCGCCGAGAACTGCGGCGATCTGGCCAGATCGGAAACATCGCCGGCGAGCGAGGGCGCTCCGGTTCGAACCGGCATCTCGAAAACCTTCTCGGCCAACCTGACTATATCCCTCGTGAGCGAGGTTCCGCCGGAGATAACGACGCCCGCGGAAAGCTTGTTAGACAGGCCGGCCTCGGAGATCGAGTCCTTGCATAAAATAAGAATCTCCTCGAGCCTCGGCTCCATTATCTGCGCGAGAAACTTGCGCTCGACCGACCGCGCGGCCCTTCCGCCGATTCCGGGGATGCTGATCATCTCGTTGTCTTCGACCGATTTCTCTAAAGCACAACCGAAGTCGAGCTTGAGCTGTTCCGCGGAATCGAAGGGCAGGGAGAGGCCAACAGTGAGGTCTTTCGTGACCGACTCGCCGGCATAACCGAAGCTGTAAGCCCAAACCAATGTCCCGCGCGAGAAGATCCCGATCTCGGTCGTTCCGCAACCGATATCGATCAGCGCGACACCGATCTCGGCCTCGTCGGGGGTGAGCGTCGCCAATCCCTCACCGTGAATACCGGCGGCTTGGCCGTCGGGGATAATCCCCGCGCGCTCGGCCGTCCGGTCGAGGTTCTGAAGCACGCTCCTCGGAACCATCAGCAGTCCGACATCGGCCTCCATGCGGATGCCGTTCATTCCCACCGGGTCGCTGATCCCCCCTTGGCCGTCCACGACGAACTCGCGGACAACCGAGTCAACGATCGCCGCCTCGGGTGGGATAACGATTGCCCTCGAGGCCTGCAAAACCTCCGCGACATCGGTTGAGGAGATGACATCCTTGTCTTTCGGGATCGCGGTGATCCCCCTGCTCGCGAAGGTCCTCAGTCTGTCGCCGCCCACCGCGATGAAGGCCTCCTTGACCTCGATGTCCGCCATCTTCTCGGCGTCCGTGAGCGCGGCTACGACAGCCTTTTGTGCTTTGTCGGAATTCACGATATTGCCGCGAATAACCCCCTCGGAGCGGGCCTCGCCGATTCCGAGCAAAACCATCTCGGAGCCGAGCCTTTCCTCCGCGATCGCCACTTTTGTAGTATTGCTACCGATATCCAAGCCGACATATATTTCTTGCATGATCAGCCCCAGACTTTCTTTTTCGTTCCATGATCAAGTTGAACGACCGCTTGGTCTGAATATCTCAGGTCAATCTTAACGGCCGACGCCCTGTTCGCGCCCATATTGTCGAGTATCGCGGCGAGCCGCATGAATTTCCGTTCCGAATCGCCTCTGCCGAACTCGACCGCGAGGCCGTCTCCGGTGAGAATCGCGGTTACTTCATCGTTCTCCGCGACATGAATCTCGCTTATTCGATCTAAAAATTGCGGCGCTTTTTCGCGAATCTCGCGGAAGAACTCGAGGCCGGTGGCGACACGCGGTTCCTCGACGGCCCTATACGGCGACACCGCGACCTCGAGGTTCGTGCAGGAGAGGACGATCAGGTTCGGGATTTGGAAAGGCTCGTCGAAGGGGATCACTATACCCTTTTCGGTCAAGCCCCAGAGCCTGTCGGCAACGAATAGCAGGGCGGGATGCTCCTCGCGAACCAGAATAACAACCTTGCCGCCAAAACGCCTTTGTATCTCCGTCCAAGCGATACGCGGATCGGAGGAAATAATCCTCTCCGCGCTTCTCAAGGGTATAGCGAAAAGATGCTCGCCGCCGCCGAACGGCAACATCCTAAGTATCTCCTCATTTGTAACCTTGTCGTTGCCCATAATCGTGATCTCACTGATATAGAAATCCTCGTGTAGCGCGACAAACGCCGCCCCGACGATCAAGATCCCCGGAAGAACTATCTTCAAAACCCTTTTAAGAGCCTTTTTCATTCTTTCCCGAATCCCAGTTTCATTACCTCGAGCTCGAGCTCTACAGCAAAGGCCGCGCGAACACGCTCGCGAATCATTTCAACCAAGCTAAGCACATCCGAGGCGGTCGCGCCCTCTCTCGTGACGATGAAATTCGCGTGAATATCGCTGACCGAGGCCCCGCCGACCGAAAGCCCCTTCAATCCAGCCTCGTCGATCAGCCTACCGGCGTGGTCGCCCTCGGGGTTCTTGAAAACACAGCCCGCCGAACGCATCCTCAGAGGTTGCGATTCCGCCCTCTTTCGCCTGATATCATCGACCCTTTTCGCACATTCGACAGGATCGGCCCTCTTCTCGAGCGAAATAACCGCCGAGAAAATCGCCGCCTTGCCCCTCAGGGCGAAACACCTATACTCGAACGCGCTCGCAACATCGACCGCAAGCTCTTCGCCCTCGAGGTCGAAGGCGCAAATAGAGGCCGCCAGCGAGCCGACCGTATAACCCCAAGCCCCGGCGTTCATCGCGAGGCCGCCGCCAATACTTCCCGGGATTCCGGCCAAACCGACCGCATCCGCCAAACCCTCTGCTATTGTGCACTCGACAACCGAATCGAGGCCGGCCAAGGCGCCAACCTCCCAGCGCCCTTGCTCCAAGGGTGTTATCTCCTTATTGCCGATCTGGATTATCGCACCGCAAAAACCACTGTCCGCGACGAGGAGATTCGTGCCTTTGCCAATCGCGAAGACCTGCACCGAGTTTTCCGCAAGGATTCTCAGGGCAAAGGCCGTTTTCTCGGGTGTATCGGGCATCGCGAGCAGATCGGCAGGGCCGCCGATACCATAGCTCGTCATCCTCGAAAGCGGAATATCCCGCTCGAAGGCGATATTCCTTTCGGCAAATGCAAGCTCTATTTGCCTCGAAACTCTCATGCCCTCTTTAAACCCCTTTGACAAAGGATCTCATAAAACGCCTTAGTCGATTTCCAAACATCGCCTGCGCCGAAGGATATTACCAGATCGCCCGGCTTGACTATGGACATCAGCTTCTCGGGTATCTCGTCCTTCTCCGGCACGAAATACACCTCGCGATGGCCGTAGTCCTTCGCCGCGCGGTAAACCAATTCGGCCGTCACGCCGGGGATGGGGTCCTCGCGCGAGGGGTAGATACCCGTGACGATGAGCACATCCGAGTGTAAAAATGCCTGCCCGAAATCGCCCGCGAAGTTCTTTGTCCGCGAGTATAGGTGCGGTTGAAAGACCGCGATAACGCGCCTGTCATAGCCGAGTTTCGCGCCCTGAAGCGTCGTCCGTATCTCCGTCGGATGATGGCCGAAATCGTCCACTACAATTATATCCTCCGCTTTGCCGATTATCTCGAAGCGCCTGTGCACTCCGCGGAAGTTCTCGACGCCTTTTTTGATACTTGGAAAATCCATCCCAAGCTCAAGACCGACCGCGATCGCGGCAAGTGTATTGCGAACATTATGAAGCCCGAGGAGTTTCATCTCGATCTCGCCGTAGCTCTGCCCGCGCGAGATCACCTCGAAGGTGCAACAATCGGCCTCGAAGCGAATTCTGGTCGCGCGGAGATCGCTCTGCGTCGAAAGACCGTAGGTAATAACTCTGCGGTTTATCGAGGGCAGAAGTTCCTGTAGCGAGGCCTCGTCGAGACAGAGTATCACCGCGCCGTAGAACGGAACCTTATTCATGAACTCGAGAAACGCTCCGCGCAGGTCTTCCATGTCGGTGTAGCACTCCATATGCTCGGCCTCGAGCGTCGTGACGACCGCGATAGTCGGCATCAGCTTGAGGAAGCTCCTGTCGAACTCGTCGGCCTCTGCGACGAGGTATTCCGAGGTGCCGACGCGGACATTCGCCCCGAGATTCGTCACCTTCCCGCCGACGATGATCGTCGGGTCGAAATCCCCCGCCGAGAGGACATCGCCGGTCAGGCTTGTGGTCGTCGATTTGCCGTGCGTCCCCGCGATAGCGATTCCGAACTTCATGCGCATAAGCTCCGCAAGCATCTCCGCGCGTGGGATCACCGTTATTCCGCGGTCCCTCGCCGCCACGAGCTCGACATTGTCCTGCCGAACCGCGCTCGAATAAACCACAACATCGACATCGCCGATATTCTTCGCATAATGGCCTTTGAAAAATACAGCACCGCGCTCGACGAGGTTGTCGGTGACATCGTTCGAGACCATATCGGAGCCGGAGACCGCATATCCGAGGTTCAGGAGCACCTCCGCGATTCCCGACATCCCGCTTCCGCCGATCCCGACGAAATGAAGCCGCTTTATTTTATGAAAAAGGCTCACTCGACCTTCCCCTGTTTTTTAGCTGTTTTTTCGATTATATCGGCGATATCCCTCGTGGCGTCCGGGCGTCCGAGTTTTCTCATTTTTGAGGACATCTCGAGGCGCAAAGCCTCGTCGCATATAATTCCGCCGAGAGCTTGCGACAGCTTCGATCCTGTCAGTTCGGCGTCGTCGAGGACAACCGCGGCCCCCTCGCCGGCAAAGGTCTCCGCGTTCTTTCTCTGATGGTCCCCCGCGGCGAAGGGATACGGGATCAATATCGCCGGAATGCCGTAGTAGGAGATCTCGCTCAATGTCAGGGCGCCGCAACGGCAGATGATCGCGTCGCAGGCCAAATAGGCCTCGCACAGCGGCGAAATGAAGGGCACGATCGTGACATCCTTGTGCATTCCCTCGGTCTGAGAGAGAACAGGGTAGTATTTATCCTTGCCGGTTTGCCAAAGAAGTGACCACCCCTCGGGCAAACCGTTATTTTTAATAAGTTCGAGGATCGCGCCGTTGATCTTCGCGGAGCCTTGCGATCCGCCGGTCACCAAGAGGAGCCTCTTGGCCGGATCGAGATTGAATCCGGCAATAACCTGTTCGCGGGTTCTCGAGGTGCAGATTATATCGATCGGGTTGCCCGTCTCTATCAGCTGCGATCTTTTACAGAGATAATCCCTCGCGCCCGGAAGACCGGAACAAACCACACTCGCGAAAATACTCCCCACCCGGCTCGTGATCCCGGGATAGCTGTTCTGTTCGCAAAGAACAAGCGGCCTGCGCGAAAGCCACGAGGCGATAATCGCCGGGCCGGAGGCATAACCGCCGGTGGCAACAACAATATCGATCTTTCTCTTCCTAATAATTCTCATCGTCGTAGCTATCGATTTCAGCAGGGCGAAGGGGAACCTGAACCAGCTCGTGGAGGGCCTCCTCGAAAGGGGAACAACCGGAACGAAGGCGAGTTCGAAGCCCTCGCGGGGCACAAGATCGCTCTCGAGCCCGCGTTGCGTGCCGATGAAGATCACCTCAATTCCCGGATGGCGGGACCTGAGTTCCCGAGCTATATTCAAAGCCGGGATCAAATGTCCTCCGGTTCCACCGCCTGCGAGCATTATTCGCATTCGTGCCCCCAATAGCATACTCTTCTCCGAGCAAAATCTCGGCTTCAAGGGATTTAGTCGCGTGTGAAGAAATATTCAACAATACTCCGCAAGACGCCATCGTCACAACCAACGCCGAGCCGCCGTAACTGATGAAGGGAAGCGGAATACCAGTCGTCGGAAGGAGTTTCAAAACTACGCCGACATTCAGAGCGGCATAGACAAAGATCATCGAGGTGAGGCCGATCGCGAGATTGCAACCGAACCTGTCCGGCGCGCGCATCGCGATTTTCAAGCCCCTCCAACAGAATATGAGAAATAGCGACATCACCGCGATCGTCCCCAGAAATCCGAACTCCTCCCCGATCACCGCGAAGATGAAATCCGTGTGTATCTCCGGGACATAGAACAGCTTTTGGACGCCGTTGCCCAGCCCCTTGCCGACAAGCCCGCCGGTGCCGAGCGCGATAAGCGATTGGTTGATCTGGAAGCCCGACCCGAGGGGATCTCCGCCCTGAAGGAAGGTGAGGATTCGCGTGCGGGCGTGGTCGGAATGCATCACCCCGAACCCGAGAAGCACCGCCCCGGGCGCGCCGATATAGGCGAGAAACCTCATTGGAACCCCCGCGACGAATAGCATAATCGTCGAGACGATGGTGATCGAGATCGCCATGCCGTAGTTCGGCTGAAGCGCGATGAAAACGACGAACGCGCCGATAACTGCCACCGCCGGCGCGAAGCTGTTCTTGAAATCGTCGAGCTTCTCGGCCTTCCTCGAGAGGTATTCGGCAAGGAAAAGCACGATCGCGACCTTGACGAACTCCGACGGTTGCAAGCTCTGCTCACCCAAACGAATCCACCTCGTCGCGCCCTTGACAGCATCGCCGGCGAGCGCTGGGATCGCGGTTCCGGCTATGAGCACTCCGGCTATCCCAATGATTAAACCGGAAAACCTCTTGTATTTTCTGTAATCGATCTTGAAGGCAACCATCATCGCGAGCGCACCCACCGCCGCGCGGAACAGCTCCTTTTTCAGATAGTAGTAAGCGTCGCCGATCTTCTCGGTTTTCTCGCACATGATGCTCGTTGCGGAGAAGACCATCACGACACCCAACGAAACGAGCACCATCACAACGATAAGTAAAACTTTGTCGTATCTTTGGGTCATTTTACTGAAATAAGCCTCTGAACGATTTGAACAAACTGCCGGCCTCTGTCCTCGAAATTCTTGAACATGTCATAGCTGGCGCAACCCGGCGACAGCAGGACAACATCGCCTTTGCCGGCATTGAGCGCGGCGATATTCACAGCCTCTTCGAGCGAACTGGCTCTAATAGTCTTGGTTGCGCCGGCCCAAGCGGCCTCGATCTTGTCGGCGGTGACACCAATTAGGACGGCCGCCTTGACGCGCTCGGCAACAAGCTCCCGAACCTCGCTGAAATCCGCGCCCTTGTCGTAGCCGCCGGCAATCAGGATTATATTGTCCGAGTAGCTTTTGAGGGCGACCACAAGCGAATCGATATTCGTCGCCTTGGAATCGTTGACAAAAAGCACGCCCCTCGATTCGCCGACCTTCTCCATTCGGTGTTCGAGGCCGGTGAAGCCGTGAAGGGCCGTTCTGCAGGCCTCGGGCGACACCTCGAATGGCAGTGCGCAGGCCACCGCCGCGCAGGCGTTCGAGACATTATGCGGCCCCGGGATACCCAACTCCTTTGAATCGACAAGCTCTATGATATTCCCCGAGAGGTCCTTCATCGTCAACTTTCCATTGCGCACAAAACAACCGGTGACGCCTAAATCATTATTGCCAAACAAGATAACCCTTCCATAAACCTTCGAGGCCAACATAGCAACCTTGGGGTCGTCCATCGAGAGCACGCTGTAATCCGCGGCAGTTTGGTTCGCAAAGATACGCTCCTTCGCCTCGAAGTATTTCATCTCGGTCTCGTGGCGATCCAGATGATCGGCGCTCAGATTCAATATACAGGCGACATGGGGCCTGAAATCGAGTATCTTCTCGAGCTGAAAACTCGACAACTCGACGCAGTGTATCGTGTCCGGCGTCGCGGAGAGCGCGACATCGCAAAGCGGCCTGCCGATATTGCCGACGACATTGTAATCCCTACCTGCGGCCTTGAATATCTCGCCGAGCAGGCTGACAGTCGTGGATTTCCCGTTGCTTCCGGTGATCCCGACGATCTTGCCCTTCGTGACACGAAAGCCCAACTCGATCTCCGGAATGATCGAAAGATACGGCCTCGCCCTCTCCGCCTCGCGCAATATTCCCAAATTTGCGGGCACTCCCGGAGAGACCACAATCTCGTCGGCGATGCGATAAACCGTGTCGGTGTGCGCGCCGAGTTCCACCGAAGCGCCGGCGTTCCGAAGCTCGTCCGCCTTCGCCTCCAGCTCAGGCGAATAGCCGCTGTCACTGACAAAAACGAACGCCCCAAGATCCATAAGCATCTTAGCGGCACAGTAGCCGCTTCTGCCGAGCCCGATGATCGAAACCCTTTTTCCGGAGTAGTCCATACTTACCTTATCTTAAATGTTGCCAACCCGACGAGGGCGCAGATTATCCCGATAATCCAAAAGCGCGCGACGACACGCGTTTCCGGCCATCCGCAAAGCTCGAAATGATGGTGTATCGGGGCCATTTTAAAAACCCGCTTGCCTGTGCTTTTAAAGCTCGCGACCTGAATTATCACGCTTAGAGTCTCCATCACAAAGACCCCGCCGACGATCAGGAGTAAGAATTCCTTTTTCAGGAGGATCGCTATCGTCCCGAAGGCCGCGCCCAAGGCGAGCGCGCCGGTGTCGCCCATAATCACCTGCGCCGGATGAGAATTGAACCATAAAAAACCCAAACACGCGCCGGCTATAGCGCCGGCGAAAACCGCAAGCTCGCCGGCACCGGGGAGATAGAGCAGATTCAGGTAATTGCTGAAATCGACCCTTCCTACTATATAGGCCGTCATCGTGAAGAAGGCCGCGACAATCCCCGAAAGGCCCACCGCGAGGCCGTCGAGGCCGTCGGTGAGGTTGATCGCGTTGGAACTGCTCGTAATCACGAAAGCAATCCAGAAGATATAGAACATGCCGAAATCGATGCGGATATTCTTTATAAACGGCACCTCGGTGATCGTTCTCAGCGACTCGATCGGCGGGTTGAAATAAAAAATCGCCCCGATCACAAGCCCGAGTAAGACCTGCGCCGCAAACTTATCCCGCGAGAGCATGCCCTTGCGATGGCCCTTCACGATCTTGAGATAATCGTCCCAGAAGCCCATAACCGCGCTCAAAAATGTTCCCGCCAACGCGAGCCAGACATACATATTTCTAAGGTCGGCCCAAAGCAGAGTCGAGATTGTGAAGGCCACGACTATGATGATCCCGCCCATACTCGGCGTGCCCTTCTTCGATTGGTGATGTTCGGGGCTGTCCTCGCGAACCGGATCGCCGATATGCCTTCTGCTGAGTAGCTTGATTATCCACGGCCCGATTATGAAGCAGATCGCGAGGCTGGTCGCGGTGGAGGCCGCAACGCGGAATGTGATATACCTCAATAGGTTAAATACTATCGAGTTCTCGGCGAGCGGATATAAAAGGTTGAACAGCATTACTTTTCCTCGATCTCTATCGCGCTCGGAAGCCCTTTGCTATGCCTACCTTTGCTAATCGCGATTCGGCTTATCGGAGCCGGGAATCTTTGGGTTATAAACCCCGGATGAATCGGCCTTTTATAGAACCTGCCCTCGACGAACTTTGGATCGAGATAACCCCTTACGCCGCTGAAGGAAACCTGTATCCTCAAACCGATAGCGTAAACTACCGTTGCAAAGGCAATCAGGCCGATGGCCGCAAGAATCAGCCGCCGCATTTCGAGCCCTCCAATTCGGGGATTACTCTCTCTAAAGAAAGCGCTCTGCTCGCTTTGAGGAGCAACACATCGTCCTTTTGTAAAACCCTTCTCAAAATATGGACTAACTCATCGAAGTCATTGGTATATAATATTTTATCTTTATTCACACTCAACGCCCTTGCAGGCTCGAGCGCGGCGCTCATCATCTCGCCGAAGAACAGGACGAAGTCGAAGCCGTAACCGCCGGCGAGCGCGCCTATCTCCTCATGGAACCGCCGGGATTCGTTGCCCAATTCGAGCATATCGCCCAAAACCGCAATCTTCCGCCGCCCCGGGAATTCCGATAAAACCTGCAAAGCCTGCTTCACCGCGATAGGGCTTGCGTTGTAGCAATCCTCGATCAGCATAAAATCCTCGAGCCTGCGAACCGACATCCGCCCCGGCACACCCTCGAATTCGGCGACGCGCTCGGCGACCTCCCCCTCGGGAATCCCGAATTCCGTTGCGACGGCGAGCGCGCAGGCCGCCGAATAGGCGATACCGCGGCCATAGAGCCTCGAATGGAACCTCCTGCGGTTGATATCGAAACCCGTAAAACCGCCCTCCTCGGTGGCGCAGTTCGAGATCCGAAAATCGGCCTTTGTGGAGAAACCGAAGGTTCGCAATCTGTCCGTGGGAATAGCTTCCTGCGCCATCAGGCGAAAATCGTCGGCGCAAAGGAAGGCCTTTCCGCCCTCGCGCAGGAAACTCAACAACGATAGCTTCTCCCGCGCGATCTCGTCGAGCGAACCCAATCCCTCGATATGCACCGGCGCGATATTCGTGATTATCGCATGATCCGGTCGGGCGATCTCGCCGAGACGTTGCATCTCGCCGGGGCAGTTGATCCCGAGTTCGAGTATGGCGATTTCGTGCGAGGGTTCGATCTCGAAGATCGAAAGCGGCAGACCGATTAGATTGTTATAGTTCTTTTTCGACCGCGCGACCGCGAATCTCGCGGAGAGGCAATGCGCGGTAAGCTCGCGCGTGGTCGTCTTGCCGAGGCTTCCCGAAACTGCCACCACCGAGGCCTCGGTCTCGGTCCGGCATTGCGCCGCTAAGGCCCCGAGCGCATCGAGCGTGTCCTCGACGACTATCTCGGGAATTGCGCTCTGAATCGGGCGCGAAACTACAGCGGCCGAGGCCCCGCGATTTGCCGCATCTTGAACGAAGTCGTGGCCGTCGCGAGCGGATTCGAGGGCGAAGAACATCTCGCCGCCGACAATCTCTCTGCTATCGACAACAATGCGGTCGATTTTGAGATCGCCGCGGCCCTCGTCGGTCAGCCGACCGCCGAGGATTTTCGTAACTTCTTGTAAGCTCTTAACCTTCAATCCCACTCCGATATCCAAACTCGACTAACCACTGCTCGGCGACCTCGCGGTCGTTGAAATGCCTCTTGGTTTTTCCAATAATCTGATAATCCTCGTGCCCCTTGCCGGCGATAAGCACGACATCGCCCTCTTCCGCCGATGACAGCGCGAAGCGTATCGCTTCGCGGCGATCCGAGATGCGATATTTCTCCGCTGAGGGCGGAACACCGCGCTCTATTTGGTCGAGGATATCCTCCGGTTTTTCGCTTCGCGGATTATCGCTCGTTAAAATCACAATATCCGAGAGGCTTCCGGCGACGCGACCCATCTTCGGGCGCTTGTCCCTGTCGCGATCGCCGCCGGCACCGAAAACCGTTATCACCCTCTTTTTCGCGATATATCTACACGATTCGATCGCGCGCTCGAGCGCGTCGGGGGTATGCGAGTAATCGACATAGATCGAGAAAGACTGTTCACCTTCGACTCGCTGAAGCCGTCCGGCAATCCCCTTGAAATCCTCCAGCCCCCTCGCGATTCCCTCCAGCGGCCATCCCATCGAAAGTCCTACTCCGGCCGCACAGAGCGCGTTGTAGATATTGAAAAACCCCGGAATTCCCATCGAAACCACGGCCTGCCCAAAAGGAGAGGTTAAAAGGAATTTAGTCCTATCGGCCGAACATTCTATCTCCGAGGCGCGAAGGTCGGCCGGGCTGTTTATCGCGTAGGTCGAGATCCTCTTGCTTCTCGTGATCGCGGCGAGCTTCTCGCCGTAGCGGTCGTCGATATTTATCACACTCGCCGAATTCGGCTCGGCCCCCTCGAAGATCCGGCTCTTGATCTCGAAATAGCTGTTCATATCCCTATGATAATCGAGATGATCCTGCGTGAGGTTTGTGAAACCCACAACCGAAAAGACGAGGCCGTGACACCGCTGTTGCACGATACCGTGGCTCGAAACCTCCATCGCGAGGCCGTCCGTGCCGGCCTCGGCCATCTCGGCGATGATCTCGAAGAGCTTGATCGAGTCCGGAGTGGTAAAGGCCAACGAACAGGCCTTGTCGCCGTAGGAGTAGCCCAAGGTTCCAATAGTCCCGAAGCTTTTTCCGCAGACCTCGGCAATCCTCTGGATCATATAGGTCGTGGTCGATTTTCCGTTAGTCCCGGTTATCCCGACTATATCGAGCTTATCTTGAGGGTTGCCGTAGAATTCGCGGGCGGCTTCGGCGAGCGCGATCTTTGTGTCGGGAACACAGATAATCCGCGCGTCGGGATCCAGCCCTCGTTCGACTACCACCGCCACCGCGCCGCGCTCGAGGGCTTGCGGGACATAGAAATGCCCATCGACCGTTTCACCGATAAGCGCGAAGAACAAATCACCGCGCTTAACAGCCCTTGAATCGGCGGTAAGTGCCAAAACCTTCAAGCCGCTCGGGTCGAAGGAGGCCTCGCCGCCGATAGCCTCGACTATCTGGCCGAGAGGGACTTCTCTATTTCGCATTTCAGAAGACATAAATCGTTTCTATCTATAAGGTTACCCGGTTTAGGGTCTTGTTGAATAACCGTTCCGGAACCGACAATTCGGAATTTTACATTCGCCTGAGCCATCTCGAGAATCGCGTCTCGAAGGGGCATGCCGATAACATCGGGGATCTCGACCTGTCCGCCGCCCTTCGTCTCCGCGGGCTTCAGGACAAGTTTAACCTCGCTGAGCGGGGCGACCATACGTCCCGGAAGCGGCGACTGGCCGATAACATAACCGCCGCCGGCAGTATCGGGCTTAAGGCCCCTGAAATTCAATATTTCGATCGCTTGACTGGCGGACATGCGGCGAACATCAGGCACAACCACGAAGTTCGATTCGGGAATTATCGGGGCCTTGACCTCGATCTCCGGCGATATAATCCCCATCGCAAAGGCCTTATTGACTATATTCTTCCAGACGGGTGCGCCGGTCCAACCACCCCAGTGCGGGCCTTTCGAGGGGTTATCGATCACGACGACGCCCACTATCTGCGGGGACTCCACCGGCGCGAACCCCACGAAGGAGCTGATATACTTGTTGTCGTCATATCCCCTGACTGTCTCTTTGACCTTGTGGGAGGTTCCGGTTTTGCCTGCAACAGACAGGCCTTCAATTTGCGCTTTCACGCCGGTTCCCGAATCGACCACCTCCTGCAGTAGAGTGCACAGAAGCTCTGCGTTCTCCTCGTCGAGCACTCGGCGCACCTTTGTCGGTGTCCGCTCGCGAATCGTCCTTCCCGAGGGATCGATCACACTCTTCACGAGATAGGGTTGCATTAAAACCCCGCGGTTCGCGATCGCGGCATAGGCCGCGGCCATCTGCATCGCGGTCACCGCGACCTCGTGCCCCATCGGGAAGGCCGCAGTAGTCATACGGCTCCAAAGCTCCGGGCGGTGGAGCATTCCGACCACCTCTCCGGGAAGGTCCACGCCGGTCGGGCTTCCGAATCCGAAGGATCTTGCATTGCTGTATAGGATTTCCGGTGAAAGCCTCTGCGCGAGTTTTATTGTTCCGATATTTGAGCTATGCTGAAGCACTTGCCGCGCGGTAATTAGACCGTGGCTTTCGGCGTCGTGGATAGTGTCGCGATAGAAAACCCATTTGCCTTGCTCGCAATCGACTGTTTCTTCAAGCGAAAAGGCCTTGTTCTCGATCAGAGCCGAAAAGGTGATCGCCTTAAAGGTGCTCCCCGGCTCGTAGATATCGGTGATCTGGCGGATCTTGCGCGAGTAAGCATCCGACCCGCCCGGGTTATTAGGATCGTAATCGGGGTAGCAGGCCATCGCAAGAATTTCGCCGGTGGAGGGCTTGAGAAACACCGCCATACCGTTATCCGCGCCGAAGGACTCCACTCCGGCGGCAAGCTCCGATTCGACTATCTGCTGAAGGTCGGGATCGATTGTGAGGTGAACGCTCGCCCCGGGGATAGAGGGCTTGCCCCCGAGCTGATAGACACGGTAGGGCCGTCCGGCGGCGTCCGCGATAACGAACCTCTCGCCGTTCTCGCCCTCGAGATAACTATTATAGAATAGTTCGATCCCCTCCATGCCCTTGCCGTCGATATCGACAAAGCCGAGGATCTGCCCAGCGGTCTGGCCATAGGGATAGATCCGGTCATAGATCGGAATCGAGAAAACACTGTCCGCCTCGAGTTGCTTGAGGGTTTGGCCGTTGGAAAGATCGACATGCCTCGCCAGATACAACCAGTTGCCCTTCGAGTTCGAAACGCGTCGTTTGATATAACCTCTATCGAAACCGAGCACATCGGCAAAAATCGAATCGACCCGCTCGATATTTTGAATCGAGCGCTTAGTCGTCCAAAAATCGAGGGCGACGCTGTTTTTCGCCATGGCCTCGCCGTCTCGGCCGTATATAACCCCGCGAAGCGATTTGATACTTTCGACCTTGCGATGTTGTTCTTGCGCCTTGCTTTCCCATTCCTTCGAGGCAACAACCTGAACCGCGAAAAGCCGCCCGACGATTATCGTCCAGACGGCTAACCCGATTATTCCGGTTAGAATCAATCTATCCAAGTTGCGGCGACCGACCACTATGTGACCCCCAAATACGAAGATGGTGGGCTATAAAGAACCGCCAATCTCTTTGTTATCGAATTTAAAAGTTCCGACAACGAGGCCGTCGATCCTGCGACGAGCCTTCGCGAGAAAATCATTGAAGGAGAAGGCCTCGATCGTTTCATCGCCCACCCTCGGCTCGGCAAGAACGAAGACCTCATTTAAAGCGGCCGAGCGCAGACCGAAATCCATTGAGGCAATTCTCTCGAGCTCCTTCGTCTCGACTATCCTTGCAATATCGCGCTCAATTTCGTTGTTCTGATCGCGGAGCGAGGTAATGAACTCGTTGTTTTCAAGCATCCTCTCCTCGAGGCGAATCAGATAAACCCTTTGCGCGACCAAAACCAAAGCAAAAACGACGAAAAAGGCCCAAATCGTCGGGACTTTTAACTTTTTCATGCAAATTAATAACTTTTCTTTCAAAATCCCCTCCTTGCCAACCTAAAACTATCAAAGCTTCATCGCCGCTCTAAGTTTCGCGGATCGCGCCCTCGGATTCACTCCGATCTCCTCCTCCGTGGGTCTGAGCGGTTTTTTGACAAGCCGCTTCAGGCTCGGCTTATGGCCGCATCTGCAAACTGGAAGCTCCGGCGGGCAAATACACCCTCTCTCCTCCTCCGCGAAGAACTGCTTCACGATTCGGTCCTCGAGAGAATGATAGCTGATAACGACGATAACGCCGTCCGGGATTAGTAATTCGAGTGCCGCGCGAATACCGTAGCGGAGCTGTTCGAGTTCATCGTTTACAAAGATCCGTATCGCTTGAAAAACCCTTGCGAGGTCGGCGTTCGAGTAGTTATTCTCGACCTTAGCCACCGCCGCAACAAGATCGGCCGCCGTCTCGAGCGGCCCGGCCGTCCTGCGTTCGACGATCGCGCCGGCGATTCTCCACGCCGACTGCACCTCGCCGAAGTCTCTCAAGACTTGTGAAATAGCTTCTCTGTCCGCACCGTTAAGAAAATCTGCCGCGCTTCGACCCGCATTGCCCATCCGCATATCGAGCCGCGCCTCGCCGCCAAAGCTGAACCCGCAATCGGGATCGTCTATCTGCCGGCTACTTACCCCGAGATCGAACAGAATCCCGCAGGGAGGTCGCAGGCTGAGATTCGAGAAAATCTCCCCTATTCCGGCGAATTCGCCCTCGACTGCGACAAAACGCTCCCCGAATCGCGCGAGCCTTTCGCGGGAACGCTCGATTGCACGAGCGTCGCGATCAATACCTAAAAGAACGATATCTTGTCTTGCTTCGAGAAGGGCCTCGGCATGGCCGCCATCGCCCAAAGTAGCATCGATTATTGTTTCCCCGGAAACGCGTCCTAAAAAATCGACAACCTCCCCGCACATAACGGGGCGATGATAATTAACTTGCCGATTCATTATTCTTATCTAATCTCTTGCGCCCCAAATTCGAGAAGAAGAGGTCGGCGATCTCGTCGTATCCGATCTCGCTTTCGGCGCAGACACGATCGTAACGCTCCTCGTTCCAAAGCTCTATCCATGAACCGAGACCGATAATCAAAACATCATCCTCGATGCCCGCGAACTCGCGCAGGTTCTTGGGAAGCAAAATCCTCCCCTGATTATCGAGTTGGAGCTCGAAGGCGTTCGGATAAAGCCTTCTCGCGAAATCCACAATCCCCTTCGCGCCCAACTCGGGCGTGAACTCGCGGGCGTTTCTGTGGAATTCATCGACCGGCACGAGCGCGAGACAGCCGCCCGAGCCCTTGAGGAGCATGAAACTGCTGAAAATCTTGTCCCTTTCTATCTGTCTGAGAGTGATAGGGATTTGCAGTCTGCCTTTTGGGTCGATTTTATGTTCGAATCTTCCGTAAAACATCATTCCCACTTTTAGCTCAAAATAGGGTTTTGGCTCCACCTAATCCAATTATAAATCTGGATCTTTTTTCTGTCAAGGTAAAATTTTTAAATTTTTTAAATATCTCCTTATTTATCAACACCATACGAACATTAGTTCGCTTTTTAGGTTGCCTTTATATGTGACAATTTTCTATCCCTTTATTAATCATAATGTTACCAACTAATCTCTATTGAAACATATTAAGTGCCGCCGCTAAAAGAATTGCGCAGAGGTTTAGCCTTAACTTCTTTTATAGCAATATATTATGCGGGCGAAAATACTCATCTGTGGAGCGCGGTGGAGCAACGGTTCTTAGGACAGCCGATTCAACTCTTTCCCCCTCGAAGAGCTTTCGAAAAACAAAGGTAATTTTCAAACGTCATCGAGTGTTTCCCACACGCCCTCGTGTAATCCCCCTTTACCTTTTACCATATACATTTTACCCTCCACCTTTTACCATTTGCCTTCTTCAAACTAAATTTCTTCTCTTGACTTAGGATCAATAATTTTTATGTTAAACCTTAGCCAATTGAAATAAACGGAGGAAAAGCAATATGTCTAAAAAGGTCGGAATCCTGACCGGCGGAGGCGATTGCCCCGGTCTGAACGGCGTGATCAGAGGAGCTGTCTTCAGAGGCTCCGAAAGGCACGATCTCGAATTTGTCGGCATAAAATTCGGCTGGAAAGGCCTGCTCGAAAAGGACACAATGCCCCTTTCGAGGGATAATGTTCGAGATATACTCGCAGTCGGCGGAACGATACTCCGAACAAGCCGCACGAATCCCGCGAAGAGCGAGGAAAGCGCCAAGCTCGCAGTCGAGAACTTCCACCAACTGGGCCTCGACGCCCTGATCGCGATTGGCGGCGAGGACACGCTCGGCGCGGCCTACAGCCTTTGGCAAACCGATTCGAGTTTCGCGGTGGTCGGCGTCCCGAAGACAATCGACAACGACCTCAGCGGAACCGACCTCACCTTCGGCTTCGACACCGCAATCAACATCGCGGTGGAATCGATCGACAGATTGGTCACAACCGCGAGAAGTCACAACCGCGTGCTTGTGGTCGAGCTTATGGGCCGCCATGCCGGTTGGATCACGATAGAGGCCGGCCTCGCCGGCGCCGCGGATATCATCCTTATCCCCGAAAGGCCGTTCGATATCGAGACCGATGTCTTCGAGCCGCTGAAGGCCCTTCGCGCCTCGGGGCGCGAATACGCGATCGTCGCGGTCAGCGAGGGCGCCAAGCTCAAAGTCAAACACGACCTCGACGGCTCGATCTTCCTTCAACAGGCCGAGCGCGACGAGTTCGGACATATACGCCTCGGCGGTATCGCAAAGGCCCTCTCGAAAGAGATCGAGGAAAATACCGGCTGGGAAAGCCGACATGTCGTTCTTGGACATCTGCAACGCGGCGGCGCCCCAAGCGCCTTCGACAGATATATCTCGACCCGCTTCGGAATCGCGGCCGCAGATGCCGTAGCGGAGGGTAAATCCGGCGTGATGGTCGCGCTTCGAGGCCTCAAGGTCGAGCCAATCCCCATGACCGACGAGATCAAGGAAATTAAGCGCGTCCCGGACGAGCTGATCGACCTTTTAGGCCTATTTTCAAAGTGAAATCGAGCATGAAGAAATGCATTGTTCTAATACTCGCCGCGATGCTTCTCCTTGCGATGTCTTGCTCGCAGGTTCCAAAGGACTATAAACCTCAGTCCTACAAAAAGTTAGCTGTGTTCGCGGTTTATCCCGCAACCGAGGAGGTCGAGATCGGCTCGGTCGGCGATGTATTCAAGGAAATCGTCACCGGGATTGCCGAGGCCTTGCTCGAGGATGATCCCGCATGGCTGGCGACCACTGAGCTGGCGGTTATCTCATCGAGATGCGGATACGATGTTTATCTCGTAGGGCCGGAGGATTACTTCGACAACCGAGACCGAGAACCGGAGGTCGTCTTTCAACAACGATACAGCGACAACCTTCCCGACGATTATGCCTCGTATCGCCATAAATCGAAGACATATATCCCGGCCAATATAGCCCCGGATGCCTATTTGACGGGCTTCGCCACGAAAAACGGCGACGACGAGCATGTCACAATCGAGCTTCGGAAATGGGTCGGCGACAAGGTGCTTTTCAGGATGGACTACGATTATTTTCTCAAGCATTATAACGAGTTCTTCTGCGGTGCTGATATAGAATAGTCTTAGATAATGCTTTGAATTGCAAACAGTTATGCTATATTTATTAATAACCTTATTAAATGGAGGATACTATGCGCATAGGAATTAATGGATTCGGAAGAATCGGTCGGCAAGTTATGAGGATCGCCTACCAAAAGGGCGGCATCGAGATAGCCCATATCAACGACATCACCGACGCGAAAACCTTGGCCCATCTGCTGAAATACGACAGCACCTTCGGAGTCTGGAACCGCGCGGTTTCCGCCGAAGAGAACGCCATAGTCGTCGATGGGAAACGCATTCCGGTGACGGCGGAAAAAGACCCGAAGGCAATCCCTTGGGGGGCATCCGGTGTCGATATGGTGCTCGAATCGACAGGCGTTTTCCGCAAAAAGGAACAAGCCCAATGGCATATAGACGCCGGCGCGAAAAAGGTGCTCATCTCCGCGCCCGGCAAGGACGCCCTCGACGGCGACTTTGTCATCGGCGTCAACGACAAGCTTTACGACAAGGCCAAGCACAACATCATCTCGATCGGAAGTTGCACGACGAACTGCCTCGCCCCCGTCGCGATGGTCTTGCATAACGAGTTCGGCATAGTGCGCGGGTTTATGAGCACCGTCCACGCCTACACAAACGACCAGAAGATCCTCGACCTGCCTCATAAAGACCTTCGGCGCGCCCGCACCGCCGCGCAGAACATCATCCCGACCTCGACCGGCGCCGCAAAGGCAATCGGCCTAATAATCCCCGAGCTGAAGGGCAAGCTCGACGGCATGGCGATTCGCGTGCCCGTCGCGGACGGTTCGTTAGTCGATTTGACATGCGAGCTGGCGAAAAACACCTCGGTCGAGGAGATCAACGCCAAGATGGCGCAATACGCCGCCGGGCCGCTCGCCGGAATTCTTCAATACACAACCGACCTGATCGTCTCGAGCGACATCATCGGGAATTCACACAGCAGTATATTCTCGCCCGAAGACACGCGTGTTATGGGCGGTAATCTGATCAAGGTCTTGTCTTGGTATGACAACGAATGGGGATTCTCGTCGCGTGTTGTGGATATGATGAAGTTGGCTCTATAGCGGGGAGGGAAAAATGTCCTATAAGACAAAGCTTACAATCGACGAGCTCGACTTCAGGGGCAAAAAGGTCCTCGTGCGCGTCGATTACAACGTCCCCTTCGAGGGCGACACGATTAGGGACGACAAGCGGATCCGCGAGACGCTTCCGACATTGAGGAAGATTCTCGACGGCGGCGGCGCGGTTATTCTCATCTCCCACTGCGGAAGGCCGGAAGGCGAGCGCAACTTGGAGTTCACACTTCGCCCCTGCGCAGTCCGGCTCGAGGAGCTTTTAGGACGCAAGGTTAAATTCGTGGGGGATTGTATCGGTGAGGAGGCTCGCAAGGTTAGAGCGGCGATGACCGCCGGCGATGTTGTTCTCCTCGAAAACCTCCGATTTTACCCCGGCGAGGAGGCCAACGACCCCGAGTTCGCCAAGAAACTCGCCGGCGACGCGGATATCTATGTCAACGACGCCTTCGGAACAACACACCGCAAACATGCCAGTATGGTTGCAGTGACGGGCTTTGTGCCCCTTGCGGCGGCCGGCTATCTCGTCCTTCACGAGATGAATATGCTGGCGGGATTGGTTGAGAATCCGCTTCGCCCATTCGTCGCAATCATCGGCGGAGTAAAGGTCTCGACAAAAATTGGCATGGTCAATTATCTGCTCGATTCCTGCGACGAGATTCTCATCGGCGGCGCGATGGCATGCACATTCTTCGAGAGCCTCGGGATCAAATCCGGTGCTTCACTGTGCGAACACGACCAAATCGATGTCGCAAGGCGCATTCTTGAAAAATCCGGCTCACTCGAACAGAACTCCGGCAAGCTTCTCCTCCCCATCGACGCGATAGTCACCGATCGAATCGCGCCGGAGGGTAAAAGACAGGTCGCTTCCTTCGACGGCGTTCCCGACGATATGGTTATCGCCGATATCGGCCCCGACACCGTGACGAGGTTCAAGAAGCAATTGGAAAACGCGCAAACCATTATAATGAACGGCCCTCTGGGCGTTTACGAGATAGATAAATTCTCGCATGGCACGCGAGAGATTTTCAAGGCCCTTGCCGAGCGCCACGAAAACGGCGCGACAGTGGTCTTGGGCGGTGGCGATACCGCCTCCGCGGCAAAAAAATTCGGCATCGAAAATCGAGTGACTCATGTCTCGACCGGTGGAGGTGCATCGCTCAAAGTATTGGAAGGCAAGCCTCTGCCGGCAATCGAGGCCTTGACCGAAAGGGGTTAGCTTGGCCCAATCCCGCAGAATGCTAATAGCCGGCAATTGGAAGATGAACCTCTCGCTCGAAGAGGCCGTCGAGCTGGCCGCCTCGATCAGCGAATACTCCTCCGCATCCGCAAAACTCGATATCGCCGTGTTCCCGCCCGCGACATATATCGAGCGCGTCTCATCGATTTTAGAACATAGCCCGATACTCGTCGGAGCGCAAAATATCCATTTCGCCGAAGCCGGAGCCTTCACCGGAGAAATATCTGTAAAAATGGTATTGACAAGCGGAGGCGAGATGGTTATTTTAGGACACTCTGAAAGACGACATGTCTTCGGGGAAAGCGACGAGTTTATCTGCGCCAAGGTTAAAAAAGCGCTCTCGTCGGGGCTTACACCGGTTCTTTGTATCGGAGAGACGCTCGAACAGCGCGAGGAAAACGCGACTAACGAGGTTCTTGCGAGCCAGCTTTCCGGCTCGCTCGATGGAGTTACGGTCGAGTTTCCGAGCAACCTCGTAATCGCCTACGAGCCGGTATGGGCGATCGGCACCGGCCGAGTTGCCACGCCGAAGCAAGCTCAAGAGGCGCACGGGTTTATCCGCGAATGGATGATTCGGAGATACGGCCGCAGAGGCGGGGAATGCCGGATTCTATACGGCGGAAGCGTCAAACCGGAGAATATTGCCGAGATCCTTGAGAAACCCGATATCGACGGCGCCCTCGTGGGCGGCGCGAGTTTAGATTCGAATAGCTTCGGCGGAATCATACACGAAGCTTTAAAAATTTTAGAACGGTAGAAAAATGGTCTATGTCGTTGTTGTGATACACCTTTTAGTAGCGATCGCGCTTGTTATATCCATCCTGCTCCAGTCGGGACGCGGCGGTGGATTGGCGGGCGCATTGGGCGGCACAACCGGAACCAGCTCGGTTTTCGGCGGACGCGGTGCCGGCGATGTCCTGATGAAGATCACGACCATCCTCGCAATCGTATTCGTCGTCCTGACCGTCGCGATCAACCTTGTGACAACGAAGCCCTCGGCTACAAGGCAGGAGAGCGTTATTACCAAGGAAGCGCAGAGGGCCGGCGGCGGGATGCCGTCAACACCCGCTCCCGTTGAGGGCGAATTCCCTTCGGATGTGCCCCCCGGAGTAGGTCAATAACAAGTTTTCTCAGCCGAGGTGGTGGAATTGGCAGACACGCATGGTTGAGGGCCATGTGGGCGTAAAGCCTGTGCGGGTTCAAGTCCCGCTCTCGGCAAAAAATAGAAGATCGGTGGCGTTCGTCACCGATCTTTATTATATGCTATTTTACCAAGCGTTGTTCAAAGTTCATCGGTGAAAAAATAACCAATTGGTTTCTCCGTAGGGTCAAGCCTTCATGAACTCGTGTTGCTCGGGATCCCCTTTGTAATCCTTGCCGTTATCCGTATAAAACTGCTCAATACTGTATGCGCATTCGTCAATTACTTGATCTAAAAACCTCTTCGCCGAATGCTGGGTTTTATCCGGCAAAATATCTGCAAATAGCTCTTTGGAGAGGTCATCGATGGCTACGAAAAGTTATTCCCGCTTCGCGTTGCATTGGCGTCAACCGTGTCCGCTTGTGAATGACTATGGGATAACTCCTGTTTTTTCGAGATAAGCATCCCGAAAATGTAAATAACGCTAATATATCTCACGGTCACCGATTTTTTGTCTTGGGGTTGAAGGATCGATAAGCCGGCGATTAGCGCGAATTACTTAGATAGAAGGCGGCAGATTCCTTCCAGATATTGCAGGTCGGTTTCGTCGAAGGCCGAGCGCCTGTCCGAATCGATATCGAGAACCGCGGTCAGCCTCCCCCCCTCGCCGAAAACGGGGATCACAATCTCGCTCGCAGACTTAGAGTCGCAGGCGATATGACCGGGGAATTCGTGAACATCGTCAACAACGACCGCCTTTCGGGTGGTCGCGCAGTGTCCGCAAACCCCTCGCTCAAAGGCGATTTCGACGCAGGCCGGAGTCCCCTGAAAAGGCCCGACTGCCATGATTCCGTGCTCGACGACGCGATAAAAGCCCGTCCAATAGAAATATTCGAAAGAATTGTGTAAAACCGCGACAATCGAGGACATCGCGGCAATTTCGTCCCTGCACGAGGGCATAATAGCGCTGATTTGCGCCAAAGCCCGTTCATAAGCGGCCGCTTTATCGAAATCCCCCATCGCGCCCCCGAAGGTTATTTGAGCAGAATGATCTTTCCGGTCGCTGTCCTGCCCTCCGCCGAAACCGCCCGAACAAGATATACCCCGGAGTTTGCCGAAGCGGACGGCGACCAAACGAAAACAGGCGCACCGCGATCGCCGGTCGAGGGCCAAATGGTTTCAACCCTCCGGCCGGCGAGATCGAACACCTCGACTCTTGCAGTCTCGAAGGGCACCTCGATTCGGACAACCGAGTTGAATGGATTCGGGAAGGCTGAAATCGCGGAGATATCCGATGGAAGGCTAACATCGCCCTCATCGACCTTGGAATAGAGGTCTCCGCCGATCTTCAAAATCCAAAAATCGTTGTTGTCGAGATTGAAGGTTTTGCAGGCGATGACCACCCCGGTGTCCGCCAGCTCGATCGCGGCGTAGCCGACATCGCTAGCGTCGGTGCCGTAGATATGCGCGGAAATCGAATCGCCGTCGGCGCTAAGTTCGCGGGTATAAACATCGATATTGCCGTTGAACTTGCCGCTTCCGGCCGCGAAGATATTGCCGTTCATCCTCGTGAAAACCGAGTTCGCCTCGAAATCGCCGAGCTTGACATAGGTTCTAAGCCAAATCTCGTTGCCCGAATCGTCGATCTTCAGGATCAACATGCTGTTGAAAATCGGCATGCCGAAGGACTTGGTCTTTCCGGCGACAGCGAACCCTCCGTCGTTAGTGGGGGAAATCGAGTTCGCGACATCGTCGAGAGCGCCTCCGAAATCGCGCGTCCAAAGCGTGTCGCCCGCGTCGTCCACACGAACGACATGGGCATCGATCAACCCCAAAGCGCCGGATAAACGCTGTCCGACCGCGATGAATCCGCCCGCGGCCTTTGCGAGGGAGTTAAAGCGCGTTCCGGGGAGATATTGCCGCCTCCAAAGCTCGCGCCCCAGTGCGTCCGTCTTGACGAGCAGGCCTGTTTCGACCGAGCCGCTAAGAGAATAGCCCGCGAGCATGAACCCGCCGTCGGGGCATTCGACGAGGGACATTGCGATGGAACTCGCCTCATCTTCGAGCCGGCTTGTCCAAACCGTATCCCCCGAATCGTCAAACTTAGCAATAAGAATATCCGAAACACCGCCGAATTCGGTATAACCCGCGGCGACATAGAAGCTGTCGTTGACTGTCACCACCGAGGTGAAAGCATCGTTTCGGCCGAGTAAATCTAAGGAACGCTCCCAAACCTGCGAGCTACCGGCCACAGTGCGAAGTATATAGCCGTCCTTATCGAGCGAACCGGCGGGGGTGTTGAAACCGACCGCAACACAGCCAAACCCCGGCGCCGGCGCGATCCCGCTCGGAATTTGATCCCCGGCACCGCCGAAGGTTCTCGACCAACCGCCGTAAATGCCGGAATAGAGCGTGATTTCGACCTTCTCGCTCTCGCCGGCCGAGTAATCCGCCGAGACAGCATAGGTATAACCGGTCAGTTCCTCGACAGTCAGATCGGTGTAGGTGAAAGCGATCGTCGTTCCGATATAGGTGTAGAATGTGTCGTAAAGCCCCTTACGATAGACCTTATAGCCGATAACCGGCTCTGTTATATTGAATGGACGACTCCATTGCAGTTGGATATAACCGCCGGTAATCGATTTACCCTTGAGATCGACCGGCGGGCGGCGCGTGATAACCGGCGGGACGATATTCGTGGCCTGATGACCGACAATCGTGAAGCCCTCGGGCATTCCGCTCGGGAGGCTATACCAGCCGTTGGCGTAACCCGACCAACCCATATTGAGGTGGTAGAGATTTGTGGCGCTGTCCCAGCCGTCAGCGACAATCGCATGGCCGCCGACATCCATTCCGCCGATTCCGAGCTCAACAGGCTGAGCCACGAAGATATTCGCCTTCAGCGAATCGTAGAAGCCGGTTGTCATAATAATGATATCCTTCGCGGAGGCGTAATCGAACTTGTTCAAGAGGGCCGGCGGAACATTGCGGGTATCGGAACTCGATCCTTCGGCGCTGTATTGCATCTCGACCGAAACACCGCAGGCAAACATTAGCGCCGCAATAGTCGCGTTGTCGGGGTATCTCCCCGCGCCGCGATAGTCGATCGAGGCGATGCTCGCGGTGGTGGCGTCGATCCAAATCCGCGGGGTTGTATATTCAGACCAATAGCTGTCGCTCGAATTGAAGGAGACCGAGGGCGGCCACTCCCAGTAATCGACGATTTGGCACATCGCAGTAGCAACACAGCCCGTCACAGCCCTCTCGCCGGCGGCTGGGTCCATCGGGCAAAGATCGTTATAGGGCGCGCTTTGGCCCCAATTCGTGTCGATCCACGGCCCCCAAACCGTTGTCGTGGCTACAGAGCCGAGAACCGCTTTGTCGCGGTTGAGGTAGCTGTTCCATAGGGCATTGTTGGCGCGAAGATGCGCCGGCTCGACGAAGGCCTTGGCCTGAAGCCGAAGCGCTATATCGGCCTCCAACATGCGAAGCGGCTTATTTTGCGGCGAATCGTCGAAAACGAAATCCCCCTCGACCGAGTAGGCAATAATCGGCTCGATGTCTGTATCCGCGGCAACGGCGATATAGCCCTTGGGGGCGAGGCCGGCAATATAGGCCAAAGTCGTCCCGTCGGGGGAGTTCACCGGAGTGAGATCCGCGATAGAAAACGGCCCGAGGCTCTTGCCGGGTTGCATTGCGAAGGCGGGATGAACCTCGAGGAATATCCCGGCCGCCTCGAGAGCGCTATTTGGCGAAATCGCTCCGGCGAGGGCTATCTGCGAGATTAAAACTAAGATGGCGATCAATTTGGCAGGCTTTTCGATACGCATTTATTCTCCTTCGTATAAGCGAAGCATATTATCTTTGCATTATAATGTAAAAAATTCATTTTTCAAGTGCAAGATTAAACCCACCGAACAACAGCGAGTTCTATCGGGCTACTTCATTGAAAATCGAACATAAAAGCCTTGCAGATCATTATGGGATGAACTCAGTGAAAATTTTTTATTTTTTCGCTTGCCTCAAAAAAACGACAAATTATATTAAATCAAAATTAATAGGCGAATAATATTCTAATGTTCGGGATAAAGAGCAAATACAACATCGAGCCCTTGGCGCATATGCCTTTCAGCCGATTCACCCTCGACACCGAAGGGTTTATCACTCATGCAGATATAGAGCTGTTTAAGATTTTAAGGATACAAAACGCCGATATCCTCGGAAGACCTTTTGTCGATCTCTTCCCAATCAAAATGAAACGCGAGCTTAGCGGCGCAATCAATTCCGCTATCGAAGGGAAAGAGATCGCCTTGAGACTCAATTTCGTCGGCCACGAGGGCGAGTTCGACCTGAACCTCTTCATGCAAGCCGCAACTCCTACCCCTGTATGTATCTTCGGCATACTTCAGGACAACCTCGACCCAACCGGCTCAGGCGGGCTTCACCCCGGTAAAGACGAATACTTCCGAAGCCTCATCGAGCGCTCCAAGGACGGTATCAGCATCGTCCAAGACTCCATCATTAAATACGCAAATCCCCGTCTATCGGAAATCCTCGATCAAAACAACGAGGATATCGTCGGAAAGCCGTTTGTCCAGTTCATCGCGCCCGAAGAGCAGAGGATCATCGCCGAACGCTACCGCCGCAGAATGGCCGGCGAGAATATCAAGCCGATTTACGACACTCAGGTTCTCCGCAAGGGCGGCCGCCCTGTCGATGTCGAGTTCAATGCCGGAATCTCTCTTTATCAGGGTAAGCCCGCCGACTTCGTCATCGTGAGGGACATCACCGAGAGAAAAAATGCCGAGAGAGAGCTTTTCTATACACAGAACAAACTCGCGACTCTGCTCTCAAACCTCCCCGGGATGGCCTATCGATGCACCAACGACAAAAACTGGACGATGGAGTATATCAGCGAGGGTTGCCTCGAGTTGACCGGATACCCAGCCGAGGACTTCCTCGGCAACACCAAGAGATCCTTCAACGATATCATCCATCCCAATGATCGCGATTTCGTCTGGGAATCGGTTCAAACCGCCCTGAAATACTCGCGGCCGTTCCGAATGGAATACCGGATCATCGCCGCAGATGGCCGCGAAAAATGGGTTTGGGAGCAGGGGCGCGCCGTGGATGGCGAGGGCGATATCCATTTTGAGGGATTCATCACAGATATTACCGACAAAGTCAAATCTAACCTCGCCCTGACCGAGAGCGAGGAGCGTTTCCGAAATCTATTCAATAACTCCGTCCTCGGCATCTACCAGACAACACCGGAAGGCCGCATTTTGGTAGCAAATCCCGCTCTAATAAAGATGCTCGGTTACGATTCCTTCGCCGAATTGGCCGAGCGAAACCTTGAAAACGATAAGTTCTACGATAGCCCCCTCGGCCGAGATTCCTTCAAGAAGAAAATCGAATCGGCCGGGAAAGTCTCCGGTTTTGAAGCGGTATGGAAAACGAAAAACTCCGGGCGCATCTTCGTTCGCGAAAATGCAAAGCTCGTGAGAGACCCTAACGGCAAGCCGCTTTTCTATGAGGGCACCGTCGAGGATATCACCGCCAGCAAGGTTGCCGAAAAGAAACAGATCGAGTCCGAAACTAAATACCGCGCGCTTTTCGAGCAGGCCACCGATGCGGTCTTCATCGAGGACACCACGGGGATTATCCTCGACACAAACTCCCGGGCCACCGAGATCTTGGGTTGGTCTCGAGAAGAGCTTATCGGAAGCCATATCAGCAAACTCGTGCCCCCCGAGGAATCCTCCAAACTGCGAATACACTTCGAGAGGCTCGAACACGGTGTAGGCTTCCGCGTCGAGTCCTATAACCTCCACAAGGACGGTAGAAAGATCCCCGTCGAGGTTAATATTATGCCCGTTGAGGTCTCGGGCGAAAGCCTAATCATCGTATTTGTGCGAGACATCTCCGATAAGCGCCGCCTCGAGGATCAACTTAGGCTCTCGCAAAAGCTCGAGGCCCTCGGGCGCCTCTCCGGCGGGATCGCCCACGATTTCAATAACCTTCTAACGGGCATCTTCGGCTTCGTCGATATATTGAAACTGTCCCTGCCGACAACCGACCCCAACTACTCGACCGTCGAGGACATCGAGAGTGTAGCCGTCAGGGCCGCCTCGCTTACAAAACGCCTTCTCGCCTTCAGCCGCAAGCAGGTTCTCCGCCCCGAAGCGCTCGAGATCAACGAGGTGATCGGTGACATGAGCGGGATTCTCGCCCGAATTATCGGCGAAAAGATCGACTTCCGCTTCGAGCCGGGCGAAAATTTGCCATTGATTATGGTTGACAGAAGCCAGCTCGAACAGGTGCTGATGAACCTCGTTATAAACGCCGGTGACGCAATGCCCGACGGTGGAAGGCTCATAGTCGAAACCGCGATCGCCGATTTCGACAAGGAATTTGTCGAAACCCATTCGGAGGCCTCGTTCGGAAAGCATGTCATGCTCGCTGTCTCGGACACGGGTTGCGGAATTTCAGCGGAAAATCTGCCGCGTATATTCGAGCCTTTCTTCACAACCAAGGGCGCCGGCGTCGGAACCGGCCTCGGCCTGCCCACTGTTTACGGCATCGTCAAACAGAGCGGTGGCCACGTCTTTGTCTATAGCGAGATCGACAAGGGCACAACCTTCAAGGTCTATTTCCCCATCGCCGAACAAGACACGAACGAGAAACCCGTCCCGAACGACCTCCCCTGCGACGGCGACGAGACCATCCTCGTCGTGGACGACGATCCGGATGTTCGCAAGGCTATCGTCAAAGCTCTGTCCTACAACGGCTATAATGTCGTCGAGGCCTCGGACGGCCGCGAGGCCCTCGAGAAGATCGGCGACCTCAAAGGCCCGCTACACTTGGTAATCACAGATATCGTCATGCCAAAACTCGGCGGTCGCGACCTCGTCGAGATCATCCGAGATATATACCCCGCGATCAAAATCATCTATATCTCCGGATACACGGACAAATCGGTGATAGCGCCCGAGCTTGAAAGCGCGCCCGGCGAGTTCTTCGCGAAACCCTTCTCCTCCGAGGCCTTGGCAAAAAAAGTCCGCGAGATCCTCGACAGCTGACCTCCCTCGAAAAATTTACTCTCAACACCTCGGCGGCGGCTTTTTTATTTGACCTCGATGCTTCCGATGAATATATTTCATCGATATGAAAAAGCTTCGAATCATCATAATTATCGCCATCGCGATCCTCACCTGCGGCACTGCGCTCTCGGAGGAGACCTTCAAATGGCTCGATTTCGCCGAGGCCTTCCCTAAAGCGCGCGCCGAGGGCAAACACCTAATTATCAATTTCTATTCCATCGGTTGCGGATGGTGCCGAAAGATGGACAGCTCCACTTATGGCGATTCCGCTGTCGCCTCGATTATCGCGAAGGATTTCGTCGCCGCGAGGATGAATGTCGCCTCGAACCGCAAGGTCGATTGGATGGGCGAGCAAGTCTCCGAGCGCGAGATCGCCTCGGCCCTCGCGGGCAGGGGCACCCCCTTCACGACCTTCATCGACACCGCAGGCGTCGTGGTGGCGAGGCTTCCCGGTTATGTTGACGCACCGCGCTTCATCTCGATTCTTGAGTATGTCGGCGGGTATTGGTATGAAAACTTATCATATCAAGAATACATTGTCTCCGGCAAGGTTATCGAGGCCCAAGACAAACAGAAATGAGCGGGAAATTCAATATGCTAAGCCTCCGAATCCTAAAAATCGCTGTTTTCCTATTCATTATATATAGCCGCGCCTTCGCCCAAACGGTTTATATCACCGAGTTCCTCTTCATGCCCCTTAGCGGTTTGCCCGAATGGGTTGAGATTTACAACGCCGGCGATTCCCCCGCGATTCTGTCCGGCTGGAAGCTCGGCGACGCTATATCGGTAAAGACTTTGCCGCCTTGCACTCTTGAAGCTGGTGCCTTCGCAGTCCTTTGCCAAAACCCTTCGACCTTCGCCGATACCCTCTGCGCGGGCGCTCTCCTGCTTCAGCCCTCGGGATGGTCGGTTCTCAATAACGACGCCGATTTGGTGCGCCTGCTCGACGAGACCGATTCTCTTCGCCACTCCATCTCATACACCTCGGCGCAATTCGGCGGATGCATGACCTACGGCGTCTCCGCCGAAGCGACGACAATCGGCGGCTCGGAGATTGCCTGTTGCCCCTCGGGCTCTACCCCCGGTTGCGCAAACGCCTCGTGGCCGCTTCTCCGAGACCTGCGCCTCGACTCGCTGAGCGTCGAGGTAAATCCGGTGACCTCGCCCCCGGCTGTTATCACCGCATTCATCTCAAATGCCGGAACTGAGGCCTTTTCCGGCGGAAGGGCTTTTTTGTTTGAATCTCACGAGCCGACCTCCCCACTCGACTCGGCCGATCTACCGAATATCCAGCCGGAAGGCTCCCTGAGCATTGAACTGCGGGCATCCCTCTCTAACGGTCGCTACGAGATGCTCGTTATTCTAAGCGAAGACGACAACCCGACGAACAACTCCGCCTCCATCGACCTGCTCTTCGGCCCGTCCGGCTGGCCGATTTGCGTCACAGAGTTCCTCTTCATGCCGGCCGTTGGCCTCCCCGAATGGATCGAGATTTACAACGACAGCGACGAGCCTGTTGACCTTACCGGATGGCGCTTCGGGGACGAGGTCTCGCTCAAATCGATCCCGCCGTGCACATTGAACGCCGGCACTTTTGCGGTTCTATGTCAGGACACCGCCGCCTTTGTCGATTCGATTTGCGAGGGCGCCGTCCTCCTCCAGCCCTCAAGTTGGCCAGCTTTGAATAACGATCAAGACCTTATCCGACTTATCGATTCTTCAGACATCGAGCGGCAATCGATCTCTTATACGGCCTTGGAATTCGGCGGTTGTATGTCCGCCGGAATCTCTGCCGAGGTCGTGACAATCGGCGAAGTAAACTTTGTATGTAGCCCCTCCGGCTCGACTCCCGGATGCTCAAATGCAATCTGGGCAAGGCCCGAGGGCGATCGAACCATCGAGATCGACCCCAACCCCTTCGATCCCTCAGTGGGACCTACGACAATCGGGATATCGCTACCCGCCGGCGGCATCGAGGTCAAGATTTATGACCGTATAGGTTTCGTTCGTCGAACTCTTTCGACAGCCTCATCACCAGCCGGCTTCAATCTCATTTGGGACGGATTAGACGACAGTGGTAAAGCACTACCTGCGGGTATATATATAATTCTCGCGAATGATTCGGCAGGGAATTCAGTAAAAGAAGCAGTTGCGATTATCGGTGGCCGGCGATGAAACTGAAACTTCCCGAGGATGAGATATCGCGCGCTCAATTTCTCGAGGCCCGCGAATTGGCTCAAAGAATCGAAGCGAAGGGCTTTCCGACCTTCATTGTCGGTGGCGCAGTCCGCGACTGTCTTCTCGGAATCCCGAGCCCCGATGTCGATATTTGTACGGCCTGCCCCGCCGATATCCTCGAGCGGATCATTCCGGAGGCCATTCCTTGGGGGCCTAAGCGTTATTCTATTTACCGCGTCACTCGGAATCTCGGAAATATCGAAATTGCAAGGTTCCGAGAGGAAACCGAATGCGATGGCCGGCATTGCGAAGTTCGCTTGACGAATTCCTTCGATCGAGATGTAATACGCCGCGATTTCACTATCAATGCTCTCGCTGTTAGCCCCGAATCTATGGAGATTATCGACCTCGTAGGAGGAGTTGCAGACCTCTCCTCCAAGGTTATCCGCACAATAGGCGATCCTTTGCGCCGTTACAATGAGGATAAGCTTCGCATGCTCCGAGCTGTTCGATTTTCCACGAGACTTATTTTCTCTCTTTCACCCGATGATTTTCAAGCAATATCTCATTTATCTCCGCAAATTCGAATGCTCTCTCCGGATAGAATTCGACATGAAATCGATGGCATCCTTTCTTCCAAAAGGCCGGGCACCGGCCTTCAAATGCTTGCCAAGCTTGGCCTTTGGCAAATAATCTTATGTAACACTATAGAAGAAAACAATAATCCTCTTTGGCCCCAACGATTTTCATCAATGGATCGTGCCGCATCGATAAACCTCGAACTACCGAGTATATGGGCAATTGCTCTTGCTCCACTAGATTTAGATGACTTCAATCTTAGTAACATAATATTTAAAAGAATTACTATTTTCAATTTTTCTAATAGTTATAAAAGCATAATTGAAGGTATTTTAAACTGCCTTAAAATGGCACATTTTTTTGAAACCTTATCTAAGGCTGATTCTGTCGCATTAGCCGACTCTAAGTACCTCGCAACAGTGAGAGAAATCCATCGCATTATTGCTCCAGATAGCGATTTCGAGACTCAACTTGCGAGACGCTTCCCAAGACTTTATAGCATTCCTTTTCTCAGTGGGCCAATCCTTGGTGAATATTTATCCAAGTATAATTCTCATAATATTCCTTTTATTATAACTGAGCTCCGCTACGCCGAGCTTTCCGGCCATGTAAGTTCTCGCGAAGAAGCAATTTTATTTCTCGAGAATCTTATTTTATAATCATATTATTTATTACAATCTAAACTATTTTATTTTTGAAATATTTTATCATTAATTTTATTTCTCCTGAAATATTCGTGCATCATCATTTCAGCATTTTGGGTTATTATACATTTCTGTTATCACGCATTATTCTCTGGCAATTAATTATTATTTATTATGTATTTGGCTTATTTCTTATGTATATACTATTAATGCGCCGTATGCCGTTATCACTTATTATGTTACCTCAATATTGGTTGTAAAATAATCGATCCGTCTTCTTTTTTTATTATTTCTGTATTTGTGAAGAATAATCCTTCATGCAAATATGCTAAAAACAAGTCAGATAATAGTGAATTAGCTGGCCTTGCTTCTTTTGGGGCGGTAATCAACTCAATCGGAATCAGTCTAACTTCTTTTAGGGCAGAGCTTTGGAATTCGAGAAGCAATATTGCGCTAAGATTGTTCATAAGGTCTTTTTGGTCGAATACAAAATTACCGAGAGAATAGGCGATCAGGCCGTTTTTGTAAAATTCGACTGCTTGCCAACTGTGAGGATGATGCCCGATAATTACGGTTGCTCCTGAATCAATCATTGCATGCCCTAAAGATATTTGTCTCTCATTAGGAAGTAGAGAGTATTCTTCACCCCAATGTAAGTGAACAATCAAAATATCGCAAAGTTCTTTGGCAGATGCAATAGCGTCAAATATATATGGTTCATGCGCTGGAGCGCATGCTGGTTTGTCTTTTCCTATAAAATTAGTTCGAGTGTCGTTAAATGCAAGAAAGGCAACTCGTATTCCATTGACCTTCATATATTTAGGAACAAGCGAATCCTTAAGATTTCTGCCTCCCCCGACGATTTGCATATTTGTTTTTTCAAATCTTTCAAGACAATCCACAAATGCCGATAATCCATAATCGAAGGCATGATTATTCGCGATATTAAGAATATCGAAGCCTGCATTCTCAAGTGCAGTAATGCTTTGCGGTTTTGCGCGGAATACATATTTTTTATCCATTGGCGATCCGATATCGCTAATAGGACTTTCAAGGTTTCCTGTAGTAATATCCGCTATTTTAAGTATTTCAGCAACTTCAGAAATCGGGCGGTCAAAGCTTGTTGTGTCGATATGATTAGCAACTCCTCTTGCATAATTAATATCACCAACTGCGGCAATTGTAATTTTATTATAACTTACTTCCCATGTATTATATACCGTATTAAAGCAGTTATAATTTGAATTGTTATGTTTTGATAACAATGTGTTATCTTTTGATAACAGCATGTTATCTTTTAATAACAAAATAAATAAAGACCCAATTGCAAATAACAATAGAAATAATAATGAAATTATTGTAATATTAATTTTACCTGAATTAGGGGTAAACATAACGCAACTCGATGAGCGCAAAACTGCCTTTTCCGACATCG
Source organism: bacterium UBP14_UBA6098 (assembly GCA_002428525.1). GTDB lineage: Bacteria > UBP14 > UBA6098 > UBA6098 > UBA6098 > UBA6098. The sequence continues at coordinate 42,086 of DIWU01000026.1, forward strand.
TATGTGGCCTGAGTATCGTCGTCGTAGCCTTTAAACTTCTGCATCAGCGGGAAACGATATCCGAGTGTCAATTCGCCATAACCACCGGGCGAGAAACTCCAGTGTGGAACGAGCATGAGGATATTTCCGTCGTAGTAGTCCCAGCTGATGCCGTTTTCACGGTATGTTCTTCCGAGCTCGAGTTTCGAATAAACAGCCCAATCGAGCGCGACGCCGGTGCCGTTCCAACCCTCGATAGGGATTCCGAGATCGATACGCACAATATGCGAATAGACCTCACCCTTTATCGGATATATCTTTCCGCGCAAAAATCGGTATTCGAGACCGGCATAAACCGGTGGAACATGAACCTCGCATCCGATCGAACCATCGCCGAGTGCAACCCAATCGTCTGTGAAGGGAAACATACCCATCAACCGAAGTGGAAATGAAAACCATCCTCCGGTAAAGGCAATAGTAGGCGTAAAACGAAAACCCATCTCAGGTATCGGGAACCACACAACATCGCCGCCTACGGAGTCGATCGGGATGACCACCAATGGAAAATGGACGAGAATTTCACCGCGAAAGGCTTTATCTTGTTGCTCATCGGCAATAGCGGCCTGAAGGGAATCTCGATTGACAGCGGCGATACTCGATTGCGAAATACACAAAATGAACAACAAGGCTAACATTTTGTATTTCATATATTTAACCCTTTCAAACGCTCGATTCCGATGGTCATATCCTCGTCGGGAAGAGTTAGCGAGAAGCGAACAAAGCCCTCGCCGCCTTGTCCCATGGCGGTTCCCGGGAGGGTGACCACACCGATTTGCTCGATGAGTCTCTTCGAAAAATCAGCGCTCGACTCGGCCGTCGGGACTTTAGCCCAGATATAAAATGTTGCGTTGCAAGGAGATAGCTCCCAACCCATCGCGGTGAGCGCCGAGGAAAGCGCTTCGACCCTACGCGAGTAAATCTTCCTGACCGGCGGAATCAGCGTGTCGAAGTTGTCGAGGGCTGTGCGCGCGGCGTCCTGAATTGGTCGGAAGATGCCGGAATCGAGGTTTTTTTTGAGCGCGCCGAGGGCGGAAATCGCCGCGGAGTTACCTACAGCAAAGCCCACGCGCCATCCGCACATCGAGAAAGGCTTGCTCAGGGAGTGAACCTCGAGGGCGACATCGAGACCGCCAACCGCAAGGGGGCCGGAGGGCTGTTCGCGGAAGTATATCTCCGAATAGGCCGCGTCGTTGACGAGAAGAAAGCCCATACTGCGGGCCTTTTCGACCGCCTCGCGCCAGAAGGTCTCGGGCGCCGTTTGCGCAGTGGGGTTGTTTGGATAGTTGAACCAAACGAGCTTGGTCGCGGGCGGGATTTCGTTTAAATCCGGCAGGAAACCGTTGTCCGGTCGAAGTTTGAGCGCGACCGGTTCGCCGCCGGCGAAGACAATTCCGGCCTTAAAGACCGGATAGCCCGGATCGGGGTAGCATGCGATTTCACCCGGATTCAATACTGCCAAGGGCAAGTGGGCGATGCCCTCCTTTGAGCCGATGAGCGCAAGAACCTCTTTGTCGGGGTCGAGTTTGACATGCCAGCGGTTGAGGAAGTAGCGCGCGGCGCTTTTGCGAAAGGATTCCTCGCCGCAATAATCTGGATACTTGTGGGCGTTGTCTGTGGCGAGGCCGGCGATGAGCGCGCCCTGAATGTCCTTATAGGTCTGAATATCCGGGTCGCCAACGCCGAAATCTATGACGCGCATGCGCTTAGAGGCCTCGCGCTTGGCCTTGTCTATCTCCGCGAAGGGATAGGCGAGAAACGGTTCGAGTCGTTTTGAATAACTAATCATAATATTTTAAGAATAATGAAAAGAGAGCGTATGGCAAGAGGTTTGTTTTTTTTGTTAAGTGCGTCTCGACTCAATCGGCCAAACTCGCTTGTTTTATGAGTAATTTTAACCTAAATTAAAATAAAATTTCACTAAGGAGGAAGATAATAATCAGAAAAACATTGCTGGCTATCGCAGTGGCTTGCACAGCACTGATGGCCGCCGAATGGGAGCTTGCGCTCGACGCAAACGCTATGTTCGCGCTGAATAACTACAGCGACAACTGGGCCGGCGGTGACGCGGGGGGAATGAACTGGACGGCCAATATCAACGGAATGGCCCAAAAGCAGTTGGCCGAATGGTTGAACTCGAAGAGCACGCTGAAGCTGGCCTTCGGGCAAAACCATACGCAGAGCGCCGCAACCGGCGATTGGTTCGTGCCGACAAAGGCTACCGACCTCATCGACCTTGAAAGCATACTACGCTTCACTCTGGGGGCATTCGTCGATCCTTACGCCTCGGGGCGCTTGGAGAGCAATTTCTACGACATTCGCATTCCGAGCAACAAGCGCTATTTCAATCCGATCAAGCTGACCGAGAGCGCGGGTGTCGCGCGGGTGCTTTTGAAGGAGGAGAAGCGCGAATGGTCGGCGCGTTTGGGTATGGGCATCCGCCAGAATATCGACCGCGATGTTTTGGTTTTAACCCCCGATCCGCTTGCGGAAAAGGAGACGCAGAGCACAAACGACGGCGGCGTCGAGTTCGTCAGCGAGCTTCGCACGCCGCTGGCCGGTGATAGGATCTCGTATAACACGAAGTTCACTGCCTTCAAAGCGCTGTTTTACTCGGAATCCAAGGACCTCGAGGGCCTTCCGAACGAGGATTATTGGAAGGCACCGGATATAGTTTGGGATCACTCCTTCGCGGCGAATATTACCGAGTATCTGATGGTAAATCTATATATCCAAATGCTTTACGACAAAGAGATCGACCTTAAGGGGCGCCATAAGGAGACGCTATCTTTGGGTTTGACCTATAAATTCATGTAGGAGCGAAAGATGTTCAAAGAATTCAAGACCTTTATAATGCGCGGCAATGTCGTCGATCTGGCGGTCGCGGTCGTTGTGGGCGGGGCGTTTGGGGCTATCGTGAAGTCGCTCGTGTCGGATATAATCATGCCGCCGATCGGGCTTCTTTTGGGGAATGTCGATTTCACTAACCTTTTCGCGGTGCTGAAGGCCGGCGAGGGCGGGCCCTACGCCACTCTGGCCGACGCGCAGGCCGGCGGCGCGGTGACGATAAACTACGGCCTTTTCGTGATGTCGATTGTCAGCTTCTTGATAGTCGCGTTTGCTATCTTTATGGTAATCAAAGGGTTAAATAGCATGAAGCGCGAGACTCCGCCGCCGCCGGCCGAGCCGACCGAGAAGGAATGCCCCTACTGCTTTACGATGATCCCGATTCCCGCAAAGCGTTGTCCGCATTGCACTTCGCAGTTAGATTAACGGAGACTTCGACAGCGGAGAGCTTCTTCTTCGAAAGCGAGGACGGCGTTTCGAATGCCGTCCTCCGCTGAAGTTATCGCCTGAAGGCGCTTTGCGGAGGTTTTAAACGATTCCTCCGAGAGGAGCCGAGAGAGGGTCTTCGGGAAATCTGAGAAATCTTTCCAAAAAAGAGGCTTTGGGCCTATGCCGAACCGGTTTATGCGGTCGGCCCAGAAGAACTGATCTGCGGCGAGGGGCATAGCGAGCTGGGGGATACCATTGCGAATCCCTGCGGCTGTAGTGCCTGCGCCGGCATGGTGCACGGCCGCGGAAACACGCGGGAAAAGCCTATCGTGGGATACATAATCGCAGAAGCGAATATTCGCAAAGCCAACAAAATCGCCCTTCCAGCCCCATCCGCGGGAGACGACCGCGGATAATCCGGCCATATCGAGCGCATTCGCGACGCCCTCGAAGAAGCGGCGCGGTTCGCTGAGGGCCATACTGCCAAACCCGATATAAATTGTTTCACCGCTTTGAGTTAGAAAGCTTTCGATGTCGTCGGGCAGAGCTGTGCCGTCGTCGTGCGGCCAATAACCCGCGATGTGAATCCATTCGCCCCAGCCGCGCGGGCGCGGGACAACCGTTGGGCTAAAACCATAGACAATAGGCATTCGCGGGGATTTGCCGTCCCAGATGCGATGGCTTCGCGGCAAGTGACCGAGGCCGAGAACCCGCGATCGGGCGCTGTTGACAGCCCCCCGAAAGATATCCCATGAGATTTTCGATGCAAGCTCGTAGCTAAGGCGGTTGATCGGGCCGCCGAGGTTCGTTTTACCGAACAGCGGCAAGACCGGCGAGGCGAATTCCGGCGTCGGAGTGCATGGCTGTAGCGAAGCGCCAATCGCCGGAATACCGAGCCTTTCGGCGATATGCGAGGCGCTGATCCCGCCGAGGGCGTTGAAAAGCACGGCGTCGGCATCGCCCGAACATGCGGAAAATGTGTCGATGAAGAGCTGTTCTGTCAGCGGCAGAATCTGCCGTTTGGCCTCGCGCAGGAAGGAAAGCGGCCTATTGCCTTTGCTGGCGGGCTTTGCACCGCCGATGAGGTCGATTATTTTGCGGATATCGCAGGATAAGGGTTTGAAGGCTATCGCCTCCGCTTCGACTACTCCCCGAAAGGCTTCATCTGAGACAATGAAGGCCTCGTGGCGGCCTCGGCAAGGCCCTTCGACAATGCAAGATAGGGTCGAATATCGCCTAAGGTTCCGAATGTGATTATCGCAAATCGCATTTTATTATCTGTCAACAAGTTAGAACGCGCCGATGCGAATTCCGAAGGCGATCCGCGGGATGCCCGCGAGGCGGAGGAAGGCGTCCTCGTAGGTGACTATCTCCTCGCCGAGGATATTATCGACGGTGCCGAAAAGCTCGTATTTGCCGCCCCAGCGCAGGTTGAGGCCGGCGTCGAGTTTGAGGTAGTCCTCGAGCTCCTCCTCTTCGGCTATGTTGTTCCAATTCCATATCTTACGGCCGGAGACCGAGTTCAAACCGACGAAGCCGCCGAGATCGAGCCGCGAGAAAATCGGCTCACGGCCGGAGAGCTTGGCCGCGATTGTCATTCCGGGGTAGTAGGGCAATGCGGTGCCGGTCTCCTCGTTCTCGTTGTGAGTGATATTCGCGGCGCACTCTAACTCGAAGCTACGGAAGAAGTTATAGGCTATCTTCAATTCGCCGCCGTAGATTTTGGCCGAGTAGATATTCCGCCGAACGAAGACGGCGATTGCGGCCGAATCGACCGTGTCGGTGTGGTCGTAGGCAGGAGCGATCATGTCGGTGAGCGCGGTATAGTAGCCGTCGAGGAGGACGCTGAGACCCTTGAGCGGCCGAAGTTCGATTCCGCCGGTTAGGCCGGTGGAGAACTCGGGCTTCAGCTCGGGGTTGCCGGTTCGGCGGTAGGAGCCGTGGCCGTAGGAGTCCTCGTAGAGGTCCTGCACAGTCGGGGCGCGGAAGCCTCGGCCGACCGAGAGTCGGATGTCCATCATATCGATCGGCCGGTAGAGAGCGGAAATCTTTGGGGTGACGACCGCGCCGATGCCCTCGGGCTTGTCGAGGCGGAGCGCGCCCAAGACGGTGATCGCCTCCGAGGGAGTCCATTCGTCCTGAACGAAGGCGCCGGCGGAGGTTTGACTGCGCTCTAACACTTTACTGCGCATGAAGTTGCGGTAGGTGAACTCGCCGCCGGCGAGGATATAGTTGCTTTTAAGGCCTCCGAAGCCGATTGTCGCCTGCGGCTGGGCTATCTCGTTTTTTTCGGTGTTGATCTCGCCATCCCAGCGGGTGTAGTAGGCGGAGAGGGCGATATCGAGGTCTTCGACGGGTGAATACTCGAGGTCGAGCTTCGGGGTGATGAGCCAAGATTCATACTCAGTATCACGGAAGGTGGTATGCGATGTGAGGTAAAACATCTGGGTTTTAGCGAGAAGGTTATCCGTAATCTGCGCATCGATGCTGTTTAGGAGCGTGAATTTTTCATAGCCGAGCTGGCCGAGGCGCGCGACCGGTTCGAGAACCGAATCGCCGTCGGTCTTGATCCATCCGGCGAAGGAACTTTGGACAATGCGATCACTTACCGGGCCGCTTGTTAGGAGCGAATAATACTGCGTTTTGCGGTCGCCGCCCGAGGCGGTGAAAAGCATCCGCGGCTCGGCGCTCCCGCGTGCGGTGATAATATTCAGCGCGCCGCCGATTCCGTCGGAGCCATACTGCGCCGACGATGCGCCCTTGACGACCTCGATGCGCTCGAGGGCCTCCGGCGGAATGATGTTGACATTGGCGCCGGTGTGCCAGTGCGAGCTGACAACGCGCGCTCCGTTCATCATGATAATGCTGTAATGCGCGGGAAGGCCGTCGATTGAGACTATCTGGTCATAGGGCTGGCCGGAGGCAGTGCCGCCCTCGACGCTGACACCGGGGGCGTATAGCACGATGTCCGCGATGTCGCGGGGCTCGGTGCGTTCGATCTGCTCGCGCGGGATGTTCAGGACAATATCGGGGACATCCAACAAAGGCGTCGGCCGGCGAGTGGAGGTGACGACGACCTCCTCGCCGCGGATCGGTGCGGGTTCCAACAAGATATCGAGCGTGACTATGCCCTCTTCCGGCACCGAGATGCCCCGCTCAACCTTGCGGCTATATGCGAGGGCGGAAACCGACAAGTCATATTCCCCCTCCGTAAGGCCGAGTATTCGATATTGGCCGGCGGCATCAGTGGCCGCTCCGAGATTCGTCCCACTGACATCGACATTCACGCCCGAGATCGAGGCGCCGGTCTCAGCATCGCGAACTACACCGACAATCTCCCCCCCAAGGGCCACAGCCGCGCTGAATAAAATCAAAACTACCGTGAGGTTTCTCATCGTTTGTCCTCTCCTTGCCAACGAAGGTATGTGTAGGCAAAAAATGTCACCGCTTAATGATCGCAAAGGCTGTAGGTTAATGAAAATCACCTCTTCAACCCATTTTCCGAATAAACCAAAATATATGCAAAATTCGTATTTTGTCAAAGCCTTTTCACTTGAAATCGCCGGTTATTCTACGGGGGGCGTCGGGATTTCTCGTCCCTCGAAAAGCAGGCTTTTCGAGGGACAAGAAATCGCCGTCCGGACGGCGCTGAATCATTGTTCTTTCGATCGTGTTTATGCCGTCCGGACGGCACGCGCATGCGCGTCCGACGCCCCCCGGAGCGAGGTCGCTCGGAGATATTCGGTTAAAAATAGCTCATATCTCGATATTTAAAGCCTTTTGTGTTGAAAATCGAGTATGTTTTTTTATATTTATGAAGATTATAATTGCACATCAAAAGAAAGGAAGCCCGTGAGAAACGTGTTTTTTGTGCTATTAGCCCTCATTCCTCTGATGATCTTCACCGCTTGCGAAAAAGAAGAACCGAACTGTCCGGATGGGGACTGCGACACTAATAATACTAATGTCGATCCGCCGTTTATCCGCTCGATTTCCGGGCCGGGGCAGATCACAGTCGGGTCGGAAGCTGAGTTTATATGCGAGGTCCTCTCGGACGCTCCGGTTGTCCGCAAGAGCTGGAATATAGACCTTTCCTCGGCGGATTACTTCTTCCCCGCGTCGGCTTCAGAGGGATTTTTCACGCCCTCCGGCGCGAGGCCCTGCGCCTTCGTCGAGACCGACACCGGCGATTCGCCGACATTTACCTATGACAAACGCGGCAAATATACAATCGGCCTCGAGATCGAGGATTCAGACGAGTATGTCGAGCGAGCGGGGACTATGATATTCGTCATTCCCCCGACTCCGGATTCGGGGGGGGTTCATGTTGTTCGCGCGGCGAGCACGGACACTGTCTATGGCGAGGACTTCGATTTCCTCCGCTTCGGGCTGATCTCCGACGGCGCGATACCGGCTTGTGTTTACTCCGACGGTTACGACAATTACTCGGCTTATGGCTATATCGACGGTGCGATAGTTCCGGGTTACAAGACGATTCGGACTAACGCCGAAACCGGCAAGCGCATCGGAATCGAGGGTTCGGGCTGGTTTGTGGCGCGGATTAGCGTCGATTTCTCGGTCGAAGGCGCGCTTCATCTTTGGGGCGGCGGCGTCGAGGATGTCGTCCAATATTCCGTTTATATGACATTGAAGCATGCGACGGGGCTCACCCGGACGCATTACCTTTATTCTAAGAGGCTCGACGCGGCATCGAACGGCGCATTCTACCTGAACAATACTCATGTTATCGAGGACACCCTGAATGTCATGGGCAACGAGGAATACGAGTTCTGGTTCGGTGTCGAGACCTTCCAGTTTCATGCTCCGGCGGACTCGACCGGATCGGCTGTTTGCTTCGACCGCGCGGTTAATCCGACAAAACTCAATCGCGTTATGTTCACACTGGAAAAATAGCTGTTTTTCATAACGGAGACTATCATGACCCGATGTAACCCATTGTATGCGATACTGTTATCGGCATTCATGCTTTTCACTGCTAATGCCGGAGTCGAGATTATCGAGGACAACCGCTACTCTACGCGATTTAAGATCGAATTCGATCAACCCGAGGTTCGCGATTTCGGGGGAGGCTATACCTTGATCTCGCTCGATGGGTTCGGCCACTGCGGCGAGGAATACGGGCCGGCGCTTTATGGAAGGGCGTTTTCTGTCGCAGTTCCGAGAGGGTCTGAAACCGGCCTGACTGTCGTGGCGCGCGAGTGGGGCGAATGGCGCCCTATTACACCGGTGCCTTACTGCAGAGAGGTCTTTGAGGAGGGTCTTATAGTTCCGGGCGATTACGGCCTATTTTCAGTTAGCTCGGGGGGGTCGGTCTCGCTTATCGGCAAGAAGGTGATCCGCGGGGTTCAAATCGCCGATATCGATGTGATGCCGGTCGAATACGATCCCGCGCTTGGGGTAAGGTTTATGAAAAGCCTTACTCTCGCGTTGGTTCACAGGGGCGGCGGCGAAACTGCGGTCGAGCCGGCGCTTTATCATCCGACCTTCGAGAACCTATATCGGGCAATCCTTGTGAACCCGAATTCGGCGCTTCCGAAAACGAGGCCCTTCGAGGCGATGGAATGGGATCCGGAGGACGGCGCGGAGTTATTGGTTGTATGCTACCCCTCTTACGCCGACGAGCTTCAGCCGTGGCTCGACTGGAAACAGCTCATGGGCTTTCCGACCAAGCTCGTCACGACGACAGAGACCGGCACAACGAAGGCGAGCATCAAGGCATATATTCAAAACGCTTACGACACATGGACTTTGAAGCCGGCCTTCGTGCTTTTCGTCGGCGATGCCGAGCTTGTGGCTACACATAGCGACTGGGGCGACGCGACGCTCGGCGATAACGAATACGGCTGTGTTGACGGAGGGGATATCTTCCCCGATATTTTCCCCGGGAGATTATCCTGCGACCTGCCCTCGCAGGTCGAGACTATGGTGCAGAAGCATCTGAATTACGAGCGCTATCCAAGCACGACCGATAACTGGTGGGCGCGCGCGCTGGGGATTGTCAACGAGGACGACCCCTATGACGTCCCGCTTGGGCCGATGGATTCGTCCTATCTCGCGGCCGTCACCTATGGCATGGGTCAATGTGTCTCTGCGGGTTTCGTCAGCGCGCCGATCTTGCGCAGGGCTAACGGCGACAGCTATTCAACTGCGCGGCCCTATGTCGAAGCGGGGCTGGGCTTCGTTCAATATCGCGGGCAGGCATGGCCGGATTACTATTACAGCTTCGCCGGCGGCCTCGACACGCTGAACAACAACGGCAAATGCCCGATTAATGTCTCGATCTCCTGCGGAACTGGCGATTTCTACAGCGCGGACAATCGAATGAGCGAGCGCTCGACGCGGGCGGGCACCGCGGCGGCTCCGAAGGGGGCGGTTGCCTTTATGGGGCAATCCGCGGTCAGCTCGAACTCGAAGGAGCGATCCTCGCTCTCCAAGCATGTCTTCGAGGGGTTTTTCGAGGCGGATCTCAATCCGATAAGCTCGGCTCATGTCTATGGCAAGACCGAGATGTATGCCGAATTCAGTGGATCGAGCGCGGCGCTGTTTGAGTTCCGAACCGGGGTTATGTTGGGTAGCCCGGAGATGCTCGCATGGACTGCCCCGCTTCAGACGCCCACGGTGACGCATCCCTCGGTCATTCCCGTCGGTTCCTCGGCAGTCGATGTCGAGGTCAGGGCGGGGGGGGTTGCTGTTAAGAACGCCCGAGTTGCGATTCATAAGGGAAGCGGCTTTTATTATGCGATGACCGGCACCGCCGGAACCGCCGCGATCCCGGTGGTTGCCGATCCCTCGATCCCGATGGTGCTTGTCGTCACGGGGCCGAATATTTACCCCTATCAAGATACGATCGATGTTCTGGTTGCGGGGGTTGGAATCTACACCGCGCCGGTTAGTTTCGTCGATGTTGTCGGCGACGGCGACGGGATTATCAACCCCGGCGAGACGATTCGATTTATACCGAGGATTTGCAACCTCGGGACTGAGACCGCGAGCGGACTGACCGGCGTCTTCCGCTGCGGAGAGTCGATTATTTGGATCGACTCGACGACGGCTTTCCCGACGGTTACCGCGGGTGACACGGTTTCCGGCGATGAGGTTAGATTCCGCGTGCCGGAGACCTTCGGCTCAATCGAGCGGATGTCGTTTTATATGACTATCAGCGGCCACCCGGAAGGCCCGTGGGTTAGGGCGATTTCGCCGGAGCCGGCAGTTCATCGTTTCAGCGCGCTTTTTGAAAGCGCGACGGTGAACGATCCGGGGCCTCTCGGCAACGGCGACGGCGCTCTCACAGCCGGCGAACTGGCGCATGTTTGCCTCACCTTCGACAACACCTCTGAGGCGCGAATCACCGGAGTAATCTCGACCCTGCTCGGCGATACTAAGGCCTCTGTGGTTCAAAGCCTCGCCTCGGCGCCGACATGGGACGGCGGAGCGGAGGTGACCTTCTCGCCGTGTTTCACGCTCAGCCTCTCCCCCACGCTTGAGCCGGCGGAGCCTATCAATCTTCGGCTTGTGATTCGCGGGACGGGATCGATTTACACGGTTCGCGACACTGTGCCCGTGACGCTTTATGCCGGCGGGAACCTTTCGAACCATCCGACCGGCCCTGACGGATACGGCTATTATATCATCGACGACACCGATTTGATAACACGGCTCGAACCGACCTATGCTTGGACGGACATCTCGACAATCGGCTACGAGCTAAGCCCTATATCGGACTGCGACGACTGCGTGACGACGATCGGGCTTCCCTTCACGATGAAGTTTTACGGGGTAAACTACGATTCGGCGACATTCGCGGCCAACGGCTATATGGCTCCGGGGAGGAGCACCTATTCCGGCGCTGGAACCGGCACGCCGCAACATTTCCCGACGGTCGGCGGGCCTGTGGGGATTGTCGCGCCGATTTGGTCGGACCTCGCCCCGCACAGAACCGACGGCGGCGAGATTTATGCCTACAACGATGTGACAAATAACCAGTTCGTGGTTCAGTGGGATCAGTGCAAGTTCTATTATGCCGGCGGCGTTGTGACATATCAGCTGAAGATATGCAATCCGGCGTTTTGGGCTACTCCCACGGGCGACAGCGAGTTCTATATCTATTATCGGGAGATGACCGGCCTCGGGGTTATGGGCATCGGGATGGAGTCCGCGAGTCAGGTTTACGGGCTCGAATATTTCCTCGACGGGGTTTACGATGTCCATGCCGCGGTGGTGGCGGCCGAGAGGGCGCTGAGGATTACCACGATAGTGCCGACCGAGGCCGCGATGCCTTGGCTTTACAGCGTTGGCGCGCCGGTTATAGACGACTCGTTGGGAAATAATAATAGGCTTGTCGAGCCGGGAGAGACGATAGGGATTCGCCTGAATGTCAAGAACGGCGGCCCTATCAGCTCGCCGAACACGAGGGGGATAGTCCTTGACACAACCTATATCACCTCGTTGCGCGACGAGGCCACCTATGGGACGATTGTAGCCGGAGGAACCTCCTACAACTTGACCTCGCCGATGCATTTGATCGTCTCGGCCTCGTGCCCTACGGGGAGTGTCGTTCCGGTGCCGATCAAACTGTCCACGCTCGCAGGATGGTACACCTCCTACACAATGGTCTGGCTTCATGTCGGCTCGAGCGTCGGAATGGATGAATCGCCGGAGCTTCCCACGGGAATAGAGCTTTCGCCGGCCTATCCGAACCCCTTCAACTCTACCGCGAATATTACCTTCTCGGTCGGTGTGGATATCGATGAACCGGTTAGGCTCGAGGTTTTCGATATCACCGGCAGGCGCATCGCCTCGCTCGCGGAGGGCGCGATGAAGCCCGGGAGATACTCGGTTCGTTGGGATGCCGGCGAGACTCCGAGCGGATGCTATTTCGCGCGCCTCAAGGCCGGCTCGATCGAGAAGTCGGTTAAACTACTTCTGATCCGTTAAGCGGCTCGAAGGTTGACTTCATTAAAAGGCGGCTCGAACTCGGGTCGCCTTTTTGTTTTCAGAAATAATCTTTGTCATTTGAACCGAATTTGCTTAAATTCAATTAGGTCGTTCTTGAATCCAATGTTTGGGCGGCCGAAACAGGCAAAACCAACGAATAGGATGCCGTGAAGGGATTCTTCATCGATTCGCGCGAATGGGCAGAAGGGCGGTTCCCCGCTCTTCGCGGATTACTGCTCGCTATTTTCGTTTATATTATAATGAGACACCTCTTGAACCCTTCCTACACGAGCATCTTCAAAGGCCTCAACCTCGGTGTCCACGAGTTGGGGCATTTCGTGTTCATGTTCTTCGGGCATTTTCTTCATATGGCCGGCGGAACTATCCTCCAGCTCGCCGTTCCCCTCGGCTCGGTCTTCATGTTCCTTCACCAAAGGGATTATTTCGCCATCGCAATCTGCTTCGGGTGGCTATCGACTAACCTCTACGATGTCGCCGTCTATGTCGCTGACGCCCGTGCGCTCGAACTCCCGCTGGTGTCACCCTTCGGAGGCGACGCGATGCACGACTGGCATTACCTATTGGGTGAACTCAATATTCTGCATTGGGATATCGCACTCGGAAAACTCTGCAGATTCATGGGCCTCCTCTCGATGCTAATCTGCCTGCTCTACGGCGGTTGGCTAGTATATCTGATGATACGATCCTTCGATCTCAATAAAATGGGACATTTGAACACGGATGAATAAATTCAAACTGTCCATCGCAATCGCTCAAAGGGGGGCGTCGGATTCCTTCGCCGATGGAAAGCTCGCTTTCCAAGCGGCGAAGGAATCGGCGCGAGGCCGAAGCGGAAATCCATACCGGCGGGATCGTCTCCTGTCGGCCTCGCGCCAGCTTTCGAGGCTGAAGGCCTCGAAAGCCGACGCCCCCCGATGGTTGTCATAACTGGAATTCTTTAAATTAGGCGGTAAAAAATTATGAGAGCATATAATATTGTCTCAAAACTGCGGGAACTCGAGGCTCTGGTCTTGGATGTCGATGGCGTCCTGACCGATGGGGTGCTGGAATACCTCGACGACGGCGGCCAGTGCAAGACCTTCGATGTCCGCGACGGGCTGGGGCTGGTGGCGTTATCGAGTCTTGGAGTTCGGCTTGCGATTATCACTGGAAAACGCTCGAATCTCGTCGAGCGACGGGCGGGGGAGCTCGGTGTGGAGGATCTCTATCAAGGATATCCATACAAGGTTCCCGCGCTGGAGGATTTCCTCGGCAAATATAAGCTCGATGCCTCTCGAACAGGGTTTGTCGGGGATGATGTCATCGATTTGCCGGCGATGGAGATTTGCGGGTTCTCGGCATGCCCTGCGGACGCCGTTCCGGCAGTGCGTCGCGCGGCGGTATGGACGACGAGGGCGCGTGCCGGCGCAGGGTGCCTCCGAGAGATTGCCGAGATGATAGTCTCGGCCAAGGCAGGGAGGTTCCCCGCCGACGAGGTTTTCTGCTCATGGGCGAAGGGCTTGAAAAAGCTGTGAAAAAAGGCCCTTTTTATAGAAAATATATTCGGCCGGTCAAGCATACGATTGGCTTCTGGATTATCTCCGCGGTTATCGGTTTGGTGAGGCTTGTGCCGCGAGGTATTGCGCTGTGGAAGGCCTCTTTCCTCGGCGGGTTGTATTATTCCCTCTCCCGAAAGGATCGCGGAGTCGCCTCGAAGAATATCGAAATCGCCTTTCCCGAAATCCCCACCCATGACCGCGATGCCCTCGCGCGCGAGTGTTTCCGCCAATCCGCGATGAACCTCGTGGATATTGTCCGAGCGAAGGCGATAGTCGAGAGCGAGCCGCCGCTATGGCGAATCGAGGGCGAGGATATAGTCCGCGCCGCTATTCACGATCATGGCGGCGGGATTGTTTTATCAGGTCATATCGGTTGCTTCGAGCTTATAGCCGGAATTTGGAAGCGGCTCGGCGTCGATGTCGCGGTGGTCGGGCGGAAGCTTTACGACGAGAGGATAGACAGCCTACTCGTGCAACAGCGCGAGAGTATGGGCGTCGAGAATATCCCCTCGGACGCGCATCCCAAAAAAGTCCTCTCGATGGTGAAATCGGGCTATCTTATTGGAACGCTTATAGATACCTATACTAAGAGCGTCGATGGAAGATCGGCGCCGTTCTTCGGGCGCGAGGTCAGGACTATCTCCGCACCGGCCGGCTTGGCGAGGGTTTGCGATAGGCCGCTTTTGCCCATGTCGATCTTCCGCGAGGGAAAATACAACTTTCTCCTGAAGGTTTGGCCCCTCATCGAAATCCCAAAGACCAACGACAAGAACGCCGATATCGACGAGCTTCTCCGTAGGGCGAATGAAGCGATCGAGGCGATGATCCTCTTCCGCCCGAGCCAGTGGATATGGTTTCACGACAGGTTCCGCGAGTAGCTATCCCCTTGCCCCACAAAGTGTTAGTTAATTCTATTGCAATCGGCATAAATATTGCTTATATTCGTTATGTGAAGACGCAAAACGGAGATGTTTTTTTGATGTTTCCCGATCGCAGATTTTTTCTGATTTGTTTAACGATCGGCTTTTTATTTGTCGGTTGTTCCTCCAATTCCCAAGAATCCTCGAGCCCCTCAAATACGCGCGTTGCCGATCGCGTTATGTTCAACGCGGACATCGAGTTAACCCAAGCGGGCAAGCTCTCGGGACAGCTGAGTGCGGACAGCCTTCTGTTCTTCGACAAGGAGGACAGGATACTCGGCTTCGGCATCGAGGTCGATTTCTTCGACGAGAAGGGCGAGTTCTCGGGGAACCTCTCGGCCGATTCGGGATGGATCGAGAATCGTAGTCAGCGTATTACTGTTTACGGCAATGTCTTCTTTTCCGGCGCCGAGGGTGTTCAGCTTTGGACGGATTCATTGGCGTATTATCCGGAGATCACAAGAATTCGCACTATGGCCGGGGTCAAGATCGACAGAAACGGCGAGTTCATCTTCGGCGGCGGTCTCGATTCCGATCTCGCATTCAAAGATATTCGGATAACACAAAATGTCAGCGGGAGGCTGAAGCAGGATTGACGGAATTCTCTGCAAATAACGATTCTATCCTTCGCGCCGAGGGGTTAGTCAAGATCTTCGGGAAGCGCAGGGTCGTGGACGGTCTATCGCTCGAGGTTAAAAGGGGCGAGATCGTCGGCCTTCTCGGGCCTAACGGCGCCGGCAAGACCACAACTTTCTACATGATAGTCGGCCTTGTGCGCCCCGACGGCGGCGGGGTTTTCCTCGGGGACACAAAGTTCGACAAGATGCCGATGTTTCGGCGCGCGCGGCTGGGAATTGGCTATCTTTCGCAAGAGCCCTCGGTCTTCCGAAAGCTGACTGTCGAGGAGAATATTCAGGCGATACTCGAATTCACTAAGCTCGATAAAAAGGCGCAGAAGGAGCGCCTCGAGATGCTCCTTGCCGAGCTGAAGATCGGCCACCTTAGAGGACAAAAGGCCTACACCCTCTCCGGAGGGGAGCGCAGGCGTGTAGAGATCGCACGGGCGCTCGTCACGGAGCCGAAGTTTCTGCTACTTGACGAACCCTTCGCGGGAATCGACCCGATTGTCGTCGGCGATCTTCAGAATGTCGTTCGAGAGCTGGCGCAAAAGGGGCTTGGAATTTTAATTACCGACCACAATGTCAGCGAGGTTTTGAGGGTGGTTGATAGAGCCTATATCGTTTACGAGGGCAATATTCTCATCTCGGGGAAATCGGAGGAGCTGATGGCCGATCCGAAGGCGAGGGAGATTTACCTCGGGGAGAATTTCAGAGGTTAACATGCCCGATATTCGCCTCGAACAGAAGCTCTCGCTGAAGCAGGTTTTGACCCCGCAACTGATTCAAAGCCTGCAACTTCTGCAGATCCCGAAATTGGAGCTCGAAACCGAGCTTCGAGCGGAACTGGAGCAGAATCCTGTTCTCGATATTGTGGAGGAAGAACCGATCCATGAGGACGAGCGGACGAGCGAGCAGGAGATCGACCGCGATTTGGACGACTGGGATAAGTTCGCCGACGGTCTGAGCCTCTATGGGACACAGCTTCCCGAGAACGATCCCGACGCCGAGGAGATCGATCCCTATTTCGGGGTGAGCAACGAGCAGACGCTCAATGCGCACCTTATCGAGCAACTGTGTATCGCGGTGAAAACGCAACGCGGATATGAGATCGGCGAATTCATCATCGGCAACCTCGACGAGCGGGGCTTTTTGCCATTGAGCGACGAGGAACTCGCGGAAGCGCTCATCGCGGACGGGGTTGTCGAGAATCCGGGGCTTGAAGAGATAGCCTTGCTTGTTTCGATTATACAGAGCTTTTCGCCCTCGGGAATTGCGGCGCGCGACCTTCGGGAATGCTTCCTGATTCAGTTGGCCGACCGCGGCAAAGAGGGCACGACGGCTTGGCGAATCGTCCACGACTTCTTCCCCGAGCTGACCTCGAAGAACCTTCCGCAACTCGCCGATCTTCTCGACGCGACTATCGCGGAGCTCGAGGAGGCGATGAAGATACTCGGCGGGTTGAGCTTCTCCCCCGGCGCGGATTTTTCGGGGGTTTCCGTCGGAAGGATAGACCCCGATCTTATCGTCGAAAAGATTCAGGGGCGATGGACTGTGCGATACAACGGCGCGGGGATTCCCGAGCTGAGGATAAACAACACCTATCGCTCGATGCTCAAAAACCGTGACAGCCTCGATCGCGAGACCAAGCGCTTCCTTTCGAAAAAATTGAATTCCGCGCAGTGGTGGATCAAGGCCCTCGGCCAGCGCAAAGACACTATGGTTCGGACGATGCGGGCGATTTTGCACCACCAGTTCGCCTTCTTCGAGCAGGGGCCGACGAACCTGCTTCCGCTTAAGATGGAGGAGATCGCCGAGGAGGTGGATGTCCATCCGGCGACTATCAGCCGAGTGGTTCGGGACAAGTATGTCCAGACGCCCTTCGGGATTTACGCGCTGAGGCACTTCTTCGGCGGCGGCCTCGCCACGGACACCGGCGAGGATATCGCCACGAACAATGTTAAGACGATAATCAAGGGGATTATCGAGGAGGAGGACACCGCCAAGCCCTTGGCCGACCAAAAGATCACCGAGATGCTCAACGAGCGCGGAATCCAGATCGCCAGAAGGACTGTGGCCAAGTATCGCGAGGAGTTGGGGGTTCCAACCGCAAGAATGAGGAAAAAGAAGAGAAGATGAGTATAACTAAGCCAAAATGGTTCGTTAGAGAGATTCGTTCGACCGAGGATGGCAAGGTTGTGAGGCGCCTGCTCGATTCGCTCGAGCTGAACACTGTCTGCAGGGAGGCAAATTGCCCCAACCGCAATCTTTGCTATAACGACGGGACGGCGACCTTTCTCATTATGGGGAAACACTGCACGCGCGGATGCCGTTTTTGTAATATCGAACACGGCGAGCCTGAACCGTTGGACCCGACCGAGCCGAAGCGCCTCGCGGAGGCCGCGGCGGGGATGACGCTCGAGCATGTTGTCATCACCTCGGTGACCAGAGACGACCTCGCCGACGGCGGCGCCGGCCATTTCGCCGAGACTGTCGAATCGGTTCGTCGAGCTTTACCCTCGGCGTCTATCGAGGTTCTGATTCCGGATTTAGGGGGCTCGGCCGAGGCCCTAGAGGTCGTGCTCCGATCGGCTCCGGATATAATGAATCACAACATCGAGACGGTCGAAGAGCTATATCCCGCTGTTCGCCTTGGCGCCGACTACGGCCGTTCGCTGGGGGTTTTAGAGCGCTCCTCGAAAAGCGGTTTCATCACGAAGAGTGGAATGATGCTCGGTCTCGGCGAGGATTACGGCCAGATCGAGAGGGCTTTCGAGGACCTTGCCGATGCAGGGATTAATATATTGACACTGGGGCAATACCTTGCCCCGACGAAGAATCACTTCCCCGTTAAACGCTATCTTCCGCCGGAGGAATTCGACTCGATAGCGGTGATGGCCCGGAAATACGGCATCGAAGAGGTTGTAGCCGGGCCGCTGGTTAGAAGTTCATTCCGCGCCAAGGAGGCGTTCGGGAAAGTGCTCGAAATTAAAAGACTCACCAATGTTTAACTAAGGAGGAGACCGATGGAGTTCCGTATCACCGGCAGACATTTGGATCTAACCACGGAGATCAAGGACTACGCAGAATCCGCTGTTTCAACCCTAACACGCTATTTCGATAAGATAATCGACTCGCACCTCGTTCTCGAGATCGAGAAGCACAGGAAACGGGCGGAGCTTACGCTCGGTGTTTATGGCCAGCAGTTGATATCGCGAGCCGAGACGGACGATTTATATATCAGCATCGACGAGGCTGTTGACAAGATGCAGAGGCAACTTAAGAAATATAACGAAAAATTCAAAGAGCATCGCGGCCTGAGCGAGGAAGAGAAGATCAACCTCGCGGCTAAGATTCAGGATGAATTCATCGAAGGGCAACAGTAGGCTTTAATGGGCGAGATGACTGTCAACCGCTTCTTCGAACAGAAGAAGGAGAAGTTAATGCTCTCGCTGGTTGCCGGCGAATCCGGCCTCGGAAGACGAATTCTGAGGCCGGTAGTCCAGCGGCCGGCTTTTCTTTTGGCGGGATACATCGAGGGGTTCGCCGAAAAGAGGCTTCAAATCCTCGGGAAATCGGAGATGGCCTTCCTCGACAGCCGACCGCCCGAGGAGGCGGAGGCCAGTTTCGCGAGGCTGGCGGATTTCCCTATTCCGGGCGTGATAATCTCGCGCGGAATGCATCCGCAGGATTATATGATCCGAATTGCGGATGATAAGGGTCTTCCGCTTATTGTTTCCGGTTTGAGCACCGACGAGCTTTTCAACCAGATCACGGTTTACTTGGATCTTTGTTTCTCGCCGCAGATCACTATCCATGCGACGATGATGGATGTTTACGGTGTAGGCATTTTATACACCGGTCCGGCGGGTATCGGTAAATCCGAATGCGCGCTCGATCTTGTCGAGCGTGGTCACAGGCTCATCGCCGACGATGTTGTCACGCTTCGAAGGCATGCGGGGCAGGTTCTGATCGCCACCGGATCGCCGGAGGCCGGGCATCATATCGAGATTCGGGGGGTCGGTATCGTCGATATCGAGCGTTTGTTCGGTGTTCGTGCGATACGAATCCAGAAGCGAGTCGAGCTGGAGGTTCATCTCGAGCTTTGGGACGATATTAAGGATTACGAGCGACTCGGCCTCGAGGACACGAATACGACCTACCTCGGGGTTCAAATTCCGAAGCTGACCGTGCCGATCTCGCCGGGGAAGAATATTACCGCGATCAGCGAGGTGGTGGCGATGAACCATATGCTGAAGGTTTACGGCCATCATCCGGCTAGGGAGTTCGTGGCGCGCCTTCAGGAGATGATGAAGCGAAAAGAAAACCTTAACCAGTATCTCGAGTCTGACTTCGAGTAGCGGCGATTAGCTGGTTTGTAAGACTGAGATCGATGAAAGGCTCGATTATTTCGAGGTTTTATTTTTATATTTTCTTCGTTTTATATCTCGGGATGTTTGCGACCGCGACGCTTGGGGCCTCTATTTCCGCGACCGGCGGCGCGGAGCTTTTGGGTGTCCCGCTTGGCAGGGATTCGCTTTATGAGACCTCGATTGCCGGTATCAACTCATCCGACGAGCAAGCTACATTTAGGATAAGCATAGCCCCGAACGAAGAGCGGTTTTACGAGCCTCTACGTGAATTGGACTGGCTTATCCCCTTTCCGGACACGGTCTCTGCCGCGCCCGGGGGCCGAACGCCGGCGGTAGCGCTTATCACGAGATTCCCTGACGACCAGTATTTGCGCAATCGAAGATTTTCCGCGTCGGCTATAGTTCAGCAGGCGGCGGAGGGCATGATCTCTTTGGGTGTGGCTCTGAAGATTCGTATCGAGACGGAGTCGAGCCGCGAGATCCCCGAGGTTATATATCCGAAGAGGCTGTCGCTTTTCCCTGCCGGTCTCGAGATGCGGGAGGATATCGATTCGGTATGGTTGGTCAACGCCTCGGAGACTACCGACACAGTGGAGGTTTATTGGTCTAAAAGCCTTTCGAGGAGGGTTAATTCCGGCGAAGTTAAAATTTTTAAAAAAATATTCTTGTGGGAATTACCTGCGGATATTATATTTTTGGAACCGGGTCAGGGCGAATGGCTTTTTATCTCAAAAAAGGAAAAAGATTTTGTTTTGAAAGGTTATATTGTTTGCATTGGAAAAAAGAATTCGTTATATTGTAGGATAGGGGATTAATTTAACAGTAATAAACGGGTGAGTGTGAACCCTATGATTGAAATCAAGTTAAGACAACTAGTTATTGTTCTGATATTGACTCTATCCACACTGCTCTTCAGCGCCAGTCAGCGCTTGGGCACGAGCGAGGATTTCTCGATGTTGACCACCGATCCGAGCGGCGGCGGCCCGGGCGATCCGGGATTTGTTTACAGTGTTTTCTCGATGTGCCCGCTTCGCTTGGAGCTGATAGACCCCACGGACACGGTTTGGAATGTCAACTACGGCTCGGCGTGCTGGGGCTGTTATGCTATGAACGACACGGGGTTCGCGTTCAGGAACACCGGTTGTATCGGCGCGAATATCAAGCTCGCGGTCGAGTGCGATGTTTGGAAAACGAGCACGGTTCCACCGCCGCTTCCGGGACACAACAAATTCCTCCTTTGGGCGTTGGCGGTCCCCTCTTGGCACGGTGCATACCATATTGACAATTTTTGGTTGGACTACGACACAAACCGCACGGTCTGTTTGGTGGATTCAGTTCCCAATTATCAAAAAATAACTACGAATAGGTTTTATAATCCAGCGGCAGATTACATCCCTTGGCTTGTCCCCCCGATGGACGCCACAGGGATGAATCTCCATCCGGGCAGAAATTTTATATTATTGCTCTTGCTTCAAAGCCCGAACTCGATCGACTCTGAAGATACAAACGCAACGATTATCCTCCATGTCGTCGCAGAGCCGATAGGAGGTTGATACAAAATTTTTTTCATTATTGATAAATATTACTTGACTGAAGAAATCATTGGTCTTATTTTATTAAAAAGATGGGGATATTATAAAGTATAAGAAATATCTATATATCCTTGCCACCTTAAAGGAGGTCTTAGAGGTATGAAAGCCATGAGAAAGATTTGGGCAATAACATTAGTAGCTATTGCGCTCTTATGCGCGATTCCTGCTATCGCACAAGTGGCTGTGAGGGAAGTCATGGATACGAGAACCGAGACTCCGGTCACTCCAAGCCGTCCCGATGTTACGCCGCTCGATTCGAGGCCGAGCGCACCGGTTGTTATGCCGGCTGAAGCCGCGGCTCCTGTTCGCGCCTTCTTCGATGGAGGTGGCGATCCGGTTCCACCGATTCCCGGCTCGGCCATGGACACCGATTCCCGCGACATCTATATTTATGTCACTCTTCTGGCCCCGGACGGCCCCCCGCCCCCGGATTTCACGGGAGAAAATGGGATAATCTCGAAGAACTGCACACCGGGAACTCAGAATGTCGAATTCAAGGCCGACCTCGGCCCTGTCGGTTACTACGGTGATTATTTCAATGTGTATCGTGATACGATTCCCTTGTTCTTTATGTCTCAGCTTCGGACAGCACCTGCTACCCGCAACCTGATCGGGATGACCGAGACTCGTTTCTTCACGGACGATTTCCGCGGCTCTCCCACCCTTCCGGACACGCTTTGGCAACACTATCCGAGCATGAGCAAGGGCGTTTGCGACACCTTGGTTAATCTGTTCTATGTCTTCACGACAGTTGACACCGGCTCTTCCGCTCCGGACGGCTATTCGGAGTCGTATTATCCGAGTGTCTGTCTTGCCGAGTATGATCAACCGATCTACGCTCATCCCACCTATGGAACAACCAACTATTGGTCGATACCTAACTACGATACACGCTTCGATTTCTGTGATGATCTTTACGCTATCGGTATTCGCCAAGTGATGGAATGGGATGCGAATTCTCAGGTTCCTGTCGCAGTTGGAATTTACAACACTACGTTGTCCCGTTGGTTGCCGAATGGGGCTTTAAAGGTCGGCCATGTTTACCAAGTTAGTGGAAACTATGCCGCAATGGTAGCTCGTGACGAGGATTATACATATTTCCAGACATACCTTCCCGGGCACGTTCCTTCCACTGATACTACCTTTGTTATGGAATACAGTTCCTTATACGGTGGCCGGAATATCATCATGCTTCCATTCAAGACTTCCATTGTCGAGGGAATCACTAACAGAGCCAGTCTTGTTACTTCGATAGAGGAAGCTGGATCAATGGACGGTATTGAGCTTTATAGAATTGATAAATGGGATGGCGCGGCGTTTATCTGGAATACAATCGCTTTGAAAATCACACCGACCTTATGGAATGCAAACCCTGTTCTTAAAGCGGGAAGGGTTTACCGTATTTGGCTTAGGACATCGACAGTGCCCGAGGCTGAATTCACTTGGCCGGTATTGTAGTAATTAGGAAAACATAACATTTAAAAATTAACGGAGGAATTGAGGAATAATGAAAAAAATCGTATTTACAATGCTACTCATGTCGATGCTTCTTGTGCTCGGCTCGGTTTTCGCGGAAGAAATGGAACCGCTCGATGCCTGCACCGACCAGTTCATCATTGCGATAATATACAACGACCCCCTTTTCACGGGTGGGGTTTTGAAATGCCCCCAAGGTATTAGCAATGATGTTTCGGGTTGTCCGGCATTCGGCCCCACGGGAATGACCTATCACATGTCATTTCCCGATACTCTGCCTTTCGTGGAAGACATTGCCGCTTTGGAAGCCGCTCACCCATCGGAACCCCTTCCTCTTCATACTACCGTCTCTGATTGGTGGCACAAGGATGTCCTCACGGGAACAGCTGTTGGAGTTCCTCCCGAGCCTAAGTCGGTTTGCTGTGTCGATGGTATTTTCTGGAAGGCTCGCATGTTCGACTCGGCTACTTCGACATGGTCGAATTGGACTGATGTTAATGCTCCCGGACAAATGAATGCTTACGATCCGGAGACAAACACCCTTTTCGCTCTTATCAACACCAGTGCTTTCAAGATTCCGGACTGGAGCGGGAATATGGTCTTCGATTGTAATGTTGACACCGTCCATATTTATGTTTGGGATTGCGCCGACGAGCCGGGAATGGAAGGTACTTTTGGCGAGTTCAGCGCTAAAAAGGTCGCGTATCCGGGTCCCGATCCTATGGGAACTGAGCAGGTTATTCTCCGCAGATATACCGACCCGGGCGCGATCGATGACAACAAGCCGAAACTTCCGACCGAGTTCTTCATCTCGCAGAACACGCCGAACCCGTTCAACGCCACGACCGCTATTCAGTATGGCCTTCCGGTTGACGCCGAGGTTCGCATCGAGGTGACAAACCTTCTCGGAAATAAGGTCGCCACTCTCATTGACGATTGGCAATCGGCCGGTTTCAAGCGCATCGTTTGGGACGGCAGGGATAACACCGGTAAGGATCTCCCCAGCGGAGTTTACTTCTATCAGATCAAAGCGAACGACTTTCTCGACAAGAAGCGCGCTATCTTGATGAAGTAGATTGGAGTAATTTCCGATCTTGAAGGGGAACTCCTCGGAGTTCCCTTTTTTATTTAATTTTTGTTGAGAAACACAAACTGCAGGGCTATATTGATATTATGATTGGACTTATTTTTTCGATTATCCTTATGTTGACCTTCAGCGCTGTCGCGGAACCGATTCCGGTGATCTCGATCGACGGTGCGATAAATCCTGTTAGCTCGAAATTTATCCTTCGCAACCTTAATGAGGCGGAAAAAGAGGGCGCCTCGTGCTTTGTGATTTTGCTCGATACTCCGGGCGGGCTTATGAGCTCAACCGAGGATCTCACTCGAGCGATGATGGCCTCTGAGGTTCCTATTGTTGTTTTTGTTTACCCCAGCGGCGGCAGGGCCGCGAGCGCGGGGGTTTTTATCACCTACTCCGCGCATATCGCGGCGATGTCTCCGGGCACCCGTATTGGCGCGGCACACCCTGTCTCGATGATGGGTTCGGGCGGTGATTCCGCCGAAACGATGATGGAAAAGGTAGCTAACGATGCTGTCGCAAATGTCCGATCCATTGCGCTCGAGCGGGGGCGCAACCCCGACTGGCCGGAGAGGGCGATTCGCGAATCGGAGAGTATTACTGCGGACGAAGCGCTCGAATTAGGGGTTATCGATCTTATCGCCGAGGATGTCGGCTCGCTTTTCGACGCGATCGACGGCCTTGCCTACGGCCCCGGCAAGGCCGATACCTTGCGCCTGAAGAATCCGGTTGCGATAGAGCGGGGTATGACCAATGTCGAGGAATTTTTGTTCGTGATTTTAAACCCGAATATCGCATATATGCTTATGATGCTTGGAGTTATCGGGATTTACCTCGAACTCCAGAATCCCGGCGGAATATTGCCCGGTGTTGTAGGCGCAATCTCGATTCTCATGGCGTTGTATGCCTTTCAGATATTGCCCGTCAACTATGTTGGAGTAGCATTATTAATCTTGGCGGTGGCTTTGTTTATTCTCGAGGCGAACACGCCCTCTTTCGGACTACTCACAACAGGAGGCGTTGTCTCAATGTTAGCTGGAAGTTTTCTTTTAACGAGCGGAAACGCCTCTCTTTTCAAAATCTCTTGGTTTGTTATCCTTCCGACTGTCGCGCTCGCTACCTTGATAGCGGTGTTTGTTCTCTACAAAGCTCTTCGCGCGAGGACTATGCGAACCTCGACCGGCCTCGAAGGAATGATCGGCCAAAAAGGTGTTGTTGCGGCAAAATCGAGTGAACGATTAAAGAATTTCTACATCGAGATACACGGCGAGCTTTGGGCTGGAATCGGCGAGGAACTACCTGCCGGGACAAGTGTTGTTGTTGAGGGCGTCGAGGGCGGCAAACTAAAAGTGAGGCGGCTATAGCCGCTATTTTACTCCTAAACAATATTATTATAAGGGAATCTATTTGGATTTCAGCGCATATCCATGAATACTAAAGTCAAAGAGTTTGAAAAATATCTCGGAATGGTCCAAAAACCAGCTCGCTATATCGGAGGCGAGGTTGGAGAGATTGTCAAGGAATATAGGCAGGGAATGCTCCGTTTTTGCTTATGTTTTCCGGAGATTTATGAGGTTGGAATATGCCATACTGGAGGACATATTCTTTACAAGGCTGTCAATGATTCACAAAACCTAATTTGTGAGCGAGCCTACTGTCCCGCCGAGGACCTTGCAGGAGTTTTGCGAAAACACGAAATACCGCTTTTTTCCCTCGAAACAAAGACAGCATTGGGCGATTTCGATGTCATCGGTTTTTCGCTCGAATACGAGCTTTCTTTGACTAATGTCCTCGAGATGCTCGATCTCGCGGGAATCCCGATTCGCGCCTCGGAGCGCGGGGAGGGAGTCCCATTTATAATCGCAGGCGGGCCTTGCGCGTTTCAACCCGAGCCGGCGGCACCCTTCTTCGATCTTTTCGTCATAGGCGACGGCGAAGAGGTTCTTGTGCAAATCCTCGAAGTTATTAGAAAGAATGAACTTACCCGCAATCAGATGCTCCGCGAGCTGTCTAAAATAGAGGGCGTCTATGTCCCTTCGTTTTACGGTGTAATTTTTGATGAGCGTGGTTTCGCAGGCTTTAAAATCAATGAGGGAGCCCCTTTCCCTATAAGATCGGTTCAAGTTTCGAGCATCCAGAACTCCGAACCGCAGGCGATTGTGCCATGGGTCGAGGCAATTCACGACAGGTTGAGTGTCGAGGTTATGCGCGGTTGCGGTCGCAGATGCCGTTTTTGTTCTGCGGGGTGGGTCTATCTTCCGATTCGGGAAAAGCCCTCGGACAGTGTTTTTAGCGAAACGATCGCTCAGATCGACAGAACCGGCTGGGAGGAAATCGGTCTGCTCTCGCTCTCGACTATGGACTATAGCGAGATTGGGCATCTGCTTTCGCGTTTAGGACCTGTTGCAGACAAGAAGAATTTTAGTATATCTGTGCCTTCGATTAGGCCAGAGCAACTGGACAGTAGCGCGCTTTCCGTATTATCAAAGGTTCGAAAATCTTCGATGACCTTCGCGCCAGAGGCTGGCACCGAACGCCTTCGTAAAGTTATAAATAAAACGATAGATATTGAAGGCCTCTTTAAGGTTATAGAAAAGATTTTCTCATCGGGATGGAAAACTGTTAAGCTATATTTTATGATCGGGCTTCCAACTGAAACCGATGAGGATGTTCTTGCGATCGCCGATTTATGCGCCCGCGCCGATGATATCGCGCGGCGATATCACTCTAAAGTCAATGTTTCTATCTCACCCTTCATCCCCAAACCGCACACACCCTTTGCGTGGGAACCGCAAATATCTCCTGACGAGATAGCAAGGCGATTAAGGCTTGTAAAATCGAGTCTCTCAAGAAGAAATATCAAGATTACCGGCCGAATTGCCGAACTATCGGAGATCGAAACTGCACTTTCCCGCGGTGATAGACGCGTCGCGGACGTAGTCGAGGCTACTTGGCGAATAGGCGGCGGCTTTGCCGCTTGGTCGGAGAATATCGATATCGGTATATGGCTACAGGCCTTTGAACAAGCCGGTTTTAGCATAGCCGATTTCTGCGATGCTGTTCCTTTGGACAGAAACGCACCATGGGAGATCGTTTCAAAGGGCACTCCCCGAGCCTTCCTCCTCAAAGAACGTGAACGCGCCTATGCCGAAGAGTATTCCGAGAGTTGTCGAGAGCGAGGCGGTTGCGACAACTGCGGTATTTGCGGTTTTTCAAGTCAGATTGATTTAAGTTCTAATAATAATCTACAATTTAATAATAGTGTTTTCGGGCGTAAGTTAAGAAAATATGCAATTCCCCCCATCAATTCTACTCTTTTCAGAGTGAAATTCGCGAAGAACGGATATTTACGATATCTCGGTCATTTGGATACTATTCGCGCTATTATCCGCGCGATAAGAAGGGTTGGCCTGGAGGTCGCCTATTCTGAGGGGCATCATCGTCACCCTAAGATCGCCTTCGGTCCGCCGCTTCCGACAGGGTTTAAAAGCTCTGCCGAGTATTTCGATATGGAGCTTCAGGTTTCGGCTTCGCTTCAGTCTGTAGATATTTTACGTACGGTTTTTCCGAAGGGAATGGATTTCATAGATTGTCAATATATTTTTAAAAAAGGATCGAGTCTCTTCGACGCAATCGGACTTGCACTATATCGTGTTGTTATGCCCGATTCATATAATTTTGATTTAGATCGTCTCGAATCTGTTTTATTGAGCGACACTATTCCATTCACTCGTCGTGACAAAGCGATCGATATTAAGAGGTATTATAATATTCATCATATATATAGATATTATGATGCTATTAATATCCTATTTTTACTGAACTGCAACCCAAATGGCGCAGGGCGCCCACAAGAATATTTGATCGCCGCGGGGATGAACCCCGAAGTGGCATCATCATTGGATATTACGCGGGAAGAGCTTTTAATTGAACACCGCGGGGAGTTTTTCGATCCCTTCGGAAAAAGTTTAAGTCAATGGGTTGATATTATCAATAAATATGATAAGTAATAAAGGTATAAACTCGCGTTATGTCGCATACAAAGCCCTGAACTCAGTCGAGGCGGGAGCTGATTTAGAGGGGGCTATCTCGGCACTTTTTTCGAGGGCTGGGCTATCAACTGCTGACAGGTCATTATCTTACGCGATTTGCATGGCCGCTCTTCGAAACCAAGTGAAGATTGACTATATGATAGAGGCCTTCTGTGGCTCGAAAAGAATCGACCCGGAGATTAGGACTATTCTCCGCATCGGTATCGTTCAAAGCCTATTTTTAGAGCGGATTCCGTCGCATGCAGTTGTTGCGACATCGGTTGACCTTGCACGCAAAATCGGCAAATCGAGTGCCGCTGGATTTGTTAATGCAATATTGCGTAAAATGGATGGTTTTAGTTTTCAAAGTATCGATTTTGAAAACGAAATCGAACGAATATTTTTTGAAACCTCCATTCCGAGATGGCTTGTCGAGAGGTGGGTTGAGCGACACGGCCTCGATTTTGCAGGCGCTTTGGCCGAGGCAAGCAATCTCGAGCCGCCACTTATAATTAGGGCGAACACTCGCCTCGTCACTGTTGATGAGTTACATAACTCATTATTGGATAAACAGATACCCTGTTTTATCGACGAAAGGTTTCCCGAGTATATTTTATTTGAGAATCGCCTCGATCCAACAAACCTCCCCGGATTTGATGACGGTCTTTTCAGCGTTCAAGACCCGGCATTTGGTGTTCCTGTGTGGATTCTCGCTCCACGACCGGGGGAACGGATTTTGGAAATCGGTTGTGCGCCGGGGGGAAAGCTTTCGCACCTTGCCGAGATCGCCGGCGGAGATATAGAGTTGCATGGTCTCGATGTCTCGGAGGAGAGATTGGAACTCACACGGCAAAACCTTCGCAGGCTTAGGCTCGAGGGCGATATTATCCTTCACCTCGGCGATGGGCGCGATTTGGACATAGGGGGCTTCGACGGGATCTTGCTCGATGCGCCGTGCACCTCGCTCGGTGTGATTCGACGGCATCCTGAAATTAGATATCGCAGAGATGAAGAGGATATTACCAGAATGGCAAGACTCCAATCGGAGTTAATACGGTCGGCTCTGATGTCTCTAAACCCCGGTGGAAGGCTCGTTTTTTGCAGTTGCTCGACGGAGTTCGAAGAGGGCGAGGGACATTTTCGCGAGATACCGGAGGGATTCGGACTCGGGAAGATCGTTTCCGGAATTCCCACTGAGTTCTTCAGCGGCGCGTTCGCGAGGACATGGCCGCATCTGCACGGCTTGGATGGGGCCTTTTCGGCTTTAGTCGAAAGATCGCACTGAGATCAAGCCTTTTTTCGAAGTTCTCTTTGTTTCTCCGCCTCGAATTCACTGAAGATACACCCACACCAACGTTGCCGATACAGGCCGAGCTTTTTGCTCGCTGTGATACCCCTCCCCCACAACGGGCGGAAATCGCGATATAGAAATTTCGCTTCGACGGCGGCGGATGCATTGTTTGCGGCCTCTATGATAGAGTCGTGGTTTTGGTATTTCGAGTATAGAAGCGAGGTTGTGAAAAGCTCATACCCATGTTCTGCGGCGACTCGGGCTGTTTTTGCCAAACGGTCGGAGTAGCAGGCCGAGCAACGGCTTCCACTGGTCGAAGCCGACAAGAGCATCGAGAGGTTCGATTGGAGGTCGTAATCGTCGATGAAGATCGCCGGAAACGAGAGCATTTCGGACAGAGCGACTACTGCTTCGCGGCGCTTTCTCCATTCGCCGAAGGGATGAACCGAGGGATTATACCAGAGCCCTGCTACATCAAAGCCCTCCCCACGAAGGGATTCGATACACATAACAGCGCACGGCGCACAACATAAATGCAGTAGAATCCGCTGGCTCATACGATTCGAGCGATCTCGTCGAAGGGCTTTCGAGGGGGGCGCTCGATCTCAGCAAGGCGCTGGGATTCGGACAGGCCTTCGAAAAGCTTTTCGGAGCGTTTGCCCACTATTATTAATGTGATGAGTCGCGACTCGGCCGGGATATTCAGCACCGTTTTGGCCGAATCCTCGTCGAAACCGGCGATCGGATGGGCGACGAGGCCGATCTCGGTAGCCCTGAGCACCAAGAATCCTACTGCGAGGCCGGCGTCGAACATGTAGTATTCGCGGCCTTTAATCCGGCAGTCCATCTCGGGGGAGGAATGCACGCCGATTATCAGCGATGCGTTGAGCACCCACTCGTTGCCGTTCGAGAGTGCGGGGGCAAGCTCGGTGATTTTCTCGCCTCGGGCGAAGACGAAGCGCCACGGCTGTTTGTTGAAACATGAGGGTGAAAGACCGGCGCAATTAGCGAGATCGCGAATCGCCGCTTCATCGATTTCTATCGGTTCGAGCGAATGGAAAGCTCGCCGCGCTTGGATTGCTTCATTTACATTCATGGCTTAAAAGGGGTTAAACACTTTCGTTTCAACTAATTCTCAGTCAGTTTTATTCTCGGCTTCGAGTCGGATCTTGCATTGTTCGATACTCTCCGGTTCGGGCTTGAAGCCTATACGGGCGAAGGGATTAACTACCGATGAGGCCACATTTTTAAGATGGGCGCTTATACGTTTGAGATACCTTGCGGCGATCGCCACGAGAACCCTCTGGCTACATGTAAGCTCTGAATCCAAGCCCTCGCCGCGGATCATCTCGGCGATGATCAGCTCGCAGAGTTTTGTATTCACGAGATGGATTTCCATCACTCGGTGCGCAAGGCAGGCATCGGCATTCTCGAAGGCCTCGTAGGTGTTATTGAACATCTCCTCGGCGTTTTTATTCACAATGCGAAGCTTCTCCACGACGGCCGAGGAATTGAAGGTGTCGCCGTAGATTTCCCACAGCTCGTAAAAATTCTTGGAATAGTCGCCGAGCCGCTCGATATCTATCGCGATTGTAATTAGCACTAAGGCCGCGGTCGTGTCCTGTTCGCGTGAGAGCGATAGGTGTTCGAGCACCTTTTTTCGCGTATCGATTTCATATCGGTTGATGAGCTGGTCTGTGTCGTAGATAGATTGCTTCTCGATTGAATTGCCAAGAAACAGCGGTGCGGCGGCCTTGCAATAAAAATCCTTAGTGATTTTCAGCATCTGCGAGGTCTCGGCGAAGGCCTGTCTAAGCAAATCCTCGTCGTTCCAAAGAGAAAGTAGCGATTTGAACATTTAAAAACCCTCCGTTAAGAAAATAAGAAGCAATGGAATTCCATAGAACATAAGCCCGATATAGATCAGGGCGAAGTATTTCTTCTTTGTGACGAAACGGGTGATCGCCTTGGCGATAGCGATCGGCACTCTGCGGAGTGGATACCAGATCATCATTCCCGACAGATTGAACAGCAAATGAACGAAAGCGGTTGCGATCGCCGCGGGGCTTTGAGTGACGAGCGCGGCAAGGAGCGCGGTGATTGTCGTGCCGATATTTGCGCCGATCGTATAGGGGAAAACCTGTTCGATAGAAAGTATTCCGGCACCGACGAGCGGAACGACAAGCGATGTGACAGCCGAGCTGGACTGGACGATGGCCGTTATGATTACTCCTAATACCAAGCTCCTCAAGGGCTTCGCGAAAAGGTATTCGTGCAGAAGGCGTTCAATTTTCCCGACGATTATCGATTTCATCAGTTTCACGAGGCGCGACAGTGCGATGAATAGAAGACCGAGCGCGAAAACGAGTGCGATCGCACCCGCGATCTTGGGGTTCGGAATAATTGCGCTAAAGCCCGATAATACGAGGTTTGCAATCGGCGATAAAATAACCTTCAAGGGACTGACCGCCTTGAATCCGCCTATTCCGCAGAAAATATCCGAGAGAAAAACGGCGGTATGCTCGAGGTAATGAGTGAAGCTTTCGAGCGGCAGAAACAGAAGAACCGAGAGCAGATTGAACACATCGTGAATGATCGCGCCGGCAAAGGCGCGCTTGAACTCGGTCGGGCGTGTGATATGCGCGAGGGAAACGAGCGTGTTCGTCACAGTGGTGCCGATATTCGCGCCCATAATAATCGGGATTGCCCCGCGAATCGGAAGACATCCGGCGGCAACCATGCCGACGGTGATCGATGTTGTGCATGAAGAGCTTTGAACGAGGCTCGTGGCCAAGATACCGATGAACAGACCGATCAGGGGGTTTGAGGTGAGGGTAAAGAGCTTAACCGCAAAGTCGTTCCCGAACATCTTGAACGAATCCGCCATCAGCTCGATACTGAGCAAAAATAAATATAGGAAAAGGAGCAGACCTAAAACTTTAATTATAGTTGATATGCTTTCTTTCGAGGGCTTATGCATTTTAGTCCTCTTTTTTATCTTCAAGCAAGGCGGTGTCCTCATGAGTATATCGGGGGGTGCATATGCAAAGGAAGACAAGCGGCACATCGCCGGTGTTTGTGATCTTATGAGGAACCCCGGGAAGGTTGGCGACGGCGTCGCCCTTTTTTACTATGCTTTGCTCGTCGCCGACGAACATCAAGCCCTCGCCTTCGAGGATATAGTATATCTCCTCGGAGGATTTGTGGATATGTAAAAATGTCGATTCGCCGGGGTGGACTATGGCCTCGGCGAGGGATTGGCGCTCGATAGCGCTGTTCGCCGGAGAGATGATCTCGCGGATCTCGCTTCCGTCCTTTGTGATGAAGGCCTCAGCCTCATCACGGTTCAGGATGAACATTTGCTTGCCTTTCCGGCCGTATTAACCCGAAACAACAGCCGCAACCCTTGGCCTGTGTTTTATTTTACTTCGATCGAATATGGTAAAAGATAAAGCGCTTCTCCGTCCCGGTAAGGGAAGGAGGGCAGTTTTTTCAATTCGCCGAGCACCGGCACTCCGGCGGCGATCATGTTCATCATATCATCGAATGGCGCGGCGGAACCGGGCATAAACCACAGTTCTAAGTCTTTCCTATCGGCTTCGGACTCCTCGACGAGGTAGTTCAGCGCGTCCAAGAAGCCGCCTATCGAATCGACGAGGCCGACTCTGTGGGCATCGGCGCCGGTCCATACACGCCCCCTTCCGAGGACATCGACGCTATCGACCGAGAAACCGCGGTTTTTCGAGACCCATTCCTTGAAGATGTCGTAGAACCGGAGCGAGCCGTTTCTAATCTTCTCGCGCTGGGCAACGGTGAAGGTGTCGGTCAAGGAGTAAAGGCCGGAGTTCTCGCCGCGCTGGTAGGAGTAGGTCGAGACGCCGATTTTATCGTAAAGCCCTTGAATCGCGAATTTGCCGGAGATCACGCCGATAGAGCCGGTGATAGTCACTTTATCGGCGAAGATCCGCTTCGCGGGCATCGAGACGAGATAGCCACCGCTGGCGGCGGCATTGCCCATACTAACGACGAGCGGCTTCTTTTCCGCGGCCTCGGCGAGGGCGCGAGCCATAAGGTCGCTGGCCACCGCGCTACCGCCACCGGAGTTCACGCGAAGTAGGATGCCCTTGACCGAGCGGTCTTTCGCGGCGGTTTTCACCGCTTGAATAATCTCGACCTCGCCGACATTGGAGCCGCCTAAAAGGCCTCCCGAGCCGCCGGAGCCCTTGATAATATTGCCCTCGATTACAATGACCGCGATCCGGTCGGGCTCGCCCCACTGCATCTCCCGGTCTTCGAACATCGCGAAAGCGCCGAAGGGTTGTGGTTTGAGCTTGCGCTCTTTTTTGACATAGGTTTCGAACTGCTCCCAATACATGAGGGAATCGACGAGGTTCAGCGAGCGCGACTCGAGGTCGTTGTAGGGGCCGCCATCGACGAGTTCCTTCGCCTTTTCGATAGTGAAACCGCGTCCCTCTGCGATTCCGGCGAGGAATTCGGCCTCGTAGGAGTCGAGAAGCTCATTCATATTCGCATCGGCGAACTCGGAGGGCTCGGTTCGAGTGAACATCTCCATCGCGGATTTATACTCACCGATATTGA
Organism: bacterium UBP14_UBA6098; assembly: GCA_002428525.1. Lineage (GTDB taxonomy): Bacteria > UBP14 > UBA6098 > UBA6098 > UBA6098 > UBA6098. Next base: position 75,892 of record DIWU01000026.1, read on the forward strand.
CGAAGTCCGGCTCGATGCCGACCTTGTCGAAGGTGCCCTTTAAGAACATCATCTCGGAGCGAAGGCCGAGAATTCCGACACCGGAGCCAACCGGTGGAATCGCGATGAAATCGGCGACGCTGGCCAAATAGTAGGAGAGGTTGCCCAGATCGTCTGAGTAGAGAAGGATTTGCTTGCCCTTGGCCTTGAAATTAACGAGCGCGCGGCGCAGTTCTTCGGCTTGAGCGAAATCGAGGCCGGGGCTTTTGTATTTGATGACGAGCGCTTCGAGTTGTTTGTCCTCGGAGGCTCTCTCGATCATACGGACGAGGTTTCCGAAGGCCTTTTTCCTGCCGGAAAATAGGCCGCTGGAGGGCTTCTCGGAGTAGTCGCCATCGAGGTCGAGGCGAAGCGAGTATTTCGGGAGTTTCAATATACTCGGGAATTTCTTCGAGGAGCCGATGGAATAGAGCGTGTAGTCCGACCATTTGTCGTCGATGCCGCTCGAGGCTACCGCGCCGACGCCGCCCATGGGGTTGTCGATGCGAATTCCCGCTGAGATCTGATCGACCGTCTCGCCGAGATAGTCCTCGCCGAGGAAATCATAGCGGCCGAAGAAGCGGATGCCGTTAACGAGGTGAAGCTCGCCGCCTGCCCCCCAGCCGATATCCTCCCAATCGAGGTCGTTTTGCTTGGTGACATCTCCGAAAAGCGTGACACGCCAAGTCTTCGGGCGAAGCGCGAGGCCGAAGCGGTGGCCCTCCATCGCGGGGCTGTCTTCGTAGGTCCATCCCGCGGAGATGAAATCCCAAGGCCGAACGAGCGCGCCGAAAATCCAGCCGTTGCGCCAGTCGCCGCCCCAGCTGTCCGAGGCTGTCCATGTGCGAAGGTAGCCCATGCCGAAGGTTCTGTCGCCGGCGCCGGCACCCAACGTCCAGCGCTTCATTCCGAGGATATTCTCATAACCGCCGCCGAGGCCGTTCAGGTTCATGAGGATACCATGGGTGTTCTCGATCTTGAGGGTGGAATTCGAGTCGTCGGAAAAACTGCCGAAGATCGCAGATTCGACGCCGTGACCGAGGCCGAGGTAGCCCGGGTTGGTGTGCATACCCATCGGGTCGTCCACCGCGGCGGTTCCCCAATGAGCGCCCTGCGCGAGGCAAAGGCCGGAAATCAACAATGCCGAAACAAATCTAAGTGCGCGTGTCATCATTCTCCCCTATCTGTGAGATAAATTTTTCTATCCTCGTTTTGATCAGATCGCGAACCTCGCGGAATTTCGCCGAAGTTTCCTCGGCCGTGCCGGAGAAACGCGCCGGATCCTCGAACGGCCAATGCTCGCGCTTTGCGGTGCCGGGAAACATCGGACAACGGTAGTCCGCGTCGCTACATAATGTAATCATAAAATCCAGATTATCCAAATCTAAAAATCTATCGAGTCCCTTCGATTCGGCTTTTGAAATATCTATTCCAACCTCCGCCATTGCCCGAATCGCATATTCGTTGACTTTGCCGGGTTCGAGCCCGGCGCTGAGGGCCTCGAATCGACCCGCGCCGAGGTGATTGAGCAGAGCCTCGGCCATTTGGCTACGGGCGGTGTTGCCGGTGCAAATAAAGAGGACTCTTTTCATAGGACAACCTTTCCGTGCCTCGCGCAATGGCAATTCATGTTGACCGCGACCGGAAGCGAGGCGATATGGCAGGGGTGAACCTCGATGAAGACCTCGAGCGCGGTAGTCCTTCCGCCGAGACCCATCGGGCCGATGCCGGTTTCGTTGATCCTCGCGAGGAGCCTTTGCTCAATCGCAGAATAGAAGCCGCTTTCATTCCGGCTTCCGATCTCTCGTAGCAGGGCTTTTTTGGCTAAAAACGCGCATTTCTCGAAGGTTCCGCCGATCCCCACGCCCACTATCACCGGAGGGCAGGGGTTTCCGCCGGCTTCGATAACTGAATCGACGATAAAATCTTCGACAGCCTCGGCGCTATCGGTGGGCTTCATCATAGCGATTCGGCTCATATTCTCGCTACCGCCGCCCTTAGGGGCATAGATTATCTCGAGTCGGTCGCCCGGGGCAAGCTCGAGCCATATCACCGGCGGAGTATTATCGCCTGTGTTTGTCGTTCGGTCGAGCGGGTCGCGGACTATCGATTTACGGAGATATCCGTTTATATGGCCGCGCGCGACACCCTCGGCTATTGCGGAATTGAGGTCTCCCCCCTCGACAAGCACCTCGCGGCCGAGTTTCACAAAGAAGACCGAGAATCCTGTGTCTTGGCAAAGGGGATCGCCGTTTCGCTCGGCTAATTCTATATTTTCGAGGATTTGACCGAGTATTCCGGATGCCACCGCGGAGGTTTCCTCTTTCAGGGCTTTATCGATTCCGGTGCGGACATCGCAAGGAAGAACGGAAGCGGCAGTGCAACATAGCTTCTCGACGGCGTCAACCACCTTCGAAGCCTGAATCGACCGCATTATTCCTCCGGAAAAGAGATGGGTGGTTATTTTTTCTTTTTCTTCTTGAGACACAGCTCGAACAGCGCTACGGTCAATCTTTCGACGCCGTCGGCGCCCTTCGAGAAGGAGCTGTCGGGCGCGATGCCCGAGACGGAGAACAGGAGGTTATCCTGATCGAAAACTACCTCCTGAGGCCCGACCTTGACCGGCGCGATGCCGAGCGGGCTAAGCAGACTGACGAGGTTGGCATCCTCGCCCATGACGATGATCGGCTCCTCGACGGAGCGCTTAAGCGAGATCATCACGAGCGCGCCACCGTAGCCGAGGCTACCGATGGGCTTGCTTCTGACATGCATACCGACGATGAGGTCTTGAACCGAGCGGACAACCCTCGCATCGGGGCCGGCTTCGGCGATGTCGGATAGCAGTGTTATCGGACCCCTTCCACCGGGGATGATGAGGCCGTCGATATCCTGCGGATCGAACTCGCCGACAGCGACCGACTCGCCGCGCAGAATGGGCAAACATTCGGCGAAGATATCGCGAGAGGGTGTATATTTTCCCCTACCCGCGGTCGGCACAAGGTCTTTCGGGATGAGATTAACGGCCAGACCGCCGAGCTTTTCGAGCTCCCTATAGATAAAGGGGATCTCGAAAAACTGGGTTCCGGTCTCGAAACCCGCGCCGGAGAAGAGTATTCCAATTCTTCCGGGCAAGCTACTCGGCGCTGTTCTGCTCGATATGAACCGCTTTTTTACCGTAGCGGTTGGTCCCGAACTGGACAATGCCGTCCACGAGGCTGAACAGGGTGAAATCCTTTCCCACACCGCAATTCTTGCCGGGGTGGAACTTAGTGCCGTGCTGGCGAACAATCACGCCGCCCGCGCGGATTATCTGGCCGGACTGGACCTTCACGCCGAGCCTTTGGCCTTGGGAGTCTCTGCCGTTTCGGGAGCTACCCACACCCTTCTTATGAGCCATGATATCCTCCGTCTGATGAATGATCTTTCAAAGGGGTATAGTTTACACATGAAATATATGATGGCAAGCGGTTTTTTATTTTTTATTAAATGTCGTCGTGAAAAACTGTCCGGGAAAATCGCCTATTTGACTCGGGGCTTGACTATTTCGAGGATATAAATATTTTGAACGCAGGAGTGAAAATGGAAAATAATACGGTTCGCAAAGAGGCCGAAAGGCATGCCTTAGAGGTTTTGGAGTTCGATCGAATTCGAGTGTTGGTCGCGGGTTTCTGCGACAGCTCGATGGGAAGGGATCGCGCGGAGAGGATAGCCCCTCTCGACGATGTCGTCGAGATTCGCGCGAGCCTCGAGCTTGTCGAGGAGATACAATCCGCGCTGACCGAGGCCGGCCAGCCGGATCTGACCGGCCTTTCCGACCAGCGAAGGGCGATTTCCATGGCTGAAAAGCAGGGTCTTATTTCTGGTGAGGAGATATGGAACATCGGCCGAATCGCCGCGATCGGAAGCAGGCTCGCGGCCTTCGCGAGAAAGGGCTGTCTCGAAAGGCCGCGGCTCGGCGATATCCTCGCTCAGGTCGAGGAGGTTCCCGGCCTCGACAAGCGAATCTCGGAATACCTACTGCCCCCCGGCGAGATCGACGAGAACGCCACACCGCTCCTCTCGGAGCTTCGCAAGCGAAGGACGATTGTCCATGAGCGCCTCAAATCCAAGCTCGAGAGCTACCTAACCGATAAAAACACCTCGAAGTATTTACAAGACGAGCTGATCACGCTGAAAAACGGCCGCTTCGTCCTTCCGGTGAAGATCGAGAACAAGGCCGAGATAATGGGTGTTATCCACGACCGCTCAGCGAGCGGCGCGACGCTTTTCATCGAGCCGTTGCCGGCTGTCGAGATGAACAACGAACTTCGCGAGCTGGAGCTGGCCGAAAAGGCCGAGCGCGAGCGAATCCTGCGGCTTCTGTCCGAAACGATCGCGGCACATGCCTCCGAGCTTCTCTCCAACCTCGAGATCTTCGGGCGCCTCGATTTCTTCGTCGGTTGCGCAAGGTGGGCGAGGCATTACGATTGCCGCGCGCCGATCTACGCCGAGGAACGCGATCTGGTGTTGGTTGGGGCGAAACACCCCTTGCTTCTCGTCGAGGCCGAGTCCTCCGGCCTTCGAGTGGTTCCGCTCGATTTGGAGCTGACCTCGAAGAAGCGGGCGCTCATCGTCACCGGCCCGAATATGGGCGGAAAGACCGTCGCGCTAAAGACAGTCGGCCTTTTATCGGCCATCGCCCGATCGGGCTTGCCGATCCCCGTGCTCGGCGGGACGAAGATTCCACATTTCTCGGCAATCTTCGCCGATATCGGCGACGAGCAATCTATCGACAACTCGCTTTCGAGCTTCGCCGCACATGTCCTCCGCTGGAAGGAGGCGGTCGTTTCGGCGGATGACCGCTCGCTGATCCTGATCGACGAGATCGGTAGCGCCACCGACCCCGAGGAGGGCACTCCCCTTTCGCGAGCGATCCTCGAGGAGCTTATCGGGCGAAAATGCTATATCATCGCGACAACGCACCTCGGCGGCCTTAAAGCCCTTGCCACCGGCACCGCGGGCGTCGAGAACGGCGCGATGGATTTCGACGAGAACAGGCTCGAGCCGACCTACCGGCTCCGAACCGGCGCGCCCGGCCGCTCATGGGCTTTCCAGATCGCACGAAGGCTCGGCTTTCCCGAAGAGATACTTCACATTGGCGAGCAATATATCGGCGGGGGCGGATCGCAGGTTGACAGGCTTATCTCCGAGCTGAAGCGCAAGGCCGACGAGGCCGAGGAACTTCGCCGAAAGGCCTCAAACGAGCTTTCGCAACTGAAATCCGACCGAGAGACGCTCAATGCCTTGATACTCGCGAATAAAGAAAAAGCCCTTCATGTCGAGGAACTGCGCCGCCGCTTCGACGACGACAGGCTCGAACTCCTCGAGCGCGAGCTTTCTGCCGAGAAGCGCAAGCTCGATTCCGAGCTGAGAGATTATCGCAAATTGCAGGAGGCCACCGAATCCGCGAAGCAGTTCCTTCGGGGCAAGATAGACGAAGTGCAGAAGCGGCAAAAGGAGCGCCAAGGCCCGCCGGTCGAGGCTCAAAAGGATGAGACGGTTTGGCTTTATCGCCTGAAAAAGCACGGAAAAGTCCTGCGCGAAACCGACAAGCACGGCTTCGTCCTTGTCGAGGTCGATGGAGTGAAGATCCGCGTGCACAGCAGTGCGGTGATGGCCCCGAAGATCGAGCCGGAAAAGGCCGCGCCGCAACGCGGCAAGCTAAAATATGAGCGCCCGAAAGTCCCCTTGGCAAGGGATTTGCGAGGAATGAATTTCGAGGAGGCGTGGAAGATAGTCGATTCGTGGCTGTCCGACGCGCTGGTTGTTAAATTACCTCGATTGGTGGTTATTCACGGCAAGGGCACGGGCGTCCTGCGCGAAAAGCTCCGCGCGAGGCTGGCCTCCGACAAACGCGTCGAAAAATGGGAGTTTGCCGAGGCCAGCGAGGGCGCCGATGGCGCGACAATTGTCCTCGTGAAAATTGCCGAGAAGAAAAAGGAACAAGAACTGTTATCGGAGGATTGATGTTTTTCTGGGATCCTACATTTATTCTGCTTATTCCGGCGCTGATCCTTGCGGCGTGGGCGCAGGGGAAGCTCTCGCGAACCTACGCCCGTTATTCTAAGGAGCGCTCGGCGCGAGGGATCACCGGCGCGCAGGCCGCGCGCAGGATTCTCGATTCATCGGGGCTTTCGGCTGTGAATATCGAGCGCGTCGCAGGAAACCTCACCGATCATTATGACCCGCGGAGCAAGGTTCTGCGCCTCTCCGAAGGCGTCTTCGGGTCGGACTCGATCGCCGCGGTCGGTATCGCCGCGCACGAGGTCGGCCACGCGATTCAGCATAAGAACGCCTACGCCCCGCTGTCGATCCGTAACGCATTCGTGCCGGTTGTCAACTTCGGCAGTTTCATGGCATGGCCGCTTTTCATCCTTGGTTTTCTCCTGCGGACACCATTGCTTATTCAGCTTGGGATTCTGTTTTTCTCCGGCGCGGTGCTTTTTCAGCTGATAACCCTGCCCGTCGAGTTCGACGCTTCGCGAAGAGCGCTCGCGCAGATCTCCGAGGGCGGCTACCTTACTGCCGAGGAGGTCTCCGGCGCAAGGCGCGTCCTCAACGCGGCCGCGCTGACCTATGTCGCCGCCGCCGCGATGGCTATCCTTCAGCTTCTGCGGATGATTCTCCTGTCGAGGCGAAGATAGTCTGTAAGTTGTTATACGATAATTAATTATTTCATGTTTTATCCACAAGATTTTCCGATCTGAATAGGCAACTAATGAAAATACTGCTTTTAGCTTCGATTTTCCTCATACTATAAGCAACTGCCGCGTGGACTCAAGAGGCGCAACCCGAGGAGGTTAAATCGTCGCAAGAACAAGCACGTCAGTATTTTGCGGTCAGCCTAAATAATCGCGTCCGGGAACTATTGGGCAAAGACGCGAGAACCGCGGTGGAGGACGACGGGATAATCCGCGCGGCCTACAGCTCGCTTTGTCATTAGGGTGTCATCGGCCAGCCGGTCAATATTCAGCGGGGCGAGTGGATGGTCTCCCATGTTTGGGCTCATTCTGGTGAGGCGGTTCCCGCTATTTTTCATGCGGAAAAGTGCTGGCAACTCACTGAAGAACAAAAGCTTAGCGGTTTCGACCTCGGCTATGCCCACGAAGCTCTATCGCGGGCCTACGCCTGCGCCGGCCGAAGCGGCGAAACGGCCGCGATCAATATGAAAAGGCCGTCGCTGTGGGAAAAACGATCGAGGAAGAGGAGGATGCGAAGATCTTCTTCGTGGATTCAGAGGCCGGGCCGTGGTTTGGGGTTAGATAACCGGCGTAATCCCAGCTATAATCGCTTAGGCTACAACCATTTAATACGGAGTCGGCAATGAAGCCGCAAATCTTCGCACTTCTCACCGCCGCGGCATGGGGAATCGGCGGATACTTCGAGAAAAAGGGCCTGCACCTCGGCAACCTCTCGCCGCAGATGGGCATCACGATTCGAACCGCGGTGGCATTTTAAATTCTCGGGGCTGTGAGCTTTCCGCGGTGGAAAACGCTCGGTCAGGCCGGCGGCAAGGCCCTGCTCTATATGGCGATCGGCGGCGGAGTCGTCGCCGGCGCGGTCGGGATGCTATGCTTTTATCACGCGATAAAGGGCGCGCCGCTCGGGAAGGTCATGCCGACAGCCCTCACCTCGCCGCTTTTCGGGGCGATGATGGGGCTAATCTTCGGTGGCGAGCCGCTCACTCCGAAGAGCCTCATCGAAATAGCACTGACTGTGGGCGGAATTATCGTCCTGACGATTTAGCGCAGGAGTAGTTAAGACGGCAGTTTCGCCTTCTCGGGAATATCGATAATTAAAGGGGATTTTTGTCACAAAAAAAACCGCCGACCGGCGATTTGACCACAAAAAAGCGAATTCACCTGCATAAATCTCACGATCGAGGGGATTCTTCAAATATTCCGCCGACCGGCGATTTGGTGGCGGGGGAAGGATTTGAACCTTCGACCTTCGGGTTATGAGCCCGACGAGCTACCAGACTGCTCCACCCCGCGTCGATGCGTCAAATATAGCGAGCATTTTGCGATTGTCAAGGCCTTTTCTTGGCTTTGTTTGGAGCTTCGAAAAATTTCGTATCGAAAATGATTCCTATTTAAGTATTATAAAAAGATATGCTTATTTTTAAAAAAGTTAGAATTATGATTAAAGTCTCGATTGTTTTGTTGATGGCGTTTTTAGCCTCGGGGGCTTGGCCCTGAATATCGGCGAGAGTTCACCACTCAAGCCTGAAATCGACCAAATTACAGCCACTCCGAACCCATTCAACTCGGCGGTGATTATCGCGATCGAGGGCGATTACGAATGTATCGAAATCTTCGACATCGCGGGAAGGCTCGTCGAAAGGCAATATAAAAAGGCCGCTGTCATCGATGGCCGCCAAATGCATGTTTGGTCGCCCTCTGAGGGCATCGGCTCGGGCATATATTTCGCGAGGGCCGTTTCAAAAAACGAGGCCTCGGCTGTCAAAAGGCTTGTTTTCCTGAAATAAAAAAGGGACGGCATAAGCCGTCCCTATAAGGTTAGCTATTTTTGAAATCTAATCTGCTACTATCGCCTCGACCGGGCAAACATCGACGCAAGCGCCGCAATCCGTGCAAATATCGGGATCGATCTCGTATATCTCTTCGCCCTCGGAGATGGCCTCGACCGGGCATTCGGCCTCGCAAGACCCGCAGGCTATGCATTCGTCTGTAATTCTGTGCGGCATAAATCCTCCCTTAAGTTTATTAATAGTCGTGAAAATCCGGCCTAAATGGCCGCTCAAAGAATAGGCTTGAGTGTGTTATATGTCAAGCTGAAAAACCTATTTTTTCAACGAGGGGAAAACCCTCTATTCCCAGTAGCTTGCGCTTGATATTTAACCCTCCGGTGTAGCCGCCGAGGTTACCGACCGCGAAAACTCTATGACAAGGCACGAGCAGGGGAATCGGGTTCGCACCGACCGCCCTACCGACCGCGCGCGCGGCGCCATAATTACCCACAGCCTCGGCGATATCGCAATAATACGCGAACTCTCCTTTTTTTATTTTAAGAAGCTCGTTCCAGACCGCGAGCTGAAACGGCGTTCCCCAAAGGAAGACCGGCTCGAGCACCGGCTCGAATTCGCCGGACTCGAGATAATGCGCAAACGATAGCGGAATATCGTTTTCCGGTCGGCCGACTTTTATTATCGGGAATTGTTCTGCGATTTTAGCTTCGGCTTTTATAGGATTCGAGCCCTCGAAGGCCACTGTGAAGACCTCGCGGCCTTTGCCCCAAATCGTTACAGCGATCCCGTTCGAGTCTATCGAGTATTTGAGACACTCGGGCATCGTCAATTCGACAACAAAAACGCGCGCATAAAATCGTCGAGATCGCCGTCGAGAACAGCACGCGTGTTCGAGGTTTCGAGATCGGTGCGAAGGTCTTTGACCATGTTGTATGGATGCAGGACATAACTTCGAATTTGGCTCCCCCACTCGATCCGTTTCTTCTTCGATTCGATCTCGGCGCGCTGTTCGGCGAGCTCTTCGTCCTTTTTTTGCTTTATCCGCGCTAAAAGGACGCTCAAGGCCTTGGCCTTGTTCTTGTGCTGGCTCCGCTCGGACTGGCATTGGACAACTGTTCCCGTTGGAAGGTGCGTGATTCGGACGGCGGAGTCGGTCTTGTTGACATGCTGGCCGCCGTGGCCGCTTGCGCGGTAGGTGTCGATTCGGAGGTCCTCCTCGTCGATCTCGATCTCGGAGGTGTCCTCGACCTGTGGATAGGCGAAGACGCTTGCAAAGCTTGTGTGCCGGCGGTGGTTCGAGTCGAAGGGCGAGATGCGAACCAAGCGGTGGATTCCGATCTCACACTTGAGATATCCGAAGGCGTAAGCGCCGTCGATCTCGAGCATCGCGGACTTGATACCGGCCTCGTCGCCGGAGGTGATATCGAGAATGCTGGCGGTGTAGCCCGAGTTTTCGCACCAGCGGAGATACATACGGAGCAACATCTCGGCCCAATCGCAGGCCTCGGTGCCGCCGGCGCCGGAATGGACCTCGAGGAAGCATCCGGCCTTATCGCTCGGCTCGGAGAGCACCTGCGACAGCTCGAAGCGGGAAAGTTCGCGCGAGAGCCGTTCGGCGTCGGAGCGAAGGGAGGAATATTCCTCATCCTCGGGGGAATAAAGCTCGGTAAGTTCGCGAAGGTCGGAAACCCTCTGTTCGAGGGAGTTCCAAAGCGCAAGCCGCTCTTCGAGCGATTTGCGCTCGGACATCAGCCTCTGAGCGGCCTGCTGATCGTTCCAAAAATTCGGCGCGGAGGCCTCCACGTCGATTTCAGCGATGCGCTTTTGCATCTCGGTCGGGTCAAAGATACCCCCTGAGGTCGGCGATTCGCGATTGCAATTCGGGGATATTCAATAATTCAGTTGCCATGAGGCCTCTACTTTTTAACGATTACATCAGTCCTCTTCGGGCCGGAGGATATCCATCCGACCTCGCATCCGGCGAGCTGTTCGATTCGCTTGATGAAATATTTGGCGTTCTCGGGAAGCTCGTCGAAGCGCGTGACGCTGGAATCGGAGGCATCCCAACCGCCGATCTCCTCATAGACCGGCTCGACTCGTTCAAGTTCCTCGATTGTCGCGGGATAGGAGCGCATTATTTTGCCGTTAAGCTTGTAGGCGCTACATATCTTCACCGAATCGAGGCCGTCGAGTATGTCCATTTTCGTGAGGAAAAGCTTATCGACGCCCCAGCGTCGGCAATTCGAGGACAGGACGAAGCCGTCGAGCCAACCGCAACGGCGCGGCCTTCCGGTCGTCGAGCCGAACTCGTCCCAATCTTGGCTACCGTTTCCGCGAAGTCTATCGGCGATCTCGCCGTCGAGCTCGGTCGGGAAGGGGCCGTTGCCGACTCGGGTGGTGAAGGCCTTCACAAGCCCGATTACCTTGTCGATTTGGCGAGGGTCTATCCCCAACCCCGAGGCGACACCGGATAGCGCGGTGGAACTGGAGGTGACATAGGGGTAGGTTCCCCAGTCGATATCGAGCATACACCCCTGCGCGCCCTCGATGAGAAGGCGTTTGCCCGAGCGGAGCATCTCTTGGATATAAACCGAGACCTCGCCGACAATATCGGCAACATAGACCATAGTCTTGAAAAGCGGCTCGAGAATCTCGGCCACGGTCGGAGGGGTAACGCCGGCGAAGTCGAAGTTCGGCCTGTAGTATTCGATTAGCATTCGAGTGCGCTCGGAGAGGTATTTCGTGTTGATCAGGTCGCCGACGCGAATACCTCTTCGAGAATACTTATCAGTATAGGCCGGCCCGATTCCGCGAAGTGTCGTGCCGATACTGAAGCGCTTTTCATCGATAGCCTCGAGCGCGCGGTGAAGCGGCGTTACGAGGTGGGCGCGGGAGGAGATTAGCAACCTACCGGTGGCGTCGATTCCGCGGGCATGCAGGTCCCTGATCTCCGAGACAAGCTCGGGCAGGTCGATGACCATACCCGCGCCGAGAAGTCCGGTGACACCCTCTCGCAGTATCCCCGAGGGCACCTGATGGAAAACATATCTTTCGTCGTCGACATAGACGGTGTGGCCGGCATTCGCGCCGCCCTGATAGCGGGCGACCGCATCGACGCCCTCGTCGAGGACATCGATAGCCTTTGCTTTGCCCTCATCGCCCCAAAAGAGACCGAAGACAAGCCTGCATTTGCATTGTTCTAACATCGATAAAACCTTTCTAAAATATAGCCCGAATAGGCTTTGGAATCAAAACTCGACTTCGGGGTGAGGCCCGACCAGCTCCGAGATTATCCTTTCGGTTTTCGTCACGAAGGTGAAACCGAAGGCGAGGTTCAGGAGGCTCGCTCTGTGCATATTCTCGCCGACCGAGCCTGTTGCGTCCGCGGGAAAAAAGACCCGATAATCCCTGAAATAGGCGTCTCGCGCTGTTGACTCGCAACATAGATTGGTCATCACGCCGGTAATGACCAAATCCTCTATCTTTCCGCCTCCGAGCACAATATCGAGGTCGGTGTTATAGAAGGCCGAGTAGCGGTGCTTGGGGATAACATTCTCGCCTTCGAGTGGCGCAAGTTCACCTATTATCTCGCTCTCCGGCGTTCCCTCGACACATCTGCCGCGCCACCACCAAGCCATGATCCCGAGGTCGCTTTCGTCCGGGTTGTGGACATGCCTCGTGAAGATGACCGGCCTATCGGAGGCCCTGAAGGCCGCAACGAGTCTCGCGATATTCGGCACAATCGCAGGGCCGCCGGCTGTAAAGCCCGCGCAGGACTCATCGAGGAAATACCTTTGCATATCAACGACCAAAAGCGCGCTCGCCGCCGAATTCAACACCATGACATGCCGGTTGACTCGAGCGATTTCGTTAAGCCACTCGTCGGTTTTAAGGTCAAGATTCTCGGTATCGATATAGCCGGCCAAGCGCCCTCCAAATTCAGCCACCACAATATAAGCGGCCTTTCGGTGAAGTCAAGGAAATACATACTCGTCGAGGCCGCGGCCAATAATGGCGCGACCCCGCGGTTTTGCCGACGACGATCAGATGTCCTTGAGGATTCGGAGCACCTCTCCCGGGTCGGACGCGTCGCGAAGCCGTTGTCTTGTGTCCTCGAACGACAGAACCTCGGCCAATTTCGACCAGATTTTTGTGTAAATCCTGTCGTCGTAGGGCGGCGAGACCATTATAAAGAAAAGGTCAACCGGTTCGCCGTCGGGCGAGTCCCAATCGACCGGATGGCTCGTTCGTGCGAAGCCCATTGTGAGGTCACGGGCGTGAATCGTTCTGACATGCGGAACCGCGATCCCGTGGCCGAGCGCCGTCGAGGCCTTGCGTTCGCGGTTGATGAGATCGATCAGAATCTTGCGCTGATGCTGAACATTCCCAGAGGGGCAGATCACCTCGACAAGCTCTTCGATAATAAGCTCGCGCATCTTCTCTTTGGTTGGAAGGACAGTTTCGTCGCCTTCGTTTTCATCGAGTAGCTCGCACCATTCGCGCGGTCTCTCGAGCTCGAGCCTTATTGTCTCGATATTGAGCAATCTCGAAATTTTCGCCTCTTTTGCCGTGTTAATCCTCCGTGGTTCTATGTGAAATAATCTCGCTTGCGCTGACGAATTCGACGCCCCATTTTTTGAGCGTTGGAAGCACCCGTTTGATCGCGACGATAGTGTTCGGCCGCGCGTGGCCGACTATCAGCATTCCGCTTTCGGACTCCTTCGCCGCGAGGGCTAAATCGAGGAAGCTCCTCGCGATTGCGAGCGTGTCATCGACGACATCGATATTGCCGTCTTGGCTTGTCGTTGGGATGCCGCGTTTTCCGACCTCTTCTTCGGCACAGGTGTAAACCGATGTTCGGCTGTCGATGAAGAAGAGGCCGCTGTTGGCGAGCGCTTCCGCGAATGCCGTCATCGTGTTTCTGTCCGTTGTGGCCTTGCTCCCCATATGGTTATTCATCCCGACGGCGTTGGGGAGTCTCGCGATGGCGTTCTCGATGCGCCTTCTGACCTCTCGGGGGGGCAGATCGACGAAAATCGCCTTGTCTCCGGGATCGACTTTGGGGTAGCCCTCCGGCTCCATCGGCATATGGATGATTATCTCGATATCCTCAGCCACGAGGGCGTTATAGACCTCCTCGGTGAAAGGCTCGAAGGGCATGATACTGGCGGTGAAGGGGATACCAATATCGATCAGGGCGCGCATATCCTTGAGGGGAAGGGAGCCTAAATCGTCGATCACGAGGCAAATCTTGCCGGAAAGGGGCTCCTTTTGATCTCGAACGAGGATGATCCTTCGGGTTGTGATACCGCCGAAACCGGCGTGGATTGTGATTTGCTTGCCGAGTTTGTTCTCGACGCAATCGACAATCTCGCCGCCGGCGGATTTCCATGCCGACTGGATCAGGTGGTTGGCCATGGCCATCGGAAGCGCGCGGGAGAAATCGCCCTTGATCTCGATGAGGTCTTTTCCGAGGCCCTCGATCTGGCCGGCCTTTCGAATCTTGAGATTCTTTTTCGGAGCGCCGATTTTCGCCAGAGCGCTGTAGAGGGCCTCGTCGAGGCTCTCCTCGGTTGTTTGGATCGGGGAATTTTTCACCGGTCGAGAATAGTCGTCGGTAGATTCGGTTGGGGCGGGGGACTCGGTTTTGACAGAATCGACAACCGCTTGTTCTTCGGACTTCTGGCCGAAAACCGAGACCAAAAGAAAAACAATAGCGGCCAAAATCGCCGCACCGAGCAGAACAGCTATGACTATGCGGCCGATCTTACTCGGCGCCTTTTTCCCGCGTTTTTTTCTATGAAAGGTTTGGGGCATCTCTCTATTTGACTTTAAAATAAAAGCCTTTCGGCGGATAGCGCCTGAAAGCATGGTGCGCCGAGTGTTTCGCCATCCTCTCGACGGCCGCCGAATCGGGATCGGCGGCGATGATTTTAACTCCGCGCCCGATAAGCGCCGCGGTGTCCGGAGTTTCACCGATCGAGAAAAGCCATGCGCCGTCGGGAACGGAATCGGGCGCTGTCTCGATAGGACCGCTTTCAAAATGATGAATATCTTTTAAGTATAATACAAGATCGGACGGTCCCGCAATATAAACCGTATCGCCGTGCGAAATTTCCACGACCTCGATATTACCGGCGCCTCTCGCAAAGGTTCGGCCCCAAAGGGTTATCAGGCCGTTCCCGAGAAACCAAAGACCGATGACAAGCGCGGCCGCGCGGGAGATCCAGCGAAAAAACTTGAGCCGCCCGAACTCGCCGAAGATGCTGACCGGCAGATAAAACAGCGATGTCCCGAAGAAGAAGCCGGTGAAGAAGATAGCGCCGTCGAGCGCGCCGCCGGTCGAGAGCGCCCTGCTGAGGCCGAGCAAAAACGACGGACAGGGGCTAATTCCGATGAGAAGGCCGAGGATAGCCGGATGCGTGGCCACTTTCTCGAACTTCGAATGGTGGCAATGTCCCTCGTGATGGTCTTTGCGGAATGTATAGAACAGAAGCACTCCGCCGAGGACAATGAAAGCGCAGGCTGTAATGAGCTCGCGAAGACCGGCGCTCAGTGTGCCTCCGAGCGCGCCGAAGACCGCCCCGAAGGCTATATAACCCGCGAACCTGCCAAGGAGGAAGTAGGCAGTATAGAGGAGATTCTTCTTCCATGACCGCTTTTCCCCGATTAAAAACGGCAGAAAAACCGGTAGGCAGGTGCCGATACATGAAAGGCCGAGAGATAGGCCGAGCGCAAAGCCTTCAGCTATCAGACTACCCATAATTATTCCTCCTCTCGAAAGGTCAGCGCGCGAGTCGGGCAACGCTGGATACATTTGCCGCAACCGATGCATTTATCTTCATCGATTTTCGGTAATCCCCCGATTAAAGCGATCGCTCCCTCGGGGCAAACACGCGCGCAAATCCCGCAGGATATGCATTTGGAGGGCTCGAGGGCTGGAGGCGAAACTCGGGCTTCGGGAGCTGACTTTGTGGAATCGATCTGCGGTTCGATATTCTCGGCGGCCCGTGAGGGAGGTGTCTTTGCAATCTTCTCGGAATAGACTGTTTTAGCTGTTTCAACAGTTTTCACCACGCTCGTCGAATCGATACTCGGCGGAATTGAATCCGGCTCGGGGCGTTGAGTCTCTTCAGCGAGGCCATCGCTAACGGGCGCAATTGCGTAAACAGGGCATTTCGAGGAGCATAACCCGCATGAGATGCATTTCGCAGGATCGATAACCGCTCTTCCCTCGACGAGCGAGATCGCGCCGACCGGACATGAGGGGATACATTGCGCGCAACCGATGCAACGAGAGGCCTCGACCGCGAACTTTGGCGGTTCGCTTTGGGAGAAAAGCCCGGGGGCGATGGCTATTATGGCTATTAAAAGCATCGTTTTCATTTCAGCAAATCCTCGGGAGTGGAGCGCCTTCGGGTTCGACGATCAGGCGCTTTCCGCCAAATCGTGTGTTCATAACGACGCCGCTACCGGCCTCGACGCGGCCGATAATCGCGGCCATCCGGCCGTATTGCGAAGACCGGAGCGCTTCGAGGAGGGCCGGCGCGGACTCGGCGGGCAAGGCGAAAAGCATACGCCCTTCGCAGGCCATAAAGAGGGGGTCGTAGCCGAAAAGCTCGCACAGGTTATGGATTTGCGGCGAAATCGGTATAGCGGATTCCTCGACGACGAACCTCTTTTCGGACTGCTCGGCCAACTCGCAAAGGATTCCTCCGAGGCCTCCGCGAGTAGGGTCTCGCATCGCGTGTATCTGAGGGGCGGCCTCGAGCGCGGATTCGACCATATTCCAGAGCGGGGCGCAATCGCTCTCTATCGGGGGCTCGGCGCGAAGGGCCTCGCGCACCGCGACGACGGCGCCGGCATGGCGGGCGATATCGCCGCTAATAACGAGGGCGTCGCCATCTCGGATAAGCTCCGGCCTCCGCGCAAAACCGACGACCTCGCCGATTCCGGAGGTGGTGATAAATATCCCGTCGGCCTTTCCGCGCGGAACGACCTTAGTGTCGCCGGCCGAGATCTCAACCCCGGCCTCGGGGGCGGCCTCGGCCATACCCTCTACGATCCTTTCGAGGCGTTCGATCTCGAACCCCTCCTCGATTATAAATGCCGCGGAGATCATAATTGGTTTGGCCGCCATGGCGGAAAGGTCGTTCACCGTCCCGCAGATTGCCAGTTTGCCGATATTCCCGCCCGTGAAAAACAAAGGATCGACAACGAAGCCGTCGGTTGTGAAGGCGAGTTCGCCGCCGCGCACAGCTCTAATCGCGGAATCGCATAAAGCGTTAAGCGAAGGGCTTTTAAAGCGTTCGAGGAAAACCTCGCGAACAAGGCGCGAGGTCGCTCTTCCGCCCTCACCGTCGATAAGTCTTATTAATCTCGAATCTAACATAATTTGATAATATTAATCAAGTTGGCTGATAAAGTCAATTTCGTAGGATGACATCTCCCAAAAAACTCAAAGAAAAAAACAGCATGGACTCGATAAAAAAATGAAATGACAAGCTAAAACGACTTGACGAATCGAGGGAGAAAATTTATTATATAATGAATCAATTTAGGTGAATTCTGTCCGCTAATATTTTTAGGAGGCTCCGTTTGAAAATACTGCGAATCCTTGGAATAGCTATAGCGATCTTTTTCTTAATGGGCGTGGTTGTTTCTACCCGGTCGATTGCACCGCCGCCTATGAGGATCGATTCCCTCGAAGAGGAACTCGCTATTAAAAAAACCCACCATGTCCGCGAGCCGGCCAATGCGGTCGAGGCCGCAGTCGGAACCTACGAGGTGCCCGAATGGGTTCGTAGCGAGGCGATGAGAACCTTCACGAATACCTCGATGGCGAATTCTGTCAATGCCCTCAAGGCTTGGCGCTCAAAAAACGAATTCTCCGGCTCCCTCGACGAACGTTTTGGAAGAACCGCCTCGATGCGACCCACACCGCCCGCCCCTGAAGACTCCGGCTCGATTGAAGCGGATATCGACTGGACAACCGATCGTCGTGTTCACACCGACGCGACCGGCCAACAATTTCACCCGACCTGTCATGTCGGCTCGGACGGGACTATCTATGTCGCATGGTGTCGTTATGTCGATTCAGCCAATTCATGGGTGTATTTCAGCAAATCCACCAACGGCGGCGACAACTGGACTTCACCTGTCGGTGTTCGGACATACGGGATTAACAACCAGCCGCGCATTGCCTCCTACGGTAGCGGCTCGACGGCGGATGTCTATGTCACATACACATATTGGTATGATGCCGCTAATTATGATTACGACATCTATTGCGGCGTCTCGAACAACGGCGGCTCGAGCTTCGCGACCTATGTAATCCGGGGATCGGCCGATTATGAGGATATGGCCTATGTTACAACCGACAACTCCGGTTATGTCTATATCGCTCTGTGCCACGCTTGGGTTGAGGGCGGCGGATGCGATCCGGACGAGGCGGAGTCCGAGATTGTTATGTTCCAAAGCACAAACAGGGGAAGTTCTTGGTCCTCGGGGTATTATCTCACAGACTATGGCAGTCAGCACGACGATATACTGCCCGCGCTCGCAGTGCAAGGCGGGGGAACATCCTCGATCCTGCATTTTGCGTGGGTTCACGATTACTCAACCTCCGGCTCCGACTACGATGTCTATTACAAGAAAATTACAAATGCCGGCGGCACGCCCACAATTCCCTCAAGCTATGTGACAATCGCCGGTAGCGGTTCACAGGAATATGTCATCCCCGGCGGCATTGCAGTCGGCCCGAACGGAAACCCGCAGATTGCATATATTTATTCGACCGCCTCATCCGGAAACGGAGATATTTACTATAGCAGAAGCACCGACGGCGGCGCTTCGTTCCTGTCCTCAGTCGCGATCTCGAACCGAGTCACCGAGGAGACCGATGCGGCTATTGCTGTCGATGCCAAGAACAACCCGACGGTTGTTTGGCGCGACGCCCGTGATGGGAACTACGATATTTATTTGAATTATTCCGACGATCAAGGCGCCGCATGGAGATCGCCCTTCAAGGTCAATCAGGATGCTACCACGGCGAACCAATATTGGCCGGGCCTCGGGATGTGGAAAGAGGGCTGGCGCAGGAAGGTGGCGGTCGTTTGGTGGGACGAGCGTTACGACGACGGAGATATCTATTTCAACGGTAACGAGATGGTCGGGGTTTCGCTCGATGTCCGCTATATCCCCTCGATGCCGCTTTGGCCCTTGCCGGGGTTTTCCTATCGAGCATTCGATGCGGTTAAGGATACGACCTTCTACTCTGCGGCGAGTTATCAGATTTGGTTCGACCCTGAATTCACTAACGATCCCCTCTTGGATCAGCTTTGGGCCGGTTCCAGCAGTAGCGAGCGCTGGGCGGTCGATAACCCGGGCGGATGGACTTGGATTGCCGGCAATTACTGGATGCCGCCCGACACCGGCGGAAGCTACAATGCTTGGTATTATCACCAGTATCGAGTTGTGTTCGACGCGGTGAAGGGCAACCCGCCGGTCTGCGATCATACGTTGCCCAATGTCGATGTTCATTATGTCAGTTTCGGCAACAGCGTCGTGTCTCTGATTAACGACGCTGTCAGTTGCACCGCTTGGGTCGATATCGGCACGGCCTTCAATATGCCGGGGTGGTATGAGCTTTCCCCGATTCAGCGTTGGGCTACTAACTCGCCGGACACAATCGGCACGGTTTCATTGGCTCGAATCGTTCAACCCTACTATTACCACCAGTGGAAACCGATAGTGCTTTTGGTCGGCCCAACGTCGGATAACAGCGCCTTCACCGAGAGGCATACACAATTCGGTTTGCCGCACGCCGAATCCGGTCTTTACGACCGCTGGGAACAATGGACGGACTGCGGAACTACGGTCGATTTCTCGGACACCACAGTCCCGGACGGCTGGTATGCCATCGACCCCACCGCCTTCCTTTGCGACGGCTATACAATGAGGACGATCCGCTACTCAAACAATACGCATGTTATAATCCGCAACAGCTTCGGCTACGGCAATCTGGTCGTGGACGGAGTGACAGTCCCCGCACCGGATTCCGTCGATTGGGGGCCGGGATCGTCGCATATAATCGGAGCGATCTCGCCGCAGACCTTTGGCGACACGATCAGATTCCAATACAGCGATTGGTCGGACGGCGGCGCGATGAGCCACAGCATTGTCGTCCCCGAATACGACATCACATACACAGCCAATTTTAACACACAGTTTAAACTCGATATGGAGTATGCCGGCTCGACCGGCGGCTATATCCCGACGCTCACCGGCACCGGCTGGTATTGGCAGGACAGCTTGGCCACAATCACCGCGAGCGAGGGCTGGGACAGCACCGGCGGAACCCGATACGGTTTCTCGCATTGGGAAACGATTCCCACGGGAGCCTTCATTGGCGACAGCACAAGCTCCACGACGACGATCGTGATGAACCGGCATTATCTTGTTCGCGCGGTTTATTCGCTTCAATACCGCCTTCAAGTCAGCTCGGACGGCGGCTACGGCACCCCGAACCCGCCGATCGGCTCCAACTGGATCGATGCCGGCGCGCATATCTGCGCGGAGGCCGGAAGCCCCGACCTAATCGATCATATGTATGCCACAGGCTGGACCGGCACCGGGCCGGTTCCCCCCAGCGGCACCGGCGATGTCGCATGTTTTTATATGTCCGCGCCGGGGAACATCACTTGGCGTTGGGCGCCACAGCTCACTCTGAGAATTATCTCGACCTACGGAGTCCCCTCGCCCATGACGGGCTTGCATTATTACAATCCGGGGGATTACGTCAGTTGCAATGTCGGGACGCCGTTCCCGCTTTCGGGGGACACGCGGGCATCCTGCATCGGCTATACCGGAACCTCCGTCATCGGCTCGGGTGCCACGAACTTCGTTGATTTCAATATCGTCGAAAATTGCACATTAACTTGGAACTGGCGCATCGAGTATCGACTTCGGATTGTGAATCCCACCGGTTATGGCGAACCGCTGGTTCCCCCGGTCGGGGACAACTGGTTCCCGAGCGGCTCTATGGTTATGGCCAAGGTGAATTCCCCCGATCCGCCGATGGTTTGCATCGGCTTTATCGGCACACCCCCAACGCTTCCCGCGACAAGCCCCCAAGACTCGATAGTCTTCGCGATGGTTGCCCCCGCGACATTACAATGGCAATGGGCGCCCGATTGGGAGGTTTGCTCTTTGGTCGTTATCTCGACCGGTGGAAGAGGCGCGCCCTCGCCCTACGGCACGACTTGGTGGGTTCCCGGAAGCGCGGTCAGCGCCTCGGTGACAAGCCCATGGCCCGACCCCGGCGACGATGGGATTCGTTGGCTAATCGACGGATATTCCGGCACCGGAAGCGCGCCTTCGGGCTCCGGCGCCTCGACAGGTTCGTTCTTCATATGGACAAATTCTTCCATCACATGGAACTGGTGCGACGAGATTCGGCTTCTTATCGATTCCGAGCCGGGGTATTACGGCGCACCGCTTCCGGACACAGGAGCCCACTGGTTCGACCGCGGAACGCTGGTTTCCGGCTCGGTGACAACACCATGGGAAGACTCGGTTGTTTGCACCGGATTCACAGGCACCGGAAGCGCCCCCTCCTCGAGTTCGTCCTCGAACTTCGCCTTCAGCCTATCTGTGCCAAGCTCAGTGACATGGCATTGGAACATTTCGACTGTCAGCTTGAATGTCCTTAGCGAATACGGTTCACCGTCGCCGGCGATCGGGCTTCATCATTACGCCGTCGGCGCCGAGATCGATCTTTCGGTTAATCGCTATCATTATATCTCGCCGGTCGAGCGCTGGGAATGCGTCGGTTGGGCTGGCACCGGCTCGGTTCCGCCCTCGGGGGCCGACACGACACTTCATGTTCGGGTCTTGGTGAACAGCACGATTCGCTGGGTTTGGCAGAGGCAGTTCAGGCTCGATGTCGATAATCCGGGCGGATACGACACACCGGTTCCGCCGATCGGACAGCATTGGTTCGATGCGGGAACATGGGTGACATGTTATATCACGACCAATCCGGTCGATACTATGTTCTGCGTCGGTTTCTACGGAACGGGCGATTGCCCGAGTATGTGGGGAATGGACGAGGTCAGCTTCATTATCAACCAATATTCGACAATTCAATGGGTATGGCTCGGTGCCGGATCGACGAGAACCCTTAATGTCGTAAGCGAATGCGGCGATCCATTCCCGCCTGTGGGGCCGCATTATTACCCCCATTCGGTGGTGGTCGATTGTTATATGCTTAACGCAACCGATCCGATCGGCCCGGGGGAGAGAAGCCGCTGTCAGGGCTGGACGGGCACAGGCTCCGTCCCGGCCTCTGGAGCGGACACCTCGCTGACCTTCACAATCACGGCAAACAGCAATATAACTTGGAACTGGCGGCGGGAGTTCAGCTTCGATGTCCTTAACCCGACAGGCAGAGGTCTGCCCTCTCCAGCAGTGGGATCCTATTGGTATGCCGAGGGTTCGACTGTCATCGCAGAAGTGACGCTCAACCCGGACGGGGCGTTTGTTTGCACCGGCCATGATGGATGGGGGTCTGTGGCCTCCGGACTCGGCGATTCGATAAACATCGTTATCACCGAACCTTCAGGCGTCGAATGGCTTTGGGAGGCTATCGGGGATGTTTATACACTTACCGTAATTAGCCCCTATGGCCCCTGCGATCCGCCGGTCGGCGTGAACTATATCCCCCGCGGAGCGACAATCACCGCCTCGGCGGGGCCGCACAGCTATGACAGCCCGATCTTCCGCAACACCGCCACCGGATGGACCGGTTTGGGTTGTGTCCCGGTCTCGGGAAGCGACCACGAGGCGACTATCACGATGACCTCTAATGGAACAATCACTTGGCTTTGGGTAAACGAGTTCCTCCTCGCGATGAATTACATCGGTTGCGGGGCGGCCGTGCCGGCGCAATCCGGTCAGGGCTGGTATCGCTTCCGCGATTCCGCGACAATCACAACCTCGAGTTCGGTCGCCGACGGCTCTCTTCATTACGGCTTCGTCAACTGGTCGGTCTCACCCTCCGCGGGGGCGGGCGTGGTCGATGTCTATTGGCCGAGCACCTATGCCGCTGTTATGGCGGCCTGCACATTAACCGCAAATTACGCTCCCGCAGTCCTTTGCTCCTTGGTTAAAATCCCCGGACAGGATTACGGCGGCTTCACCGTCGATGGGGTTATTCATGACAGTATCCATGAATATACCGATTGGTGGGGGCTCGGTTCGATACATACAATCGGCGCGACCTCGCCCGATTGGGGCCCCGGCGAGCGCTATACCTTCGACAGCTGGAGCGATGGCGGAACGCTACTCCATAATGTCGGCCCGATAACAACCTCCTCGGCCTACAGGGCATACTATAGACAGCATTTAAATCTGCACATTGAAAAATCGCCATATCACACCTCGGGAAGCATTAGAGTCGATGGTGTCGAGTATGCCGACTCGGGCCGGATCGACCTTTGGTTCACAGCCGGCACAGCGCCGGCGGTGGGCGTCAGCGATATCGATTATGAATCCGAGGGGCACCGCTATTCATGGCAATCGTGGAGCGACGGCGGAGCGTTGAACCATCTGCTCGATCCCATCGGTGCGCCGGTGTTTCTTGTCGCGAACTACAATGAACAGTATAGGCTCAAGGTCGCCAAGTCCCCGCTGGAAGACTACGGTTGGATTTCGATAGACGATTCGCTTTACGAGTTCGCCTCGAGCGCCTCGCGCTGGTTCTCACCGGGAACCGAACACCAAATCAATGTATCGAAGATCGATGTTGTCGGTGACAGCGCTTACCAATTTATCAATTTCGACGGGGTATTCGCCGATACGGTGCTTCCGAAAACTGTCGCACTTTCCGAACCGGATTCAATCACCGCATATTATCGAGGTTTTAAATTCATCCTCGCTCTCGATGTGACACCTTTGGTTTGGAATTTAGGGCTTATGTTCCCCGACTTCATTAGAACGATGGTTCCTTCGGAGGTTATCACCGTTCGTAATATCGGAAATATTGCCTGCGATGTCGGTTTGACGGTAATCGATACTCACAGCGTATGGATTTGCGGTTGTAGCAACGGAACGGATAAGATTGTTTTCCGCGGACATTTCAGCAACATGCCCGTCCCGCCGGCGACCTTCCATCCGGCCTACGACTGTATCAGAGAGACGATCAACTGGTCAACGGAGCATTTCTTCGGGCCGCTGGGGTATAATGTCACTCCGGGGGACGGCATGAACCTTTGGTTACAAACTCATACACCTCGGGTAAGTAGCATCTCGATGGTCGAGCAGGTATTGATAATTCGCGTCAGCGCGAGAGTAACTTTGTATTGATTTGTCGAGAAATAAGCCTTGATTTATATATGATATGTAATATAATAGTGTTCTAAAATATAATTAGCGTAATTCTCGCTGTGATATTCAAATTGGGGGGGTTGTTTATGTTAAACCGCGCAAGATTTGTTTTAATTATCGCACTCGCATTGGTCGTGGTGGGCAGTGTTTTTGCGGTGGAGTCCTCGGATGACCCATACGAGATAAAAACCGCAAACTATGCCCGTAAACACGCCGGGACTTCGAACAAGGTAATCGTGACGAGTCCCGATTATCAGAGGCCGAAGAACATCACAGAAAAGATGATCGAAAACGGTCTGACCCGTTTCGAGCTTCCGGATCCGCGCGAGTTTCCCCAAGAGGCCGCGGCCTTTTTGCCCGAGCTTCCGCCCGCTCCGATGGTCTTCGCCCCTTCTCGGTCGATGCCTCATAGTGCCCGTCCGACTCCACCCGCTCCCGACACTCCGGGGAGCGACTTGAGATTCCGCTCCGACGATATTCTCGTCAGCATCCCGAGCACGAACGCACAGAGACAGCCGCATTGCGTCACCGGCGATGACGGCGTTATTTACGCGGTTTGGGGACAGGCCACCTCGACCGGTGTCAATGCGATTATGTTCTCGAAATCGACGGACGGCGGCTCGACATGGAGCACCGCTATCGCGGTCGATGCGGTCGGCACAAACTACTCGCCGAGGGTTGCAGTCTGGGGAACAGGCGCTTCCGCGAGGGTTCATGTGGTTTACAACTACGTCGATTGGCATACCTACGACTATTACGACACCTCGGGAACTTATCTATACACAGACACGGTGCAGGAGGGCGATGTTTATTACTGCCGCAGTAACACCGGCGGTGCGAGCTTCGGCTCGTTCCAATCCATCGCGAACCGCGACCTCGATTTGATCATCCTGCATTTCAATTACGACGAGGGCGGCGCCGGCGTCTGCGTCGATCCGACAGGCAATGTCGCGGTCACATATTACAGCCAAGCTGATGAGGGACATATCGCCTCGCTCGCTGTAATGATCATCTTGATCATCCTTTTCGAGGGATTGCCGCCTTTCTGGCTGGAATACACTTGGTATATCTCCTGTATGCGCGGCTCGAACAACCACGGCGGAAGCTTCAACAGCGAGCATAGGATCGTTTCCGAGTGGTTCATGGACAACTCGTTGATCGGCGCAGATGTCGAGGGCTCGGGCACTAGCGCGATACTCCACTGCGTTTATACCGCTACTGGAGTGCTGTCCTTGGGCTCGGCCTCGGCATGGTATAAGCAGGTTCAAGACCCCTTCTTCTCGCCCTCGACAAGATACGACAACTATGTCGGCGACGGATATGCAATCCCTTCGGGCGTTGCGGTGGATATTTACGGCAATCCGAGGGTAGGCCTCACCTCTTCTTCGAGCTACGGCGGCGATGTTTGGTACACCTTCAGCTCCGACCGCGGAGTCACATGGCCGGTTCCGGTTCCCGTCGCGATCTCGAGCAACGACGAATGGGAGCCGAGGATTCGGCTCGATGAGGCCCAAAACACCTTCCTCGTTTGGTCCGATGAAAGGCATATCGACACAGACATCTATTGCGTTTGGTCGGAGGATGGAATCACGCTCAGAACCGACCAGCACAAGGTCAACCAGCACCCCGGTTCGTTCGATCAGCTTTGGCCGGGTATGGGACTTTATCTCTCGGACAC
Organism: bacterium UBP14_UBA6098; assembly: GCA_002428525.1. Classification (GTDB taxonomy): domain Bacteria; phylum UBP14; class UBA6098; order UBA6098; family UBA6098; genus UBA6098. The sequence goes on from DIWU01000026.1 coordinate 101,502, forward strand.
AACCCGCCGCCTCGATGTCGTTTGGTGGGACACATGGAGCGATGTCAACGGCGATATTTATTACAACGGCGCGAATTGGTGGAGGACAAACCTGAATGTCGTGCTTCACGACACGCTGGTGAACCCGATGGGCGGGACGCTGACTATCACCTACACGAGCATGGATGTCCTCATCACACGCGAGATCAGCACCGGATACCATATCATCTACCACGACCCGGGAACCGAGATCTGTCTCGATCGAATAAGCTCCGGTTCGAACACGGTCGAGCGGTGGATTTACTCCGAAACCGAGGATTTCTGCGTGACGCCGCCGGTTCCGGGGAACACCTATACTCTGATTTATTACGATCAATATAACACGACCTTCACGACCGAGATCGGCAACCCGCCGGCCTGCACCGTGACGAGTATTCCCTCGATGACATTCACCTATGAATATTTCGCGCTCACTCAGGTGGGCTTCACGGATTTCGTTCATTGGGCGAATGTCCGCGGCGAATATAACTACACCCCCGCGGTTCCCTCCGATCCCGCGGCGACAGAGCGCTGGTTCTGCCCCGAACCGACCGGTTTGGTCCTCGCGCCTACTGTAGCACCGCTTTACTATTACCAGTATAAAGCGACATTCAACGACCCGCGGCGCATGAACGACCCCGAATGCACACACGCGGTGCCGCATTTCTCGCTTCTTCAGCGCTGGATGGGCGGAACCAACCTCCGCGGAACGACGGTTCTTCGCGATTGGGCCGACTGCGGTAGTGTTTATGAGTATGAAGACCCGAAGAGCATCACGAGCAGACAACGCTGGGATATCACTTCAGACGCCACCGGTGTTGTGACCGGCCTCGGGCCATACACACCGCTGGCTTATCATCAGTGGATGCCGAATATCACCCTCATCGGGCCCTACCTCCCCGAAAACCCGACCTATTGCGAAACGCTTTATGTCGGCGGAACGCGCACCGCAGAGGCCAATCTCGCGGCGCTTTACGCACCGTGGGCCGATTGCGGAAGCCCCCTCTGGATGGGCGAGTTCACCTCGCTCGGATGGGTTGCCCGCGACCCGCGCGTCTTCGACCCTGTTATCTCCGACTTCAATGCGATTATTCGCTACGGCAATGTCGTGACTGTCGTTATTCAGAACGATTTCGGCTACGGTTATGTCGTCGGTGACGTCGACACTGTGACGAGCGGCTTCCCGATCGGCTGGGCGCCCTCGACCGATCACAATATCTGCGCAATATCGCCGCAGGTGTTCGGTTTCACGAGGTTCGTCTTCGACCATTGGTCGGATGGCGGCGATACCTGTCACGATGTCTTCCCGATCAGCGATACGACATTCACCGCCTATTTCAACAGGGAGTATTTCCTCGAGATCATCTCGGATTACGGCACTTCTTGGGGTGGCGGTTGGTGGCCGGCAGGCGCGGTCGCGAACTTCGGCGTGCCGAGCATCGGGGATTCCGCCGGCGGAATCCGCTACACCTTCGTCCGTTGGGAGGGCACCGGCGTCGGATCATACTCCGGCACCGATACCTCGGCCGATGTGACGATGAACAACCCGATTACCGAGCGCGCGATTTGGGAATCGCAGTTCAACCTCATCGTCACCTACACCGGAACCGACGGGCTGGTTCCCGGACAAAGCGGTTCCGGCTGGTATAACAGCGGAACATACCCGCTGATTGTGACGGATTCTATCCTCGGCGATGACGGCCCGGGCGATACGCTCCGCTACATCTTCGATCATTGGGAGAGCACACCGGCCGACGCCGCCTTCGGCGACGCTGGCAATGCCCGCACCGAGATATGGATGACTCGCCCCTACACCGCAACCGCGGTTTACCTCAGGCAGTGGCGCTTCACGGTGGAATCGACCGATTCCTCGCTTGGCTCGCCCGATCCGGCTATAGGCTCGCATTGGGTGACAGAGGGCACCTCGATTCACGCCGCAGTGACAAGCCCTGACGGAGGAAGCTACTGCACCGGTTATCTCGGCTATGGTAGCCTTTCAGACGGCTCTATTCCTTGGGCTGATTTCGTTATTAATAGACCTTCCGGAATCACATGGATGTGGGGCGACCAGTATATCTTTAATGTCACCAGCGATCCATATACTTGGGTTATGGATATGGCCAGCCCTGTGCCGGCACGCGGTCTTTACTATTATGTTCCAATGACCGAACATACCTTCCAAGTTGATGAGTTCACACCGGACATGGGCGGCACAAGATACCATTGCGTCGGTTGGACAGGCTCCGGCCCTGCGGCCGCGGGCGGCGACACGAACTGGGTTTCCTTGAGAATGACCTCCAGCGGCGAGATCCGCTGGCAGTTCACACGCCAGCTGAGGCTTGCAGTCTCCAGCGAACATGGCTTCCCCGACCCGACGGTCGGCGTCCATTGGTATGACGAATATACCGATGTCGATCCCAGTGTCGATCCGGTCGATGGAACATGGCGCTGTATCGGATATACTCTCTTTATCGGCGGTGTCCCAACCACAGGCCTTGGTTCCGCATTCGAACTCAGCATTGCAGTGCCCTGTAGCCTCAATTGGAACTGGGCAAGCGTCTGGGATGTCGAGAGTCTCTATGTCAACTCCTCCCATGGCCCAGTCGTTCCCGGTGCTGGCGTTTGGAACTATTTCATGCGCGATTCTCTTGTCACAGCTTTCGCGGCTCTATACGATATCTCCGCCGCAACTGAGGGCATTCAGTGGAAGTGCGTAGGCTGGACAGGCACCGGCGTCGTTCCGCCGATGGGCTATACCAATATTTGTTCGCTCACGATGGCCACTTCCGGAGTTATCACTTGGACATGGCAACCGCAATACTTGGTTCATGTAGAATGCGCGAACGACAGCCCGCGGGTTTCGATCAACGGCGGTCTTACTTGGATGGCGCTCGATACTATCGGCGAAATCTGGGTCCCCGGCGGCGCGAGAGTCCTGATTGAAACCGATTATGTCGATACAATCCCCGCCTTTGGCGGCGGAGACAGTATAGTCTTCTGCGAGGGCTGGCACGGTGTCGGCTCTTGCCTCGACGGCCTCGACCGTAGCGATCTATCTTTAGATTTCTCGGCGACAAGCCCGTGTTCGGTCTTCTTCGACTGGTCGAGTCTCCTGATTCCGCTCTATGTTTACTCATCGCACGATGATCCTATTCCCTCGGATACGACATACTGGATCCCCGGCTCGAGCGTGGATGCCTTCGTCACGACGCCGTCCTACGACGGGATCGATGGCGAGCGTTGGATTTGCGCCGGCTGGGAAGGCACGGGTAGTGTCCCGCGCTTTGGCGACAGGCCCTTCGTGCACTTCGAGATTTGGGACACATCGTCGATAACATGGCAGTGGAATCACGAATACCGCCTTAGAATCGACAGCTGGCCGACCTCCTACGATTCGCCCTTCCCGGCCGACGGCGATCATTGGTATCCCGCCGGTGATTCGGTCTGGGGCAATGTCACAAGCCCGGTTTGGAGCGGCACCGATACGATGTATTGTATCGGCTTCGTCGGAACCGGCGCCGCGCCGGACACCTCGCCGCAGATCGATTTCGGCTTCAGGCTCGATCAACCCTCGGACATCACATGGCAATGGCTTCCGCGCGACAGCGTGAGGCTCCTGCGCGTTATTAGCCCTTACGATTCCCCGAGGCCCTACGGCCTCACTGCTTGGCCGATATGCCGCCATGTGAGCGCGACGGTCGATCCGTTCGTGATGCTCGGCCACGACAGAATCGATTGTATCGGCTGGCGCGGGTTGGGAAGTGTTCCTCCGGTCGGCACGACAAACAGCGTTGATTTCAATATCTGCGAGGACTCACAACTCCAGTGGGAATGGTCAACCGTGTTCTTCTTCGAGGTCCAAAACCCCGGAGACTACGGCGACCCCGAACCGGACGAGGGAACCTACACTTACAGCGCCGGCGCTTACATCAGCGGCGAGATGCGGAACCATCCCTTCTGGACCGGCACGGATACGATGTTCTGCGTCGGCTACAACGGCTGGGGCAACCTGCCGCCGGACAATCCGCACACCGACTTCGAGTTCTACATCACGATGAACTCCGGTCTGCAATGGCGCTGGAGCAATATCGCGTTCCGGTTAACGGTTAACAGCGCCTATGGAACACCATGGCCGCACGGGACGACATATTGGGTTCCGGGGGATATATGCGACAGCGCGACGGTTGATCATTTGGTTCTTGTCTCCCCCGATATTCGCGCGCGTTGTGTCGGTTGGACGGGCACGGGCTGTGTGCCGGCCTCGGGCGACACGAATATCATTCGGACGATTCGCATGATCTCCGACGGGACAATCACATGGAACTGGGAACTCCAATACGCCTTCGACGTCACGAACGAGGGCCCGGGCGCTCACGGCTACGACACCCCTGTTCCGCTTCCGGGAACCTACTGGTTCGAGGACGGCGACACTGTTGTGGCGTATATCTCCACCAACCCTGTTTGGTCGAGTGTTTATGCCGACAGCGCCTACTGTATCGGAATGACGGGAACGGGAAGTGCGCCGATTTGGAGCCCGCAGGACTCGATCCAATTCATTATCCATGAGCCGAGCGTGTGTAACTGGCACTGGCTTTGGGCGGATACTGTTGCAAGGCTCACTGTCGAAAGCGAGCACGACTCCCCGACACCTTGGGGAACGACCTATTGGCCGCTATATGCAATGGTCGTCGCCACTGTCGATCCGTTCGAAGAGGTTGACAGCGTCAGCCGCTATTTCTGCACCGGCTTCGATATTATTGGCGCTGTCGATTCGTCCGATTCGTTCACCTTCATCGATTTCATCATCGATACCCATACGACGCTCGTGTGGAACTGGGACGGTCAATTCTTCCTTACCTTACTATATGATGATCTCAGCATTCCACCCGAATTCGAGGGCGGCGGCTGGTATCAGCAGGGCGACACGGCCTTCTTCCAGTGCGAGACTCCTGTTTTCGATTTGGGAATCTGGAATGGCTTTGTTTATTGGGAGATCGAACCGGAGACCGCGGTTCACGGCGACAGCCTGATATTCCATAGTTGGGTGATTATGGACGAACCGGTTTACGCTACTGCGAATTATGCTCCGGCTATCTCGGTTCAGGTGTTGAAGATACCCGAGATCAACGATGACGGATGGATCTCGGTGGATGACATTCAGTATGATTCCACCGCTATCTACTCGAGCTATTGGGGTCTCGGCAGTTATCACGACCTCTTGGTTCCCGAGGTGGATTCCACGGCCGCCGGCCAGCGGTTCAATTTCGCGAGATGGTCGGACGGCCTCCCGATCGGCCATCGCGTCGGGCCTATTACCCCCGCGGACACGAACTGGAGCGCCTTCTATACTACTCAGTATATGGCCGTCGTTTCAAAGACACCGCCGCACACTTGGGGCTTCATCTATGCCGACGGCGACACTCATTACGACACCTCGGCCGAGTTCTTCTGGTGGTCACCGGGCCCGCCGCACCATATCGGTGTTTCGACTCCGGATTCCAGCGTCGTTCCCGAGAGCGATACAATGCGCTATTTCTTTAAGCATTGGACATTCATGACCGATCCGACGCCCATCGATACGCTTCCGTTCATCACGACGGACACAATCTCCGGGCCTGTTTCGTATCGCGCTCATTACGATCCGAAGATACTCGTTCGCCTTCAGAAAGAACCGCCGCATCCCTACGGCTTCCTTACTATCGATTCCGACACTATTCGCGATGTATCGAGCTACGATTATTGGATGAACTCCGGATCGAGCGTTTATATCGGGGCCAGCGAATTCGACATCGTCGATTACCCGGATATAACCGACTCGGTTTGGATGTTCAATTTCTGGAGCGATGCCGGCGATATTGTTCACGAGGTCGGCCCGATCACTGCGCCTGCGACCTATACGGCATATTATGACGTAGATACCGTGATTCTCGCCTTCGGGCTGAGACCGAGCATCTGGGATATCGGGGACATTTATATCCTCGAGACGGCAACCATGCTTGATACTCAGGTCATCGTTTTCGAGAATATGGGTAATGTGCCGCTCGATTTGGGCTTTGTTATGAGGGACACGGGGCCGTGGACAGCCGGTGTGACTCGCGGAACGAATAAATTCGCTCTGTATGTTCATATCGACGACATGCCGACACCTCCGACGACCTTCAGCCCTGTTCGCGATTGGGTTAAGGACGATCTGATTAACTGGGCTACAAACGGCACCGCTGGAAGATTCGGCCCGTTGGGTGAGAATGTTCTGCCGCCGCCGTACACGGGAACCGACATCAAAGAGAACATCTGGATGCAATTCCTCAGCCCGAGCTCGAGTCCGGCGGGATACGGCGCTGAGACGCTTGTGCTGACCCTTTACGCAAAGTATCATATGCCGTGATCGGGTTTTAGCGCAACATACAAAAAAACCATGGGACCTCCCCGCCCCATTTGGAGCGGGGAGGTCGTTTTAAAATGAACGGTCAAAGGGTCTTCAATTTTACCGCGATTGCGGTGCTTTATGGATTTTGTGTCTCGATCGCGTTCTCGATTGTTGCGGTCGAGTTCTTTGTCGGTCTGCTTTTCATTTTATGGATGATAAAGATTTATCTCGCCGACGGCGGGCTTATCACAAGCTCGAAGCTGTCGGTTTTTTTAACGATCCTCATGATATTGCGTGTGGTTTCGGTGGCGCAATCGATCGACAGGCCGGATTCGATTCTGACACTGGGGAAGCTCCCATTGGTTCTCGTGATGTTCCCGATCAACTCGCTATTCGACAGGAAGACACTCGAGCGGGCTGTTTTGGTTTTCCTGATTGCGATCGGCCTCAGCTCGGTGTTAGGTAGCTTCAAAGTGATTTTCTTCGACCTCGACCGCGCCAGAACGACCTATGGCGGATACACCGGTCTTTCCCTTCAGCTTGTTATCGCCGTGAATTTCGGCCTATACTTGCTCTTGAAGGAACCCAAGCGCTTGAACTGGATTTTTGCCCCGCTTTTAGCGATTCTCTTCGTTGGCCTTTTCGCGACCTTCGCGCGAACACAGTGGATTTCCGCGCTGATAAGCTGTTCTTTAGTTTTCGCCCTTCTGCGCCCGCGAATGATCTACTATTGGATAACGGCAATAATTGCCGGCGTTTTGTTGATGCCCCAAAAAGTCATGCTTCGAGTTCTCGACACCTTCCACTTCGGCGGCGATAGTTCTCGCTTGGCGCTATGGCGCGGCAGTGCGGGGCTACTCGACGAGCTACCCCTGTTTGGCTTTGGGCCGCGGACATTCAACGAGGTTTTTCCCGCAGAGGCCATGTGCGATTTGCTCGACAAATCGGTTTGGAATTATCACAACGATTTTCTTCAGATCGCCATCGAATCGGGGTGGATCGCCTTCGCGGCTATATTCGCCCTGTATGTGGCGGTTTTTGTCCTTCTAATAAGAGCGATCCGTGCCGGCGATTCGCTGAAAATCACCGCGGGATCGGCGCTTGTTGGGCTTTTTTTTAGCTCGCTTTTCAACGGCGTGTTTTTCGACCCGATGGTTATGCCGGCAATCGCGCTACTTTTCGCGATCATCGGGAAAAGGGACGATTTTTCGCCGAAGTCGGGCGATAGGATTCTGCTCGTTCGGCTCGATAAGATCGGGGATGTCGTTCTGACAACCCCGATGGCCGGCGCGATCAAGTCGCGATTCCCGGGGGTTCGCGTCGATATGGCGGTGAGAGCGATACCCGCACCGGTCGCCGCGATGAGCGCGCATACCGATGAGATCTTCGTTGCGCCTGATTCGGTTTTCGAGTTCGCCAAAGAGATAAAAAGGCGAAAGTATTCGGCTGTGGTTTCTGTTCATCCGGAATTTGGCTCGGCGCTCGCCCCTGTCCTCGCGGGCGTTCCGGTTCGGATTGGAACCGAGTTCAGGTTATGGTCGCCCTTACTTTTCACTCATAGGGTTTTGCGGCATAAGAATCCCCTCAAGCATGAGTCGGTGCTCAATGCCGAATTGATCGAATTCATGGGGATCGACCCTGTCAAGCTCCCTCCGCCTGAGCTGATCCCACCCGAGGATAAGAATACTGCAGGTTCGAGCGGTCATGCTGTCGGTTTTCACCCCGGAAGTGGCGGGTCGGCGCTGAGATGTCCCGCGTCGATACTCGGTGAGGCCGCGCGCGGGCTTCGCGAGGAGGGCTATTCGATAGTCCTGACCGGCGGCCCGGACGACAGCGAATTTGTGGCGGAGTTTTTAGGCCACTGCGGCCCTGTCGATCTCGACCTCGCGGGAAAGACCGACCTCGAAGATCTTGTAAAAAATATCGCCCGATGCGAAGTTTTTGTTGCGCAAGGCACCGGTCCTTTGCATATTGCGTGTGGAATCGGTGTTCCGGTGGTCGGAATTTTCCCGCCGAGCCTTAGAACCGGCCCGAGAAGATGGCATCCGATAGGTGCCGCTTATAAGATTGTTCAACCGGAACTGCCCGAATGCAAAAGATGCACGGGGAATAGGTGTCGGCATTTTAATTGCATGAGCACTATACGACCAAAAACAATAATCGAAGCCGTGAAGGAGTTGTCAGTTGTTTAAAGCGCAGTTTACAGCGCTTGGCGATAGTCAAGCCGTCGCCTTGATGATATGCGAAAAGAAGCCGAAAGATCTCGTCCCCGAGGGACTGGATAGGTCTGAGATCGAACTGCCGAGCGAACCGCTCGTGCTTCAGCAGGTGCATGGCGGAACCGTTCACTATATCGACTCGGTCAAGGTGACCGAGGAAACCCGCGGGGCCTTTGGCGACGGCCTCGTTGTCACCTATCCCGGAATCGCGGTCGGTGTTTTCACCGCCGATTGTATTCCGCTTATTATTTACGACCTCACCGGGAAATGCGCCGCAGTCGTTCACTGCGGCTGGAAACCGGTCGCCACCGGTATTATCGATAACGCAATGTCCTTTATCTTGAACACCGATGGAGTTCGACCCGAGAATCTCCGTTTCGTGATGGGGCCGGGAATCCTCGGCGACGAATACGAGGTCGGGCCGGAGGTTGCCAATCGCTTCCCCGAGTCGTCGAAGAGGGTTGCAGAGGACAAATTTTTACTCGACCTTCCCGCGGAAATCGCGCGGAGGATAAGCAACCACGGCATCCCCTCCACCGCAATCATCACGACGAAGATATCGACCTATAAGAACCAATGGCTCCCGAGCTATCGTCGAGAGGGCGATTCCGCGGGTAGAATACTCACGATGGTGTGGCTCACTTAGATTCGAGCCGCGAACTAATCTTTTCGACGATTCCCATCATCGCTTCGCGCGAAAGACTTTCTTTTTGGCTTAAAACGAAGGGTTTGCCATCGTCGGAGGCGGCCATGACCGCCGGCTCGAGGGGGATCTTGCCGAGAAAATCGATGCCCATCTCCTCTGCGGCGGAAGCGCCTCCCCCGGATTTGAATATCTCGGTGATCTCGCCGCAATGCGGGCAAACAAAACCGCTCATATTCTCGACAATCCCTAAAACCGTCACGCCAAGCTGGCGGGCAAAGGAGATCGTCCGGCGAGCATCCATCAGGGCAACCGATTGCGGCGTCGTCAAAATAACCGCGCCGTCCATATCGGGAAGGCGTTGGATCACGCTCAACGGCTCGTCGCCGGTGCCCGGGGGGGAATCGATGACGAGATAATCAAGCTCGCCCCAGTTCACCTCGCTGAGGAATTGGTCGATAGCCTTCATCTTCATGGGGCCGCGCCAAATCACCGGTGCATCGGCTTCCATAAGAAGCGAGGCCATTGTAATAACCTTGACTCCACCGGCCTCGATCGGTTCGATTAAACCGCTTTCGTTGGAAAAAAGCCTCGACTCGCCGATACCGGTCATCTTGCCGACACTCGGGCCGTGCAGGTCGATATCCAAAAGCCCGACCCTCTTGCCCAAAGAGGCGAGACCGAAGGCCAAATTCACCGCAAAGGTCGATTTCCCTACTCCGCCCTTCCCGGAAAGAACGATTATTTTATGGCGGATATCCTTCATCATTCGAGCGATAGTGAACTGCGCCTCGATCGAGTTCTGATGGGCGCTTTTGCCCTTATCGACTTCAGTTTCAGTCTTCATTTAACCTCCAATCGACGCAATATAGGCAATTTCTCATTTGAAATCAAGGTCTATCCACTCGCGAAGAACAATTGGCATCGTTTGAACTCGATCGGTTATTCTCTCCGAAGGCGGCGGGTGACAGCCCAAGCGAGTGTCGCCTTCACCAAGTCCGGAATGATGAATGGAATTATGCCGATAGCGGCTAATTCCTTGAGATTAATAGCCTTGCCTAAAACAAACGGTGCGGCGAAAAAGATGAACAGCAATCCGAAGATATATATCGGCAACAAAGCTACAATGAAAAGCGCGGGTGAACGGCGAAAAAATCCGCCGTTGTTTGAATAGAGCCCGCAGATCGCGGCTGAGACGGGAAAACCTAAGAGGTATCCGAAGGTCGGGGACAAGATAACCTGAAAACCGCCGGTGAATCCCGAGAAAACCGGAAGCCCGATTATCCCGATCAGGATATAGACCAGCTGGCTGATCGCGCCAAGACCGCTTCCGCCGAGACCTCCGCAGAGCAAAACCGCGAAAACTTGCAGTGTCCACGGTATCGGAGGAATAGGTATCGCGATCTGCGCCGAAACCATAGTCAATGCGACAAACACTGCGGAGTATGCGATTCTCTCGGCTGATTTACCCTTTTGGAGCGTATTCGCGAGCATTTTCTTTGCCCCTCAGGACCCTCAAGACTCCGCTCGACAAAGCGACCATCTCGTTCTCCCCCGGATAAACCGATACACCGCACCCGAGCGCGGAAACCGCCTTGGCTATTCCATCGCATAGAATCTGGGAACGAGCCATCCCGCCGGTGAGCAAAACCTGATCCACCCTCTCGCCATCGAATGCTGGAAGAAGCGCCGTGATATTCTTCGAGATTTGGTAGGTCAGCGCTTCGAAAACCTCCGTGGCCTCGCGGTCGCCGTCGATCACTCGGTTCTCCACCTCGAGGAAACTCGATGTGCCCAGAAGATCCATAAGGCCGCCCTTGCCCTTGTTTAAAAGCTTAAGCTCCTCCTTTGTGTATTTTCCCGAAAAGCAAAGATCAATGAGCTGGCCGACCGGCAATGAGCCGCTACGTTCCGGCGTGAACGGCCCCTCGCCGTTAAGGCCGTTGTTGACATCGATATACCGCCCCTTCTTATGCGCGCCGATCGTGATTCCACCACCCATATGGGCGACGATGAGGTTTAAGTATTCATAGAAAGTGCCGTTCTCTTCGGCGAATCTTTTCGCTGTGGCAATCTGATTCAGTGCGTGGCTGATGACTTTGCGCTTGATCTCCTTAAGGCCGGTGATCTTCGCGCGCATCGGCACCTCGTCCACAACAACAGGATCGATGATGAAGGCCGGTTTTCCGGTGCCTTTAAAAAGCTCGTAGGCGATGAGGCCGCCGAGATTCGAGGCGTGCTGACCATTGACACCGATCTTCAGGTCTTGATACATCTCGTCGTTGATGAAGTATGTTCCATGGGTGATCGGCTTTATAAGGCCGCCGCGCGCCGAGATCGCGTCGAAGTCCTCGATATGGAAGTTCCTTCCCGAGAGAGCCTTGAGAACCATATCCTTGCGGAAATCGTATTGTTCTGTGATATTGAGGGCCTTGAACGGCTCGAGTTCTTCCGGCGAATGCTTGATCTCCTCGGTGAAGATCTCTCTATCGCCCTCGAAAACTGCAATCTTCGTCGAGGTAGAGCCGGGGTTTATCACGAGAATTCGGAAATCCTTGAAGAATGTGTCCTTTGGGGTCCTTTGCCATTCCCTCGGAAACCTCGACAAGGCGGCCTTTATCGAGAGGACGACATCGCCGGTGCTACATTCGCGCGCCAGATCGACACAACTCGATTTTACGCCGGAGAGTATCTCGATCTTTTCGGCCTCGCAGAAAACGCCCGAGAAGAAGTTGACCATCAAATCGCCCATCTCGGCGTTAGGACAGATCAGCGCGTTTATCTCGCACTGCGGGCATGATTCCACTTCACAGAGGCCGATGATCTCGTTGGAACGGATCTCGCCCTCGAAGCTGATCGTTTTATAGATCGGGTCTTCGTCGGAAAGCCTTTCGAGCAGATCCTCGGCTAAATTTGAGGCTTGGATCGCGATTGCGTCGAGCGGCGAGTTGTATGACGGCAGGACGATCCCCGCACGAATCTTGGGCAGTATATTTGTGGGGATCATCTCGCGAAGCGCGGAGCAGGTGTGAACCGCGATTCGGCCGAGGATCTCGGCGTTTGTGAAGGTGTTGAGCGCGATATCCCCGAAAATCACGAGACCCATAGGGAAAAGGCGCTTCGAGGCATGATCCGGAATATGGAAAAGCACCGATTTTGAAACCGTCGAGTCGCCGAGAATCGCGGCGGCAGGCTCTAAAAAGCCCTTGGAGTGAGATTTGAGACCGCCGATTACCATATCGGCGTGCCCCTCGCGAACCGCCATGATCCCAAAAATCGCCGGTTCGACGATAAGCTGGCGTGCTGTTTCGAAGTAGTCGGCTCTGCGGACACCTTCGGGCAGGTCGGTGTAGGCACGGGCAAGCTCGTCTAAAAGCTCGGGGCTATTGCCGAGCTCCCAAAAACAGCTCTCTTGAATCATGAATTCCAAGCGCGTTTGGTCGCAATCCTGCAGTTCGTTCGAGATAATCTCGCGGATTCTCTCCTCGGTGGCCAAAAACACCGGCCGCAAATAGCGAACAAGATAGCTCGCGGCCTCGATTGTCCGTTTATCTGTGGATTCGACAAAGATCGCCGTCGGACGACCGTTTCTGCTGTTAATATGTTCGTCGAGAATGCTCGAAAGCTCCATCATCGCAACCTCCAAATATGATTGATGAGAAATATTTAATAATTTAAGATATGAATCTCCCGTCGTCAATAAAATTCGACTCGAAGGCGTAAATAATTGCCCCTATTCGAGACAATCGAAGTCCGAAAGGGTGTATGCCGAGGGCTGTGAAGTCCCAGCTTCGCTCGGAAGTTCCGAAAACCGCCGAAAAGTCTTGAACCCTCGCCGATTCAAGCGCGAACATAGTTTTTTATTTTAACAAAAAGACTTTGATTTTAACGACTATATACATATGTTTAATAACTTTAATTTTTAAGTTTTTGACTTCAATTCATAGTTAATGTAATGTATTATTGTCAATAAAAATAAGAATTAATCGAGGTAAAAAATGTCCAACGAAGAATATCAAGCATGGCAAAAGAATGTTCTCGAGCCGTTTCTTGCAAACACGCCCGAGAGAGCGAATTTAATCGATTCCGCGGGCGAGCCTGTCGATAGGCTGTTCTTGCCGAAGGATATCGACGAGGATTATCTCGAAAAATTGGGCTTCCCCGGTGAATTCCCCTTCACGCGAGGGGTCTATCCTACGATGTTTCGCGGGCGCCATTGGACGATGAGGCAATATGCCGGATTCGGCACGGCTGAAGAATCCAACGAACGTTACAAGTATCTGCTTTCGCAGGGCCAAACAGGGCTCTCCATCGCCTTCGACCTGCCCACCCAGATCGGTTATGACTCCGATCATGCGATGAGCGCGGGTGAGGTCGGGAAGGTCGGTGTCGCGGTGGATACACTCGCGGATCTCGAGACGCTCTTCGACGGAATCCCTTTGGACAAAGTCTCGACCTCGATGACTATCAACTCCACCGCATCGATTCTTCTCGCGATGTATATCGCTGTGGCCCGCAAACAGGGAGTCGGCAAGGAGAAGCTCCGCGGGACGATCCAAAACGACATCTTGAAGGAGTATATCGCGCGCGGGACATATATCTTCCCCCCCGAGCCCTCGATGCGAGTGATCACGAATATCTTCGAGTATTGCACAAAATTCGTTCCTAAATGGAACTCTATCTCGATCTCCGGTTATCATATCCGCGAGGCCGGAGCGACCGCGGTGCAAGAGGTCGCCTTCACGCTCGCGGACGGTATCGCCTACTGCGAAGCGGCCCTCAAGGCCGGCATGGATATCGACAGCTTCGCCGGAAGGCTGTCTTTCTTCTTCAACTCGCACAACAACCTGCTCGAAGAGGTGGCGAAATTCCGCGCGGCGAGGCGTATGTGGGCGAAGATCATGCGCGAACGCTTCTCCGCCAAAGACGAGAAGTCGATGATGCTGAGGTTCCATACACAAACCGCCGGCTCGACGCTCACCGCACAGCAACCGAACAACAATATCGTTCGAGTCGCTATCCAGACGCTCGCGGCGGTTTTGGGCGGAACACAGAGCCTGCACACCAACTCGCGCGACGAGGCATTATCTCTGCCGACTGAGGAATCGGTTCGTATCGCGCTTAGGACACAGCAGATCGTCGCCAATGAATCCGGTGTCGCCGACAGTATCGACCCCTTGGGCGGTTCATACTATATTGAAACCATGACGGACCGCATCGAGGAAAAGGCCTTCGCCTATATCGAGAAGATCGACGCGATGGGCGGAATGACCAAAGCTATCGAGAAGGGCTTCGTCCAGAAGGAGATACAGAAGAGCGCTTACGACTATCAAAAGGCCATCGAGGCCGGAGCGAGGGTCATTGTCGGAGTCAATAAATTCACGGTCAAAGAGCCGCCCTTGGCCGATTTGCTTCGCGTGGACGAGAGCATCGGCGTCAAACAAAGAGAGAAGCTTGCGGCGGTCAAGGCAGGCAGGGACAACGCCGAGGTTAAAAAACTGCTCGCCTCGCTCGAAACAGCCGCGCGCGGAGATGAAAACCTCATGCCTTTCATCATCGAGGCGGTCGATGCCTATGCCACCATCGGCGAGATCAGCGATATTTTGCGCGGGGTTTTCGGTGAATACAGAGAACAGATAATTCTTTAAAATAGGAGAGGACAAATGCTCGAAAGAATCGACCACATAGGAATAGCCGTGGATAGCCTTGCCGAGTCTATCCCGGTTTTTAGGGATATACTCGGATTGAAGTTTCTCGGCGAAGAGGAGGTTCCGGACCAAAAGGTTCGAGTAGCGAAATTCGATGTCGGAGGTGTCCATATCGAGCTACTGGAGCCAACCTGCGCGGACAGCCCTATCTCCCAGTTCCTTGAAAAAAAGGGACAGGGAATACACCATGTCTCCTATCATTCGAGCGATATTGAAGCCGACATTGCAGGATTAATAGCCAAAGGGGCAAAGATGATCGACGAGAAACCCCGCCCGGGCTCCGGAGGCCTCAGTATAGCCTTTATTCATCCAAAATCGACCGCAAAGGTCCTCACAGAGATTTGCGAGGGGTAAAAATGAGCATCGAAGAAAAGATATTAAATTTAAAGAACCGTCGTGAAGAGGCCCGTTTGGGCGGCGGTGAGAAGAAGATCCAAAGTCAGCATGCAAAGGGCAAACAAACCGCTCGCGAGAGGCTCGAAAAACTCCTCGACCCGGGGAGCTTCGAGGAATTCGATATGTTCGTCGAACATCGGTGCACCAACTTCGGCATCGACGAAACCCATATCCCCGGTGACGGCGTCGTCACCGGTTATGGCACAATCGACGGCAGAAAGGTCTTCGTTTTCTCGCACGATTTCACTGTCTTCGGCGGTTCGCTCTCAAAGACCTTCGCAGATAAAGTCCTCAAGGTCATGGACATGGCGGCTAAGGTCGGCGCGCCGGTCATCGGGATTAACGACTCCGGCGGCGCGCGAATTCAGGAGGGCGTCGATTCGCTCGCCGGTTATGGCGACATCTTCCTTCGTAATGTCGTGTATTCGGGTGTTGTCCCGCAGATATCGGCTATTATGGGACCCTGCGCCGGCGGCGCGGTCTATTCGCCCGCTATCACAGACTTCGTCTTTATGGTGAAAGACACGAGCTATATGTTCGTCACCGGCCCGAAGGTCGTGAAGACCGTGACTAATGAAGATGTCACAGTCGAAGCGCTTGGCGGCTGTTTCGTGCATAACTCGAAGAGCGGTGTCTCGCATTTCGCTTGCGAAAGCGAAGACGAATTGATCGAAGGCATTCGCAAACTCATCGAGTTCATCCCTCAAAACAACAAGGAACTGCCCCCCGATATGCCTAACGACGATCCGTCCGAGCGCGAATGCGGCAGGTTATCCGAAATTATTCCGGACAACCCGAATGTGCCCTACGATATCAAGGAGATCATCCGCGAGATAGTCGATAACGGGGAATTCCTCGAAGTCCAAGCGTTATATGCCTCGAACATCGTGGTCGGCTTCGCGCATATGGGCGGCAAATCGGTTGGTGTGGTTGCCAATCAACCAAAGCACCTCGCAGGTGTTCTCGATATCAACGCCTCGATCAAGGGCGCGCGCTTCGTCCGCTTCTGTGATTGCTTCAACATTCCGATTGTCACTCTCGAGGATGTTCCGGGCTTCTTGCCGGGAACAATTCAAGAACACGGCGGAATTATCAAGCATGGCGCTAAACTCCTTTATGCCTATGCCGAGGCCACTGTTCCGAAGATAACTGTTATTCTTCGTAAGGCCTATGGCGGAGCATACGATGTTATGGGCTCGAAGCACCTCGCGGCGGATATTAACTACGCGCTCCCCTCTGCGGAAATCGCCGTCATGGGACCTAAGGGTGCGGTGGAAATCATCTTCAATAAGGAGATTTCCGAGGCCGCCGATCCGGCCGCAAAGGCTATCGAGCTCGAGGAGGAATATCGCCGCAAATTCGCGAATCCCTTCGTGGCCGCCCAGAAGGGCTATATCGACGATATTATCGAGCCGAAGAATACTCGCTATCGTGTGATCCGAGCGCTCGAGCTTCTCCAAGATAAAAAAGATATTCGTCCGAGTAAAAAACACGGAAACATCCCACTATAAGGAGTTATGAAAATGAATCCTTATCTTGTCGTAACAGGCGCGGGTGGGAGTTTCGAGGACATTCTCATTCTGGCAGTTGCCGGAATTGTCGTTGTTATCCTTGCTCTAACAATCCTTTCGATCGTTGTCTCGCTTTTCAGGCATTTAGAGCCTAAAGATCAGAGCGCGGTGGTTGAGGAGAAGCATAAAGCTCCATCCCAACCGGCGGTCGAAGAGATTAACAAGAGCCTTTTCTTCGATATTTCAAAACTCGACGAAAATCAAATAACAGCGATTTTCACGGCAATTTCAATCGAACTAAAACTATACCACGAAATCGAACCGGCGGCGCTGACCTTCGACTATCGGCCGCGCTCGATAAGCCCATGGTCAATGGCCAATTAGGCTAATAATAGGAGCGATAATGGGAGAATATGTTTTCAATATCGGCGGAAAAGAATACAAAGTAGATGTGAAGGGCATCACGGGGAATCTTGCAACTGTAGTGATCGACGGCAAAGAGGTCGGTGTCACTATAAAGCAATTCGGCAAGCGCGTCGATGTTCCACCTCCGCGTGTAGCCGTTAAGCGGGCGGAACAGACAATTGCTCATACTACTACTACACCCGTGCTCGCCGCAAAGCCCCAGCAGACAGGCTCGACAAAGAGCACTCCCGTTCGAGCGCCTATCCCCGGCATTATTCTCAAGATAATGATTAAAGAGGGCGATAGCGTCAAAGCCGGACAGGATATTCTTGTAATGGAGGCCATGAAGATGGAGAACCAGATTCAGGCGACGGCCTCCGGAGTTGTGTCCAAGATAAATGTCAAGGTTGACGATGCCGTTCAGCAAGAAGATGTTTTAATTGAAATCGATCCATCTTAAGGAGTTTGAAGATGGAAACTATTCAGCTATTCATTGAGAGCACCGGCTTTTTAAATATTAGCATGGAAAATTTGATTATGCTGGTAGTCGGTGTAATATTTATATTCTTGGCTATCAAGAAAGAATTCGAGCCTCTTCTGCTTCTGCCTATCGGGTTTGGAATCCTGATCGGAAATATTCCCTACCCTCCCGGTTCGATAATCGGTGTGTATGACGCCACCCCCGAGATGAAATCTGTCTTGAATATTCTGTATTACGGCGTCGAGACAGGTTTGTATCCTTGCCTAATATTTCTTGGAATAGGCGCAATGACCGATTTTTCCACGCTAATCTCCAATCCAAAAACGGTCGTTCTCGGTGCCGCGGCTCAAGCAGGCGTGTTTTTCACCTTCTTCGTCGCGTCCACTCTGTTAAAATTCGATGTTGCAACCTCTGCGGCAATCGGCTTAATCGGTGGAGCTGACGGCCCGACATCGATCTATATCGCGATTATGCTTGCCCCGAAATACCTCGCGCCGATCTCGATTGCGGCATATTCATACATGGCGCTTATCCCCTTGATTCAACCGCCTATCATGAAGCTTCTTACCACGAAAAAAGAGCGATTGATTCGCATGCCGCCTCCGAGGCAAGTCTCCAAAACAGAGAAGATCATATTCCCGATCATTGCATTTTTAATTAGCGCGTTTATCGCCCCCGCGGCCCTGCCGCTTTTAGGCTTGCTCTTTCTCGGCAATCTGATGAAAGAGAGCGGTGTGACAACCCGATTGGCAAAAACCGCCGCTTCCGCAATTGTCGATACTTTCACGATTTTCATCGGAGTATGCGTCGGCGCAAGCGCTCAGGGAACAACCTTCCTGACGGCGGACTCTATCAAGATTTTCGTCCTCGGGATGATCGCTTTCGGGATTTCAACAGCGGGCGGCGTTATCTTCGCGAAAACAATGAACCTTTTCCTGAAAGAAAAGATCAATCCGCTAATTGGTGCCGCCGGTGTTTCCGCAGTTCCGGATGCCGCAAGAGTGGCTCAAATGGTTGGCAGAAAAGAGGATCCGGATAATCACCTTCTTATGCACGCCATGGGTCCTAATGTTGCAGGCGTCATCGGAACCGCCATCGCCGCGGGGATTTTCCTAAGCCTTTTCCAATAGATTGAGCATAATAAATACCGACTCGAAAGTATTCCGGTTCGTCGAGGTTGACTCGACCAACCGGATTGCTTTATCTTCCGAAGGCGCACAACATGGCTCCGTTTTCGTTGCAAAGCGCCAAAACACGGGCATAGGAAGGCGCGGACGGCAATGGGTCTCGCCGATGGGCGGGCTTTACCTTTCGATTCTTCTTGAAAACCTCGAAGGTTTAATCTCGTATCAAAAGTGTTCAATTCTATGCGGCCTTTGCGTTGCAAGAGTTTGCGGCAGTTTAGCGCCCGATGAGTCCTTCTATATAAAATGGCCGAACGATATCTTTGTTCGCAACAAAAAGCTTTGTGGAATCTTGGCGCAAATACAGGTAAAAGGGAATACTTCGCGAGGCGCTATCGGAATCGGTGTTAACCTCAATGCCGAAAGCAATGCATTTCCCGAAGACCTCCGAGATAAGGTTATA
>DIWU01000018.1 GCA_002428525.1 bacterium UBP14_UBA6098
CGCAAATCAAAAATCAGCAATCTCATAGATTGAATAGAACCTTACCCACCAGTTTCCTGTTCTTATGTTCTCGCAGGTATCGGCCAAATGAGTAACAACGAGAGAGTCGACGGTATCGCACGGGAATGTCTGGAAAACTAAAGTAGTGCAATTTTCCCAGAAAAGTGTGCTATAAGGTATAACAGAACTAGCTCCTCCATGGTAATAAGCCGTCAATCCCACCGAATCGATCGCAAGACTACATTGGCTACACGGTTCATCTTTAACGGTAAAAGGGAAATAGAAAAAATCTGTGCTATCTTCACAGCAACGCCAATTAGTATAGTTATAAGGTAGATTCCAGAAAGAATCCGCTAAAGCCGGCGCTGTTGTATCTCCTATTCCTATTTCGAGACGGTATATCATTTTACTAATACATTCCGTTCCACATTGACAGGTGGACCATGCACAAATTTCTAAGGTATTACAGTAGTCATCGACTAACCAGAAAGAGGAATCGGTTTCGTTTTCACCTCCAGATAAAGATTCAGCGGGACACTCCCATAAAGAATCAGGTAATTCGCCCGGATAATGGTGAACGATCTCGTGGCCGTTTATCCGAATGCTTCCATACATACTAATGTAATGGACCAGTTTTACCCATGAAATATCACCACATGGAACACATATCGTATCGACAAAATGAAACTTTACACCCGGACCGATTTCGCCTTCATCGACAGTGCTACATGGAAAACAGTATCCGCAATCGCTATCGTTACAACTCACGTCACTACCCCACCATAAAGGTTCTGCACCGAAATCATAGAAGAGTAGAGTATCTAACAAATCTGTGCTACAAGGATCACATTCGACGTAATTCGCTACTCTTTCGCCTCCAGAACTCCAGCAACATCCCTGGGTGTCTGGATTAGCGTTTGAGCAGGAACAACTATCGACTCTAGTATGAGACTTATTACTAACCCATCTAAGGGTATCGATGCAATCAGAATACGCCGAATAGGCCATTAATAATAGAGCGGCGATAATTAGAAGATTTTTCATATTGACTCCTTTTTAAAACCGATTATAATTCATTTAAAGTGCTAATTAAATATTAAAAACACAAAATGTTTGACTAAACGCTTGCCAAGGAGAATAATGCATAGACTATTTTTTTTATTCCTTTGTATTTTATTTATAAGCTTAGTCCATGCCGCACAAATCAGCATTGTTTATAATCATCCGTGGTCTATCGGTGCTTCCCCAGAGTATTTAGTAGCTATTTTAGAAGATGAAGGCCATGAAGTCCAATTGCACTACGATTGGTATGTTCCGACCAGCGTTAATGAAATCGGAGTATTTTTCCCAGAATTCGAATATCCGCCAAGCTATCATGCGCCAGATTCTCGCCAACGTGTAGATTTCCGTGAATGGATATTTTCAGGGGGATTTGCTATAGGTGTTTGTATTGGCTCAAGACCGGGCAGTCTCTTTTCAATAGATGCATGGCACCTTTTCCTCAGCGATTCTGATTGGATTGAAAACATTGGAGGGATGCAACTTGAAAACTATTGGTCACCTTTGATTTGGCCAGAATCTTTCATTTTCACTGGATGGGATTCTTTAGGGCCTCACATATCGACCACTCAGTTTTTTCCCCCTTTAAACACAATTGGATTAGATACCATTTTTGTTTTTAATCCAAATCGAATTACTTTCATCGACTCTTCTTCGTTTGGCGATTATGGGATTTTTTTACGGGGAGACCCAGAATATATCCCCGGAAGCGATCTTGGATGGCCATTTGGAGCTTACGCTTATTACGGTGAAGGTTTATTCATGTTACTTGGAAGTATCATGTTTATCTCGGATAACGTTGGTTACGTTCCACCCTGCGAGGATACTCTTTATACTTTAATGTATGGCGATAATGCTCAATTCGTTCGCAACCTTTTCACCACAAACAACCGCGCCGATAGCGCTTGGCTAACCGGCACGGACAGCACGTTTACGATATTCCTCCCCGGTTGCACACCCTTCGTTGCCGGGAGCACGTCCTTTAACTTCGAGTTTGGCACACACGGCCTATGGGAACTTCATGCGAGCGATTGGCTTTACTGGCACACCGATTCAAGCATAACCATCCAATACCCTGACACCTGTCCGATGGGCGTAACATTCGAGGTTTGTGTGAATCTTGTCCCCGACGCCACCGGCGAGACCGTCCTGCCCACCGGCCCGGTTTGCGATTCATTCGCATTCAATTATACCGGCATCGAGGAAACGCCCACGCCGGAGCATTTTAGTATCTCCGCATATCCAAATCCGTTCAATTCGGCGGTGAAAATCGTTGCACCTGAAAAAACAACCTTAGAAATTTTCGACATCAATGGCAAGCATATTACAAAGTTGTCAAAAAACGAGTCTATTTGGCGCCCGCCGGAATGTGTTTCCAGCGGGATTTACCTAATTCGCGCCATAAACGGGTTAAATAGTGCTTCAAAACGGGTGTTGTATATAAAGTAATCTAATTTCATTATTCCCCTAATCTCCGGTTGTTTTCGTGCCCTTCGCCCCCATCCCGGCGTGGCGTGGGTGTAATGGGTATGCGGCGTAGCGCCGCGTAGTGTGTGAGAAAAAGTTTTCGCAGTTTATCCATTTTCTTCCCCGTTAAACTTTTCTAATTCAATATTAATCGCTATTCCCGCACATGTCAAGCGGTATTTTTATATTTCATAAGAAATAATTTTAATTTACCCGTAACCATATATTCTAATATTCTTTCCTAACAATACTCTGCGCCTTCACATTCTTTATTATGCATTCTACATTCTACATTTCCCCGTTCTCTTGTCATGCTAAGAATTGACGCGGAGCGTTAGCCGCCCAAGCAGGGGCGGCGCGCTGGCGCGGGAAGGGTCTTGGGGTTGCGGTGGGGATTTTTGTGCGGCACAGTCTATATATCAGCGCCGGTTTGACGAATCGCAAAAATCGTGACAGCGCGCGGGGGGTGGGCGAAGGTAGCGCAATCAACCTCACTCGGAAAAGCGCGCTCCAACGCGCTTCGTGTAACCGCCTTTTACCCTTTACCTTTTACCTTTTACCTATTCCTACGGCGCTCCCCGCGCCTTCGTGTAATACCCATAACCCATAACCTATAACCTATCACCTAATAACCATTCCCCTTGACGCAAAGCCCTCGATGATATATCTTAATGATTATGAAATTTCCAATCGAACAAAATCGTATGTTGGTCGAGATGGCGCTCGCGGAGGATATCGGTGCGGGCGACGCTACGTGCGAGGCGCTTGTCCCGGTCTCGGCGCGGCTATCCGCGGGCATTGTCGCAAAGGAGAGCGGCGTTCTTTGCGGTGGACCGGCTGTTCTTCAGGTGTATTCCTTAATCGATCCCACGGTGGAGGTCGAACTGTTGCGCGAAGACGGTGCGAGGCTGGAGGCCGGCGTAGTTGTGGCGGAGATCGACGGCCCCGCCCGATCGGTGCTTTCCGGCGAGCGAACCGCGATGAATTTTCTATGCAAGCTCTCGGGAGTGGCCAGCTCGGCGGCAAGCATTGCCGCTCGGTTGGCGGGAACGGGCTGTAAGATTTTGGACACGCGGAAAACAACCCCCGGTATGCGCGCTTTGGAGAAATACGCCGTCGCGGTCGGTGGCGCGGAAAACCACCGCTTCGGCCTTTGGGACATGATTTTGGTGAAGGAGAACCATATCGCCGCGGCGGGGGGTTTTGTCCCTGCGATGAAGACCCTTTTCGGCGGCGGGGTTCCGAGGTTGCCGGTCGAGGTCGAGGTGCGAGGTCTCGATGAACTCGAGATCGCGCTCGCCTACCCCCTGACGAGGATCATGCTCGACAATTTCTCGATTCCGCAGATAAAGACGGCTATCGAGCTTCGCCGAAGAGTCGGGTGCGATATACCCTTCGAGGTCTCCGGCGGTGTGAATATCGGAAACTGCCGCGAATATGCCGAAACCGGGGTCGAGTTCATCTCGAGCGGCGCGATAACCCATTCGCCGAAAGCCCTCGATCTGAGCATGATCGCGACAGTTATTCTCGAGGATTCGGTGATCGAATAGATGGATAGCAACAAAAAAAATATACTCAATATAGGGCTTTATTTGTTCGCGCTATTAGTCGGGCTTATCGCCGGTTTTACGATCTTCGATCGGGTTCTGATGCCGACATTCACGCGCTCGAAGGGTGTCCGCGAAATCCCTAATGTTGTCGGGATACCCGTGGAGGAGGCCGAGAGAATCGCCACGCAGTCGGGGTTCGATTTCGTGGTGACGCGGCGCGAACACAGCGACAGTATCCCCGAGACCTTTGTTATCTCGCAAAGACCCGACCCGGGAACGACTGCGAAGAAGGGCCGGCGAATCTCGGTCGTCGTTTCGCTGAGCGTCGAGATTGTCGAGGTCCCGAATATAGCCGGGGTTCACCTTCGCCAAGCCGAGATCGAGGTGGACGCGGTCGGGCTTGTTGTCGGCAAAACCGAGTTCGCAGTTTCCGACTCAGTCGAAAAGGACAAGGTTATCTCGACGGTGCCCCCTATCGGGGCTCAAGTCGATGTCGGCGATACGGTTAATTTGCTCGTTTCTCTCGGTGCCGAGCGCGCGTTGGTGAAAGTCCCGAACTTCATGGGACAGAAGATCGACGAGGCCTACACCCTCGCAGAGTCCGAGGGCCTCGAATTGATAGTCAAATATCGCCGAATTCCATCGATGCAACCGAAAACGGTTTACAGGCAGTCGCCCGATCCGGGGACGACGGTCGAACGAGGCAACGCAATTGTCGTGATCGTTGCGCAGGGGGAGGAGTAGCTTGGGCATATACGACGCCCTTCTTACACGCCTCGCAGAAGACCGGAGTAGCGGCTCCGAACGACTTGCCTCCGAAGCGTTGGCGATATTGAAAAAGGCCGTTTTAGATAAATCGCTTTCAAATAACGATTTATCGGATTTAATATACGGGCTGACAACCCTCATCGAGGCCAATTTCCCTGAACTCGTGCCATTAGCGCACCTGTCTGAGAGGCTCAAAGCGCTGTCCGATGGCGATTTGAGGGCCTCGCTCGGATGTTTCGTTAAGGAATCGATCGAAAAGATCGGCAACGAGATATCCTCCCTCGCTATTCTCGGTGCTAACCTGATCCCCCAAAACTCTACAGTCGCAACGATTAGCCATAGCAAAACGGTTTTGCAGATGCTCTCCTCCGCCGCGGCTCTGGCCCGCAATTTTCATGTCATCATCGGGATCTCCGAGCCGGGGTGCGAGGGGAGGCTTATGGCAAAGGCCCTCGCAAAAAGCGACATCGAGGTGACGCTTGTTCCGGATGCGGCTTTGGGTTATGCCGTCGAGCGCTCCGACATAGTTTTTGTCGGTGCCGACGCTGTGACTGCCGATTATTTTATCAATAAAATCGGCACCTTGAATATGGCCTTGGCGGCGAGGCATTTCAATATCCCCTTTTATGTCCTCGCGCGGCTCGAAAAGTTCACCTCCTCGCGCAGGATACCAAATTCGCGAAGCTTCGCAGACCCCACTAAACTGAAGCCGCCTAAATCAGTGTTGATTAACGTCAAAGCGCCGCTATTCGAGAGGGTTCCGCTCGCGCTCGTCGAGGGGATAGTCACCGAGAGCGGAATAATCAAACCGGAAAACCGCCGAATCGATTCGGCCGAGGTGAAAGATGATTAAGGCAGTCCTGTGGGACCTCGACGGGACTATCCTCGATACGACGGAGCTGATTTTGCTGTCATATCGCCATGCCTTCTCGAGTGTTCTCAAGCGGGAGATTTCAGACGAGGAGGCCCTCGCCAACTTCGGCGAGCCGCTTCTCGCGGTGATGACACGATATTCGACCGAGCGCGCGGAGGAGCTGATGGATCGCTACCGCGAACATAACCACGAGCACCACGACAACTTCGTCGAGCCTTTTCCGGGGATACTCGACGCGCTGGCAAATTTAGAGCGGCGCGGCTTCAAACAAGTAATTGTGACGAGCAAAACCGAATGGCTCTCGCGAAGGGGTCTCGAGCTTTTCGGTTTGACTAAATTCTTCGAGGAGGTGGTCGGCTTCGAGTCATCCGAGGAACATAAACCCGCCCCCGGGCCGGCTATCGAGGCCCTCCGAAGGCTGAAAATCTCCCCCGAGGAGGCGGTTTTCGTCGGGGATTCATCTGCGGACTTTCATTGCGCCCGCGCGGCGGGGATTCCCTTCGCCTTCGCGCTTTGGGGGCCGAATCCCGAAGCCCTCTGCGGTGAGGTTCCCGAGTTCACACTCCCAGACCCGAGAGATATTTTACATGTTATCCCCCCGAAAGGGCCGAGGATCTAAATCAAGCGAGGGTTACCGTCGATGAAAAAGCTAATATTCGTTGCATTATTTTTTGCTATTATGTTGATTTCCTGCGGAAACGGCACAGACCCCGAAGCGGATATCACCTCGGTGAATATCTCGACGAATTGGCTCGCTATGACCGACTCGGAGACCAAGGCAATCTCCGCAACCGCCTTCGACGGCGCCGCTCAGGTTTCGGCCACGTTTAGCTGGAGTTCCTCGAACGAGTCTGCGGCCACGGTCTCGAACGGTATCGTCACCGGCCGCGGCGCCGGAACCGCACTTATAACCGCCTCCTGTGGCGATATCGTCTCAGAGCCTTGCACTGTCTTCGTCGCGGACGAATGGATAGTCTATTCCTCCTCGGAGGGCCTTCGAATGATCACCCCCGAGAACACCCGCGATATGGCGATCCCGGGAACCTTCGCCGCGAAGGGGCCTCTGCTCTGGCGCGACGACGGCGTCGTTTATGCGGCCAAGGCGCAATTCACCTTCAGCTATCTCTATTTCCGCCCCTTCGACGGCTCGGAAAGCGAGTTCGTTTTCTCGGGCCTCATCGAGCCGATCTACGATCTCCGCGAGTCGCCCACCGGCCGGATTCTCATGACTAAATATCTCGCCTATGCCATGTTTTCCTTCCCCTCGGCGGAGAACCTCGGCTCGAATATAAACGAGTATGTCGATTTCGTAATGTCGAATGTCGATATCCGCGAGTTCGATGTAGCGCCCTCGGGCGGATACTTCATCGACGCCACAACCCACACCGGTCCGCGCATGATCTTCATCTCGTCAACCGGCGCTCCGGGCGACACCTTGCTCCTCTCGAACGGCAAATGTCCTCGTTTCAGCCCCGACGGCTCGAGGATCGCCTACGGTAGCACCGGCAGGCTTTGGGTCGCTGATGCCACGACGTTGGAGAAGAGCGAACTCCTTTCCGAGGGCTCCTCGATCGACGGCCTGTCATGGTCGCCGGACGGCGCTCGAATCGCGATGTGCGTTCGGAACACCCTTGGAAACTACGAGCTTTGGCTCGGCGACGCGGCCACCGGCGCCAAACAAAAACTCACCTCAGCGCAAAGCTCAGACGAAAAATTCTTTCCCCAATGGCTCGATTAAGAGGCAGGCGTATTTTATGGAAACCTTCGAAATCTCCGGCGAGTATATCGAGCTTTACAAGCTACTCAAAGCCCTCGGGCTTTGCGAATCCGGCGCAACCTCAAAGGCCGCAATCGATGACGGCGATGTCACTGTTGACGGCAAGATCGAGACCCGAAAGCGATGTAAGGTTTTCCCCGAGTCGGTCGTCGAATACCTCGGCCAAAGAATTATTGTGAAAAAGAGCGAATAATCTTCCAAATGACGTGAATAACCTTTCGAAAAACAAAACAAAAAAATCGAAAGGAACTGAAATGGACTGCTGTGGAATGGACTTGCTCGGCGCGGGACTCGGCGCGGGGATTATGGCGCTCATCTTCGCGATCGTAATTATCGAGTCGGTTTTGAAGGGAATAGCGCTGTGGAAATCGGCCCGCCTCGGCCAGACGGGGTGGTTCGTGGTTCTCCTAATCCTGAACACCGCCGGAATCCTGCCGCTGATCTATATTCTTGCGGTTGCAAAACCCCGCGAGAGGGATAGAGCTAAGCTTCAATAAAAAAGGCCTCCGCTCTGAGGCCTTTTTATTGCGCGTGTATAACGAAACTACTCTTTGACGCCCTTGTCGCCGAAGAAGATACCGAGCTGAAAAAAGATCCCGCCCATCTCGTCCGGCTCGAAGGTCTTCTCGACTGTATCGCCGTCGGCCTCTAAGAACCAGAACTTGCCCTCGCCTCCGGCAAGCGGCAGATGACAACCGGTCGTCAGCTCGACGCCGATCGGACCGAAGTCATAGGCAACGGAGGCTTGAGGCCGAATGAAACCGTAAAAGGACATCTCGCCGTCGTTATCGCCGTTATTGTCGTTAACGAAAGCGACGATAGACCCACCGCCCGCAACGAGTCCGCCGGCGATATTGATAGGCCCGAAGTCGGCGAAGATCTCCGGCATCACGCCGACGCGGATATCGCCGAAACCGACACCGGACTCGTCCTCGCTCATAACATCGGAGGAAGGCTCACCCTTGGCGTCAAAATAGCCGCCGGAGAGAATCCCGCCGAGACGGAAGAAGCGGTTCATCACGCCCCAACCGTGAATATCGAGGATAAGCTCGTTAGTCGCGGAAAGCTCCTCGGTGGGCATCATGGCTTAGTAGGTTTCCTTGGCCGCGGTAGCGTCGGAAAGCTGATATCCGACGCTGATACTCGCGCCGCCACCCTTGTCCGCATACACCGCCTGCGAGGCGAGAAGAAACAAAACCGCAATGAAAAGGGCTTTTTTCTTCGAGTTCCTTTCATTAAATTTTGGTTATTTTTTGTGCGGGCTAATCGCAAACAAAGATAATATATAAAAAAATTTTTGAAATTTTTAAATTCAGCTTTATTTTAAACTACATCAAATAGCGGTGTATATTATATTTGAGAGAAATTTTTCCGGTCGAGACCGCTAAATAAAAGATACTTTAAAATAGCACGGGGCAAATTCCGCTTGACTTTTAATGTAGTAGAATTTAATTTCGTATATTAAAATTCGAATATTTTCTTATAAAATTGGACTTATAGAATCTTAAATCGAAGTCTTTTAATGGAGATTTTGCAAAAGTCAAAGGAGCTGATATGACATCAAAGGGAGTGTTTTACGCATTCTCCGTTCTCCTGTTTCTAATCGCCGCGGCGGCGGCGATGGCGACGCCTCCGGTCCCGGTTCTACTGACACCGTCGGTTGACGCTATCACTACCTGCGAGGATGAGGAGGTTCACATCGACCTGACAAGCGGGCTCGATATCGACACAACAACAATCGTTTTCTGGGTGAACAACGACAGCTTCACTCTCGCCGATGAAGAGCTTCAACTTGTCAACGATACTCTCTATTTCCGCCCGAGCGGATTCTACACCTACCAAACCGGCGATGTCAGAATCTGTCTTTCTCCGATCGCGGATACTTACGGCGCTTGGTCGATCGAATACTGCTGGGACTTCCGCGTCGATCTCGACGCTCCGGTTCTGAGCAACCCCTCGCCGACGAGTCCTCCGGCGGTTTCGGCCTTCAACTTCGATATCGCAATGGATATCACAGACGGTATGCTTCCGGTCGATTCCTCGACTATTGTCGTGCAGATAATAGCCGGCGTGGAAACGACCACGGTGAACTACGCCACGAGCTACACGAGCTGGTCGGGGCCGACCTTCAGCTTCCCGATTCAAGCCACCGGCGCGACCTTCGCCGACGGCCAGCAGGTTCGCGTCCGCCTTATGGTTCGCGACCTTCCGCCGTCGGACTCCGACTGCGCGGGAAACCTTCTGGACACATTCTTCGTCTTCACTCTTTCGGAAACGCCCTGCGAGCGCTATCCCAACCCGATCACACCGGGAACGATTGACGGAGTTAACGACGAGGTGATCTTCCAGTTCCCGAACATGCGCAAAACAGATTCGAAGACGAATATTTTTATCTACGATCTTAAAAACAATCAGGTTGCGGATATCGATCACCCGACCTCGGGGGAATGGCGCTGGGACGGCACCGACACGGCAGGCGAGCAACTCGGTCAGGGGACTTATATCTACCTGATCAAGGTCGATGACGAGACACAGTGCACCGGAACCATAAGCATCGCCCGATAGGAGGAATAATGAAGAATATAACTTATCTTATTATCGCGATTGCTCTTATGGTTTCCGCCTCGTTGGCGCAGGTCGATCAGCTCGGCGCGAGACCGCTGGGGGCCGGCGGTGCATACACCGCCATGGTCAATGACGCCAACGCCGCAGTCTGGAACCCGGCCGCGATGGAGTCCTTCCGCAATCTCGCTTTCACGGCCAGCTACGCGAGGCTTTATCTCGGCGTCGAGGACGACGGCCTTAACGAGGGCTTTGCCGGTTTGGTCAACCACCTCGGTCTTTACGGCCAAGGCGGTAGCTACGGTATCTCCTTCGCGCAGTATTTCTCCGATGTCTATAGCCAGATGCAGGTGACCTTGGGCTACGGCAAAAGGCTCTATGGCACCGCCGACGGCAATCATCTCGCGCTCGGCGCGAACGTGAAGTTGCTTCGTAGCGGCTTTAACGACGCGAACTTCTACCGCTTCGACGCCACCGACCCGGTCTTCAGCTCGAGCTATAACAGTATGAGCTATTCCGCCGACGCCGGCGTCTTCTTCCGCCCCGCGGAGTGGATCAGCCTCGGCGCGGTCGTTCAGGACATCCTTCAACCGGATGTCTCGATCTCCGGCTCCGGCACCGACGCCGACAAGCTTCCGATGAAGGTTCGCGGCGGACTGGCCCTTCATTACAAGGGCTTCCACCCGACGGTCGATATCGAGTATGCCATGCGCGATATCAACGGCGAGTCCGATATGAATATTCACGCCGGCCTCGAAAAATGGTTTGGAAGAAGCTTCGCTCTTCGCGGCGGTCTCAACCGCGACGAGGCCGCCCTCGGCCTTTCCTATATGCACTATGGCGAACGGCTCGGTTGGGGTCTCGATTACACGGTGCTTTATCCGGCCTTGACCGAGATGGCCTCCGAGCTTTTCACGACGCATCGCGTCGCGCTCAATATCACACTCGAGCCGCCGCCCGAACCGATCCGCGACCTCGAACTCGTCGGCGGGACAGTCGAGATCACCCCGAAGCGCAGTGTCATCGGTGAAGAGGTCGAGATTCGCGCAACCGTCGAGAACCGCGGCGAGATCGACGAAGACGGCGTCCGCGTCTCGGTGTATTATCAAAATGCGCAGGGTCAGTGGAACCTCGCGGTTCCTATTCAAAGATACGACCTCGACGTGGCCGAAAGAGTCAAGCTATCTTGGAAATGGACGCCTCCGGCCAAGGGCCATTACACTATATTTGTCAATGTCGATGACCGCGGCGATCGTATTCCGGAGATCCGCGGCAAAGTCCCCGAAGAGGACGAGGCCAACAACACCGGAATGGGCGAATGCGATGTCTTCCTTTCGCCGGAGGGCAATATCAAGCCCCGCGACGAAAAGCTCAAGGTCAGCAAGCTGACGCTTTACCAAGAAGAAGAGCCGATGATTCCTATTGTCTTCTTCGAAAAGGAATCCGCAACTATCGACGCACGCTACGACGCTATGTTGTCCGAGGTCGCCGACAGGCTGAAGGTCAACCCCGATGTCCTAATCTATCTTCGCGGCTACTATGACGAGGAATCCGAGCAGGGCGACAACAAGGAATCCCTCGCGCTTTCGCGCGCCCGCGCGGTCGAGGGTAAACTCACCTCGCTCGGAGCACCCGCCTCGCAGGTTAAGGTCGTTGATAGCGGCTTCTTCATGGGTAAATCTCGCGCCGGCAATCTCTCGAATCAGTGGATCTCCCGCGATAAGAAACTTATGTCCGCAGAGAACCGCAGGACCGAGCTTTCCGCTTGGTTCCCGCAGGGGGTCGATTTCCTCATCGAGATTCCGCTCGCGGGAAATAAGCTCGGACAGGACGGCATGAACAATATCGGCGGTCAGATTGGAGCAATCCAGAACCTCCTCAGCAGAAACCCCGAAGCGATGATTCTCGTCGAGAGCGCCTATAATAAAGACACTAAAGAGGACGCCGATCTCGCCTTTATGAGGGTCATCGAGGTCGGAAGATATATCCGCGAACAGCTCGGAAGCGATCTCGAGGAGCGCGTGAAGATACATGCGGCCTTCGAGCCCGAAGCGGAGGTCGAACAGGTTCTCGTCTATCCGAACTCCGAGGGCGTGATTTGGCGCCCGAAGGTCGGCGACAGGGTCTTCACGGATTATCAGGTCGAGGGCGCTGAGGAAAACCTCGTCCAAATCGACGCCACCGTCGATGCCGGCGTCGATAGCTTCGGCGTGGTGATCGTGAATGAGAAGGGTCAGCTCGTCCGCACGCTGGCCTACGGCAAGGGCGATATCCCCTCCGGCCTCGCATGGGACTGGCGCGATAACTCCGGCGAGCTTCTGGACTTCGACAACAAATACTTCGCGAAGCTCGATATCCGCGACAAGATGGGCGAGAACTTCCTGACCTACTCCGACACAATGGAGATTCAGGTGACACGCCAATCGAAGCGCATCGAGAGCCTCGTTATCGTGCTGTTCCGCTTCGACGAGGATGTCCCGGAATCGAAGTTCCTCGAAACCCGCGTCGAGTATGTCGCTCGTCGGTTCATCGAAAGAGCCGACAAGGCTAACACCCGCGTGACGGCGTTCGTCACCGGCCATGCCGACTCGATCGGGCCGGAATACGACAACATCGCACTCTCCAGCAAACGCGCGAACAGAGAGTTGAACAACCTCAAGAACTACATGATCTACCTGCTCAACCTCAACTCGCACGCCGAGCTCGACAAATGGCTCAAGGACAGAAATGTCTCACTCTCGGCCAAGGGATTCGGCGAGTCGAAGCCCTATGAGATCCTTCGTTGGACGGGCGAGACTGTGGAGCGCGTTCTTCTGGGCGACAACGGTTATCCGGAAGGCAGGACTGTTAACCGCAGGGTTCTTCTCGAACTCGAAAGCGAAAGGGAAACCAAATAGCCTTGCGGGCAAGCGAATAAAAAACTTAGGGCGGCCATTAGCCGCCCTTTTTTTATTTTTAGTTTTTATTTGATTTAACACTAAACTATAATAATATTTAATATGGATAGTATATGTTTTCTTGGAGGTTATGATGTTCAGATGCGCCGCAATGCTCATTGTTGTTGTTTTTCTCGCTGTTACGCCGGCAAACGCGAACTCAACCTATGTCGCCGGGGGGGATATTCCGGGCGGTCTATGGCTCAAACAGCTTTCGCCCTATGTCGTCCTTGACACGATTCGCCTCACGAACTCGAATACACTCTATATCGAATACGGCTGTGAGATTTTATTTAACGACGATGTCGTTTTTTATATTGAGTCTCAAGCAAAATTGGTCGCCGGTGTCGGGAAATGCCCGGGGGCTATTCCCGAAACTGTTTGGTTCGCCTATCTCGGCACAAAGGGCGACTCGATTGTCGGATGGGACGGCTTACGTTTCAACGGCGCCGCAGATTGCACTCTTAAGGGTTGTCATATATCGGGCGTGGTAAATCGCAATGCCTCTGAATACGGCGCGGTTTTTTGTTATAACTCGTCCGTCGATATCGAAAACTGTATTATTTGCGATAATTACGGCGGCGGAAACGGCGGCGGCGGAGTTTTCTTCCAAGACAACAGGCGCGCAACTTTGAAAAACTGTAGCATTATGTTCAATAAATCCTACGGCGACGGCGGTGGTATCTATATCGACAGCGATGACTCCACCGAGATTTCCGGAAACTATATCGCACACAACGAGCTATTCGACGGCACAAAGAACGGCGGAGGGGCTTATCTCAAAGCCGCAACAGTCTTCTCAGACAACGAATTCATCTCCAACAGGTCTCGTCGAGACGGCGGCGGACTTTTCGTCGATAACTACAACGGCATTATCGCCCGCCCGAAGACGTTCGATAATATCGCCCATAGGCGCGGGGGCGGAATCGCCGTTAATGCCTGCTCGCCGACAATCCTCGAGGCCGATGTCTGCGGAAACTTCGCGCTCGCTGTCGAGGGGGCCGCGGTTTACTTTCAGGAGAACTCCGCCCCGACAATGGTCAATTGCATCGTCACGCGAAACGACGGCGGCGGGGTTTGGAGCGCTTATAATACCGAAGGAACCTGCGTTAAGCTGATCAACTGCACGATCGCCAAAAATAACCTCGGCCCGGGCCTTCGAGTCGGGCATACATTCGCCGGCTCGAAGTTACTCCTTCTTAATACCGCGATCGCCTATAACTCGACGACATACCCCGGGTGCAAACAGGTCATTCTCGAGTCCTCCTCAGACCTCTATGTCAACCACTCGTTCGTCGATAATCCGATTCAGGTCTGCAACGACGGCTCCGGAACGATTAACTATCTCGACCCACCGGCCTTCATCACCGGTTCAGCCTCCTTCGCCGACACAACCGAATGCACGCTCGGGTGGTTGCCCTCCTGCGCCCCCGTTATGTCGGCGCTTATCGACGCCGGCGGGCAATATGCCGTTGTTTTAGGCGATACCGTTTGGGCGCCCTCGATAGATTTCCTCGGGAACACGCGGTTTATCGACGCCGGCTACGATATCGGCGCCTTCGAGAACGGCTGTCTCGGTTCGCGGGAGACGAAAGAGCTTCCAAAAACAAGCTCGCTACTCTCGGCGAGGCCGAACCCCTTCAATTCGACGCTCACGATAGAATTTCAGGCCGCGGAAAACTCCGATGCGGGAATCGAGGTCTTCGATATGTCCGGCAGGAGGGTCGCCGATGTATGGCGCGGCAGGGTCGAGCGGGGATTTCATACGAAGGCGTGGAATTCGGGCGATCTGCCCTCGGGAGTATATAATATAAGGCTCGCTGTCGGCGGCGAGGTATTCATCGAAAAGGTGTCGCTACTGAAATAGCTACTTGCGCGCCTTGCGTTCCTCATAGAACTTCGGAACATCGCTTCGGAAGCTTCGGCAAATAATCTCGATATGCCGAAGATACGGCTCTTTTTTGACAATCGGTGCGAAGAGCGAGCCATCGACTATGTATAGCCTGTTCGAAAGCGGCTCCGAGAGGACATAGGATAAAATCGGCCCGCCGAGTGTGTTTTTCGGGTTCTCCCATAGCGCGCGAATCTGGACCGCCGGTCTTCCACCGATATAAACCCCCGTCGTTTCGGGAGTTAGGTTTTCGGAGACGATATCCCCCTCGTAATAGATTGCGCAGAGGCTGTCGCGAACCGCACGCCAGCGCTCGACCGAGAAGTCCATTGCGGAATCGAGCGGAGTCCACCAAACGAAGACCCAACGCTCGGGTTCGAGCGTCCTAAGCCACATAAAACGCTCCTCACCGGAGCCCTTTTCCCACTCCCAAAACCGCGGGATGCGAATCGCGAAGCCGTAATCGGCCGCGATCGAATCCTCTAAGGCAAGCTTCTCGTCCTTGCCGAAAACCTTCCCGAAAAGCCATTGCGAAACGCGCTCGTTGACGGAGTTGTTCAGCAGGCGGAAAACGGCCTCCCCCTCGAGGAAAAGCCTCGAATCGAGGTCTTCCGCGGTTGGCGCGCTCAATATTAGTGTCATCTGTCCCTCTGCCCAGATATTTTCCTTTGCGACGACCCATTCACTGCCTGTGGCTATCGCATTTTGGGCCTCTTTCGAGAGGGCATTTCGGATGAAATCTCCCGCTGGCCCTCGAGAATCGAGGCTTGCGGCGATGATCGAGTTTCGAGAATTAGTCAACCGCTCGAGTTTCGTTGTATCGACGAATTCGATCGTGAAAATCTTCTCGTCGCGCGGCGTGACAATCGGCTTCTCGACCGCCGCCCTCAGCGATGCGGCGAAGGCGCTTGTGTCGGCGGCGTCTGCGAAGACGATGATCTTATTATACGATCCGGTCGCCTCGCGCCGGACATCGCAGGCGAGGGCGAGAAGCGAAACGATCACAACGCTGAGCAAATGGACTTTGTATTTCATAACTTCTCGATTCTGCCAAGCATCTCGATTGCACGGTCGAAGATCCGCCTATGGCTTGAGAACACTAATTTCGGCGCGGACCGGGGCCTGACCCAGAGCGCTTCGGAAACATCGTCGCCGGGGGACGGTTCGCCCTCGGCGCGGACGAGAAAACCCGCTATCATTACATTAATATAGGTCTCGCTACGTTGGCCCTCCGCGCCGAGATGGGCGATGATCTCGCCGCTAAGGCCTGTTTCTTCTCGGAGCTCGCGGAGCGCGCCCTCCTGAGGGGACTCGTCAATCTCGACGAAACCGCCGGGAAGCGACCATTCGCCGATTGCCGGCTCTACAGCGCGCTTTGTAATCAGCACCTCGCCGCGGCCGTTCGTCGCGACGACGCAGGTCGCGGGAAGGGGATTCTCATAGATCGTCTTGGAGCAATAGGGGCAAAAAAGCCTCGTCTTGTCGCCGATCTCGGCGAGCTCGAGCTTCCCCCCGCAATCGGGGCAGTATTCAGGCCTTTTGCGCATTCTTTTCCTTCATGAAAAATTTTTTAAGAATCGTTGCGGCTAAAAGGCCTATCCCGGCGCCGTAAACCGCACCGACTATGACATCGAAGGGCCAATGAACGCCGACATAAACGCGGCTATAGCCGACAATTATCGCGAGAATAAACAGCGGTAGCGCCGGCGCGCCGAAAAAGGCGACTATCGCTGTGAAAACCCCCCAGCTCGCGGCCGAATGAAGGCTCGGCATCGCGAGGCCGGAGCCGCAATCGACCAATAGGCGGCCGATTTCGAGGTGACAGGGCCTCGGGCGGGCGAAGAGAGGCTTGATGATATAATGCCCCACAGGGTCGATGAAGGCGTAGGCCAAAACCGCCGAGAGCGAAGCTATCCGGCCCTTTCGCCTACCGAGGACAGAAAACGCGACAAGGATTGCGAGGATGATCAGGATTCCGGTCTCTTGATTCGTCGCGAGGACCATGAAGCGGTCGAGGGCCGGAGATATCCAGCGGCCGTTGATCAGGAAGAAAAGCCTTTGGTCGATATCGGTTAGAAAAGTCATATTAATAACGGATATAGGGTGGTATGGATTGGCCGAGAGCGGCGGTCAAACGGGCCTTCGCGGAGGAAACCGCCCTCGGAAGGGCCTCTCCGCGCGCCAAGCCGCAGGCGATGAGCGAGGCCAGCGCGCAACCTGTGCCGCGAAACTCGCCGGGAACCCTCTCGGACTGGAACTCGCGAACCTCTTCGCGTTGGAAAAGATAATCTATCGGAATTCCCGCCGAATGGCCGCCCTTGATGAGCACCGCCGCTGTCGCCCCGGCGATTCTTGCGCCGGCGCTCAGGATATCCTCCAAAGAAGCGATCCTCATGCTTGCGAATCGTCCGGCCTCATCGAGGTTCGGAGTGACGAGCGCGGCTATCGGGAAAAGCCTCTCTATAAGGGCTTCGGTCGCATCGAGATCGGCGAGTTCCATACCGCTCGAGGAGCGGAGCACCGGATCGAGGACAATCGGGATTCTTTCTGAAAGCGGCGCGAGCCTGTCGGCGATGACCTCGATTGTTCGCGCGTTTCCGGCCATGCCGATCTTCACCGCCTGCGGATCGGCAGTGAGGGCTGAATCGAGGGCCTCGGCGAAGTCCGCCTCATCGACGGGATGCACCGCCACGCCCTCGCGATGGCCTTGATTCGCGATCGCCGAGATAACCGGCGCGACGACCGCGCCCATAGCGGAAACCGCGCGAATATCAGCTGATATCCCCGCCCCGCCGGTAGGATCCAGCCCGGCGATTATCAGGATGACCGAATTCGACATAGTGAAACCCGTAAGCCCCTTTATAAAAGCCTATCTATTTAATTAGTAATGTAAATAATACTGTGAGTTTTGCAAGAAGATAATTTTCGGCATATTATATGCTTAGGTCTTCAATTGATCAAAAATTACGAGCGGAGTCTTTTGAAATTGCAGGGAAAAAACCTTTTATTTTTATCCATCCTGTTGCCTTTGGCCTCCCTCGCTTATCCGATAGATTGCATGGAATCGCCGGAGGGGCTTACAATCGTTTGGCAAGCGCCTGCGCTCGATTCCAACCTCGTTGGGGACGGCCTTTTACTTCTGAGTTGCGAGGGTGCGGAGATAGACGGCCCCGAAGGTTCGCCGGCGGTTCCTATATTCAGGATACCGATAGCCCTGCCCCAAGGCGATTGGGTCTTTTCAATCGAAATCGAGAAATGGGAGGATGCCGGCGAAGCCGACCTCGCGCCGGTGCCTGTCTTGCGGGGCTTCCCCGATGGGCCATACAGCGAGCACTACGAAAAAGACAAGCTCGCGTATTCCGAAGATAGATGGTTTCCCCTCGACGGCGCTAATTTTTCGGAGGCCGGATGGGCGCGGAATGTCCGTCTCGGCAACCTGACGATCAGCCCGATCAGATATAATCCCCTAACGAAGCGCCTTCAGAGGCTGACCGAGCTTCGGTGTTCGATAGCCCACTCAAAGGGCACAACCGCAAGGCCGGATAGAGTAGAAAAGGCCGTCCTCTCCGCGACGGCAAACCCGAAAAGCGGCTTTGTCTCCGAGCGCCCCCGCAAAAGGCCCTCGCAGGATATCTTTTCGATGTCCGGCTCGTGGTTCACATTCCCCGTGACCTCCTCGGGGCTACTTAAGATCGACCGCGGATACTTGACCTCGCTCGGCCTGAACCCGGCCTCGGTCGATCCCTCGGAGATCCGCCTTTTCGACGAGGGCTGGATGGAACTGCCGATCGGAAACACCGATGAACTTCCATCGCTCGAGGAGATTCCGCTCTACAGCGTCGGGCTCGACGACGGTTCCTTCGATGAGGGGGACGCCTTATATTTCTGCGCTCGCGGAATATCCGGCTGGCTCGTCGAGGGGACGCGATTTTCACATCACCTTCATAGATTTGCTAACGCAAACTACTATTGGATAAGCATCGGCGGCGACTTTCCCGCTCCGGCCAAACGGCTTTCCGCCGAGGCGATATCCGGAGGCGATACCGTTTCGACCGGCCTTTTCATGC
Organism: bacterium UBP14_UBA6098; assembly: GCA_002428525.1. GTDB lineage: Bacteria > UBP14 > UBA6098 > UBA6098 > UBA6098 > UBA6098. The sequence continues at coordinate 18,952 of DIWU01000018.1, forward strand.
AGTTCGTCGAGAACGACTATATCTATGCCAAGACCGGAAACGATATACAGTGGGGCGCCGAAAGGACTACCTCTAAATATATCACCCTTCTCGATTCGCGTATCGATACCTCATTCGGGGCCTATGTCCGCCATCGGCTGGTCCCGGTCGCGGACGAGGATCGGCCGGTTGTTTACGCCCGCGTGAACGGCCAACCCCCCGATTCGGCCTTCAGTATCTGGACCGGCGCGCAACAGGCCTTCTTTCGAGATGCTTTCACAAAGGGCATCAACGCAATCGAGATCGATTTCGGCGGAACCTCGGTGCTGTTCGATTATTACGAGATCATTTACAAAATCGAGCTTTCCGAATACAACGGCTCTCTTTCTTTTCTCGGGGGGAATGTCCCTTCGACCTATATTGTTTCCGGTTTTTCCGCGAGACCCCTTGTTTTCGATGTTACCGACCAAACCGACCTCCGGCTTCTTTCGGCTGATTCAATCGGCGCGGGGCTTTTCGCCTTTTCGGATAGCCTTGCCGGAAGGCAGTATTTTGTTCAAGAGGGTTCCTCCGCGCGACGGGCCGATCTTCCAACCGCGCGAAATCTGACCGGTCTTCGAGAGAGGACCTTCAACTCCGATATGCTCATGCTGATCCCCGAGGGCCTCGAAAACGACCTCGATGAATATATTTCCTATCGCGAATCGCGCGGAACGTCCGTCGATTGGGTCTTTGTCGAGGATGTTATGGAGGAGTTCGCCTTCGGAACACACGACCCGACAGCTATTCGAGATTTCCTCCGCTATTTGTGGCTTTACTCCGAAAGGCCGCCGGAATATATAATGCTCGTCGGAGACGCGACATGGGACCCTCGCGGAATAACCGATCCGCCGGTGACCTACTGTCCCGCCGCGCTTTGCGTCGCAAACGCCCCCGACGATTTCTTCTATGCGGTTTCCTCGGGTGATGGAATCCCCGATTATTCGGGAGGTCGAGTTCCAATCACGACTATCAACGACTGGCGGCATTTCGTCGCCAAGGTTAAAAACACCGAGGGCGACACAGATTTCGGGCCTTGGCGAACCCGCTTCGTCTATTGCGCCGACGACGAGCGCAAAACGGGCGACCTTCCCGATTCATGGCAACATACGACACAAACCAGCTCCTTCGTTCGCGAGATGCCCCAGTGGACCGAACCGCGAACCGTCTATCTCGTCGATTACCCGCTTACCTCGATCGGCCTAAAACCCACCGCGCAGAAAGCCCTTGTCGATTATTGGCGCGCCGGTTCACAGCTTGTGAACTATGTCGGCCACGGAAATTATACCCTCTGGACCCACGAGGAGGCCTTCGAAGCGACGAGTTGCGTCGGCAAGCTCGATAACAAAAGGAAACTCCCCCTCGTTATCAGCGCTTCGTGCGAGGTCGGACTTTTTTACAGAACAATAGGCCAAGCCATCGCGGAACAAGTCGTTCTTTACCCCGAGGCCGGAGCCTTCGCCGCTGTCGCCGCGACAAGAATGACCCTCAGCCCCAGCAACGGAACCCTAAATTCCCGCCTTTTGAACGCATGCTGGAATCAAGGCCAAAAGACTACTCTCGGGCCGGCGCTCATTTACGCGAAGGGCGGCGACACCTACACCTCGACGCGGGGGCAGTATGTCCTCTTCGGGGACCCTGCGATGGAGATCGGCCCGCCGAACCTCGATATAGTCCTCTCGATAGACCCGGATTCGCTTCTCGCGGGAAGAAAGATATCCCTGACCGGCGAGGTGCATTCCGATTCTGGCCTCGTCGAGGATTTCAACGGCCGAGCTTATATCCTCGTTTACGATTCCGGTTATTTCAAGAATTATAGTTCGCCCTATCTTTCCGGTTCGGTGACCTATTACGAGGGCGGAAAGCGCCTATTCTCCGGCCCTGTCGATGTCGCCGGCGGAAGGTTCTCCGCGGAGTTTGTCGTCCCGATCGACATCTCCTACGGCACTAACGGCGGAAAGGTCGTGGCCTACGCCTACAACGACGCCGAGGAGGCGGTCGGGTTCGTCTCGGAACTCGTCGTCGATGGCGACACCTCGCTGACTATCAACGACTCGATAGGCCCGGTGGTTTCACTCTCGATCGACGGCCCCGGATTCGGCGACCGCGGTGTTCTCTGCGGCGGCGGAACCCTTATCTGCACAGTCTCCGACGAGAATGGAATCAACCTCTCCGGAGGCGCCGGCCATATCCTCACTATGACCATCGACGGCAACGAGGCCGGCGCTGTCGATCTCTCGCAGAATTTCGAGTATTTTCTCAACAGCTATCAGGCCGGCCAAGCAAGCTACGATCTCGGCAATCTGGCGGTCGGGATGCATATAGTCGCAGTCAAGGCATGGGACAATATGGGCAATTCAGGCACGGCCGAGCTTTCGTTCGAGGTCTCCGATTGCGATATTGAGATCTCAAACGCATTGGCCTATCCCAACCCCTTCACCTCCGGCACCGATATAACCTTCAATATCGGCGCGGCGGCCTCGGCGACAGTCTCGATCTTCACCCTCACCGGAAGACCTGTGCGAAAGTTAGAATCCACGGTCTCGCCCGCCTTCGCAAGCATCTATTGGGACGGCGAAGATTCCAAGGGAACCCCCGTCGCCAATGGGACATATATTGTTAAGATCGAAGCTCGTTCCGCCGACGGCAAAACCGACGACAAGCTCATCAAAATAGCAAAACTACGCTGAGGTTTGGCACTTATCTTGCAAATATATATTAATTTTATCATCTGTTTATTCGAGGTCTCGCTCAATATTGGAGGTTCAGGATGTCTTTCTTAGGCAAGAAAAGGATATTATATCTGACTGTTTTTGCCCTCTTAGCAACCGTATTCACCGCCTCGGCGGATAGAACCCGCGGAGGTGTTTTATTCTTGCTGATCGGCCCGGGCGCAAGGGCCACGGGAATGGGCGAGGCCTTCGTCGCGATCGCCGACGACCCCACGGCTACCTATTGGAATCCCGCGGGTTTGGGCAACTATCCCCTTTCCTCGCAATGGCTCGACTACGGCTCCCCCCCCGGAAGTGAGATAATCGCTCTCGCCACCGAAAAAACCGGAGTCATCGATATAGACTATCGCACCTTCGATGTCTGGGCCGCGACGGACTCGGGGCTCTTTGTCCGAAAGGGCAAGAAGTGGATCGGCGAGGAACGCTACACAACCTCCGAAGAGGAGACTATGACCGATGTCCTCTTTCACTTCATCGACGCGACAACCTACGACTCGGTAACAATCAACGAGAAGATCATCCCGGCGGTTTTGGCCGCTAATGGGATGTCCGAGCTCCCCTCCGGATACCTCGCCCCGGATACTAAAATCAAGTTGCCCTTCTCCGCCTTCTTCGAGGGCAAGGTGACAGCGCTTAGGGGCGATAAAAAGGAAGTTTGGATAGGCACCGAGAAGGGCCTCTATAGAAGAGTTCGCGGCCAATGGGAAAAGATGAACCAAAGCGGCGGGCCTCGCGACAAGAAGATTACCGCGATCGCTATCGATAGCAGAAACTATGTCTATGTCGGCACCGAGGACGGGCTTTACACCCTCACGGGAAGCAGGTGGACGCGCTATACCTCCGGAGACGGCCTTCCGAGCAACAAGATATACTCGATCTTTGCCGGCTCTCACCGCGATATTTGGGTCGGCACCGAGGCCGGCCCCGCGCGCCAAAACGGCGACAAATGGGATAACTCCTTCAAGGTCGAGCCTGCGCCGGATGTCGATTGGCACGGCCTCGCTATGCAGGTCTTCCCCTTGAAAAGCTCCAAGGCAATCGATTTTGCCGCCTCCGAAATCATCGCAAGAAACGACCAGCTCGACAAGGCGCGCCCAACACCCGGAGCCAAGGTCGAGATACCGTATTCCATCGCCTTCGAATCGCCGGTCACAGCGATTTTCGTCGATAAGTATAACAAAATTTGGTTTGGATCGGAGCTTGGCCTCAAATCCTTCGACGGCCAAAAATGGGAGTTCTTCGGTTGGACAAGTGAAGAGATAGCGGAGGAAATCGAGATCGACGCTTGGGCGCGCACCAGATGGCCGAAGGCCTCTGACGAGTTGATCAAGAAGCTTGTCAAATCGCTTCGCTATCACAATAGGATCAACGAACAGACCTTCGAGGCCGGAAAAACCATCGAATACCAGAAGAACCCGATCAGCGGCGAAATTACTTCGCTCGAAGCCTCGCCGGACGGCAACCTGCTCGTCGGGACCGAGTTTGGGACTATGGTTTACGATTATCAAAAGGGACGCCTCGGCTACTACGACCTCGGCACGCTCAAGGATGCCAATCTTTCCGATGTAATCCGCATCGGAAACGAATACTGGTATAACACCGGCGACGAGATAGCTATTTACTCCAAGGGCAAGCACGGAATCAGCTTCATGCATGTTCAGTGGCTTCCCTCGCTCGCGCCCGACCTCTACTACGAGTTCCTTTCGGTCACGACCTATATCGAGGGATGGGGAACGGTCGGTGCGGCTGTCACCTATATAAACGAGGGGCAAAACGACTGGACCGACGAGGACGGCACCGTGCTCGGAACCTTCAGCTCCTACGAGCTGGCCGCCTCGGCTGTTTACGGCACCAAGATCACAAAAGACCTCTCCGCGGGGCTGGCCTTCAAGCTTATTTACTCCGCGCTCGCTAAGGGCGTGACGGTTGGTCTCGAGCAGGAAGAGGGCGTCGCGACGACATTCGCGGTCGATGCCGGCCTCCTATACCAAACCCCCGTCAGAGGCCTGACTCTCGGCCTTGCGGTTCAGAACCTCGGGCCGGATATTCATTATATCGACGCCGCGCAGGCCGATCCTTTGCCGCGCAACCTCAAAGCCGGCGCCGCCTACAAGCTCCTCGATTCCGAATATAACAAGCTGACCTTTGCCGCGGATATCAACAAAGACCTAATCAACTGGGGCAACGACCCCTTCGGAAAAGAATTTCATGAGGCGGTTAAAAACCTCGGCCTCGAATATACCTATTCGAATTTCATCTCGCTTCGCGGCGGCTATATGATCGACTACGACTATATCCCGACCGAATCCGCGCAGATAATTAGGAACGAGGAGTTCAACCCCGACCACTGGAAGGGAATCCACTACTTCACAGTCGGCGCGGGGCTGAAATTTAAGAACTTCGGCTTCGACTTCGGCTATATCCCGCTTCAGGAGGACGAGGACGAGGGCAAGTTGGTGCTATCGAATATCTTACGCTATTCGCTTAATATCGCTTTTTAATTATGCTCGATAACCTTAAGAAATACCTGTTGATCGGCACAGTCGGCGCGCTGTCGCTTTCGAGTCTTGCCGGCGAACAGCAGGTTCTCCGCAAGCTCGGCCCGAATCCGCACCTTCGCGGCGACCCATGGAGGCCGATGGTCTCGGAGCGCAATCTCCTGAGGCTCGAAAGGCACGCGCCGTGGGCGCTCCCTCGCCCCTCGAAATCCGGTTCCGCCGACACCGTCCGGGTTCTCGCAATCCGAGTCGAGTTCCAGCCGGACAACACTCCGCGAACCACTGGTGACGGCACCTTCGACCTTCGCCCCTACGAGCAATCGCCGCACCCCTTCGACCCGCTTCCGCATAACAAGGCCTATTTCGAGTCGCACATGCGAGCCCTGCGGAATTACTACCTCGCGGTCAGCGACTCGCAAGTATTCATCGATTTCGAGGTCTTCCCCGAGGGGCAAAACGATGCCTATCGCCTCCCCGACTCGATGAGCTATTACGGCCCCGCGGGCTGGATGGCCGGCGATATGGCCGACCGTATGCAACAGCTTTTCAAGGATGCTTGGGAACTTGCGATCTCGGCGGGGGATTTTAATATCCGCGAATACGACGCCTTCATCCTGTTTCACGCCGGAAGCGACTGGCAGAACGATGTCGCGACGAGCTATCCCGACTACGCCGAATACTGGCCGGATATCTTCATTCCAAGCCCGGACGACCTGCCCACCGGCTATCTGAAGCTCCCCTTCACAATCGGCGGCTGGATCGAGGACGGGATCATCCTCCCCGAGCACGCATGGCAGGACGGCCAGATCGTCTGCCTCAACGGCGCGATCGCGCACGAGTTCGGCCATCAGCTCGGGCTGGTCGATTTGTATAACACCGGCAATTTCATCACGCAGGTCGGCGATTTCTCGCTCATGGACAACGGCTTCGCTGTCGGCGCGGATATCGGCTTCGATATCGACGAGAACGGCACAGTCTCCGACGACGAGTATTACTCGGTTTACGGCATGTTTCCGGCCTACCCCGATGCTTGGAGCCGCGCCTATCTCGGCTGGGAAGTGCCGCTGGTTGTCACCTCGCCGTGCGACACGATTGTCGTCGAGGCCTGCGAGCTTCCGAAGAACGAGGGCGTCACGCTGGTGAAGGTTCCGATCAACAGCTACGAGTATTTCCTCGTCGAAAACCGGCAGGACACACTCGTCGGCGACGACGGATTTTACAGCCTCAAGCGCGACAGCCTCACCGGAGTTGTAATCGGCGCTTTGGCGAAGGACACGACAAGACTGACCTCCGCGCTGGACTACCTGCTCCCCGGCAGAGGCCTTTTGATTTGGCATATCGACGAGACCGCGGCCTACTCCGATGTGTTCGGCACCGGAGGAAACAACTTCCAGAACAACTCCCTGCAATGGGACATCACGCGCCGATTCGTCGCGCTGGAGGAGGCCGACGGCTTCGAGGATTTGGGGACTATCGTCACCTACGGCGAGGCCGCGGACTATTTCTCCTACGGCACAAACTTCGGGCCAACGACCAACCCCTCGACCTCTGCCAACGACGGCGGCCTCTCGGGGATTCTGATCGACAGCATGGCGGTCCCCGGCGACCGGATGCACCTTCGGATTCGCTTCGACTCGGTCGCGCCGACGCCTACTATCCTCACGACTATCTATCCGCTCTACGCCCCACTGCAGTCGGCCGATCTCGACGGCGACGGCGTGGACGAGATCTACACCGAGGCCTATTATTACAGCGGCGACCCCTATCTCGGCTGTGTTTTGATTTGGAACTCCGACGGCACGCGTTTCATCGACAATGGAATCACCGCGGCCGGCGCGGAGTTCGACGGCAATGTTATTAGCGTGGATTATCCGGTAGCGGCGACTGTTTCCGCCGACCGAATCACCCTGCCCGCGGCCGGGGATATCGACGGCGACGGCCTTGCCGAGTTGGTCGGCCTCGATACCGAGGGCTGGGTTCACGCGTGGAACCCGCGCTCGCTGTCGGGCGGCTTCATGAGGGAGCTTTCGGGCTTCCCAGTCCGGATCGACACCGAGGGCCAGCGGAGCGTCAGCCTTTGGGATATAGACGGCGACGGCGCTCTCGAGATTATCGCCTTCGCCAATGAAAAATGGCAACTCATTTCGGGAAACGGAGCGGTCTCGGCCGAGGGCAACGCCCGCGGGACAATCACCGGAATCGCGCCCTCCGAGGCCGGCCTCTTCGTGCTCGCAAATAGACAGCTCGCGAAGATTATGCTCTTCGATTGGTCGGGCGAGCTAATTCGCGAAGGTCAGCTTCCGGTCGGCGATGTCTCCTATCTCGCCCGCGGCGACCTCGATGGTGACGGCCTCTCGATGGAGACTGTCTGCGCGGCGCGCTCCGGTGCGATCTTCGCCTTCGACTCGATGCTATCCAATCTCGAAAATTTCCCCTCCGCGGTCGATGACACCTCGCTTTCCAGCCCGATCATCGCCGATCTCGACGGCGACGGCGCGATGGAGGTGCTCGCGGTCGGAAGGAACGGGCTTTTCGTTTATAAATCAAACGGCTTTGCCGCGGAAAATACCCCCTTCCGGCTCGATAACGCCCTCGCCTCGCCGATCTTCGCCGAGGGCAAAGCGCTTTTCCCCTCCGGCGACGGCCCGATTCGAGCGCTCGACGGCGCGGGAAATATCCCCTATGGCTTCCCGCTCGGCGGCGCGCCCTCCAATGCCGCACCCTGTATCTTCAAGGGCGAAGAGGGCTGGGGTTTAGCGCTTGGAAGCACCAATGGCACGCTTTTAATTTGGAACAACCTCTTCCCCGCGCTCGGCGAGGGGGCTTGGCGCTCTTGGGGCGCGGATGCCGCGCACAGCTTCAATCAGCCGAAGGCAGGAAGCGCGCCAATCCTTTCCGGAAGCAATCGAATCGAATACTTCTACTGCTATCCCAATCCGGCCGAACGCGCCACGACATTCCGATATTCGATCGACGGCTCGACACCGGGTGCGGTCGAGATAAATATATTCGACTCCGCAGGCAATCTGATCGCTAACCTCGACGGCCGCGCAAGCGCGGGTTCGCCGATGGAAACCGAGTGGAACACCGAGAATGTGGCCAGCGGGGTTTATATGGCGAGGCTCTCTGCGAATTTTGCCGGCAATGAGGTCTCGCGAAAGTTCAAAGTAGCGCTTATTAAGTAAATAGCTTGGAGGAGAAATGCTTAGAAAGATCACTGCAATCTCGATAATGCTCGCAACCGCGGCCGTCATAGCCGGCGGACCGCTGGCCGAAACCCTTTATATGCCCGTGCTTTCCAGCCCGCCGATTATGGCTCAGGCCGAAGGCTCTTCGGATTTCCCCTCGGGCGAATCGGAACTTTTCGACAGCGGCGCGCATAAGAATATCAAGACAAGCTTTATCCTGTCGCTCGCGGTTCCGGGCGCGGGCGAATTCTATTCGAAAAGTTTTATCAAGGCCGGCGCTTTCTTCGCGCTCGAGGCCGCTCTTTGGACCGGCGTGATAGTTTACAACGGCAAGGGCAACGACGGCGAGGATTTCTACCGCGAATTCGCCGATGCTCATTGGCAGTATGACTATTACTACGATTGGTTCCGCGGTTTCGGCGACGACTCGATCTACACCGAACAACTTCCCGTCACTATGGTCGTTGACGGCGCGGAAACGACCTATGTCCCCGACAAGACTCACGATTATTACGAGATGATCGGCAAATACGACTGGTTCGTCCTCGGCTGGGAAGATCTCCCCAACCGCGACGCGATCCGCGACTCGAGCGCGATGCAGTCCGAGGTCGATAAGATTCTCGCTATCCTCAAACTACACGAGAATGACAGCCCCCTGAGGCTCGAATATATGAAGATGCGCAAGGAGACCAACGACTACTTCACATGGTCGAAGTATTTCATCGGCGCGGCGATTCTGAACCATATCCTCAGCGCCTTCGACGCGGCATGGACGGCCAAACGCTCGAACGACAAGCTCTACGAGGGTTTCTCCTTCGACCCGAAAATCGAGGCGCAGATCGCGATCTCCCCCGGCGGCGAGCCGGAACCGAGAATCGCGCTCAACCTCGCGAGGTTCTAAATCAAAGGGTTTAAGATAAAGTTGAAAAAACGAATCTTCGCAATACTCTTCGCAATTCTTTCCCTCTCCGGCCTCGCGCAAGCACAGACCGGCGAGAACCCCTTCGACCGAGGCTCGGAACTCTGGGAGGGCGAGACCTCCGGCGAGAAACCCCCCTCGAAATGGACCGCCGCGGGGCTTTCGCTCTTAGTCCCCGGCGCGGGGCAAGCTTACATGGGAAAGCGTTCCACTGCGGCCTATTTCTTCGCGGCCGAGGGCGCGATTTGGAGCGCTTTCGCCGGTTACACTATCTACGGCAACTGGCGCGAGGAGAACTTCAAAAATTTCGCCGCCCGCCACGCCGGCGCCTCGCCCGAGGGCAAGGACGAGACCTTCTTCGAGAATATGCTCGATTTCGACAGCCGCGACGAATATAACTACTGGATGCACCTCATCTATCGCGATGAGGTCCCGCTTTATCCTACAACCCGCGAGTTCTTCTGGCAATGGGAAAGCGACGAGGCGATGGACGAATACGCCGATATCCGCTATTCGAGCGAAAGAGCCTTCCGCACCGCGCGGACTATGCTCGGGGTTGCGTTGGTGAATCGCGTTGTGTCGGTCGTCGATGTCTTCCGCACGGATATCTATTCCCTCCGCGGGGAATCGGCCGAGGCCGAAAACCGCTTTCTTCCGCAGGCCTATCTTGGCCCCTCCAGCGACGGCATGCCGTCATTCGGTCTGAGGTTGGTGAGAAGGTTTTAGGGGGAAGGTTATAAGGAGAGGTTTTAGGTTATAGGTATTGGGTTATAGGTTCTACTTTAAAGGCGCAAGGGTTGCGCCTTTTTTTAAAAACCGTTTATTTAAACTCTGGAGGGGGCAAGACCCTCCCCTACGGGGTGGAAAAACCGCATATTCGATACGCCTTCTACAGAAATGTCGTTTCGATNNGCCCTTCGGGCTACGGGAGCGACCGGTGGTCACTGAGCGAAGTCGAAGTGCCGGTGGCTGAGTAGGGCATTAGCCCGTATCGAAGCCGTTCCGACAAAAAAAGGGCGGCCTCCAAGCCGCCCCTCGTATAAAACCCTTTACCTTTTACCCTTTACCCTTTACCTCATTCGGTTTTAGGTTATAGGTATTGGGTTATAGGTTCTACTTTAAAGGCGCAAGGGTTGCGCCTTTTTTAAAAACCGTTTATTTAAACTCTGGAGGGGGCAAGCCCCTCCCCTACGGGGTGGAAAAACCGCCGTTTCGATACGCCCTTCGGGCTACGGGAGCGACCGGTGGTCACTGAGCGAAGTCGAAGTGCCGGTGGCTGAGTAGGGCATTAGCCCGTATCGAAGCCCCCTTGTATCTTCCTTGCATTCGTTCTACGGATTTCGGCACCGCCCGCGCCCTCATACAAAACACAAACTATAATTTTACACTCACCGCCACTCCATCGCCGATGGGAAGCCACGAGGTTTTAAGGCGCGCATTGGCCTCGAGTGCGCGGTTGTATTCGTCGAGGAGCATCGCGCGCGGGTTGTCGAACATAACCGGAAAAAGGACATCGTCCGAAAGCAATATCCCCCCCGGCTCCAGAAGGTCGATAAGCCGCTCGAGCATCGGAAGATATTGATCTTTCGCGCCGTCTTGAATAATTAGGCCGAAGGGGCCTGTTAGTTGATCGATTGCGGTCGCGGCGTCGCCGGCCAAGAGACTGACATTAGCTTGGACATCGGCGTTTTGGATATTCTGTATCGCGGCGCTTGCTATCCTGCGGTTCACCTCGATTGTCGTAACTCGACCGCCGTAACTCCTCGCGGCCAGCCCGAGGGCGATCGCGGTCTCGGCGACGCTCGTGCCGATCTCGAGTATATTAGCCGGCCTCTTCGAAAGAACGAGCATCTCGGTTAAAGCGAGCGGGATCGGCCCGAGAGTCGGGGCGATATTAACGCCCTCGAGGTCTGAGCCGTCGGTCGATAGCGGCACGCGCGCAGGAAGAAAGCCTTCAAGATATGTTATCGCTTTTGAATAATCGAAGGCCGGCCCTGAAGGCATTACTTTTTCTCCCGCGCGAGCAGTTTGCTGTATTTCGCGGTGTCGTTGATAATTCGGCCGGTGCCCATCACAACGCAGGTCAGCGGGTCATCGACAACATAAACCGGCAGGTTCGTCTCCTCGCGGATTCTCTGGTCGAGTCCGCGGAGCATACTCCCGCCGCCGGTCATGACAATGCCTCTATCGACGATATCGCTGGCAAGCTCGGGCGGCGTAGCCTCGAGGGCTTGGCGAAGCGCTTGCATAATGAGTCTCACCGGATCCTCGAGCCCCTCGCGGATCTCCGCGCTCGAAACCTTGAGGGTTTTCGGGAGGCCGTCAACGACATCGCGGCCCTTGACATCCATGAACTCCTCGCCGCCGGGCAAGGGATAGGCCGAGCCGATCTCCCTTTTAACCCGTTCGGCTGTGTTTTCGCCGATCGCGAGGTTGTATTTCTTTTTAAGGTAGTTCATAATCGCCTCGTCCATCTCGTCGCCGGCGATTCGTATGCTCGTGTTATTGACTATTCCGGAGAGGGCGATGACCGCGATCTCGCTGGTTCCGCCGCCAATATCGATGATCATGTTCCCTCGCGGCTCCTCGACCGGAATTCCGACTCCGATTGCACCGGCCATAGGCTCGTTGACGAGGAAGACATCTCGCGCGCCGGCGTTCTCCGCGGACTCTGTGACCGCGCGACGCTCGACCTCGGTGATTCCCGACGGCACCGAGATGACGATCTTCGGCTTCACTAAAAAGCGTTTGCGTATGACCCTGCGAATGAATTCGCGAAGCATCTCCTCGGTCATAGTGAAATCGGCGATAACGCCGTCCTTGAGCGGGCGCACCGCGCGGATATGGCCGGGGGTTCTGCCGAGCATCTCGCGGGCTTCGTGGCCGATAGCGATCACCTTGCCGGTATCGATCTCGACCGCGACCACCGAGGGCTCATTGAGGATTATCCCCCTGCCCTTAACGAAAACCAGCGTGTTCGCGGTGCCGAGGTCTATGCCTATGTCATTCGAAAGGATATCTATCATTGGCATGTTAGTTTCCTTGGAAAAGTCTGATAATCTATACAATATCTATCTATGACTGCTAATTATCAAGATATTTTTGTATTCGAAAAGATTACATATTCCCGCCGAACTTCAAGAACAGCCCGGCTTCGATGCCGCTAATATCCCTGTTTTTGTATCCCGAAAGATCGACGCCTGAAGCGAAGCGGTATCCGACCCCGAGATTTAGGCGGGAAAAGTGTGTGAAATTCAATTCGGCGTTCACTTCGGGAACGAAGGCAAAGAAGGCGTCCTTCTCGGGGCTGAAGGGGTCGTCATCGTCGTCGAGAAAATCGCGGTTAAAGGCGAGTGCGCCCCAAGAAAAGGCCGAGCCGACAGTGAAATGCAGGACCTCGTCCGAGAGGATTATGAAGTCGAGATTGAGGCCGCCGTATCCCATCGAGAGGAAGGGATAATCGATAGGCGCAGTGGGCTCATCGACCTCGGTGACGATCGCGCATCCGCCGCCGCCGATCGCGACAAGGCTGTTCATAACGAAGGCTCCTCGCCCGCCCGCGGGCATCGCGGATTGGCCGTCAAGGGTTGTGTATTTAAATGTCGGCCTTCAGAAGCCGCCGGCTTTGAACTCCTCGCTGTCGAAGAGGGTTCGCTCGGCAGTGAGTGAGGAGATTAAAATCAAGAGACACAAGGCTGAAATCCGCATAATTCCTCCGCAATTCCTTGAGGACAAATTAGTTAGGGGAAATCACATGTTAGCGCCGAACTTGAGGCCGAAATCCAGCGATGGCCCGCTGAAATCATTGTCAACGTAGGTCTCAAGATCGACATCGAAGCACCTGCGATAGCCTGCGCCGATGAGAGTTCGTTCCTCGGCGAGTGCGGGAAAGGCAATAATCGCGAGAATCCTCGAGATAATAACTATATTTTTCATGATTTACCCTTTCGTTTTATTGCGCGGGTAAAATCTCCCGAAGGAAACTCGTTCCATCCGGAGTCGGCTCAGTGCCGAGGAACTCCGCGATCGTCTGACCGAGGTCGGCGAAACTCTGGCGGTCCGCTAAAGCACCGGAAACAATCCTTTTCCCCCAGATCAGAAGCGGAACAAGCTCTCTGCTATGGTCGGTGCTGGGCGTGGTTGGGTCGTTGCCGTGGTCGGCGGTGATGAAAAGCAGGTCGTCTTCGGCCATAGCGCCCATAATCGAGGGCAAAGCGTCGTCGAACTCTCGAAGCCCCTGCGCGAGGCCGCGCGGATCGTTGCGATGGCCCCACAGCATATCGAAATCGACGAGATTCGTGATAATGACGCCCTCATCGAACTCGGAGATAAGCAGTCTCGTCTCCGCTATGCCCTCGGAGTTCGAGTGAGTGAAGACCGGTTCGGTGATCCCGACGCCCGCGAATAGGTCCATGATCTTCCCCACAGCCACAACCGGAAGGCCGGCGCGTTCGACCAAAGACAAAAGCGTCGGTGCCGGAGGTTCGAGAGAAAAATCACGTCGCTTAGGCGTTCGGACAAAACTCCCCCGCCTTCCGATGAACGGCCTCGCGATCACTCTGCTGACTGCGTGATCGCCGCAGAGAATCTTTCGCGCTATTCTGCACCAATCGTAAAGAAGCCCGACAGGCACGATGTCCTCGTGAGCCGCTATCTGAAAAACAGAATCCGCGCTGGTGTAAACAATCGGCTTGCCCGACTCCAAATGCTCCGCGCCCAAGCGGTCGATTATCTCCGTGCCGCTGGCGACAACATTGCCTATAATCTCGCGCCCGATTATTCTCTCGAAGTTCGAGATGATCTCGTGAGGAAATCCGTAGGGATAAACCGGAAACGGCTTCCTAATTATCAACCCCGCCAGCTCCCAATGACCGGCGGTCGAGTCTTTGCCCTTCGATTTCGGGATCATACGTGTAAATGCGCCCTCGACTATCTCCGTCGGAGGCGTCCCGGGAATCTCACCCAAATTACCAAGCCCGAGCCTGCCAAGATTTGTAAGCTCCAAGCCGCCCACAGCCGCCGCCGTATGCGGAAGTGTTGCGCTTCCGAGGTCGTTGTAATCATAGGCGTCGGGAGCCTCGGCTATCCCTACACCATCGAGAATTATAATTATAGCTTTCTTCATAGTGCTCATAAAATATGCCCTCCAATAGCCTTTGTAAAGCACTTTTTAACAGCACCGTTGAGGCGGGCGTCGAACCCCTATCCTTCTCGGAAAGCTCGCTTTCCGAGAAGGATAGGGGTCAACGACAGGCCGAGCGGAAAAACCTCCGCTTCGAAGAGATTGTTGTCTCGGCCTGTCGTGCTCATTTGCGAGGCAAATGAGTCGACGCCCGCCGGAAGTATATTGACAATGGATTTTCTATTTATATAATGACAATGTCCGTCGAAAAGACCACTCATCGAGGAGTTTAAAGGCCGAGCTTTGCAATTTCGCATGGCTTTGATGAGTCGCGGTTTCTGGAATAATCAGCAAAAATAAAAAACTATCAACTGGACAAGAAAGATGCAAGACGCTTTTTCCGGGATATTTAAGAAAAAAGAAGAGAAATTAAAGCAGTTAAAAGAGGATCTTTTAAAACGCCGTTATGTTCGTATGGACGAGGAGGTTTGGCGTCCGATCGAGAGGGCTTTGCATTATGAGATCTCGAATTGGGGTCGAGTCCGCAGTTGGAAGCGGCGAGGCCGGATGGGCGGAGAACGCGAGGATCCGGTTATTCTCAACCAGAGCGCCAAGAAGACCGGCGAGTTGGTGGTGAATATCTTTTTTGACGGCAAATTCAAATCGATACAGGTTAAAAGGCTGGTTTACGACGCCTTTCACGAGGGCTATCGGCATCCGAACACGGTGATTATTCATCGTGACGGGGACAAGTCCAACAACCGCTACGATAACCTTGTTCTCGCGCGGGAGTTTGTCAACCTTCCGGACGAGATCATTGTCGAGATTCGCAGGCAGTTCGCCGAGGGCGCGAAAAAGCGTCCGTTGTGCCGAAAATACGGCATCAGCCTCGACGATCTGGAGGATATTCTTCATGGCGACAAGGCTCGATGGGTCGGCGGGGATATCGTCGAGCGAAGGTTTAAACGCGAACTTACCCCCGAAGAGATCGAGGAGATAAAGCTTCGCGCACAATCGGGCATGGAGACTGAGGCGCAGATTGGCAAGGCCTTCGGAATTCGAGAGCAACGCGTCTCGAGAATCCTGAACGAGGCCAAGAAGCGCTTAAATCGCTGAGCTTTATACCCTCGTTCGGCTTTTAACGCCTTCCGATTCGATAAAATAGGTGGCAACCGAGACTATAGATATTTATTATTTAAAGTTATAATATCTTTAACGATCGAAAGGCCAACCTCGATGCGTATTCTCTCTCACCCCTCGCTAAGAATCCCATTATTTGCTTTAATATCCATAGCCGGAGCGGCCCTTGCGGCAAACGAGTCCATAGATTTCGGAGTCGAGATTCGGCGCAATGAGATAGAACTTTCAAGGGTAGTTTCACCGTCCGGGCGAATATTCGATATTGCCGAAATAGCCGGAGAATACGCCCTCGAGGGCGAACCGGGGTTTCCGCTTCTGCCGATACGATATATTTTTCTTGCAGTTCCCGACGGTGCGAGGTTCGTCTCCTCGCAACTAACCAGCTCGAGCGAAGCAAGCCTTCCCGGAACATATACTATCCTCCCCGCCCAACCCCAAAGTCCGATAAGCCGGCCTTCACAAGATTTTGTCGATTATAATAGCGCAATAGCGAACTCGCCCTATCCCTTTCCGGACGCGCCGCTTGTCTTCATTGAGGAGGCCTCGATTCGCGGATTTCGCTTCTTCGTTTTTCGCTACCAGCCATTGAGCTGGACGCCCTCGAACGGGCGGCTCGATTATATCCAAAGCGCCGAATTCGAGATCACATATGAGATCGACGAGGGACGAAAAAGCCCCCTTCCGAAATCCGAAACATTTTTCGAGATAGCGCAAAACCTCGCGATAAACCCCGCGAAAATCCAAGCCCCGCGCAGGCGGCCTATGACTTTGCCCAGCCCTAACTATTTGATTATTACATCAAGCGGCCTCGCCTCTTCATTCCAGCCGCTGGCCGACTGGAAAACCCGCAAGGGCGTGCCCGCGAGGATTATCTCGATCGAAACCATTCAATCGAGCTATTCCGGCGCCGATCTCGCGGCTAAGATTAAGAACTGTATTTACGAATATGTCTTTTACCATGGTGTCGAGTTTGTCCTCCTAGGCGGCGACGAGTCGATTATTCCAGTATATTATTGCTACTGTATCGTCAACGGCGAGGACCCACCGAACGACCCCAACTGGACGCTTCCCGCGGATATATACTATTCCGGCCTCGAGGGCATCGACATCACGAACTGGAACTCCGACGGCGACGGCGAACCCTGCGAACCCTCCGGCGACGGTGTCGATATGTATCCCGATGTGATCATCACGCGCGCGGCAGTCCGCACACCCGCACACGCCCGCGCTTTCGCAGAGAAATCGATCAACTACGAAGCGAATCCCCCGCTGTCGGACTTCGCGAAAAAACTCATTGTCTCCGGTGTTCTTCTGTGGGACCCGGTCGGGGAAATCTCCGACGCCGAGGCGAAATCCGATATCCTCATCTCGGATTTCATCGCCCCATACTGGTCGCCGACAATCGTCCGCCTCTTCGACACTACTCCGGGGATCGATCTCTCGGCCGCACTGCTTAAAGCATATATGGATTTGGGCTTCGGGCATATGCATATCGCCACGCACGGCGGAAACACAAGCTGGAGTGTTGAGAGCGGGTCGTCCTATAACTCCGGCGACGCCGCAGGACAGACCAACTTCTCAACGCAAGGGGTCATCGCGACTATCGCATGCAATTCCAACGGCTTCGACCAAGAGGACGACCCCTGCCTTTCGGAGGCGCTGATTCGCAACTCCCACGGCGGCGCTGTGGGCTTCTTCGGAAGTTCCCGCTACGGCTGGGGTTACGGCGGCGGAACCGCCGAACACGGCGCGTCCTTCCTTTATGACGACGAGTTCTATCGCCGCCTGCTCTCAGACGGCGTTTACCAATTCGGCAGGCTTTCCACCGAGACTAAGATTTCGCGGATGCCCGCCGCAGTGGATTACGGCGCGACGCGCTGGCTTCAGTTCACGATTAATCCCCAAGGCGACCCCGAGCTTGGAGTGCTCACCGAAGACCCGGTCTTCATCACTGCGACCCACGAGGCTACTATCGACGCGGGCTCGAACTTTATCGTCACAACCTCGCCCTCGGGCAAAAAGGTTTGTTGCTGGATGGAGAGCGCGGACTATTATCAGATCGGCATTTCTCCCTTCACCTTCACAGCTCCGTCCGAGGAGGGGACTATTCTCGTAACTGCCTCGGCTCGAAACTCCGTCCCCTATCTCGGCTCGATCACAGTCGAGAACCTCTTCGCCCCGCGCGGGATTGTCCTCGTCGCGCCCTTCGACGACGCCGCTATCGGCCAAGGCGCAAACTCCCTTCGCCCGACGCTTCTTTGGGAGGTCCCCGGTGACCCCAACGATGACAATATTCATTTTCGCGTCCAGTGGGACGATGCCCCCGATTTCGACTCACCGCTGGGAACCGCCGAATCGAGGCTTCACGCCCCGGGATTCTTCGGCGGGCCGTATCCGGTGCTGTCCGGAACCTCCGACACGATCGGCTATACCTTCGCCGCAAACCTCGTTCACGGCGCGACCTACTGGTGGCGCGTTTCCGCCTTTGACGGCCTGCATTACGGCAACTGGTCGGAGACCCGCAGTTTCACTGTCGATACAACTCTGGACTATATCGATTGGAGCCAGCGCGTCTCCGGGCAGTTCGCAAAATCCCCGAGTCGCGCTGGGGTTGCCATCGATCTCGATCGGCTCTCCGCGATCGAGTTCCCGACCGAAGCCGACCAGATCGGCGCACCGATTATCGACCCCGGCCTCGAAACTTTATCGAATTGGGAATACTTCGCAAACCGACTAACCGGCACCTTCGATTACGGCCAATCCTCGGAACGCGCGTTCCAAGGGACTTACAGCTACAAATTCGGCGTCGGCTCCTCGATTCTCATGGCCGGCGATTATCAGCAGATCTCGCAGGCCTTCGATATGACCGACTACAACGCACTATTCTTCGCGCTTTACGCCGACGGCGAGAACAACAACGACCGCGTGCGCGCGAGGGTTTATATCGCTGAAGACCTCCTTTTCGACGAGCAGATCGTTTCCACGCCTATCGATGAGGCCTCGGCGAAGATCGATATTTCGAGCTATCGCGGGGAAAACGAGCTTGTCCTGCAACAGTTCGTGCGAACCTTCAGCCTCGCCACCAGAAGGGATTGCTATTTCGACAACATCCGCCTCGGCTGGACTGTCTTCTCCTCGCCGATTCGCTTCGACGACGCTCACCGGGCTATGGAGTGGAACCGCGTCAAATGGACTGAATCCGGCGCGAACGGCGATTTTCGTTTGACAGTCCAGAGGGTCGAGGAGGGGGTTTGGACGGATATCGACGGTCTTGTCGATCTCGACCACTCGGCCGAGGGGCACGATATCTCGATGCTCGGTCATCAGGACTCGATTCGCCTGAAGGGAAAATTCACCTACTCCGGCGGCGCTCCCGCGGTCGAGGACTGGTCGGTCTCGTGGACCTATGACCCGACTGAGGCAACCGAGGCAAAGCTCCCGCAAACGCTCGCAATCTCGATTTTCCCGAACCCCTTCAACAGCTCATGCAAAATAGTCGCGCCGGAAGGCTCGAAGGTGCGAATATACGATATTCAGGGGCGCATCGTGGAGGATTTGTCGGAGAGCTTCGCCGCCCCAAGGAACACCGAGGTTTGGTCGCCATCGAATGAGATCGGCTCCGGTGTATATTTCGTGCGAATCGAGCATGGCAAGGCCTCGAAGGTTCTGCGCGCGGTGTTGGTTAAATAAGAAGGTTATAGGTTATGGGTTTTGGGTATTACACGACGGCGCTGAAGCGCCGTAGGAATAGGTAAAAGGTAAAAGGTAAAGGGTAAAAGGCTTTACCGTAGGGGCGTATTGAATACGCCCTTTTTTAATGCCGGGGCTTCGGCTCCGCTCAGCCACCGGTTGCTCCAGTAATTTGTAGGGGCGCACGGCGGTGCGCCCTTTTTTATCGGCACGGCTTCGATACGGGCATGAGAATGCCCTACTCAGCCACCGGCACTTCGACTTCGCTCAGTGACCACCGGTCGCTCCCGTAGCCGAAGGGCGTATCGAAACGCCGGTCGTTGAGTNNTCGCTCGTATCGAAACGACATTTCTATAGAAGGGCGTATCGAAACGACATTTCTGTAGAAGGGCGTATTGAATACGCCCTTTTTGTGAGGTTATAGGTTATAGGTTATGGGTTTTGGGTGATAGGTATCACACGACGGCGCTGAAGCGCTTTTGGAGGATCGTTTCGAGGGCGCGAAGAGCGCCTTTTTTATTGCTTCAGGGGTTACTTTTCATGTAATTGCGCCCGATTTTATTGAATCTCGCCACGCAATTCGGTATATTAATACCGATATACGATATTATACCGTTTTAAATGAGAGCGTCGATTTATGCCCTTCGTCAGGCCGGACAAAATAGAAGAACTTAGAGAGCGTATGGCGCTCCTCGGAATTCGCGATGAGGATTTGGAGGAAAAGTTTATCCACGGGTCGGGGCGCGGAGGGCAAAAACTCAATAAAACCGCGAGCTGTGTCTATCTCAAGCATATACCGACAGGCATCGAGGTGAAAATCCAACAGTCCCGCTCGCGCGAGGTCAACCGCTTCCTCGCCCGAAGGATTCTCTGCGAAAAGATCGAGGAAAAGCGCGACGGTTTCGTCAGCGAGCGCGAGAAGCGGCAGTTCAAGGTTCGTAAGCAAAAAGAACGCAGAAACCGCCGCTCCAAAGAGAAGATGCTCGAAGAAAAAAGAATACAAGGCGAAAAAAAGGCCTCGAGGGGAACCGTCGGGATCGAGGAATAAGGCCAATCACGGGCATATCCCGAAAAGATCGAGTAGAATGATATTTTTGATAACCCTTGAAGGGCTGTTTATGAGGGCGTAGAAATACGCCCTTTGCTTTTCCCGCCCAACAGACAGGCTCGATGTCCGTCTTGATAACCGATCCGAAACAGCTCGCGACTTCCAACCCATGCTTGACTTGAGGCTATGACTTCTTATATTATTATAAATATTCTATGAAATCTGGATACATGATGAAAAAGATTATTGGCCTCTCAATAGCGATTCTCCTCCTCGCCGGATGTGCGAGGGCCGAGTCATCGCCAAAACCCGAGGAAAGCGCGAAAGTGGGGGAGATTATGATTAAAAAAACCGAGTTGGCAGGCTCATGGTTCCCCGGAACGGAGCGCGAGCTTCGCGCGATGGTCGAGGGCTTTATCGAAAAGGCCTCGCCGCCGAAGATAGACGGCCGAATAGTCGGAATAATCTCTCCGCATGCCGGCCTCGTGCACTCCGGCGCGACTGCGGCCTTCGGATTCAAGACCTTCGCGCTCGACCGCGGGCGCTATTCCAAGGCCACGGTCGTGATGATAGGCCTCAACCACCGCAACCCCGGCTTCGATGGAATAAGCGTTTGGGCGAAGGGCGCTTGGGAATCGCCGCTCGGACGAACCGCTATCGACGAGGCCCTCGCGGACAGTATTCTCGTAGCACTCGGCAAGGCCGGCGATTTCAACCAAGCGATTTATCGCGGCGAAAACTCCCTCGAAACACAATTGCCCTTCATCCAATTCGCCTTCGGCCCGGAAGCAAAGATCGTCCCGATAATCTTCGGAAGGCAGTCGGTTGAAGCGAGTATGCTTCTCGCCGAGGTTCTCGCGCGGCACAGCTCGAGAAAGGATATCGTTATCGTCGCGAGCACCGACCTGTCGCATTTCCACGATGTCGGCTCGGCTAAGGCGCTCGACGACAAGTTCATCGACGCGGTTGTTAATTGGAACCCCGATAGCCTCTTGGCGCGGCTTCAATCCGGACGTTGCGAGGCCTGCGGCTTCGGCGCGGTTCTGACCCTTATGCTCTGCGCGAAATCCCTCGGGGCCGACACGGTTCTGCCCTTGAAATATTCCACCTCTGCGGATGGCCCCTATGGCGACCCCTCAAGCGTCGTCGGATATTTCTCCGCGGCGTTTGTCGAATCGAAAACCTCTGAAATGGCCGAAAATAAAAGCGGCGAGACGAACATGGAATATAGTTTAACCGACGAACAAAAAACATATCTCCTCAAGCTCGCGCGGCGGTCTATCGCCGATTATATCTCCGGCGTCGGGACCTACGAGCCTCAAAAGCCCGCAGACCCGAAGCTCGCCGAAAACGGCGCGGTGTTCGTCACCCTCCACCGCGATGGCCGGCTTCGAGGTTGTATCGGCCAGATGGTCGCGCAGGGGCCGCTCTATCTCGCGGTCCGCGATATGGCGATCTCCGCGGCTGTCAACGACCACCGCTTTCGGCCGGTGACTATGGCCGAGCTCCCCCAGATCGATATCGAGATATCTGTCCTCTCGCCGATGCAACCAATCGACGACTGGCGCAAGATCGAGATCGGCAAGCACGGCGTATGGCTTCGCAAGGGCTACTCCAGCGGTGTTTTCCTGCCTCAGGTCGGCAAAGAGACCGGATGGTCGCGCGAGGAATTCCTCGAAGAGCTTTCCTCGCAAAAGGCCGGCCTCCATCGGGAAGCCTACAAAGACCCCTCGACGAAACTCTATATCTTCACTGTCGTCGAGTTCGACGAACACGCTCTGGGATTGAGATAGGTGAAAATTGGATCTTGTTAGAAAATGGGCCAAGCGGCCGATAGTCGATACAGCGCTCGATCATCTCTTTTTCTTCAGACCGCTTCTGATCCTACCGATTTGGGCGCCACTTCTTTTGGGCTATTGGGCCGCCGGCGGAAGGGAATCAGACCTCAAATACCCCATGCTTCTGCTTTTTGGGCTTTTTCTCGGCGGTTGGGTTTACGGCCTCAACCAGATCTTTGATATCGAGGGCGACCGAATCAACCGAAAGAACCTGCCCCTGCCTTTGGGGCTTGTCCCCCTGAAATCCGCGTGGGCGATATCGATAGCCTCGGCCGGTCTTGCGGCGGTCTTGGGATTTTCACTCGGGATTTTTACCGGCATTTTCGCACTGTTGGGCCTCGCGATGGGCTATTTCTATTCTCACCCGAGGTTTCGCTATAAGGATAAGGCTTGGCCGGCAGTGATTTTAAACGGCCTCGGCCACGGCTCGCTGGTATATCTCATCGGCTGGGCGGCGGGCGGGCCGCTGGCATGGATGATGCTTGTTCGGATGTTGCCCTACGCGCTGGCCTACGCCGGCGTCTATATCGCAACGGCGATTCCCGACATCGAGGGCGATAGGGCGACTGGCAAGAACACCCTCGCTGTCGAGTTGGGCGGGAAAAGGTCGATTCAGATTGCCTTGGGGCTGATTGGGATCGGCTCCATCTCGGGGATTTTACTCTCCGAGCCGGCGCTATTTCTGACCGGCCTTTTCGCACTGCCGTTTTATATCGCTGTGTTTATTCGGAAGGAGGGCAATTTCGTCCGTGCCAACCAGATAGCGGTTCTGCTTTTAAATATTTGGATATGCTTTTACATTTTCTCCTATTTTATTGTCCTGCTTGCAGTTATCGTTCTGTCGAGGCTGTATTATACGCGAAGGATCGGAGTGAATTACCCCTGATGGAGGACCGATGAGGTTTAGGAACATCTCAATTCTCTTTTTATTAACGCTCGGCCTTGTTTTCGCTGAAAACAAGACCCTGCGAATGGGCGACCACCTTATGAAGCGCGGCGACTACGCCGAGGCATATAAGGAATTCTCCAAAGCGCTCGAGGCCGACCCCGAAAACCCCGAGATCCTTTGGCGCGCGGGTTCCGCCCTGACCCATATCGCCCAAAGCGAACTCGGGAACAATCGACACGAGCATCTCGAACAGGCCACGAACTATATCAACCGCGCGATAGTCGGGAATATAGACCTCTTGGAGGCCCATCTCGAATATGCCCGCGCGCTGGGCTATTTGGCGCTCTTCCGCCCCGACTGGGACGACTTTCGTGTCGCGCGGCGCGTGCGCGAGGAACTGACCATCGTCTTGAAAAAGCAACCCGACAACCCGGATGCGAATTTCCTCATGGGAACTTGGCACCGCTGGGTCGGGCCGGTGCCGCCGATCAAGCGCAACCCTAACGACCTCGGCTCGGCCTGTGTGGACAGCTCGCTTGTCTATTTCCGTAAGGCCTCGAAGATCGACCCCGAGAACCTGCTATATAAGCTCGAACTCGGCAGAACCTATGCCTTCCTCAATGCGAACGACAAGGCGAGGGCCACCTTCGTCGAAATCACAAAAACAAACGATGTTAAAAACAAATATCTAAATATCGTCGAGCAGGCGAGAAGGGAACTCGAAAAGCTCGACCACCCGGAGGCTCAATAATGAAGACCCTCTTCGCTATGTCGTTCATTTGCGTTCTGTGTTTTGCGGCTTCGGCCCAGCATGTTTCCTCCCGCGATGTCCTCTACACCAAAGACGGCGAGGAGTTTCGCGGCGAGCTCGGCGGGATATCCGAAGAGGGCGTCCTTCTCCGAATGCTCTCCGGAGAAAGGGCCTTCCCCCGCGAGGAGGTCGTCCGAATCGAGCTTGCGAAGAAACGCCCGGGCGATTGGTGGCTCGATGTCAGCGAGATAGACGACCCTGTCCTTATCGAGGTGCTCGACAATATCCCCGACCCCGCCGGTTTCATGGGGGCGGGCTATCTCGTGCTCCTCGACCGCGACGAATATACGATACACTCCGACGGCACCGTCGAGCATATTTCGCGAAAGATCACGCATGTCTATTCCGAGCGAAGCAAGGACGAGGTCTCGCTATCGCACGCCCTTTTCTTCGCCGACCTCGGTAGCGGCGAGTTTATTCACGGCAGAAGCATCCTGCCCGATGGAAGGGTGCTTCATTTGGATGAATCCGCTATCGAAACCGGCCCTATTTACGCCTATATCCCCGATTATAACCGCCTAACCCTCACAAAATGCGCGCTCGGCGAGGTCGGCCCGGGCAATATCGTCGATATCTCGAACAAGACTGTGCAGAGATTCGGTAGCCCGCTCGATCCATTCTATGCTATCAAGTTCTTCGCCGCTCAGGAGCCGATTCTCAAGCGCGAGCTTGTCCTCCGAGTCGAGGCCGGCGCCCCGATCAAGTATTCCGAGCTTAACCTCCCGCCCGATTGGAAGAAGGTCGAGCTTGCCGACGAGGGCGAGTTCACAGTCTTCAAATGGTCTCGCGAGAATATTCTTCCGATAATTCCCGAGTCCAATATGCCCCCCGATGTCAAAATCACTCCGGCGGTGGCACTTACAACAGTAGAAAGCTGGGAACTTATCTCGACGGAGTTTCACGCGGCGCTCAAAGAGGCTATCGATTGCCAAGCCGCAATCGACGAGCTTTCCAAAGATTTGACGAAGGGCAAAAAGACCCCCGAAGCCAAGGCAAAAGCTATCTACGAATGGGTCGTCGGCGAGGTTCGATATATCGAGGTGCCCGCGCGTCATTTCGGATGGCGCCCGAGGAAAATCTCCGCCTCGCTCGAAAAGAAATACGCAAACGATCTCGATAAGGCGGTTCTCTTCTATTCGCTTTGTCAGAGCGCCGGACTCGACGCCGATTTCGGCTTCGCCTCGGTTCACGGCACGAGCTTCTCCCGCGAGGTTCCCTCGCTCGGCTTCGCGCCGGTTCCGGTTGTCAGGCTCAATCTTTCGGGGAAAGCCATTTGGGCTGAACTCTCAAGCGAGGGGCGGCCGATGGGTGTTATGCCCACCGAGGTTATGGGCGAACCGGCGGTTGTTTTCCCGCGCCCGGGCGAGGTCGAATTCTCGCGAATCGAGCTTCCTCGAACAACGGACGAGGGCGAGGAGGAATCGCTCGTCGGGGAGATCAGCCCCGATGGCGATCTCACCGCCGAGATCAAGATCCGCTATAACGGAAGCCGCCAAGAGGCGATCCGCGAGTTTAACCACTCCACCGACGAGGAGATCAGAAGGGAAATGGAGCAACGCGTCGCGCAGGTTCACTCGAACGCTGTCATGACCGACTGGAGCGTCTCCGGAATCGACGATCTCGACGAGCCGGTCGAGGTTCGTATTAAATTCGTTGTGCCCTCCTATGCGATCACCGCGGGCGAGAAGTTCCTCGCCTTCGGCGTCCCGAACCTGAAATACTCGGCATGGGGAACCGGAAAGCCTCAACGCGATTGGCCGGTTTGGTTCGATACACCCTTCCGCGGAACGCACGATGTCCAAATCAAGCTCCCGAAGGGCTACGAGATTTACTATATCCCGAGCGACACCTCGAGCGTCGGCGACTCGATTCTCTATAGCGCACGCTGGGAGAGCGGCGACGGAAGTATCCGCTTCTTCGACGATTACGACCGCCCGAGGCTCTCGTTCCCGCCGGAGCTGTATCCGGTTTATCAGGACTATAGAAAGGTTCAAGCGGCTACCGCCTCGGCTTGGGTCGTGCTGTCAAAAGATTAATATGCCCCGAAAAGGATTGATAATAGGCCTTTTCGTCGCGTTTTCCATCCTCGGCGCCACCGGAGCCGAATTGGAATCGCAACTAAAAAAACATCGTGCCGAGCTGGCCTCGCTCGGCCGAGAAAAGGCCTCGGTCGTGGATATACTCGACGGGATCAATCGGGAGAAGTCCCTCATTGCCGACCTCATTATCGATCTCGAAAAAAGGGAGACGACTATAACCGCCGAACTCGGCGTGCTCGCCGATTCCCTTCAAAAGGCCAATTCCCGCCTCGATTCGGCGATAGTGATTCAAGAAAAGGTCGTGCGCGCGATGTTCATGAACGGCCGAAGCGAAGACGCCGCATTTCTCCTCGGCGGGACCAACTTCAACGATTTCGTCAGAAGGATGAACCTACTGCAATACCTCGCCCGTGAAAGGCGTTTTTATTCCCAAGAGGTCGATCGCAACGCGCGGCTCGTCGGCAGGCTTGTCGATTCGACAGAGGCCTTACTCGATTCGGTGAAATCGGTTCGCACGAAGCGCTCCGCCGAACGGGACTCGCTCGGCAAGGCCGAAAAAAGGCATAAGGAAACCCTCGCGCAGATCACCAAAGACGAAGGGGCATATCGCGCCGCTATCGCAAGGATGGAGGAATCGCTGGCCGAGCTCGCAAGGCGTTTGCCGGAACCGGCGATGAAGGGCGATTTCGCCCGAAAAAAGGGCGCCATTCCATGGCCCTCCCGCTCGAAAAGGGTGATTCATTCCTTCGGAATAGTCTCCGAAAAGCGCTTCGGAACAACATTCAAAAACTCGGGAATAGATATCGCCACGGACCCCGACGAGATAGTCTCGGCGGTGGCCGATGGCCGAGTGGCGCAAATCTACTGGCTCAGAGCTTACGGCAAAATCGTGATCGTCGAGCACGGCGACGGGTTCTTCACAGTTTACGGCAACCTCGGGGAGATCGATGTCACCCAAAACCAAAGTCTTTCCGCCGGCCAACGAATCGGCAGAACGGCACCGGACGGCTGGCTCGAGGGCGCGAAGCTTCATTTCGAGATCAGACATGGAAGGCAGGAGGTGAATCCGCTTGAGTGGCTCGTTTCCGCATAGATTCTTGGCCGATATCCCCGGCCAGTCGGCGATGAAGGAGATGCTCTTCCGCGCGATCGAGAACGGCCGACTTCCCTCGACGATGCTCTTTCGTGGGGGCGAATGCCTCGGCAAGTTCGCCGCGGCGCTCGAGCTGGTTCGCTGGATGAAATGCCCCGATCCGGTCAATTGCGCGGGAACATGCCATTCATGCAGGCTGATCGCCAACCTCGACCATCCGGATATCGAGGTGGTCGTCCCGCTGACCACGGAGGTCGAGGACAAGCCCAACAAGATCGCCGAGGTTATGTCCTCGGTCGCGAAGAACCCCTTCGCGCCGTTTCGTTTGGACAAGAATATGCGTATCGGGATCGACGCGATCCGCGAGCTTAACCAAAAGATAGCGCTTTCCGCGGCCACCGAGGGCGGCAGATGGGCGATAGTCCGCGACGCCGACCTCATGACGCTCGACGCCGCTAATGCCTTTCTGAAAACCCTCGAGGAGCCGCCGGAGAACTCGTTCATAATCCTCACAAGCTCGCGCCCGGACTATCTGCTTCCAACAATTCTCAGCCGATCGCAGGCTATTCAGTTTCTCAGGCTTTCCAGAGCGCGGATCGCCGAGTTCGCCCGATTAAAGGGCGCGTCCGAGCAAGAGGCCGAGACCCTCGCCCGCCGCGCCGACGGCAACCTCGCGCCTATCCTAAACGCCGAAGACGAGCAATACCTCAAGGCAAAGGCCCTCGCCGAGGATTTCTGGGCGGCGCTGTTCGATAGATCTGAATCGGCAGTGTTCGATCTGGTGCCGCTGATCGCCAAAAACGCCCCGACAACCAAGGCCGTTTTCGAGGCGACAATATCGTTTCTGCGCGATACGCTTCTTTTCCAAACGGGCAATCCTTCGCTGATAATCAATATCGACAAAAAGGAACGAATAGCCGGTATCGCGGCGAAATCCAACTTTCCAAAACGTATTGCGAGAACGATCAACCTCTTCGACGAAAGCGTCAAGGATTTGCGGTTCTTCCCTCAATACGACCTTTTCGTTATTGCGACCGCGATCTCGGCGATGAAGATAATTCGCGGTGAAACTATTTAGGAGGTAATCTCATGAAGTTTTATATGAATATCATTTTTTTCTCGTTGCTCGCGAACGCTTTTTCCATTCTCGCCGCGCCTCCGGCGGAGCTTGCGAGTTTCGCGGAGGTATATTCCTTCCAATATGAAAGGCATGTCGTCGATTTCGCGATGGACGCCTCCGGGCGGCTCTATGTCCTTACCGAAACGGAGGATAGCCTTCGTGTGGAGGTCCTCGACAATGCGGGCGAAAAGGTCGCCGATTTCAATGTTTACAAGGGTCAAACACCGGCCCCCGAAGTAATCCGGATCGAGGTTTCGGAGGATGGCTCGACTGTTCTCGTCCTTGGGGTCGATATCGAGATCGATGTTCCGATCAACTGGGTTCTAAACTCGAAGGGCGAGGATATCCTCCCTCAAGACAATGTCTTGAAATATGCCGAGTGGCTTCAGGTTTCCTCCTCGGGGAAATACTTTACATGTCAAGGCTATAATGGCTTCTCGGGTATCCCGACAGTTTTTCAACAGGATTGGTCTGAATTCTCCCACCCGTTTAAAGGGATTTCTCATGGCTTCTTCGCCGGTATAGCTAACGGTGAAGATAGGTTCCTCTTTACCGAGAAAAAAAGCTCCAATCCCTACCTGTCATTGGCGAGATTACCCTCTCTCGAAATCTCCTTCACAACCAAACTCGAGCTGAAAGACTTTTTCCTAATACCTCATCGCGGTGGCATCGCGGTTTCAGATAGCCTGTTCGTTCTCATCAGGCGCCTTCCAAACGGCGGCGACCTTCTCGGCTTCAATTCGAACACCGGCGCAATTCGGTGGGTATCGGATTGCCCCCTTAAAACAGTCGATATAGAATTCTCGGATTGCGGCGGTTTCATCGCCGTTTTGGGTGGCTCGGAGGTTATGGTTCTCGATTCCTTAGGCAGAAACCTCGCATTCAACTCGCTCGGCAAGCCAGACAGTGTCCTCTTCGGCCCGGGCTTTCCCGAGGTCTGTTTCTTCGGAGATCTGCGGCTGATTATCGCCAAATTCTACCATCCCTCTCTGCCCAACTCCCCGCACTCCGTCTTCGTCTCCTTCGATGACGAATGGAAAACACCCGGCGCAACCTCCGGTAATGCCAATTATGAGGGGTTCTCGCTGAAATCGGGCAGTTTCGTCGCGTTTCAGGACGGTGGCGGGATCGGTCTTTTGAAACACGACTAAGGTGCCGGCATTACTCGAAAAGGTTAAACCACCGGCGGCCTTCTGGGCAGGGGCGGTCGCGATTCTCTCTCAAACGCTTCTTTTTCGCGAGCTGTCCAATATCCTCCGCTCGAACGAGCTGATCTTAGGGCTTATCCTCTCCGCATGGATGATCTTCGCCGGTGTCGGAGCGCTACTTCGCCCCCCGCGGCTGAGGCCCTCGACCGCGCTTTTCGCGCTTCTATTCTTCAGCGCTGTCTCGATGGGCTGGCTGGCCTTGCTCGCGGTTTCACTCTTTCCGGGTGTCGGGCAGGTTTGGCCGTTCTCGAGGGTTATACTACTCGTCGCCCTAGCGGTGGCGCCGCAATCCTTTTTAGTTGGGGCGGTCTTCTCCTGCCTTTCGGGGATGAGGCGCCCCGGACCGGATTCCACTCATACATATATCTTCGAGGGCTTAGGTTCCTTCGCCGGAGGGATCGTCAGCCTCGCGATCTCGGCGAGCCTTCGGCCGGATATCGCCCTGCCGGTATTCTCGGCCCTCGCTGTCGTCTCGCTGGACAGGCGCGAGATCGAGCTCCCCTCGAAGTCGCTCATTATGCTCGCCGCGGCGGGTATGATCGCAATTTCCCCCTCTTTAGTCCTGCTCGATTCCATTGCCTATGCCAAGACGAGGGGCGCTGACTCGATCGAGCGCTATGAATCCCGGCTCGGCGCTATCGAGGTTTCCCAAAGGGAAAGCGAAACGGAGGTCTTCCGCGGGGGGATATATCTCGGCAATGCCGGCGATTCGCTCTCGATTCAGGATATTCTCCACCCGCTGATGGTGACCTGCAAGCCCGCCCCGAAGGTTGCAGTCCTCGGGGGGATACTTCAGGGCTCCGCCCGAATCGTCGGGCAATACGACCCGGAAAGCACCTTTGTCCTGATCGACGACGAAAGATTCCTTCAAATCGCTTGCGCAAGCTTCAGGAATTTCCGTATGCTCGACCACGACCGCATTCGCGTTGTTTTCGGCGAGCCGCGCCGCGCCCTTCGAAAACTGCCAGACCAGCTCGATCTGATTTTCATCTATTCCAGCCTGCCCTCCTCGGTGACCGAGGGCAAGATATCGACCGAACGCGCCTTCTCGGAGCTTTCCGGCAAGCTCTCCTCGAATGGAAGAATCGCGGTTGGAGTTCCGGTTAGCCCGAATTATCTAAATCCGGAGGAATCGGCCTTTCTAAGCGGCCTCCTCGGCGCGGCGCGCGGCACCTTCCCCGACGCGCAGATTTATATCGTCGAAAACCACGCTCTACTCGTCGCCCCCGACGGCGGCGAATTCGGCAGACGGCTTTCCTCCGGCGATTTCGCCGAGCCGCGCTCGAATCAGATCAATAGCGCGATGATCTCCATGTCCGTCGAGCCATTCAGGCAGAGCGAGCTTATGCGCCGACTTTCGGAAAACCCCTCGCCGCCGAACAGCGACAGCCGCCCGATAGCATATCTTATCGGCCTCAGGTTGTGGGAGCGGCTTGCCGGCGGCTTCATCGTGGGAACCCTGTCCAAGATCGGCTTTTCGGCGGTTGTAATAATTGTCGCAGTAATACTCGCCCTCGCACTCGTCGCAAAGCTTCTCTTCCGAGCCGAACAGGCCTTCACCTCGGCCTCGGTGGCCGCGCTCGGGTTCTTCGGCATGGGCCTCGGGATTCTCATCCTATACG
Source organism: bacterium UBP14_UBA6098 (assembly GCA_002428525.1). Taxonomy (GTDB): domain Bacteria; phylum UBP14; class UBA6098; order UBA6098; family UBA6098; genus UBA6098. The sequence goes on from DIWU01000018.1 coordinate 49,927, forward strand.
CCTTTCAGGTCGCGGTCGGCAGGCTCTACACCGCGATGGGTCTTCTATCCTCGATGTTCATCCTCGGAAGCGTCCTCGGCGCAAGGCTCTTCTCGAAGCCGTCGATGAAGGCCGGGGTATGGCGTTTTATCGCCCTGCCAATCCCGCCCGCGATATTCATCCTGCTAAAGGTCGGCGGTTCCGCGCCCTCGACCGCCCTCGCGATAGTTATCTTCGGCACTGCGATGTCGGCTGTCGGGTTTTTATGCGGCTCTTTCTATTCGTTGTCGTTGAGGCTCGCCTTCTTTTCCGGTTTCTGGGGCAAATCCGCACCCGCAAAGGCCTATAGCTTCGACCTCTTAGGCGCTTCGGCGGCCTCCTCGATCGTCGGGGTGGTTTTCATTCCGATCTTCGGCCTTGAAAGAACACTTTTAATTCTGATATTTTTTATTATATTAGCGTTGATAAGCGTTTCCAAGAAAATGAACTTCCAAAGGGAGACATAGCTCCGGCGAAATCTTTCCGCGGACGCAAAGGAGGAAATATGGCCAATATGAATAAGGTGCTCAAGCAAGTCCAGAAGATGCAAGAGGAGATGGAGCGCGTCCAAGAAGAACTCGCCACGCGCGAGGTGACACATTCCTCCGGCGGAGGTATGGTCACCGCGACTGTCAATGGAAAGCAGGAGCTCGTCGATATCGACATCTCCCCCGAGGCGGTGGACGAGAAAGATATCGAGATGCTCGAGGATCTAATTATCTCCGCGGTCAACGGCGCGCTTGCGGAGTCTTTGAAAGTGGCGCAGGAGGCGATGTCCAAGGTGGCCGGAATGGGCGGCATTCCGGGGCTTATGTAGCACTAATTCTCGAGCTTCGCATCGAAATTAAATAAGACTCGCGCAACCTCGTCGGGAATTCGGCTCGGGGGGGGCTTTTGCGGCTCCTCCTCGCGAATATCCCCATCCTCTACAACGAGTTTAACCCGCGTGCCGGCGCCGTAAACCGCCTCGGCGGCCTCGTGCAAGGCGTCGAAATTGTCCTTCCGATTCAATATCGTCTCGACCTGATATTTGAGCCCGAGGGGGAATTTTAAAATAATCCTCTCCTCGTCGAGTATTGATTGCGCCTTCTGTAGCATCTCGGCCTTGCCCTCCCCGCGCGATGCCGCAAAAAGCTCGATGAACCGGTTAAAATTCGGGTCGAGGTTTTTAGGTGGCTCATCTTGTTCCACGGCAATAGGTTCGGGGGGTCTCGACGGGATTCCGGCGACAGGCTCGAATTGCCTCGGCGAGGCTTGAACCGGCTTGTTATCCCGATTCGGCTGAATCGGTTGAGCCTTCGCCCTCTGCGGCTCTCGGACAGCGGCCAGCGCTTCGCCGATATCGACCGCGCGGTCGAGCGAAGCCATATAAATAAGCGCTTCCTCGAAAATGAAACGCGGCATCGAGGAGGATTTCAGCTTCCCCTGAAGCTCTGAGGCGAGCTTTGCCATGCGGAGAATATCCTCCGTCGCTATCTCCCGTGACAGCTTCGAGTATTCCTCGATCGCCCTCTCGGAAACACCCTCCCGCTTAAGACCGATCGCGGCCGTGAGCGCGCCGTGGAAGTGCTCCGACAATCCCGCGGCGATCTGCGATATATCGATTCCGGTTTCGAGCAGGAGGTCTAATTCCTCGATCGTTCCGGCCGGGTCTCGGTCGGCTATCCTCTCGGAGATCTTCACGAAGGCATCCAAGGGCAAAATCCCGAGGATTCGCGCTACCTCGTCCGCGGAAAGCTCCCCCCTCGGGGAATAGGCGAGCACTTGATCGAGCAGGGAAAGCGAGTCGCGAAGCCCTCCGTCGGCGCGTTGTGCGACTATCGCGGCGGCGTCCTCGGACAATTTCAAACCCTCGGCGTCGGCGATCTTCATAATTCGCCGCGCGATGACATCGGTGGGTATCCTTCTAAAATCGTATCGTTGGCATCGGCTGATAATGGTCGGGGGAATCTTTTGCGGCTCGGTCGTCGCGAAGATAAATACCACGCGGGGCGGCGGCTCCTCGAGAGTCTTCAACAGGGCGTTGAAGGCCTCCTTCGTGAGCATATGCACCTCGTCGATGATGAAAACCTTGAAGCGCCCTTGCGGGGCGTATTGCACACGCTCCCTGAGCGCTTGTATCTCTTGAACACCGCGGTTCGAAGCGCCGTCGATCTCCAAAACATCGCCGCTACGCGAGGAGGCGATCGCCACACAACTCTCGCAGACCCCGCAGGGCGTGGCCGTCGGCGCATCGAAGCTTTGACAATTGAGCGCCTTCGCCAAGATGCGCGCCATGGTTGTTTTGCCGGTTCCGCGCGGCCCGCAGAAGAGATACGAATGCGAAAGCCTATCCTTCTCGATGGCCTTCTTAAGCGTGTCGGTTATATGCTCTTGCGCCGCGACCTCGTCGAAGTTCTGCGGACGGCATTTTCTCGCTAAGACAAGATATGACATAATCCTCCTATTTCAAGCTGATAATATAACGAGCCGCGCGGCCTTTCGCAAATAGTAAGTTTGGGTTATAGGTTATGGGTTATCGGTGATAGGCAATACATAAAAGCGCTGAAGCGCTTTGGGAAGACGTTTCGGGGGCGCGAAGAGCGCCCCTAAAGTAAAACCCATAACCCATAACCAGATTGCTTCGTCGCTACGCTCCTCGCAATGACGGAGGGAGGCAAACGGGCGTTTTCATTACGCCATCGTGTAAAACCCATAACCCATAACCTATAACCTATAACCTTTATAAATGGGTAAAAGGTAAAGGGTAAAGGGTAAAAGGCATTACATGAAAGCGCTGAAGCGCTTTGGGAAGGCGTTTCGGGGGCGCTCCCCGCGCCCCTAAAGTAAAACCCATAACCCATAACCCAAAACCTAAAACCCAATACCTAAAACCCATAACCCAATCCCTAAAAACCTTTTTATGCTTGATTTTCGGCGGATATATGTTAAATTTAATAAGATATAATTTATTTCCAATAGAAGGAGGAAGGATGGAATTTATCTGTGAACGCGGGGATATCCTCGATACCCTAAACGCAGTCCAGTCGGTCATTCCCGGGCGTTCGACCCACCCGGTTTTGTCTAATGTCCTTTTAACCGCCGGGGCCGGTAAGGTGTCGGTGTTAGGGACCGACCTCGATGTTTCTATAAACGGCGAGTTCTCGGCGCAGATCATGTCCGAGGGCGGTTATGCCCTCCCCGCAAAAAAGCTGTTCGACCTCCTTCGCGAGTTTGGCCCCGGAGAGGTCAAATTCAAGCGCGACAAGTCGCGGATCGAGATTTCTCAAGGCACAGGAAGGTTCTTCATCGGCGGCGTCGAAAAAGATGACTACCCCGCGGAAGATATTATGCGCGGCGAGCAGTTCGATATCTCGATCAAGGCCGAGGATTTCAAGAGGGTAATCTTCGGATCGTCCTACGCAATCTCCGTCGATGTCGCGCGTATCGCGCTCTCCGGTCTTTTAATCGAGATTTACCAAAACGAGATCATCTCCGTCGCCACCGACGGGCACCGGCTCACTTTGCTTAAGAAAACCGCCCCGCTCGATCAAACCAACAAGCTGGAGCTTAATGTTCCCGCCAAAACTGTGAGCCACCTCAACAAGATGCTCGGCGACGCCGAGGGGGATGTTATAATCCGTTGCGGCGAGGGAACCGCGCGAATTGTTATCGGCGGCTTCACCCTCACAACAAAGCTCATCGGCGAGAGATTCCCCGACTATAATCAGGTCATTCCGAAGGAAAACAAGAATGTCATGATCTGCGACCGCAACCTCCTCATCTCCGCGGTCAAACGGGCGGCTGTCCTCTCTAACCCCTTGACCCATCTGGTCAAATTCTCGATGAAAGAGGACAAGCTCGCGATAAGTTGTTCCGACTACGATGTCAGCGGCGAGGCCTACGAGGAGATCCCGATAGACTACTCCGAAGAGCCGATCAAGATCGGCTTCAATTCGAATTACTTGCTCGAAGTCCTGCGCCATTTCGAGACAGACGAGGTGAAAATCCTAATGAAAAACCCCCTTTCAGCCGCGCTTTTCGTTCCGCTCCCCCAGAAGGAGAGCGAGGAATACCTTTCCATCCTCATGCCGCTTAGGCTTCCGGAGGAAGAGGGTTGATCTCAAAGCTCCGTCTTCAATCGTTCAGGGCCTACGAAGAGGCGGAGCTCGAGTTCGATCCGGGGTTCAATCGGATTGTCGGTCAAAACGGCGTCGGCAAAACAAGCCTCTTGGAGGCTATAGCCCATCTGGGGCTTGGCGGATCTCCTTGGTCGGAGCGCTCCGGCGATGTCATCGCCAACGGCCAACCCTTCTCGATCATCTCCGGCAAAGGCCCCTCGCGAAGACAGGATGTCTCGATTAAGCTTGTGCGCGGAGGCCGCAAGGAGGTCCAGCTCTGCGGAAAGCCGGTCCCGAAGATGACCGAACTGCTCGGCGTGTTTCCTATGACCACTATCGGCCCGCAGGAGATAAACCTCGTCAAAGGCTCGCCGACTGTCCGGCGAAGGATGCTCGATTCGGTGCTTTGCCAAATCAGCCCGGAATACACAAACGCCCTCGGCCGCTACCGGAAGCTCGTCGCGGAACGTAATTCCGCCCTGAAGGGCGTCCGTAGCGGCAAGATGGCCGGCGGCCTCATCCTCATCGATACCATCGATGAGGCCATAGCGCCGGAAGCGGCCTTTGTTATGGAGTCTCGCGAGCGCTATATTATTGATTTATCAAAACTTACACAGCAGATTTATTTGGAAATAATGGGTGGCGAAGGGGCGGTCGTTTCGGTAAAATATATCCCGACAATCAAGGTCGAGTCTTTGAGCGTCGGCGATTTGAGCGCGGCTTTCTATGAAAAGCTCTCCGCGAGGCGAAGACTGGACCTCGAATCGTGCGAGACCGCGATAGGCCCCCATCGCGACGACGCTCAGTTCTATAAAAATAGCGACGAACTCTCGAGGTTCGGAAGCTGGGGGCAGGCTCGCGCGGCCTCGATCGCGGCGATACTCGCCGCCTCCGAATTGCTTCACCGAAACATTCGGGACGAGGTGACACTTCTCCTCGACGACTGCTTCTCCGAACTCGACCCGGAGAACACCGACCGCTTCATTCAAGCCGCCTCCCGTTACGGACAGGTGATAATCGCCTCGCCGAGGGAGATAGAATCGCCGAAGGGCGGCGCGCTGTTCACTTTCGAGGATGTCGGAAAGATTAGGAGGGCGAATGCAACCTGAGCCTCTGTCGTCGATCATCAGGAGGATACTCTTCTCGAAGGGCCTCGAGATGGGCATCAAGGAGAGCGAGGTTGTTCAGCGCTGGGACGAGATCGCCGGCGCTCGAATCGCGGAGAAGGCCGAGGCCTACGCCGTCGAAAGCGGGATTCTATTCCTGCGCGTCGCGGACTCCTCATGGCGTAACGAACTTGCGATGATGAAAGAGGAGCTTGTCGAGAAGATTAACGCCTTTTTTGGCGAAAAAAGGATTTCGAGGATTCATCTTATTTGAAAGTGGAAATGATTATGGGCGAGATTGAGCACTATTCAGCAGATTCTATTAAAGTATTAGAGGGCCTTTCCGCGGTTCGGAAAAGGCCGGCTATGTATATCGGCTCGACCGGGCCGGAGGGGCTTCACCATCTGGTTTACGAGGTCGTGGACAACTCGATCGACGAGGCCCTCGCCGGCGAGTGCGACAAGATTATTGTCACAATTCACGCCGAGGGTTCGATCACCTGCGAGGACAACGGCCGCGGAATTCCGGTCGATTATCATAAGGGCGAGAAGAAGTCCGCCGCGGAGGTCGTTATGACCAAGCTCCACGCCGGCGGCAAGTTCGACAACGATTCCTACAAGGTCTCCGGCGGTCTCCACGGCGTCGGCATCAGTGTTGTCAACGCCCTCTCGAAGTATCTCGAGCTGATCGTTTGGCGCGACGGCTTCGTCTATCGGCAGGAATACGAGCGCGGTGTCCCGCTCGCACCGCTCGCTCAGGGCGGCAAAACCAACAAACGCGGCACTAAGGTCACCTTTTTCCCCGACCCGAAGATCTTCGAGTCCACCGATTTCTCCTTCGAGATACTGTCCTCGAGGCTCCGCGAGCTGGCCTTTTTAAACAAAGGCCTGAAGATCATTATCAACGACGAGCGAGTCGGCGAGAGCCGCGAGGCGAAAACCCACGAGTTCCTCTATAGAGGCGGAATCAAGGAGTTCGTCCAATACCTCAACGGCGCTCGCGACACTATCGGTTCCAAGCCCTTCTATTTCGAAAAGGAAAAGGACGGCATGACGCTCGAGGTCGCTCTGCAATACAACGACAGCTACAACAGCACGCTATACACCTTCGCGAACAATATCAACACGGTCTCCGGCGGAACACACGAGACCGGCTTCAAGGCCGCCCTCACTCGGACGCTGAATTTCTACGCGAAGGACAAGAACTTCTCGAAGGAAGAAGTGGCTATGACCGGAAACGATGTCCGCGAGGGCCTCGTCGCAGTCATTTCAGTCAAGCTTCCGAACCCGCAGTTCGAGGGGCAGACCAAGGCCAAGCTCGGCAACTCCGAGGTCAAGGGCATTGTCGAGCAGATCATGAACGAGGAGTTCGCGGCCTATCTCGAGGAAAACCCCTCGACCGCAAAGCTCATCGTCACGAAGGTGATGAGCGCGGTTCGCGCCCGCGAGGCCGCCCGCAAAGCGCGAGACCTCGCACGCCGAAAATCCGCGCTCGATTCCGCCGCCCTCCCCGGCAAACTCGCGGATTGTCAGGCCAGAGACCCCGAATCCTCCGAGCTTTTCATCGTCGAGGGCGACTCGGCCGGAGGCAGTGCCAAGCAGGGCAGGGACAAGAAGTTTCAGGCCGTCCTGCCGCTTCGAGGAAAGATCCTCAATGTCGAGAAATCGCGCTTCGACAAGATGCTCAAAAGCGCTGTTATCAAGGATTTGATCACCGCCCTCGGATGCGGTATCGGCGACGAGGGCTACGATATCGAAAAGCTCCGCTACCACCGCGTAATCATCATGACCGACGCCGATGTCGACGGCGCGCATATCAGAACCCTGCTTCTGACCTTCTTCTATCGCCAGATGCCGGAGATCATCGAGCGCGGCTATCTCTATATCGCTCAGCCGCCGCTCTACGGCATCAAGCAATCTCGCGAGAAAAAGTATATCCTCGACGAAGAACAGATGCACCAATACCTCATCGAGGAGGGCGCGCAAACCCTGCGCCTCCTTTGCGAAAATGGTCAGGAGATTACGGGCAAAAGGCTCGAGGCCTATCTCGACCAAATCGCGCGGTTCAACCGCGTTAAGGGCTATTTCGTCCGCAGAGGATGCGCCTCGGACATCGTCGAGAAGATTGCCCTCGCGGAAAAAATCGACCGCAACCTCGCCGAGGATCAGGTCGCGTTCTTGGAAGAGCTTCATAAGATTAAAACCGAGCTCGAACGCTCCTCCTTCAATATCAACATCGAAACCGCGCGCGACCCGGAACACCTTTCGTGGAAGGGCATCATCCACTACTCCCAACGCGAGATAAAGGGCAAAATCGTGCTCGATTTCGACCTCATCGACTCGCCCGAGTTCAAAGAACTGAAACGTTCCGCGGCGAAGCTATCGAAATTCGCCCGGCCGCCGCTCAAGGTGCTTTACGAAAATGAGGAGATGACCTTCGAACGTTTCAGCGAGCTTTTGAATTTCGTTCTCGACGCCGGCCGCAAGGGCAAAAAGATCCAACGATACAAGGGTCTTGGAGAGATGAACCCCGACCAGCTCTGGGAAACAACAATGAATCCGGAATTGCGCAGGCTCCTCAAAGTCCACCTCGAGGACGCCGCCGAGGCGGACATTATCTTCTCGACGCTTATGGGCGACAAGGTCGAGCCGCGCCGCGAGTTCATTCAGGCCAACGCTCTCGATGTTCGCAATCTCGATATCTAAATCGGAGGTTTTCCCTTGAAAAAGGTTCTCCTTGCGGCATGCCTAATCGCCGCTGTGCTCCAAGGCCTCGCTTGCGTCGGTGGCAAGGTCACCGAATATGAAGAGGCGCGAATCACCGCCTTCGCATGGTCCGGCGACACGCTTGTCGCATACGTCCGAGATATCGAGCGCGGCTTCGTTGCGGGAGGGGTGAAGCGAAACCCCAAGCTGTCGGTGGAACTTTGGCTCGCCGCTATCGATCCGACAAGCGGCCAAATCGACTCGAACTTTCGCGTTCGCCAGCTACCGACCGCGGTCGGCCAGATCGAGTTCTACTCCGGCGGCCGAAAAGTCCTCTACACAATGGAAAAGGGCCTGCAAAGCATTGACCTTCAAAACGGCGAGTGCGAGGATTTCTTTACAGACCCCGCAATCCTCGATATACCGGCGCGCCTTTCGGTCGGGCCATCGGAGAAATACCTGCTCCTCATCGCAAAGGCCGAGTTTATCGAGGCCCCCGATAAAATGCTCAATCTCTTCATGGTTGATATATCAAAGCGTAGCCTCGAATTTCATACCGACTCCCTCGTCGATGAACGCGCCTTTTTATGGCTCGACGAAGATAGAATCGCCTTCGTCACGATCGACCACCTCGACCCGACGATATCACTCGCGATGCAGTTCGGCATCATCGATAGAATAGTCCGCCCCGCAGACCTTTCAGTCGATCAGGTTCGACAGCGGGGCCTATCGCCCGAGGTTTCCCCCTCCGGCAAATGGAGTTGCCAAGACGAGAAGGGCAAGCTGAGAGTCAAACCCAACACGGATCGGCAATAATGTCCTTGAGTAAATTTTCCGAAGACCTCAACGATATGCAACTCGAGGGCGTGCTCGCCACCGAGGGGCCGGTTCTTGTCCTCGCCGGCGCGGGAAGCGGAAAAACAAGGCTTTTAACCTATAAAATCGCCTACCTCGTCCTCGAACTGGGAATCGATCCGCGCGCAATCCTCGGAGTCACCTTCACAAACAAGGCCGCAGGCGAGATGCGCGAGCGAGTGCAGAGCCTCTGTGGGGGTTCACTCGCCGGTGTTTGGCTCGGAACCTTCCATGCCACCTGCGGAAAGATGCTCCGTATGGACGGCGATAAGATCGGCCTCGCCGAAAACTACTCGATCTACGACGATCTCGACCAGAAGCGCCTCATGAAAGAGGTTATAACCGAGGCCGGCCTCGACCCGAAGGAGTATGACCCGAAGAGGATACTCGGCGCGATCTCGGGCTTTAAAAACCGCCTCGTCTGCGCGGAGGATTTTGTGCCCTCCACCAAGGACGAAAAGGCCTTCGCCAAGCTGTGGACGGCCTATCAGGACGCCCTTAAAACAAACAACGCCGTCGATTTCGACGATATGATTCTTCTCACGGTGCGCCTTCTTCAAGAGCATGAGGAGGTTCGCCGCAAATACTCGCGAAAATTCCAGTATGTCCTCGTCGATGAATTCCAAGACACAAATCACGCCCAGTATGAGCTGATAAAGCTACTCTCGGGCTACCACGGAAATATCACCGTCGTCGGCGACGACGACCAGTCGATATATAGCTGGCGCGGCGCGGAGGTGCGCAATATCCTTGAATTCCCGGACGATTTCACCAGCGCGAAGATAATCCGCCTCGAACAGAATTATCGCTCGACAACAACTATACTCAAGGCGGCAAGCTCGGTCGTCGCAAATAACTCCGAGCGCCATGAGAAAACCCTTTGGACAAACGGCGCCGAGGGCGATAAAATCAAGCTGTATAAACTTCCGGACGAATACGCCGAGGCCAAACTCATCGCCCGCTCGATCAAGGACGAGATCGATTCGGGAACCTCCGGCAAAGACATCGCGGTGCTTTATCGGATCAACGCCCACTCGAGGCTACTCGAGGAAGCGCTGACCAAGCTCCAGATCCCCCATATTATTATCGGCGGAATACGCTTTTTCGAGCGCGCGGAGATCAAGGACATCATGGCCTATCTCCGGCTGATCTACAACCCCGACGACGACATCTCCTTCTCCCGCGTGGTGAATATGCCGCGCCGCGGCGTCGGGTTGAAATCGATGTGTCGGCTCAAGGAGCTTTCCCGCGCCGCCGGAACGAGCCTCTATCGAACCCTCATCGGCGGCAACCTCGAGGATCTAACCCCTAACTCGCGCAAGGGTTTCGCCGATTTTCTCGAACTGATCGAGGAACTTAGACTCACAGCAAAGAAGTCCGACGCCGGCGAGGTCGTCGCGCAAACACTCCGCGAAAGCGGCTATCTTTCTATGCTCGAACAGGATGGCGGCCTCGAGGCTCGTGCGCGCCTCGAAAACCTCTCCGAGCTTGTCAATTCGGGAATCGAATTCGCAAATACTCACCCCGAAGATCCCTCGATAAACGCCTACATAATCGAGGCCTCGCTTCTCTCGGGCATCGACGAATATCAGCCCGACGAGGAGTCGGTCAGCCTGATGACTGTCCATGCGGCAAAGGGCCTCGAGTTCGACTCAGTCTATATCTGCGGCCTCGAGGAGGGTCTTTTCCCGATCGGCCGCTCGATGGAGTCCAACTCCGAGCTGGAGGAGGAGCGGCGGCTTTTCTATGTCGCGGTCACGCGCGCTCGAAAGAATGTTAGCCTCATGTGGGCAACCTCGCGGCACTACTTCGGCGACGAGCGAATCGGCGCCAGAAGCAGGTTTATCGACGAAATCCCCGAGGAGCTTCTCGAGGGCGACAAGAAAACTATGCCGCCGGAGGAGATTTTCCAAAGACATTCCTCCTCAAAGGTCGAGAAGTTTGCCGGCGGCGCGATTAACCCCGGAACGATCGTCGAACACCCGTTCTTTGGCCGCGGGCAGGTTCAGGCCGTCAAGGGCTGGGGCGAAAACGCCGTCCTGACCGTCGCCTTCCCAAAATACGGCACGAAAAAGCTTCTCCTGAAATACGCCGATCTATCTATAGTGAGATAGGTTAAGGATGAAAGGTAAAGGGTAAAAGGTAAAGGGTAAAAGGCGGTTACACGAAGCGCGTTGGAGCGCGCTTTTCCGAGTGAGGTTGATTGCGCTTCCGTCGCCCACCCCCCGCGCGCTGTCACGATTTTTGCGATTCGTCAGTCTATCGCTAACAGCAATTTTTTCGCCGCACAAAAATCCCCTCCGCAACCCAAAGACCACCCCCGCGCCAGCGCGCCGCCCCCGGCCCCGGAACCGCCGTTTCGATACGCCCTCGCGGGCTACTCAACGACCACGTTTCG
>DIWU01000022.1 GCA_002428525.1 bacterium UBP14_UBA6098
CCTTTCATCGGCATGCATGTAGCATCGACTATCGAAACGAACTTCTTAAAATTTCTGCCAATCTTCATCTGTTTTCTAGGGGTTTTTTGTAAAAGCCGATAGAAAAAGTCTCGGAAAACTTCGGACGGTCTTTGAGCAAGAGCGTTAGACATAGTGTTCAGCGAAATCTTTCCGCAACCGAGATGATAGAGCTTGGTCGCGGCTGAATTGAAGACGAGGACGAGATGTCGCATACTTTTGGCCTCGGCGAGATGCGCGAAAACATGCAAAATAAACAGTTTTCATGAAAATAATGATTGACATATTTGTCGCCGAGATTATCTTTCACGCAAGAGCTGAATTCAAGTCGGCTTGGTCGGCAAAAACTCCCTGGGGCTATTTTATGGCGTTGGCGAAAATAAACTCCAGCCCGGTCATTAATGAGCGCGCTTTGAGCTGTCTCCATCGCCACGCCGAAGATGCTATGGCTTATTTTGAGGTGCCAGAAAATCTGGTGAAAAAAGTTCGAACGACCAACCAGATCGAGTTATTGTTCAGGTCGTTTCGCTCGAGAACCCGTAAACTAAGGGGTTGGCAAACATATGAATCGCTAAAAGGGATGCTAATCCTAACCGCCGATTCTAAAGGAATCCTAAAGGAATACACATAAATAGTGACAAATTCCGCTGGCCTTTATTTGGTTGAATTCTTCCGGAACATGGATATATTTATAAAAATTGATTTATAAAAGGAGTCTTAGATGAGATTTTTTATATCGGTTTTTCTTATTCTATTTACCCTGATTCCGGCCTCGATGGCCGTGGAAACATTCTCGGAGGCACCGGATATATTCTCCGACCCTGTCGGCTACTCCGAATGGAAAGCCGCACTCGTTGCATCCTCCGAAACCGCAAGACCGAGGCTCGAAAGACCTGCCGAGCCGATGGATTGGTTCGTGCAGAACGGCTATGTCGGTGCCTATATCGACGAAACTACCGGTGAGTTCGAAGAAGGCGGCGACCGCTTTGGAACAGGAGCATACCGCAAACTGACCTATTCCTTCCCCAGCGCTCCCGGAACCGGTTGGATTATCTACTATGTTGACGGCAATTCCGGCAAAACCGACGGGACAATGCCAAACACAAGCTCTAACTATTTATCGGACAATGTTGCCTATTCGATTTGGAACAATTGGAACGGGGTTTATATCCGCCAAGAGATCACGACTGTTAGCCTCGGCGGCGCCCCCGGCGAGAACGAACAGGTCAAATTCAAAACCATCATGAAACCCGCGGACGGCGCTTGCCACGATGTCGGTTGTTTGGTCTTTTACGACACAATGCTCGACACCGACGACGCGGCTCGCATCGCGACCGCGCATGGATATACCGGAATCGCGGAGATTTTCTTCGGGTTCAGCGTGCCTGCGATTTGGCGCGCCTATCAGGGTGGCTACCCCCCCGCACCCGGTGCGCTCACCGCGCTCGGTATTCTCATCGGTTTCGAGGCGGTGGAGCCCGATGTCTTCTGGTATGGCGCATGGGGTAGCGCCTTCGGCAACGGCTGGGACGACAGCGAATGGATAGCCCTAACCGGAGGAACATTCGGCGACTCTGCAACCATGGTTAAATGGTATCCGCGCCATGTTTGTGAGGGCGATTCGGCGGTATTCGTCACCTATTACGGAATCGGCGAGATCACTCCCGGCCTCGATTTAACGATTAATGCCGGAGTTCCGGCATTCTCCACCGGTTGCACCGGAATCACACCAAATCCCTTCACCCTCAGCGCGATGATCACTAACCCCGGCGCGACATCGGTGGATGATGTCGAAGTGACATTAACCCTCCCACCTACTCTTTCTTTGGCGGGCGGACTCAATCCAGTGAACCTCGGATCGCTGTCCGGCTATGGCGGAAGCAGGCTCGTCACATGGACAATCGATATCGATCCCTCGGCTTATGGCACCTCAGCATGCTACGATATCGAGGTGACATGGGACAGCGGCGGCCCGGTTTCGCGAACATATTGCCCTTTCATTCCCGAGCCGAACAGCTTCTCGGTGAATATCGACGCGGAGTTCACCTCGATTTGCGCGGGCGGTTGTTCCCAGCTTCGCGCGGACCTCGACACCACCGGCGCTCCGGACCGTATTTGGTCTTACCTTTGGCGCCCATCGGTATTTTTATCAGATACAACATCATTCAGAACAGAGGCCTGCCCCGAAAGCACTACAACATATTGGGTTATCGTTTCAGATGGACTGGATTGCATCGATTCAACCTCGGTGACTATTGTCGTCAATGAAGACCCGATTGTCGAGCTTAAGGACACTACAATCTGCAGGGGACATACAACCACGATCTCTCCGACAGTCACGCCGGATGTTCCGGGGAATATCTATCTATGGTTCCCCATGGGCGACACGACCCGCTCGTTAACTGTATCTCCAACAACCACAACGACATACACTGTGGTTGTGATCTCGCCCGAGGGATGCTTCAGCGACGACGAGGGAACAATCTTTGTAATCGACTGCGCGCCGCCTTGGAGCAGGCTGATCGACCCGTTCGACGGCGCATGGACGGCCTGCAACGACCAAGATATCCGCCTCGTTATCGACGACGAGGGCGAGGTCGATACAATGTCGATTCGTTTCTCTGTTCAGGGCGTCACCTACAGCCTCGCAGATGCAGAGCTTTCAATGCTCGACGACTCAACGCTCGTCTTCACGCCCTCGACCCCGTGGGCCGACGGCGATACGGTTCGTTGGAGCCTAGATTCGCTCTCCAACGGCCTTGGAATTGCGGCCTCGGTTCTGTCTGGCGGGGTTTTCTATGTCGATCTTTCATCCCCGCAAGTGATTCGTTTCGAGCCTCCGACAGGCACTATTATGGAAACCCCCTATCCGACCTTGAATTTCGCAATAGTTGACGGGCTTTCCGGCATCGATTCCTCGCTTGTTTCGATTTCGATAAACGAATCGCCCTTCCCCATCGGCGTTCCCGGATTCGATTATATTTTCGCCGGTGATACACTCAACTGCGCGATCGATTGCGCACAGCTCGGTGTTGCTTTCCTGCATAGCGATTCAGTCATCGTCTCCGTCATGTCGGGCGATTCGCCGGATTACTGCCCCCCTAACGAGGCGGTTTTCTCGTGGTGGTTCATGATCGACCTTTCTGTCGGATGCAATCGCTATCCTAATCCGGTCACCCCCAACGGCGACGGAATTAACGATGTCGCGATTTTCGACTATCCAAATATGTTCTCCGGCCCTGCGGAGCTTTCGATCTTCGATGTTCGGAATACATTAGTATATAGCGCGAATATCGGCCCGGCAACGGATTTCAGCGAGGTCGGCAACCGATATTGGGACTGTCGCGACGGAAGTGGAAAATTAGTGAAGGATGGGCTATATATATATGTCCTTATTAGAGATGGGCAAATTATTTGTAACGGCACTTTAATAGTCGGCAGGTAACTCCCCCGATTAAGTCAGTTAATAAAGTATAAGTTGAATTCCCGAACATAGGTTACACTTTTTCGGGATGAAATGATTAATCAGCAACACCGTCGGAGTCAAGCCTTTTAGTTGCGAAATCGAGGCCGGCCTAAAAAATCTTGGACTTGATTCACAAAACCCCCTCGGTATCGTTAAAAGAGCCTTGCGGATTCATAAAAGAGCGCGCTCTTTTACCACCCCGCTTAGATCTTTTACTTGACACCGCCGCTCCTTCATGAAACCCCAGCGCTCCTTTGCCCTTTCCCTCCGCTCTTTCGTCGATTCCGACCGCTCTTTTACCACGCCGCTTAGCGCTTTTACTTGACAACACCGCTCCTTCATACTGCTCAACCGCTCTTTTGTGGAATTTTACCCACTTTCAAGTTAAAGACTTCGCACTAACACATTGAATAGCAATATGATATAGTATTTACTTCTCTCACTTTATAGGCGCTCAACGTATCTGTCCGAGAACGACAATAGGATAACTCTCGACAAAGCTCTCTATCGTTGCTCGGGGCTATTATTGTGAAATTGGCTTCGCGCGCGTGCTTTTTCAGATTCAGTTAGCATCATGGGATCATAGACGCACCTGCACATGTAAATAGTATTTTAATCTTACATATTCCTGTAATAATTCTCGAATTGGACTTACAGGTGAAATGAGCCGAATTCTATTAGTTTTAAGAACTTTCAGCGGCAAACATTTAGCTTAATATTTTATACTTTTAATAATATCAATAGTTTATCCCTGTTTTGAGTAATGCCCTCGAGATTCTTTAAGAACAAGGTTTATTCCAAAAGATAGTGCTTGACATTAATCAACTCACATTTTATTTTGTGAAGAATACATATCGTTAAACCCAACCCGAGGGAGAAGAAATGACTTACGAGGAATATCTTGCCCGAAAATCCAAGGACAAACGAGAGCAAACCGTCGAAAAACACCTTGAAGACGTCGCGGAACTCGCAGAGGGCTTCTTCAAACGCGAAAAACCCATTATTGAACTTGAGCATCTCGCTAAACTCGCAAGTGCCGCCGCGCGCTGGCACGACTTGGGGAAGTTCTCGCAGAAATTCCAGCGAAGAATAAACGGAAGTAACGAAAAGGTTGATCATTCCACTGCCGGAGCACAAATCGCAAACGAAAATTTCTCCGGTTCACCGCAAGAAATGGCTATCGGCCGTATTCTCGAATATGTGATCGCCAGCCATCACACGGGGCTTATCAACGGAGATTCCGGATTAGCAGGCGATGAATCCTGCCTCAAAGGTAGGCTCACGAAAAATGTCGAACCCTACAAAGAAAATTGCCCGAATGAGTTTTCCGTCAAACCCGACCTATCCTTCGACGACATCGCCTTCCTACTCGAGGGCACGAAAGACGCGAAGGACATAGCCTTTCGCATGTCTTTTCTAATTCGCATGGTCTTCTCCGCGCTGGTCGATGCCGACAGGCTCGACGCCGAGTGGTTCGAGACGCCGGAGAAGGAGCAAATCCGCAAGGATTACCCGAGCCTGAAGGAATTATCGGAGAAGATCGACGCGCATCTGGCGCAGTTCGAGCCGCTCAAGGATACAAGCGACCTCAACCGCAACCGCGACCTCGTTTTGCAGGCTTGCCGAGAGGCCGCCGAACTCGACCCCGGCCTGTTCACGCTGACCGTCCCGACCGGCGGCGGCAAAACGCTGTCCTCGCTGGCGTTCGCCCTCAAACACGCGATAAAGCACGGCATGGACCGCGTAATCTATGTTATCCCTTACACGAGCATCATCGAGCAGAACGCAGAAGAATTCCGCAAGGCTTTCGGCAAAGGAAAAGCGGACGACATGAGCAAAGCCGTCGTCGAGCATCACAGCAATTTCGAGGAAGAGGATAAAAACCACCGCTACGACGGCGACGACGAGCCCTCCCCCCACGACCTCGCCTGCGAGAACTGGGACGCGCCGATCGTCGTTACGACGAATGTCCAGTTCTTCGAGT